>NZ_JBVJHF010000005.1:0-644804 GCF_055586945.1 Kribbella sp. NPDC048837
AGATCACTCGAAGGATCACCCGATGACCGCGTTCACGTTCCCCGCGACGCGCCCACCGGGATCTCGTCGTACACCACTCTGCTGGACGCAACTGGCGGATTACAGTGCCTGCTGGGGATTCGAGGCTGTATGCGTTGCAGGTCTGAGGGAGAGCTGACCGCTGAAGCGTGCTTGGCGCCGTAGCCCGCTCTCGCCATGACAGCTGGATCACCACGGTCTTCGTTGCCGCTTTCCATCGCAGGAGGCTCACACATCAGGAGACGGCGGGGCGCGGTGGTGGTCGATCGCGTGGCCGCGCGCACCGCCGGGCGGTCGTCCGGATGACGCGGGCGATACCCCGCAGATCGTCGCGCGGCAGCCAGCTACACCTGGCGACAGCCAGCAAGGTCCGGCGGTAGCCGGCAAGGATGCACCGGCGATGAGCCGGGGGAGCACGCGTGGGGCCGGACCACGCGCGTTGCCTGAGTGTGCCCGGGATGGGATTCGAACCCGTATGCCTTGCGGCTGCGAGGCTTAAGTTCGACCTGGGGCTGTTCGGGGCGATCCGTGGACGGTCATCTCGTCTTGGTTGCGCGGCAATGCACGTCTCCCGAACGCGACTGAACTGGACCGAACTGCAACCGGCACTGCAACCGAGACGGTTGAGGTACCCGGCCGACTACCTGGCATCCCTCGGCGTCGCTGCAGCCCTGAACACCTGCTATCGGTGGTGGTCGGTTTGCGATCCGGCCACAGACCGTCGCTTCATAACGAACGAGGTCAGCTCCCTCGCCCTCGGGGCGGGTTCCCCGTACGGTCTGCGTCGTGAAGGAAAAGCTGCTGGTTCTCCTGGGTGGAGTGGTCCTCGCGGTTGCGGTAGGAGGAATTGCTGTGGTGGGGGATGGGCCTCCGATTCTCGCGTGTGCAGCGACCGTGGCCTTCGTCGCGCTGGGGTACGTGCTACGGCCCCGCGGACTGGCTCTGTTCATCGTGCGACGACGGCGGAAGCCGCTCGGAGTGGTAGGGGCCGCGGCCTTATTCGCCTTTCTGGGTGTCTGGTTGGTATGGGCGAGCACGGTTGCACTCGACGCCACCGATTCCTATACGCGCTTCGCGGGCTGGGTAGTGCTGGCTTGGTTCACCACTCTGGGGGCGAGCTCCGTGTCAGCACTGCGTTGCGCAGAGAGTCTGAAGGCCAGCCCGGCCGAGTAACCGCTTCTCTGACGCCTCCATGGCAGCAAGATTCAAGTTCGATCGGGCCATGTCTCGGCATGGTTCGAACAACGGTCGCCCTGTGGTCGCCGCGTCCGTGTGAACGCAGACGTCGCGGAGAGACCTGCAACTACGGCCAGAGGCTGACTACTTCCATGCCATGGTCGCCAGTCAGCCGAGCCAGCAAGACTGAAACCCGTCGATCGTCAATGAACCAAGGGGCTTCCGAGGAACGAGTTCGGACGAGATGCCGCGAGTTGATGGGCGTTGAAACGGGTGTGCGTCTCCCAAATCTCTCCCAACCGGCACCTCGGACGGTCATTCCCAGACGAGCGCGCCTCGTTGCAAACTCTTGCAACCGTTTCGAGCTCCTTGCCAACTGTTCTCGCCCGACAGCGCGACCGTTGCCCGTTCGTCGGCAAGGTGCCGCCTTCAGCGGGGGTTGGTGAGTTCTCGGGGAACGGTGCAGCTGATGCCAACGTCGTTCATGCGCTCGGTGATCGGCCGGCCTTCGGCGGTCGGGATGACGAACGGTGTGGGTCGATTCGAGCCGAGGTTGCGTGCGTATCGTGCTCGCTGGTCGATGAGTGTCTGCCAGTCCTCGAGCCAGCTGGGCGTTGGGCGGTCGTTGTCCAGGCGGTCGGATCCCAGAAGACGGATGGTGCGGATCATCGCGGCTACCGCGTCGTTCTGCTCCTCGATGGCACGGGCTTTGGTGGCATTGGTTGCACTAAGCGGAGGGGCGGCTTGTTGCACGGCCTGTGTCATGGTCGAGCAAGCGGATTCTGTCGTACTGACGACTTGTGGATCATCGATCAGTTCGGGCCGGTCGTGATTGATGTAGAGCCAGAGGCCGATCAGCGAGGCGACAAGAAATGCCCCGAGGACTGCTGCGACGGGGATCATGACCAGGGCCAGGACCCATCGCTGCCGACGTGTTCTTCTGCGCCTGGTTGGCTCGGGTGGCATCGGGAGCTGCCTCATGTCATCCGTCACGGATGCCATCGTGCCCGCACGCAGGCCAAGCTGCCACGACCCCAGCCGCAGGTTGACGGTTACGTGTCGAGGCGTGCGGTCAGTACTCCGCATCGGCCCCGATAGCTGCGCCCTTAGGTTCGGGTCGGTTACGTGTCAAGGGTCGGAGATCGCGGGGCGACGCCGGAGGCGCCCCTTGACGCGTGCCGGACCGGACCCCACTTCCAACGCTTGCTGTCGGGGCGATACGGAGCCCCAGCCATGTCGGCAGTCGGCAGGCGGCTTGAGCCACCGGCGTCGGTAGCCGGCCAATTGATGCCCACGGGTGTCGTTCGTTGATGACGAGATTTCGTTGTCTCCGGGCGGCACCGTTGTCGCCTGCGCGCCAAGCCAAGGGACCCGCCGGGAGCGCAGCGAAGCGGAGTGGAAGGCGGCACGGCCCGTCCTTCGGTGGTGGCGCGCTTTTCGGGCCCTGGAGGGGCCCGTCTTGAAGACGTAGAGAAAGTTGTCAGGGAACGGCTCCGGCAGGCTCCGGCCCCGTCGATTGGTGCACGACACTCGTCCGCCGGCAGTGGCTGGCCGGCCGATCTGGGTCTGACGTGCCCACAGGGTGGTCGGTGTTGCCGTATCTCACCGCGGGGGGCTCACGCATCAGGAGACGGCGCGGTGCGGGGGGTGTCGATCGCGCGGCAGCGGGGCGGCCCCGGGCGGCAGTCCGGAAGACGCGGGCGATAGCCCGCAGAACGTCGGCGTCAGCCGGCCACACCCGGCGTTAGCCGGCAAGGTCCGGCGGTAGCCGGCAAGGGATGTACCGGCGATGAGCTGGGGGTGGGTGGGAGCGGGTGTAGCGGGTGCGTTGAGGAGCGGAGCGACGAGGAGAGCGCCCGCGGAGCACGCGTGGGCCGGACCAGCGCGCGTTGCCTGAGTGTGCCCGGGACGGGATTCGAACCCGTATGCCTGTGAGGGCCGCGAGGTTTAAGCTCGCTGCGTCTGCCGTTCCGCCACCCGGGCTGCACGGCGAGGACTGAGACTACAACTTACTTGTAGACCTTGCGGGGGTAGACGGCGTGGGCGCCGGCGACGCGGTCGAGGAAGAGGTTGCCGTTGCAGTGGTCGATCTCGTGCTGGAGGGCGCGGGCTTCGAAGGCGTCGGTGGTGATGGTGAGTTCGTCCGTCGTACCGGGGAGGACGCCGGTGACGGTGAGGCGGGTGGCGCGTTTGACGTCGCCGGTGAAGTCGGGGACGGACATGCAGCCTTCGCGGCCCTTCTCCTGGCGGGTCGCCTCGACGACGACCGCGTTGCAGAGGACGAAGACGCCGTGGCAGGTGCGGGTCTTCGGGTGATCGGTGACGTCGAGCGAGAACATCTGCGCCGCCACGCCGACCTGCGGCGCCGCGAGCCCGACGCAGCCGGGGGACACCCGCATGGTCGCGACCAGGTCGGCGGCGAGCTGGATCATGGCCGGGTCGAGCGGATCCACCGTCGCGCCTTCGGTCGCGAGGACGGGGTGCGGTGCGTGGAGGACCTTCAGAACCTCGCCGGCAACCCCTAGCTGCGAAGGATCCCAGCCGGTCAGCACGGTCACAGGTCGTCGCTCTCGGCCGGCCGCAAGGTGACGCCGACGCCGAGCTCCTCGGCAGTGATCTCCAGGGCGCGGGAGAGCATCGACAGCTCGGCGGACGGCGGCAGCTCGACCTCCGCGGTCAGTACGTACAGCTCCCCGCTGAGCCGTGTGGTCAGGTCCGTGATCGTCCCGCCGGCCGCCGCGATCATCCGGGTCACCGCCGCCACGATCCCGGGCCGGTCCGCGCCGTGCACGCTCAGCATGTACGGCGGTCCGATCGGCGCGTGCTCGTGCTCCGGGCCGACCTGCCGCACCGTGATGACCAGCTCGCCACGCAGCGGCTCGAGCGCCGACTTCACCTCGTCGAACGGCCCCGAGCACACGATCATCATCGCGAAATGACCGCGCAGCAGCGTCATCGTGGAGTCTTCGAGGTTGACGCCGGTCCCGGCCAGGGCCTCGGTGACGTCCGCGATGATGCCCGGGCGGTCCGGGCCGATGACGGTGACAGCGAGCTGACTCATGCCCGGCAACCTACCGTTGACCTAAGTAGCTCAAGAAAACGACTTCGGTATCCGGACAGCCCCGAACCCTCCGGAGAGCGCTTACGCACCGCTACATTCGGAGACATGACCGCGTCCACGAACCGCCGCAGTACGCGCGACTGGATCGTGGACAGCATCACCTTCGTCCTGGCCGTCCTGCTCGGCCTGTACACGTACAGCGAGGGCGAGCACGACCCCGTCAACGACACATTGCTCGCGCTGGACCTCCTGTCGGGGATGGCGCTCTGCCTCACGCTCTGGTTCCGCCGCCGCTGGCCGGTGCAGCTGGCGCTCGTCGCGGCCGTGGTCTCGATCTACTCCGAGGCGGCCAGCGGCGCAACGCTGCTGCTGATCATGACGGTGGCGATCAACAAACCCTGGCGTACGTCGCTGCTGATCTTCGTCGCGAACTCCGTCAGCCTGGTCATGTACTTCCAGGTCAGGCAGAAGGACGACCAGCAGGCGCTCGCGGTCGCCGCGGTCGCGATCTACATCGCGGTGGCCGGCTGGGGCTTCTACATCCGCTCGCGCCGGCAGCTCCTGCAGACCCTGCGCGACCGCGCCGACCGGGCCGAGACCGTCGCCAAGCTGGAGGCCGAGCAGGCGCAGATGCGGGCCCGCGAGGAGATCGCCCGCGAGATGCACGACGTCCTCGGGCATCGGCTGTCGCTGCTGAGCGTGCACGCGGGCGCGCTCGCCTATCGACCGGACGCGTCCACCGAGGAGGTCTCCGGGGCCGCCGAGATCATCCGGGCCAGCGCGCACCAGGCTCTGCAGGATCTGCGCGAGGTGATCGGCGTACTGCGGGCTCCGGTCGGTGAACTCCCGCAGCCGACGTTCGCCGACCTGCCGCAGCTGGTCGAGGGCTCTCGCACGGCGGGCTTCCCGGTCGATCTCACGCTCGATGCTCCCGGCCCACTGCCGGACCACGTCGGGCGTACGGCGTACCGGATCGTTCAGGAAGGGCTCACCAACGCGATGAAGCACGCCCCGGGTGAGCAGGTGACGATCAGCGTGACCGGTGCCCCAGGCAACGGTCTGGAAGTCGAGGTGCGCAACCAGGCGCCGAACCGCAGACGGGGAGACGGGCAGGGTTTGAAAGGACTCGCCGAGCGCGCAGCCCTGGTGGAGGGGCGGGTGGAACACGGCCGCACCCCCGACGGCGAGTTCCGGCTGTTCGCCTGGTTACCGTGGCCCGCATGACCATTCGGGTACTCATCGTCGACGACGATCCGCTGCTGCGCGCCGGGCTGAAGATGATGCTCGCGGGCGCTCCCGACATCCGGGTGGTCGGCGAGGCCGGTGACGGCAGCGGCGTACAGGGCTTGATCGACCGGCTCGCCCCGGACGTGATCCTGATGGACATCCGCATGCCCGGCACCGACGGCCTGACCGCGACAGAAGCGGTACGGCGTCGCCCGGGCGCGCCCGAGGTCGTCATCCTCACCACCTTCGACGCCGACGAACACGTACTGCGCGCCCTCCGCGCCGGCGCGGCCGGTTTCGTCCTCAAGGACACCCCGCCCGTCGAGATCGTCGAATCGGTACGCCGGGTGGCCGGCGGGCAACCCGTACTCTCGCCGGCCGTCACCAAACGCCTGATCACCCGCGTCGCCGCCTCCGGCCACGACGACCGCAAGGCCAAGGCGGTCGCCCGGCTCCAGGGCCTGAACGACCGCGAGCGCGAGATCGCCGTCGCGGTCGGCGAGGGTAAGTCGAACGCGGAGATCAGCGCGACGCTCTACCTCAGTGTCCCGACCGTGAAGACGCACGTCTCCCGCATCCTCACGAAACTCGACTTGAACAACCGCGTCCAAATCGCTTTGCTCGTGCACGACGCGGGTCTCCTGCACTAGCCATCCCGCCGGAGCTACGACTAGGAGCGGCGCCCGCAGAGTGGGCACCGCTCCTGTCGACCACTGGTCAGGACTGCGTCGCCCGGCGGAACTCTTCGTTCGGAGTCTGCAGACTGCCAAGGCTGGTCACCTCGCGGCGGAAGAACAGCGCGAGCGTCCAGTCCAGGATCACGCGGGCCTTCCGGTTGAAGGTGGGGACGCGGGACACGTGGTACGTCCGGTGCAGGAACCAGGCCAGCCAGCCCTTCACCTTCACGCCGTACAGCTGGGCGACGCCCTTGTGCAGGCCGAGGCTCGCGACCGAGCCGACGTACTTGTGCTTGTAGTCCTGCGGCAGCTGACCGTCGACCACCCGAAGGATGTTCGCTGCGAGCTGGCGCGCCTGGCGGACCGCGTGCTGGGCGTTCGGAGCGCAGTAGGCGCCGGTCTCGCTCGTGAGGTCGGGAACGGCGGCGTTGTCACCGGCGGTCCAGGCGTCGGTGACACCCTCGATCCGCAGGTTCGCGAGCGTCTTGACGCGGCCCTTCTCGTCCAGCGGGAAGTCGGTCGCCGCGAGCGCCGGGTTCGCCTTCACGCCGGCGGTCCAGACGATCGTGTCGGCGTCGAACTCCTCGCCGTCGCTGAGGATCACGTGGCCCTTCTCGCAGGACTCCAGCCGGGTCTCCAGCCGGATGTCCATGTTCCGCTTGCGCAGCTGGTCCACGGTGTACTTGCCGAGATCCGGGCCGACCTCGGGCAGGATCCGGTCGGTGGCCTCGACCAGCACCCAGCGCATGTCCTCGGGCTTGATGTTGTCGTAGTACCGGGTGGCGTAGCGGGCCATGTCCTCGAGCTCGGCGAACGCCTCGACACCGGCGTACCCACCGCCGATGAAGACGAAGGTCAGCGCGGACTTGCGCAGCGCCGGGTCGGGCTGCGACGACGCGACGTCCAGCCGGTCCAGCACCTTGTTGCGCAGGGCGATCGCCTCTTCGACGTTCTTGAACCCGGTGGCCTCCTCGGCCAGGCCGGGGATCGGCAGCGTCCGGGCGATCGAGCCGAGCGCGACCACGATCTGGTCGTAGGCCAACTCGTACTCCGGGCCTTCCTCGGGCATCACCTTCGCGACCTTGTTCGCATGGTCGATCCCGGTCACCCGGCCGGTCACCACCCGGCAGCCTTTGAGGGTCTTGCGCAGCGGCACCACCACGTGCCGCGGTTCCACCGAGCCGGCCGCGGCCTCGGGCAGGAACGGCTGGTAGGTCATCACCGAACGCGGGTCGACCACGGTCACCCGGATCCGGCCCTTGCGAGCCGCGCGGCGCAGGCCGTACGCGGTGTACATCCCGACGTAACCGCCTCCGACGACGAGGATGTGCGGCACCTGGGCTGTCATGCGTTTCACTCTCCCTGAGTGGGTCCTCGACTTCATGTTCACTTCAACATTAAAGGCTCGTGAAAAATTTCACAAACCCTCTCAGGAGGGATCTCACCCACCGAACACTCCCCCGCCCGAGGGACCACCATCCCCTCATGGTGCGGCCCGGAACACCCTCCCGCCAGCACTGGCCCGCACCGTCATGGAACCGCAAGCCGCCCGCTCTGTTCAGCGTCTCCAAGCTCATCCCGCGAGGGTGAAGCCCGGGATTGTCCGGTCGGGTGAGACTCGCGGCATGACGCCTCCACGTGACGCCAGCGCCGCCGTCCGCGACCAGCACCGGGCTGCCCTGTCGACCTTGCCGATGTCCGATACCGCTGACTTCGAGGCGACCTCCCGGGGTCTGATCGCCGAGCTCAGCCCGGGCGTCGTACGGGCCGCGAGTGGCGAGGTCCTGTGGGACAACGACTCGTACGCATTCCTGTCCGGAGACGCCCCGGACTCGGTGCACCCGAGCTTGTGGCGGCAGTCGCAGCTGGTCGCGCGGCAAGGGCTCTTCGAGGTGGTCGAGGGCATCTACCAGGTCCGCGGCTTCGACCTGTCGAACATCACGTTCGTGGAGGGCGACACCGGTCTGATCGTCATCGATCCGCTGATCTCGTCCGAGACGGCTGCCGCCGCGCTCGCCATGTACCGCGAGCATCGTGGCGACCGGCCCGTCCACACGGTTGTCTACACCCACTCGCACATCGACCACTTCGGTGGCGTGAAGGGCGTGGTCTCGCAGGAGGAGGTGACCAGCGGCCGGGTGCGGATCCTCGCGCCGGAAGGGTTCACCGAGCACGCCGTCTCCGAGAACGTCTACGCCGGAACCGCGATGGCCCGGCGGGCCGGCTACATGTACGGCGCGGCGCTGGCTCGCGGCCCCCGCGGGCAGGTCGGCGCCGGGCTCGGCCAGACCACCTCGACCGGAACGATCACGCTGATCGCGCCGACCGAGTTCATCTCCACCACCGGCCAGGAGGAGACGATCGACGGGATCCGGATGGTGTTCCAGATGGCGCCCGACACCGAGGCGCCCGCGGAGATGCTGATCTACTTCCCCGACCACAAGGCACTGTGCGCCGCCGAGGACGCCACCCACACCCTGCACAACCTCCTCACCCTGCGAGGTGCGGTCGTCCGCGACCCGCACGGCTGGGCGGGCTATCTCACCGAGACCATCGATCTGTTCGGTGCGGATCTCGACGTCGTGTTCGCCTCACATCACTGGCCCACCTGGGGCAACGAGCAGGCCGTCGGCTACCTCGTGCTCCAACGCGATCTGTACGCCTACCTGCACGACCAGACCATGCGGATGCTGAACAAGGGACTGACCGGTGCGGAGATCGCCGAGCGGATCCAGCTCCCGCCCGCCCTCGAGAACGCCTGGCACACCCGGGGCTACTACGGCTCGGTGAGCCACAACGTGAAGGCGATCTATCAGCGCTACATCGGCTGGTTCGACGGCAACCCGGCCAAGCTGTGGCCACACCCACCCGTGGAAGCCGCCACCCGGTACGTCGAGTTCATGGGCGGAGCCGACGCCGTCGTGTCGAAGGCCCAGTCGTACTTCGATCGCGGTGACTTCCGCTGGGTCGCGGAGGTCCTCAACCACGTCGTCTTCGCGCAGCCGGACCACGCCGCCGCCCGCACCATGCTCGCCGACACCTACGAGCAGCTCGGCTACGGCTGCGAGAACGGCACCTGGCGCAACTTCTACCTCTCCGGTGCGACCGAGTTGCGCGAGGGCTCCTTCGGGACGCCGGCCCAGACCGCCTCAGGCGACATCCTCGGCCAGCTCAGCCCGGCGATGCTGTTCGACGCCCTCGCGATCCAGATCGACGGACCCCGGGCGTGGGACGAGACGTTCGCCATCGACATCGCGTTCGACGACGTCGACGAACGCTACCGGCTGCGCCTCTCCAACGGTGCTCTCACCTACAGCTCGGCGCCACAACGCGGAGACGCCGACGTGACCCTCAGCCTGCCTCGAGCCTCGCTGACGGCCCTGGCCCAGCAAACGACCGACCCCGCAGAACTGGCCGCCGCCGGCATCAAGATCACCGGCGACGCCAAGGTCCTCGCCCGGCTCTTCAGCCTCCTCGACCCCGGCGATCCGAACTTCACCATCGTCACCCCCGACTAGCTTCGCCCGGGCAGGCGGTAGACGGAGACGTGGGAGGGGGAGTCGGCGGTGAATTCCGTGCCGGTCCAGTCGGCGTGGCGGGATTCGAGGGTCAGGCCGGCGAGTTGGGCCATGAGGTCCAGTTCGGGTGGCCAGATGTAGCGGTGGGGGGTTCGGAAGAGTTGGGCCGCGGTGCCTTCGCCGAAGTGGAAGTGGTGGGAGGTGACGTGCTGGTTCAGGACGTCGTACGTGTCCAGGAGGATGTAGCCCGGGTCGGCGACGCCGACGGTGGCGGGGGTGCCGGGTGGGAGGCGGCGGAGTTCGGGGACCCAGAGTTCGACGACGAAGCGGCCGCCGGGGGAGAGGTGGCGGGCCGCGTTCCGGAAGCAGGCGACCTGTTCCTCCTGGGTCAGCAGGTTCGAGATCGTGTTGAAGACCAGGTAGACGAGGGAGAACTCGCCGGGAACGCGCACCGCGGACATGTCGCCGACGGCGACCGGGATCGTGGCCGCGTCGGCCTTCGTGCGGAGCTGGCCGAGCATCGCGGTGGACATCTCGATCCCGCTGACCGGTACGCCGCGTTCGGCCAGCGGTACGGCGATCCGCCCGGTGCCGATCGCGAATTCGAGCGCCCGCCCCTCGCCGGCCAGGTCCGCGAGCCGATCGACCGTCGGCCCGAGCACCTCCGCGGCGAACATCCCGGCTCCCGGGGTGTCGTACCGGCCGGCGGTCTCGGCGTTCCAGATCTCGTTCTGCCGCGCCGCGGCCGGGGCCAGCCAGCGGAGCTTGTCCTCGCCGTCGTCCCCGCCGATCCGCCGGAACCCGAGGCGGTCGTAGAGCCGCCGCGCGTCCGGATTGTTCCGCTCCACCCCGAGCTCCAGCGGTACCCCGGTCCGCGCGGCCTCGGACTGCAGTTCCGCGATGATCGCCGTACCGATCCCGCGGTTCTGGACCGAAGGCCGGAGCTGGATCCCGTTGAGCTCGAGCGCTTCCGCGGCCCGGCTGACCCGCAGTCGCCCGGCCGGCAGTCCGTCGACCTCGACGACGCTCAGGTCGGTGGATGCGTCCTCGATCGACTCGCGCGTCCACTCGGCGAACGATGCCCGCCACGCGGGCTCGTCGGTGTCGGCGGGCAGGCGGCCCTGCGCACGAGTCGCTTCGAAAACGACATCGGTGAGAACGTCGACGTCGTCGAGGACGGCCTGCCGGATCCGGTACGGGTCTGCCATGACTGATCAACCTAGGCAGCTGCGCCGGGATCGGCCACAGCTTTTACTCGCCGACCACGCCGTCGGTGGATTCCCGGAGGAGGTCGAGATGGCCGAGATGACGGGCCGTTTCCTCGATCATGTGGGCCAGCGCGTAGCGAAGGGTGAACGTCATACCGTCCGAGCGGGCGCGGTCGTCGAGGGACGCGGCCGCAGCGATCTCGCGCGAGCGGGCGCATTCAGCCCGGTACGACTCCAGCACGCCGTCGACCGTGTCGCCGGGAGCGATCGGGAACCCGCCGTGTGGATCCTCCTCGGTCCACGGCCACTCCACGTCCAGCCCGGCGAAGTCGATCGCGAACCAGAACCGCTCCACCGCGGTCAGGTGCTTGACGATGCCCGCCGGTGTCAAAGCGGACGGGTCGACCGGGCGGGCGAAGGCCTGATCCTCGGTCAGGCCGGTGAGCTTGAGCTCGATGGTCGAGCGGAGAAAGTCGAGCAGGCCGGTGAGCGTACCGCGTTCGCCGGCGTCCTCGGCGGGGCGGATTCGGGCGATCTCGGGCATTCGATCACGGTAGGCCCGATAGACCTCTGTGAGAAATGTTGATTGCCGGGGTCCGGTGAGGATCAATAGAAGAGTGGAGACCTACCGCAATCCGGTGCTGGCGGGTTCGTTGCTCGTGCCCCCGGCCGTGTGTGCGCTGCTGACGCCGTTCCGCGACAACTTCGACAATGCGAACGCCGCCCTGCTGCTGGTGGTCGTGATCGTCGGGGTCGCCGCGTTCGGGATCCGGCTGGCCGGTGTGCTGGCCGCGGTGTCGAGCGCGGTCTGGTTCGACTTCTTCCTGACCGTGCCCTACAACACGTTCACGATCAACAGCAGTGACGACGTCGAGCTGACCGTCCTGCTGGTGCTGATCGGGGCCGCGGTCACGGAGATCGCGATCTGGGGCCGGAGGCAACAAGCCAAGGCGTCCCGGCATCGCGGCTACCTGGACGGGGTGATCACCACCTCGCAGGCGGTCGCGGCCGGTGGGTCGACCGACGACCTGATCGAGCAGGTCCGCGCCGAGCTCACCGCCGTCCTGGGGATCGACGGGACGAAGTTCGTTGCCGGGGACAAGCAGACCCGGGCGCCGCGGCTGAACGCGGACGGCTCCGTGACCCGCGGCAGCCAGGTGCTCAAGGTCGAACGCGACGGTCTGCCGACGAACTCCGAGATCGAGCTGGCCGTCCAGCACGCCGGCGAGACCCGCGGCCGCTTCCTGCTCACCGCCGCCGCCCGGATCGCCCGGCCCGACCTCGAGCAGCGCCTCGTGGCCGTCGCCCTGGCCGACCAGGTCGGCGCCGCCCTCTCCACCCACGAAGCCCTGCACCCGCACCTCTGACAACCATCACCCCCGATCCGGCCTGCGGGAGCTCTACGTCCTGGGTGGCCGCCGGTCCCGGCGTCGTGCCTGCCCATACAGGCACGACGCCGCCAGACCGAGAGATTCCGTCCGCCGGAAACGCCCGTACGACGTACTCGCATCGGGAAGCGATTGGGTTGTGCAACCGCTTTCTCTGGAGGGGTTTCGGTTGGGGAACATCGGCTTGATTCTCAGATGTTGTTAAGGGTGGGACCGTAGTATCTCGATACGGCCCCGGGTGTGGGTCACCAGGAGGATGACATGCAGAGCAGTAACCCGGTCCTGAACCGGTCGAGTGCGTTCGCGCCTGGCCAAGGCCAGGCGTATCCGGGCGCCGCTCCGTACGGCCAGCCTGGACCGTACGGCTACGGCGGGCCGGGTCAGCCGCCGCAGCAGTACCAAGGTGCCCCGGCCGGCAGCCGGCCGATGACGCTGGACGACGTGATCGTCAAGACCAGCATCACGCTCGCCGTCGTCGTGGCTGCTGCTGCCATCGCGTGGTGGCGGACGCCGGACAATCTGGTCACCCCGGTGTTCCTGGCCGGTGCCCTGCTGGCCTTCATCATCGCGATGGTGCTGTCGTTCTCCCGCAAGGTGAACCCGGTGCTCGTGATGGTGTACGCCGCGGCCGAGGGCGTGTTCCTCGGGATCGGCAGCAAGTTCATCGCCAACTGGGTCGGTGACCCCGGCATCATCGTGCAGGCGGTGCTCGCCACCCTGGTGACGGCCGCCCTGACGTTGGCGACGTACAAGTACTTCGCGATCAAGGTGACGCCGCGATTCACCAAGATGGTGATCATCGCGACGATGGGCTTCGCCGGCGTGATCCTGATCAACTTCGTCGCCAGCCTGTTCGGCGTCAACACCGGCATCGCCGGGTTCGGCGCGATGGGCCTGATCTTCGCCGCGCTCGGTGCAGGCCTGGCGGTCTTCAACCTGATCCTCGACTTCGACCTGATCGAGCAGGGCGTCAAGCACGGCGCCCCGCAGCAGGAGGCCTGGCGGGCCGCGTTCGCCCTGACCGTCACCCTGGTCTGGCTCTACTGGAACATCCTGCGCATCCTCGCCATCCTCCGCGGCGGCGACTGATCCGCACTCACCCCGAAGGGCCGGCCCACCTGGGCCGGCCCTTCGGCCGTTTCTGGGCCCGGCTACTTGGACCAGACCTTGATGCGCGCGCCCCAGCGCTCGGAGGTCCACCAGTTGTCGGTGTACTCCTGCACGTAGATCGCGTTCAGGCTGTACGTCTGCTCGCTCACGTCGAAGGACTTGAGGTGGGCCATGCCGCACTTGCCGTCGGTATTGTTCACGATGTACTTCGTCTTGTCGTTGCCGATCAACGGATAGTCGAAGGTGACAGCCAGGGCGGCGTTCCGGTTGTCGCACTTGTCGTCCCGGATCCAGCCGTTGACTCGTGCCTTCTCGCCGTACGGCACGGTGACGTCGCCCCACGCCGACGCGCCGTCCACGCCGTACGTCTCGAAGTGGGTCGACCCACTGGCCTTGGCCGGAACTTGTACGCCGCTCGCCGTCAGAGTGCTGCCGGTGAGCGACAAGGCGGCTAACCCGAGGAGCAGTCCGGTTCGGGGTCTCATGCTCGAACCGTACGACTTACTTAGAGTGACGTCAACACTACCTAAAGTAATAGAGGAATCCGGAGGGAGATTGTCCGGATGTCGCCCTAGGGTGACCGTCATGGATGAGCTTGGGGACTGGCGGGCGGTCGGGGCTGGGGTGAGTGCCTGGTTCGGGGCCGGATCGCTGACGGCCGGCGCGGAGCTGGTTGAGCGGATCGCGGAGGTGGCCGGCGGCGAGCTGCCGGATGTGGATCTGCGGGCCGACGGGGTGCGGGTGGGGATCGGTGCCGACGGGACCTCGGAGGCGCTCGGCGAGGACGGCGTGGCCCTGGCGCGTGGGGTCTCGGCGGCGGCTCGCGAGTTGGGGCTGGCTGCGGATCCGGCGGTGCTGCAGGTCGTGCGGTTGGCGGTTGATGCTTCCGACCAGGCCGAGGTGATGTCGTTCTGGCGGACTGTCCTCGAATACGAGGTGGCGGGGGACGGCGTACTGGTGGATCCGTTGCGGCGGGATCCGCGCTTCTCGTTCCGTCGGCTGGATGAGCCTCGGCCGCTGCGCAATCGGATCCACGTCGACGTCAGTCGAGGCGCCGAGGCGGTAGAGGCGGTCAAGGCCGGGCTCGGTCGCGAGGCGTACGGCGTGTATGAGCTGACGCTCGCGGACACCGAGGGAAACGAGGTCGACCTGGTCCCCGGGGACGGGCTGCCGGACACGGCGGACTGGCGGACGCAGTTCGGCGCGATGACGTTCTATCCGACGGCATCGCCCGTACAGGCGAGTCGTCTGGCCGCTGGTGTGGCCCGGTTGGCCGACGAGGCCGGTGTGCCGATCCTGGTGGATTTGCGGCCGGAGGGCGTGACGATCGACAGCGGGAAGGACCAGTGGGACGACGACGGCACGGCCAGGCCGGACTTTGTCAAGCTCGCCGGCCGGATCGAGGCCGCCGCTCACGACCTCGGGCTCTCCGCCGATCCCAGTCGGCTGCGGTTCGTTCAGCTCGGGATCGATGCGGTCGACATCCCAGCCGTACGGGCGTTCTGGACGGCGCTACTCGGCTACGAGCAGGACCAGCGGGAGTTCCTCGCCGACATCTACGACCCGCGCCGCCTCAACCCGGTCATCATCTTCCAGCCGCTCGACCCGTCCGACGACCGCCTCCGCCAACGCAACCGCGTCCACTTCGAACTCGCCGTCCCGCGCGACCAGGCTCAGACTCGCATCAACACGGCCCTCGCCACGGGCGGCCGACTCCTGAGCGACCACCTGCTCGCCGACCCCGAGGGCAACGAGGTCTCTCTCATCACGCCCGCCTGAGCCCACACGTGCTACGCAGGCACTCCTTCGTCGCACCTGCTACGCGCGCTCCCACCCGCCCGAGGTTTCCTCCCGGCTGCCGCCCGCGCCTTGCGCGCTGCCGCGCTCGACTGCCCGGGCTGGTGTCCGTGCCCGGAGAGCCCGTTCGCACGCCAACCGTCGCCGCTGCGCTCACCAACCCGTGGTGGGTAACGCACACCCTGGCATCACGTCGTGCGGTGCCGAGCGCGAGACGGCCGAGTCGATGCTTCGTGCCTGCGTAGCACGCGTGGGAAGGACCGCGGGGGGAGAAACGTGAAGACCCGCCCTTCCACCTGAAAGGGCAGGTCTTCTGAAAGTTCGCTCCTGTTCGGGGTCAGCCCATTCGCCGGTGCGCCTTGACCAGGTCGTACTCGTGAACGATGGCGGTTGCGTGCCCGTGCGCGAGGGCGTACTCGCTGGAGAGCCATCTCACTCTGTCGTCGAAGCGCAGGAACGACGGTCCGTCGTTCATCAGCTGGAACCACTCGGTCATCTCACGTCCGGTGCACCTGGGCACCCTCTCCACCAGACGCTGATGCGTCTCCTCGGAGTGGCTCAAGCCCATCTTCGCCTCCCGTCATCGGGGTATTGCGTAGTTATCGACTGTGCACCACGAAGACGCCCACAGGCAAGACTTTCGTCATGAATGTCCCCGCTCAGCGGACGCACGAAAACGTCGCGACGCGACCGGAGCAGTCCCGGTACGGCGGAACGCCCCGAAGGTGACGCCGGACCGCCGTCCGATCCTGGTTTCTGCCGAGGGCGCGTCCCCGGCCGACCGGGCCGGCGTCAGTGCCCGACCGGGCCGGCGTCAGTGCCCGACCGGCATGGCGTCAGTTGCCGACTGGGACGGCGTCTGTGGGTTCGGTGGTGTCCTCGTCGACTCGGTCGACGTCGGCCTTCGGGTGGCGGCGGCGGTGTCGCAGGGCTGCCCAGCGACCGCGTGGGCCGCGCTCGCGGCCGGCGACCTCGGTGGCCGCGACCTCGGTCCCGGCGGTCCCGGCGGCCTGGACGGCGGCTTCCGCGATCGGCAGGATCGCCTCGCCCCGGAACGGCTCCGGGTGTACGAACGACTCCGGCCCGACCCCCATCGCGGCCGCGACCGAGGGCAGCAGCGCGGCGGAGGCGGCGGTGTACCCGGTGGCGGACGGGTGGAAGTTGTCCCGCCCCCACATCGACGGGTCGGTCCGGAACACCTCGCCGAGCAGCGATCCCAGCGACACAGTTCGGCCGCCTGCCTCGACCACTGCGATGGTCTGAGCGGCGGCCAGCCGGTGGCTCCAGGACCGGGCGACCTGCCGCAGCGGCGGCATGATCGACCGGACCACGCCGAGGTCCGGGCAGGTTCCCACCACCACCTCACAGTGCGCGGCCCGCAACCTGCGGACCGCGGCCGAGAGCAGCCGGACCGAGGTGGATGGCGGCATCTTCGACTTCACGTCGTTCACGCCGATCAGGATGACCGCGACATGCGGGCCCGCCTGCAGCGCGGCGTCCACCTGCGCGGCGAGATCGTTCGACCTCGCGCCGGTCTTGGCCACGTCGACCAGCCGCACCGGCCGTCTGGCCAGCTCGGCCAGACCAGAGGCGAGGAGCACCCCGGGCGTCTCGTCCGGCGACTCGGTGCCGTACCCCGCGGCACTGGAGTCGCCGAGGATGGCGAACGTGATCGGATGTCCTGGATACCGGCCGTACAGGCCGTTGCCCGGAGTCGGGTAGTAGCGCGCCGGTCCGATCACACGCTTCACATACTCGGCCTCAGCGGTGAGCACGCCGTACAGCGTCGCACCGATCAGACCGAGTCCCCCGCCCCCCAAAGCTGCGGCCTGGGCCAGTCGCTTCGCGGCCCTGGCTCTACTCATGAGTCAAGGATTACACGGAGTTACGACAACGCAAGTGAAAATAGGGGAACGGCGTACGTATCACTACAGTAAAGATGTGCGCTACGCAGACTCTCTCCTGGACCTGGTCGGCAACACCCCGCTCGTGAAGCTGGGGAGGACGACCGACGGTGCCAAGCCGCTCGTGCTCGCCAAGGTCGAGTACTTCAACCCCGGCGGCTCGGTGAAGGACCGGATCGCGGTCCGGATGATCGAGGCCGCGGAGGCCTCCGGCGAGCTCAAGCCCGGCGGCACGATCGTCGAGCCGACCTCCGGCAACACCGGCGTCGGGCTGGCGATGGTGGCCCAGCGGAAGGGCTACAAGTGCGTCTTCGTCTGCCCGGACAAGGTCAGCGAGGACAAGCGCAACGTGCTCAAGGCGTACGGCGCCGAGGTCGTGGTCTGCCCGACCGCGGTGGCCCCGGAGCACCCGGACTCGTACTACAACGTCTCCGACCGCCTGGTCCGCGAGATCGAGGGCGCCTGGAAGCCGAACCAGTACGCCAACCAGAACAACCCGCGCTCCCACTACGAGACCACCGGTCCGGAGTTGTGGGAGCAGACCGAGGGGAAGATCACCCACTTCGTCGCGGGCGTCGGCACCGGCGGCACGATCACCGGCACCGGCAAGTACCTCAAGGAGGTCTCCGGCGGGAAGGTGCAGATCATCGGCGCCGACCCTGAGGGCTCGGTGTACTCCGGCGGCACCGGCCGGCCGTACCTGGTCGAGGGCGTCGGCGAGGACTTCTGGCCGGAGACCTACGACCGGACCATCTGCGACCGCGTCATCGAGGTCTCGGACGCGGACTCGTTCGCACTGACCCGCAGGCTCGCTCGTGAAGAGGCGATGCTCGTCGGCGGTTCCGCCGGGATGGCGGCCGCGGCCGCGATCCGGCTGGCGCACGAGCTCGACGACCCCGACGCCGTCATCGTCGTACTCCTTCCGGACGGCGGCCGCGGCTACCTGACCAAGGTGTTCAACGACGACTGGCTGGCGCAGTACGGCTTCCTCGCGCACGCGCGCCAGGGCGCGACTCTCGGCGACATCCTGGCTCGCAAGGACGGCAGCCTGCCGCCGCTGGTGCACACCCACCCGCACGAGACGATCGCCGAGGCGGTCGCGATCCTGCGCGAGTACGGCGTCTCGCAGATGCCGGTCGTCCGGGCCGAGCCGCCGGTGATGGCGGCCGAGGTGGCCGGCGCGGTGTCGGAGCGGACGTTGATGGACGCCCTGTACTCCGGCAAGGCGCGGCTGGCCGACATGGTCGAGCAGCACATGGACCCGGCGCTGCCGTCCCTGGGCGCCGGCGAACCGGTCACCAAGGCGGTCGAGCTGCTCGAGGGTCGCGACGCCCTGATGGTGCTGGACGACGGCAAGCCGGTGGGCGTTCTGACCCGGCAGGACCTGTTGGTCCATCTGTCCGCCGACTGACTTCCCCGGAGGGAAAGACTTACCGGTCCACGACCGAGGGCACGATGGCGAGCAGGACCATGACCACGATGCCGATCACGATGGCTGCCGCTCCAGCGATCTGAAGGATTTCCATACCTCAAGAATCCTTCAGCGCGGGCCTGTGGACATCGGCCCGAGGACCGGTCTTGCCTTCATCCCAAGGTCGTAGATCCGCCGGCCCGGACTCCTCCTTCAGGAGTCCGGGTCATCACCTAGTGGACCAGGACGAAGTCGGCCGGATCCAGCCGCCGGGTACGGCGCCAGTACGACAGGGTCCACTCCGGCCAGATCGTCGAGTTCCGCCCGGACGCGTCCATGTACCAGCTGCTGCAGCCGGACTGCCAGACGGTGTCTCCGAGCTCACCCTGGATCCCGTCCACGAACCGCTCCTGGGCGTCGCCGCGGACCTCGACGTACGACGCTCCGCGCCGCCGGAGCAGGTGCAGCGCCTGCATCACGTAGCGGACCTGGGCCTCGATCATGAACACCATCGACGAGTGGCCGAGGACCGTGTTCGGGCCGACGAGCAGGAACAGGTTCGGGTAGCCGGAGACCGTGATGCCGAGGTGCGCGCCGATGCCGTTGCGCTTCCAGTGGTCGGCCAGGTCCACGCCGTCCTTGCCCAGGATCGGCATCCGGGTCAGGTTGGCCGACACCGCGAACCCGGTGCCGAGCACGATCGTGTCGCAGGCCCGCTCGGTCCCGTCCGTGGTGACGATGCCGGTCGGCGTGACCCGCGCGATCGGGGTGGTCACGACGTCGACGTTCGGCCGGGTGAGGGCGGGGTAGTAGTCGTTCGAGATCAGGATCCGCTTGCAGCCGATCTGGTAGTCCGGCGTCAGCTTGGCCCGCAGCTCGGGATCGGTGATCTGTTTGCGCAGGTGCCGTTTCGCCTGTAGTTCAAGGCCTTTCATCAACTTCGGGTTGCCCGCGAAGCCGGCGCCGCGGCCCTCGAGTCCCCAGTAGATGACGTTGCGGATCGCCCGCTGACCGGCCGGGAACCGCTCGTGCAGCCGGCGCTCCCACGGCCCGATCGAGCGATCCGGCTTGGGCGTGATCCACGGTGGGGTCCGCTGGTACACGTCGAGTTGCGCGACCTCCGGGGCGATCGCCGGCACGAACTGGATCGCGGACGCCCCGGTCCCGATCACGGCGACGTTCCGCCCGCGCAGGTCCTGGGAGTGATCCCATTGCGCGGAGTGGAACGTCGTGCCGGCGAAGGAGTCCAGTCCCGGGAGGTCGGGCAGCTTGGGCTGGTGCAGGCTGCCGACGCCCGCGACCAGGGCCTGGGTCTCGATCGTCTCGGCGTCGTTCACGGTCACGGTCCACCGGCCGGTCGCCTCGTCGAACACCGCCTCGGTGACCTCCGCGCCGTACCGGATCCTGTCCGCGATCCCGTACTTGTCCGCGCAGTGCCGCAGGTAGGCGAGGATCTCGTCCCACGGCGCGAACATCCGCCGCCAGTGCGGGTTCTGCTCGAACGAGAACGAGTAGAGGTACGACGGGATGTCGCAGGCGCAGCCGGGATAGGTGTTGTCCCGCCACGTGCCGCCGAGGTCGTCGGCCTGCTCCAGGATGACGAAGTCCTCACAACCGGCCTGCCGCAGCTTGATCCCCATGCACAACCCGGCGAACCCGGACCCGATGATGACAACCTCAGCCATAGCGCCCGACGTTACCCGCGAGTCACTCTCTGCGGCTAGATCAGCCGGTGGAGGATTTCGCCGGCGTTCGGGACCACCAGGGTGTCCGGGTCCTTCGCGTACTGCTCGAGGTCGACACTCGCCGGATCCAGGTAGCCGAGGTTGGCCCGGCGTACGACGTCCTCCGGGATGCCGGTGGCGAGGGTGACCCGGACGCGGAGGTGCTCGCCGGTCGCGGGGTCCCAGGTGCCGGCGCCGCGGAGATGGGTCGAGTGCGCGAGGACGCCCCAGTGCAGGTCGCGGAACCGCTCCCACTGGCCGATGAAGTAGTCGCGGCAGTGGTAGCCGATCTCCTCGATCTCGGGATGCATCGCGGCCAGCTGGGTGACGTGCGGCGCGTAGAGGACGACCTCACCGCCGTCCGCGACGATCGGCTCGACCTTGTAGAACCCCTTGGCCGCGGTCCAGATGTCGGCGTACTTGGGCGGCATCACCGACACCACGCGCTGGACCGGGTGGTCGACGTACCGGACGTGGGTCTGGGCCGAGATCTCGGCGGCCGCCCGCCACGACGAGATCGTGTCGCCGAACGCGACCGCGTGCAGGGCGTCGGTGCCGGACTGCGCGACGACCGAGAGCGCGAGCTTCTCGGCCGGGATCATGGCCGCGGCCTCGTCGATCAGGGCCCGGACCGGGGTGGTGCCCGGCCTACCGATGATGTTCGCGCTGGTGATCAGGGCGCCGAGCCAGTGGCTCAGGTCGATGACCTCCTGGCCGGCGACCCCGGGGAAGAAGTACTTGTTGCCGCCGGAGAAGCCGACCACCTCGTGCGGGAACACCGGGCCGACCACCAGCGCGACATCGTGCTCGACCACGGCGCGGTTGAGCCGGACCGGGACCTCGTCGCGGAGCATCTCGTCGGAGATCTCGCCGACCCGGTCCGGGGAGATCGTGCCGAGGTCGGCGAAGGTGTCCGGCTTCCACCACTCGTGGTTGATCACGTCCGGGTAGTCGCCGCCCAGGTGGGCGCGGAGCTGCTCGGGAGTCATCTCCGCATGGGTGCCCAGGGCAACCAAGATGGTGAGCCGGGAGACCCGGCCGTCGAGCGCGCCGTGGACCGCCTTCAGCAGCAAGGGGAGCGGGCAGCTCCGGGTGGCGTCCGGGACGATCACGCAGACGCTGCGCCCCGCCAGCCCCGCACCGGCCAGCGAGTCGCCGACGAAGCCGATCACCTCGTCCTCGGTCAGGACCTGTCCCGCACCACCGATCACCGCCGCAGTAGTCACGCTCCGACCCTACCGAGTCGTCGTCGGTGATCCCAGACCGAGAGCCGCTGCCGGGCGTGATCGGGTGCAAACCCTTGGTAGGGAAGGGGATTGCGTCATCGCGGGGTAAGGGACGAGGCGTTGACCGGGGCCGGGCGGGAGTGGACCATCGGTGGATCACCTGGGGGAGTGTGAGCAAGGGGGAGTTCCACCATGTCCGAGACGATCGAGTGGTCGAGACCGCAGGGTTTCGGGGGAGTGCTGTTGCGGGCCGGGGACGCGGAGTACGACGACGCCCGGACGGTCTTCAACGGGATGATCGACAAGCGGCCGGCGATGATCGCGCAGTGCGAGTCGGCGGCCGACGTCCAGGCGGCGGTCCGGTACGGCGTCGGCGAGGGACTCGAGGTCGCGGTCCGCGGTGGTGGTCACGGGGTGGCCGGTACCGCGGTCACCGAGGGCGGTCTGGTGGTGGACCTGCGCCGGATGAACAGCGTCCAGGTCGACCCGTTCGCCCGGATCGCCCGGGTCGGCGGCGGTGCGACCTGGGGTGATGTCGACCGGGCCTGCCAGACGTACCTGCTGGCGACGACCGGCGGGCGGGCGTCGACGACCGGGGTCGCCGGGCTCACCCTCGGCGGCGGGTCGGGCTGGCTGGAACGGAAGTTCGGGCTCGCCTGCGACGCGCTGATCTCGGTCGAGCTCGTCACCGCGGACGGGCGGTTGCTGATCGCGGACGAGACGAAGAACACCGAGTTGTTCTGGGCTTTGCACGGGGGCGGCGGGAACTTCGGGGTCGCGACGTCGATGACCTTCCATCTCCAGCAGTTGCCGACGACAACGTTGGCGTTGCTGATGTGGCCGGCGGCGATAGGTCCCGACGTACTCCGCGCGTACCGGGACCTGATCGAGGCGGGTGCGCCTGAGGACCTCGGGGGCGGCGTGATCTACCTGACCGGGCCGCCGGAGGAGTTCGTACCTCCGCACCTGCAGGGGCAGCTGATCGTCGGTGCGGCCGCGATCTACGCCGGGAGCGAGGCGGAGATGCGGGAGGCGTTCGCGCCGATGTTCGCGCTGGCGCCGGAGGCCGAGATGATCGCCGAGCTGCCGTACGCCGACCTTCAGTCGGCCCTCGACGATCCGCCGGGGTTCCGCAACTACTGGTCGGCGGAGCACCTCTCGTCGTTCCCGGATGCGGCGATCCAGGCGTTCGCCGACCGGTCGAAGGACATGATCACGCCGTCACCGTCGCAGCAGATCGTGGTCCCGTGGGGTGGTGCGGTGCTGCGTGGGGCCGACAAGTGGCCGCTCCCGCACCGGCAGGCGGCCTGGGTGGTGCATCCGTTCGGGCTGTGGTCCGATCCGACCGACGACGCGCGCGGGCGGCAGTGGTCGCGGGACCTGTGCCAGGACCTGGAGGAGTGGGCGACCGGGTACGTGTACCTGAACTTCATCGGCAACGAGGGGCAGAGCCGGGTGATCGCCGGGTTCGGCGAGGAGAACTACCAGCGGTTGTCGCGGGTGAAGTGCGAGTACGACCCCGAGAACGTCTTCCACCTCAACCAGAATATTGAGCCGGCCTGGCCTTGTTAGCCGGCTGACGCGACCACTGCACGGCCACGACCGCGGCGTAGGCGACCGCGCCCACCGGGACGGACCACAGCCGGAAGAACGGCAGTTGCCCGGTGAGCGCGGTCGCCGCGAAGATCACGCCGAACACGGTGACTCCGGCGACGGCCCCACGCCGCCTGCTGGCGAGCGCCGTACTCGGAAGTGGGCCCATGTGCCGGTCCAGGACGACGCCGAGCGCGCTCAGCCCGGCGATCGTCGCGATCACGCACAGGATCCCGCCGGGGAGACCGCCGAAGATGATCGCGGCGGCGTTGAAGAACGTGAGTACGGCGACCAGGACGCCGACATCGAGGGCGCCGAAGGTCAGCTGGTTGATCATCCGGCGGCGCAGGTTCACACCGTCCGCGGTCGTAGTGACGCCGGGTTCGCCGGAGAACTTCTTGAGGGTGTGGATCAGCCCGGTCACGAGCACGATCAGGACCAGTACGCCGACGACCGACAGCACCACGGACCGGGTCGTGGACATGTAGTGGACGGGGCCGTTCCCGAAGTCGCAGCTCGCCGACGGCGGGAACCAACCGGTGTGCACCTCGGCGCTGCCGCCGGGGTTGTCGTAGCCACCGAGCTTCCGCGTGCACGCCTCACTCGGGTCGAACCAGTTCGGCATGGACGCGGTCACCGCCGCCGTCCAGCCCAAGCTCAGAACCAGGCCCACCCCCAGCAACAACCCGGCCCGCCGCTTCACCCACTCCACACGCTCTACCCTCTCATCGATGACCTACGAAGGCTCATACCTGTGGGAGATCCGCCGGCGGGTGGGCTCGCGGCTGCTGCTGATGCCGGGAGCCCAGGTGCTGGTGGTCGACGCGGCCGACCGGATCCTCTTCCAGCGAAGCCGGGACTCCGGATTGTGGGAGCTCCCGGCCGGCGCCGCCGAGCCGGGGGACAGCTTCCGGGCGACGGCGGCCCGGGAGCTGTTCGAGGAGACCGGGCTGGTGGTGGAAGCTCAGGACCTGGTCCCGTTCGCGAGTCTGTCGGAGGCGGATCTGCATACGCTGACCTATCCGAATGGCGACGTACTGCAGTGCTTCGCGTTGTGCTTCGAGGCGCGTCGGTGGACTGGCTCGCTGGTGGCGGATCCGGGTGAGGTTCTGGAGCTCGGGTTCTTCGCCCAGGCGCCGGCCGAGTTGCACCCGCCGACGAAGGTGGTGCTGGAGTTGTACGCCGGCTATCGCGCGACGGGAGTGTTTCAGGCGCGGTAGGCGACGGTGACGATGTTCTCGCTGGTGGGGGTGAGGGGGCCTCGGGACCAGTCGCCGTACTGGGCTTCGACGGCGAAGCCGGTCTTGGTGAGTACGGCGTTCAGGGGATCGGCTCCGAGGAAGTTGAGGGTGGCGCGGTCGGTGCGGAGCGGGGTGTCGTCCCGCAGGGCGGTCGTTTCGGTGAAGGTGACGGCGTCGCCCTCGATCTGCTCGACGTGGTAGATCATCCGGAGTTCGCGGCCGGTGTGGTCGACGACGTCGTACGGGTTGGACGGGTTCCAGCTCTCCCACTCGCGGACCTGCGGGTTGCGGGTGCCGAAGACGAACCGCCCGCCGTCGACGAGCGCCGTACGGATCCTGGAGAGGGACTCCTCGAGGTCCGTCACCAGGAACTGGAACGCGTTGCTTGCCATCACCGCGACGTCGAACTCCCCGACCCAGGCGATGTCCGCGGCCTTCCCCTCGACCCACTCCGCATCCGGCACCCGCCGCCGCGCCCTGTCCAGCATCGCCACATCGGGATCGATCCCAGCCAACCGCCCGCTGTGCCCCTCCGCCCTGGCTCTCGCCAGCAGTGACCCCGTCCCACAACCCACGTCGAGCACATTGCGCGCGTCCATCACAAAGGACAGGTAGAAGTCGTCGCTCGCACCCCACCGGTTGAGCAGGTCATAGAGCGCGGCCGCATCGGCATCGGAGTACCCCATCCCCCCACCTTCTCCCACACCGCAAGTGATTTAGCTTCACTCGATCGGAGGTCGGCGAGAGGTTGTTGAAGGCAACCACCTTCCGGGAGGTCAGGCGCCGCGTGACTCCAGGACGGCGAGGTCGCGTTCGGCGTAGAGGTGGTGTTGCCATTCTTCGTTGAGGAGGATGAGGAGGCATTCGCGGACGGGGAAGCTCTCGGGTGGTGGCCAGCCGGCGCCTTCGGTGGGAGTGGTGTCGGCGGTCAGTTGGTCCTCGGTGAGGTTGTCGACATATCGCCGTACGGTCGTCATGCGGTCGGTTCGCAGGGCCAGGGCCTCGTCGAGGGACGGGCGGGCGGTGCGGTCGCGGGGTACGCCGGGGATGTCGGGCATCTCGTCCCACGGGAGGTCGAGCGGGTCCCACGGGCTCGGGTCGCCGAGGATCGCTCGCCGGATCCAGGAGTCGGTGGCGAACGCGAGGTGGCGCAGCGTCTCGATGAACGACCACTCGTCGTCGACCCGCTCATGGAGCAGCTCCGGCGGGAGCCGGCGGGCCCGTGAGACCGTCCCGGCCCACAAGCGTTCGACCACATCCCACGCCTCGCGGAACCCGGCCGGGTCGGTCGGTCGCATCTTCACGCGATCCGGGTACCGCCGGTCCAACTCGGCGTACACCAGTGGCGCGACCTCGACGCCGTTGATCACCAGATCCTCGATGTCGCCGTCGATCACCACGCGGCCCAGCTCCACGCCGCGCATCCGCGTCCCGCTCAACGACACCCCGCGGAACTGCGCGTCCCGCAGATCCACGTCCCGGAACACGGCCCGCCGCAGATCAACCTGCTCGAACACCTCAGCCATGCGAACAAGCTAAACCCGATTCCGGACAATTCCCGTCCGGAACGCCTGAACTCTGGCCGTGTCCCAGTTGCCCGGTTAGATTGCCACCAGCGCGAGACCTGGGGGACTGGTCGATCCGTTTTTTGGGGGAACCATGCGCATTTTCCGTCATCGTGGCGCCGCCGGCGCCGTCACTCTCACTCTGGCCGTGGCGTTGGTCGCCGCACAGCAGGCACCGGCCAGTGCCGATCCGAAAGACGAGCAGTACGCCGAACTGCTGGTCAAGAAGGTGGACGGCAAGAACGTCAAGAAACACCTGCTCGCCTTGCAGGCGATCGCCGATGCTAGCGGTGGTACGCGCGCCGCCGGCACACAGGGCTACGAACTGTCGGCCGCCTACGTGGCGCACCGGTTGAAGGCCGCCGGCTACAAGGTCACGCTCGACCCGATCAACTTCGTCGAGGCCTGGGTGGAGAACAGCCCACCGACACTGCAGCAGACGGCCCCGGTCGACAAGACGTACGTGCCGAACCAGGAATTCTTCACCTTCCAGCCGTCGCCGCCCGGTGACGTGACGGCCCAGGTCCAGGCCGTCGACCTGACGCTGCCGCCGACGCCGGTTCCGACGTCGACCAGCGGGTGCGAGACGTCCGACTTCGCCGGCTTCGTGCCGGGCCGGATCGCGCTCATCCAGCGCGGCACCTGCCCGTTCGCCACCAAGGTGCGCAACGCGGGCTTCGCGGGCGCGTCCGGGCTCATCATCTTCAACGAGGGCCAGCCGGGCCGGACCGACGCGTTCCCGCTGGACATCGGCGAGTGGCGGGCCGGGATCCCGATGGTGTTCGCCAGTTTCGCGATCGGCAACGAGTTGGCCGCGAATCCAGCGACCACAGTCCACCTGAAAGTCGACTCCACCTTGACCCTCGGCACCGATAACAACGTGATCGCCGAGACCGTGAAGGGCGACCCGAACAATGTCGTCATGGTCGGAGCACACCTCGACAGCGTCCCGGCCGGACCGGGCATCAACGACAACGGCTCCGGCACGGCCGCGATCCTCGAGACCGCGTTGCAGATCGGGAACTACCCGGTGAAGAACAAGGTCCGCTTCGGGTTCTGGGCCGCTGAGGAGATCGGCCTGCTCGGCTCCGACCAGTACGTCGAGGGCCTCTCCGCGGCGGAGCGCGACAAGATCCGGCTCTACCTCAACTTCGACATGGTCGCGTCACCGAACTACGCCTACAAGGTGTACGACGGGGACGACTCCGACGCGACCGGTGCACCGGCCGGACCGCCCGGCTCAGCGCAGATCGAGAACCAGTTGACGTCGTTCTTCGACAGCCGCGGCCTCGGTCACGTCGGCACCGACTTCGACGGTCGCTCCGACTACGGCCCGTTCATCGCGGCCGGCATCCCCGCCGGCGGCATCTTCACCGGCGCCGAAGGCATCAAGACCCCGGCCGAGGCCGCCCTGTTCGGCGGTACGGCGGGTGTCGCCTACGACGTCTGCTACCACCAGGCCTGCGACACCACGGCCAACGTCAACGACACCGCGCTGGACGTCAACTCCGACGCCATCGCCGACTCCACCGCCCGCTTCGCCTTCAACCTCAGCAGCATCCCCAACTGACACCGTCAGCCGACGTCGATGAGAACCTTGCCCACAGCGCCTTGTTCTACGGCGCTGTGGGCATCGGCGGCCTGCTCGAGCGAATAGTGATGCAGCGGTAGCCCAGCCTCGGGTCCGACGCGTACTGCGCCGGCCTGCACCGCGGCCGCGATATCGCCCACTGCCCGTGGGCGCCACGAGTCCGGAGCGTTGTAGAGCAGCACGAACTGCCACCGCACGTTCGGCACCATCGACGGCCGCACCGGCAACTCCATCGTGCTGCCTCCGTCGGTGGCGTACACCGCGACGGAGCCGTGCATCGCGACCACCTCGGCGTCGATGGCCGCGTTCGCCGCGGGGGACACCTCGACGATCGTGTTCACGCCATGCGGCGCGATCGCGCGGACTTCCTTGACGACGTCCTGCTGCTTGTAGTTGATGACGTGGTCGGCGCCGGCCAGCGCGGCCAGGTTGCCCTTCTCCGGGCTGCTGACCGTGGTGATCACGGTGGCGTCCGACCACCGCGCGAGCTGGATCGCGGCATTGCCGACCGCACCCGCGCCGCCGGCCACCAGGACGGTACACCCAGCCAACCTCCCCGGCCCGAGATGCTCAGGGCCGTCCTCGGTCACGGTCAGACAGCGATGAGCCGTCAGGAACGGCACACCGAGGCAGGCCCCGAGGTCGTACGACGCCTCGTCCGGGAGCGGCACCACATGCCGGACCGGGACCACCGCGTACTCCTGCGCCGTACCTCCGGAGGGACGCAGATAGGCCGCCTCCCAGATCCAGACGCGTCGGCCGTCGAGCGCCACGTCGACACCTTCGCCGACGGCGTCCACGGCACCGGAGCCGTCCTGGTTCGGGACCTGCGGCGGATCGACCGGCGTACCGGCGGCACTGCCCTGGCGCGACTTCCAGTCGGTCGGATTCACCCCGGACCGGTGGATGCGCACCCGCACCTCGCCCGGCCCGGGCTCGGGCATCGCCCGGTCGGCGAGCTTGAGAACACTGGGATCGCCGGTCATCGAGTACTCGATCGCACGCACCCCACGACGCTACCTCGCAGCCCCTCCGGCGACGAGAGGGCGCCGCCCGGAAGCGGCGCCCTGTCGTGTGTCAGCGAGTGGATCGAATGGCTTGCTCGATGACCTTGGTGACCGGGGCGGGGTCGGAGATCAGGCCGAGGTGGCCGGCCTTGATCCGGGTGATCGTGGAGCCGGCCCGGGTGGCCATGAACTCCTGGGCGGTCGGCGTGATGATCAGGTCCTTGGTGCCGAGGACGTACCAGGACGGGATCGTGGCGTACGCCGGCGTACCGGACGGCTCGAATCCGGCGCTGAGCGTCAACGGGCGCTGGGACGGGTAGAGGTTCTCCGCCTCGTGGCGGGGGACTCCGGACGCGAACGACGTCAGGAACGTGTCGTGCTTGAGGTAGAGGTCCACGTCACCGGCGGGTGCGCCGGGGTAGGGGACGAAATCGAAGACGGTGGAGGGTTCGACGGCCAGTGCGGAGTCCGCGCCGGCCAGGGGGAAGATCGCTTCTCCGGCCGCGGGGGCGAAGGCGTCGACGTACACCAGTGCCTTGACGTTCGGGTTGCCGGTCGCGGCGTTCGTGATGACGGCGCCGCCGTACGAGTGGCCGACCAGGACGATCGGGCCGGACAGCGTGGACAGGAAGTCCCTGATGGTTCCGGCGTCGTTGCTCAGGCTGCGCAGCGGGTTCGGTGGCACGCGGACGGTGTAGCCGTCGTTGATGAGACGACTGGTGACCTTGGCCCAGCTGGATCCGTCCGCCCAGGCACCGTGAACCAGGACGACGGTGGGTCTGGGCGAGGTCGAGTGTGTCGCCGCCGCGGGCGAGGCCGCGGCCAGCACCACGGCCAGTACGGCGACCAGGACGGTCAGCAAACGTTTGATCGGTGAGCGGTGCATCGAGAAATCCTTTCGTCGGGCGAGGGTCGCCATGGAAGGGCGCTGGTGCATGACGAACCCGGGGCGCCGGCTACGACCGGAGGAACTCCAGCAGGTCGGCGTTGACCACGTCGGCGTGCGTGGTCGGCATCCCGTGCGGGAAGTCCTCGTAGGTCTTGAGGACCCCGTTCTTCAGGAGGGCCGCGGACTTCGGGCCGGAGGCGACGTACGGAACGATCTGGTCGTCCTTGCTGTGCATCACCAGCACCGGGATCGTGATCTTCTTCAGGTCCTCGGTGAAGTCGGTCTGGGAGAAGGCGACGATGCCGTCGTAGTGTGCCTTGGCGCCGCCCATCATGCCCTGGCGCCACCAGTTGGCGATGACCGCTTCGGACGATTCCACGCCCGGCCGGTTGAACCCGTAGAACGGACCGGACGGCAGCGCGCGGTAGAACTCCGACCGGTTGGCCGCGAGCTGGGCCTGCAGGTCGTCGAAGACCTCCTTGGGCAGGCCCTCGGGGTTGGCGTCGGTCTTCACCATCAGCGGTGGCACCGCGCAGAGCAGCGCGGCCTTGGCAGCCCGTCCTTCGCCGTGCCGGGCCAGGTAGTGCGCGACTTCGCCGCCACCGGTCGAGTGACCGACGTGGATGGCGTCGTGCAGGTCGAGGTGCTCGACGACCGCGGCGAGGTCGTCGGCGTAGTGGTCCATGTCGTGACCGTCGCCGGTCTGCGTGGACCGTCCGTGACCGCGACGGTCGTGCGCGACGACGCGATAGCCGTGCTGCAGGAAGAACAGCATCTGGGTGTCCCAGTCGTCGGCCGACAACGGCCATCCGTGACTGAAGACGATCGGCTGGCCGTCGCCCCAGTCCTTGTAGAAGATTTCGGTGCCGTCGCTGGTCGTGATCGTTCCCACTGTTGGTGCCCCCTAGAAGGTCATCCGGGCATGACTCGAACAGACCGAACAGGCTCCCCACGGCCCCAGGCCCTCGGTCTCGGCATCAGCGCGAAACCCTTGTCCACAACAGGATCGGTGGCCTCGCCACCCCACGACACCTTATCCCCCGGTCGGCGATCTGAGGAGCCCCGAAATCATTCGTCGGGGGTGATGCGGGCCGCGGGGGTGGTGGGCAGGGTGGGCGCGAAGTCCACCGCCAATCGGAGGGAGGTCCCGATGGGGATCACACTTCCGGCCTTCACGCCGCTCGAGGACAGTCTGTGGTTGACCCTGTGCTGCCGTGCACTCGACTACCGATCACCAAGTCCGGTTCTCGGCGACGCGATGGCCGACCAGATCGTCCGTACCGTCGACTACGACTACAAGAAGCTGAAGATCGGCACCAACCTGCTGCTCAACGCGACCATCCGGGCGAAGAAGCTGGACGAGGTGGCGTCGAACTTCCTGGCCCGGCACCCGGACGCCGTCGGGCTCGACCTGGGCGCCGGACTCGACACCCGCAGCCAGCGGCTCGCCCCGCCGGACACCGTCGACTGGTACGACGTCGACTTCCCGGTCGTCGCCACCGCGCGCGGGGAGCTGATCCCGGAGCGCCCGCACACGCACGTCATCGGTGCCGACGTGACCGAGAAGGGCTGGCTGGACGGCGTCCCCGGCGACCGGCCGGCGATCATCGTGGCCGACGGGCTGATGGGGTTCCTCAGCCAGGACGAGCTGGTGGGACTGCTGGACCAGCTGACCACCCATTTCCCCAGCGGCCAGCTGGTGTTCAACAGCTACACCAAGTTCGCCGTCTTCGCGGCCCGGCACTCGCCCGGCACCGCGACGGTCGCCGAGCTGATCAAGTTCCCCGGCGTCGACGATCCGCGCGACTTCGAGAAGTGGAACCCGAAGCTGCAACTGGTCAAGGAGATCCTGCTCAGCCGCGAACCCGAGGTCGACCACTTCCCCAACCCCCTGCGCCTCTACTACAAGGCCCAGGCCCGCAGCACCGCGTGGTCCCGGAAGGGCACCATCGTGCTGCACTATCGCTTCTGACGAGTAGAGGTCATGAACTGACCGCTATGTCTTCTAGTCTCGGAGGATGACGACGAACGAGCAGACCCTGACCGGCGAGCGTGCGGACATCCTCGACTTCCTGGCCAAGCACCGCTACTTCCTGCGGCACACCGCGCAGGGCCTCACCGACGAGCAGGCGAACACTCGCAGCACCGTCAGTGCGCTGACGGTCGGCGGGCTGATCAAGCACGTCACCGCGGTCGAGCGGACCTGGGCCGACTTCGCGCAGCAGGGCGGCGGCAAGGAGGTCTCCGAGGAGACCGAGTACACGCCGGAGATGATCGCGGAGTGGGAGAACCAGTTCCGCCTCACCGAGGGCGAGACGCTGGCCGGCGTCCTCGCGGAGTACGAGAAGGTCGCGACCGCCACCGATGACCTGGTCCGCACGCTCGACCTGGACGCCAGCTACGAGCTGCCGGCCGCGCCCTGGCAGCCGCCGGGCGTCTTCTGGACGGTCCGCCGCGTGTTCCTGCACATCACCGCCGAGACCGCGCAGCACGCCGGCCACGCCGACATCATCCGGGAGACCATCGACGGCCAGAAGACGATGGGCTAGGCGCTCGTGGACTACACGATCAGGGCGCTGCGGGACGACGACCCGGAGGTGATCTCGGCGGCGTTCACCGCGATCGGCTGGGACAAGCCGGTGGCGCTGTACGAGAAGTATCTGGCCGATCAGCGGGCCGGGTTGCGTCAGGTGCTGGTGGCGACCGTCGACGACGAGTTCGCCGGGTATGTGACTGTGTGGTGGGAGTCGGCGTACGAGCCGTTCGGCGGGATCCCGGAGATCTCGGACTTCAATGTGCTGCCGGCGTACCGGCGGCGCGGGATCGGGAGCGGCCTGATGGATGCGGCCGAGGCGCTGGTCGCCGAGCGCTCCGACGTGGTCGGCATCGGCGTCGGCCTGTACGCCGACTACGGCACCGCCCAACGCATGTACGTACGCCGCGGCTACCTCCCCGACGGCCGCGGCCTGGTGTACGACGGCAAACCGGTCCCACCGGGCGAGCTCGTCCGCAACGACGACGCCGCCAACCTGATGTTCACCAAGCCCCTCCGCGCGTGAGTGGGACGCCGGTGCTCACCGGCGTCCCACTGTGCGGATCAGCGCTGGAGCAGTGCCTTGACGAGGCGGTCGGGCATCGAGGCGAAGGGGGAGTGGCTGGACGGGAGGGTGCGGACCACGAACTTGTTGCGGGGGGTGGCCGCGTCGGCCTCGCGGATCATCCGGTCCTGCAACGGCGTCGGGACGGTGTGGTCCTCGGTGGTTCGGATGAACACGCGCGGGACCCTGCCCCAGCGCTCGACCGTGCCCCGGGCGTCCTCGATCCCCACGCGCACGGGGAGATCCGGGTTGAAGGCGACGGCGTACCTGAGGTAGTCGTCGGTGCTCAGGTCGTTGTACAACGCCTGCCGGCCGCGTTCGACGTACTCCGGATCCCCGTTGCGCGGGTTGATCCGGACGGCGCCGGTGGCCACCGGATCGGCGACGACGATCGCGCCCGAGATGCCGGTCTGGTTCTCCGGGAGTTGGGCGTAGTCGTTGGCGGTGGCGAGGTTCACCGGCACGTAGGCACTGAGGTAGACCAGCCGCCGCAGCAGGTGCGGGACCGCCTCGGCCACCCGGGTGATCGTGAGGCCGCCCATGCTGTGACCGACCAGGGTGACCTTCCCGTGTTCGGCCATCTTCTCGACCTGGGCGATGACCGCGTTCGTGTAGTCCGCGAGGCCGATGTTCGCGACCGGCGACGGCTCGGTCGCGAAGGCGGCGAAGTCGTTGCGGAGGTACGACTGCGGGTAGGCGGCGTTGAGTCCGCTGCCGGGAAGGTCGATGGCGAAGGCGCGGTGCCCCATCGCCACCAGGCGTTCGGTGATCTCGTTCCAGTGCGTCGAGGAGTGCCAGGCCCCGTGGACGAAGAGGAAGTTCTGCTGGTCGTCGGTGGCGAGGGCCTGGGTGGCCGTGCCCGCGGCACCCGCGAGGGCGACGCCGGTACCGGCGATGAAGGTTCGTCTGTTCATGATCTTGATCCGTTTCTGTGAGGTCGGTTCTTCGAGGTCAGTACTCCCAGCGGGAGTACTCCGGGTTCTGGCGCTTCATGTCGTCGAAGAGGAGGCCCAGTTGCGGGTCGACGACGGCCGGGAGAACAGCACCGGGTTGACGCCCATGAAGACCAGCGACAGGCCGATCGGGATCAGCGACCACCAACCGATCCAGTCCCGGCTCCAGACCGAGATCGCGAGCAGGGGCAGGACACTGAAGCGGGTCCAGACGCTGACCGGGTTCGCGTGGCGCATCCAGTTGTCGTCGTCAAGGCCGAACATCCGCGCGAGCTTGGTCTCACGCGTGGGTGCGGCCGACTGAGTACTCATCTTTCCTCCGGGGATCGTCGATGGTGAGTGCCTTCGATCGCAGGTTGCGCCGGGCCGCTGCCGCCGTACTCGCGCCGCGGGGCCTTCCGCTGCCGTCGCGCTGCCATGGCGCTGCCGCATTGACGGGACCCCGGGTCCGAGGCAGCGTGAAATGTCGTGAGGGTGAAGATGCTCGGCCCGATCGAGGTCGAGGACGCCGACGGGAAGGCCGTGACGGTCGCCGGGACCAAGCAGCGCGCGGTGCTGGCGATCCTGGCGCTGAACGCGGCCCGGCCGGTGCCGGTCGAGACACTGGTCGATGCCGTCTGGGGTTCGGATCAGGCGTCGGACGCGCGCAACACCCTGCAGCACCAGGTGTCGCGCCTGCGCAAGACACTCGGCCGGTCGACGGTCACCAGCCAGGGGCCGACGTACGTACTGGACATCTCACCGGAGGACGTCGACGCCGTCCGGTTCGAGCGGCTCGCGACCGAGGGGCGAGCCAAGTTGCGGCTGGGGGATCTTCGCGCGGCTTCCGCCGTTCTCCTCCGGGCCGAGCAGTTGTGGCGTGGTCCGGCCTTGGAGGAGTTCGACGGGGATTGGGCGCGCGCCGATGCGGTCCGGCTCGAGCAGTTGCGGCTCGACGTACTCGAGGACCGGGTCGACGCCGATCTCCGGCTCGGCCATCATCGCGAGGTCGTCGGCGAGCTCGAGACGGCGGTGCGGGACCACCCGTATCGGGAGAAGCTCTGGGCGCACCTGATCGTCGCGCTCTATCGCTGCGGACGGCAGGCCGACGCGTTGGCGGCGTACCAGCAGGCCAGGACCTTGCTGGCGGCGGAACTGGGGATCGAGCCCGGACCTGAGCTGCGGGACCTGGAGGCCGCCGTACTGCGGCACGACCCGGCGCTGACCTGGTCGCCGCTGGACGGCTCGCCGGCTCCAGCCAGGTCCGCCGTCCAGGGCAGCCTGCCGATCCCGCTCACGAGCTTCGTCGGACGGGAAACCCAGCTGACGCAGGTACGGCGGGCAGTCGGCGAGCATCGCCTGGTCACGCTGACCGGTGCGGCCGGCTCCGGGAAGACCCGGCTCGCGATCGAGGCCGCTTCCGCCCTTCGCGACTCCTTCGCGGACGGCGTGTGGATGGTCGAGCTGGAACCGCTGGCCGATGCGGCCGCCGTACCGCAAGCGATTGCGTCCGCCCTCGCGGGCGGTGCCGCCGGGAGGCTGTCGGCCAGTGCGGATGAGGGGCCTGCTTCGGCCGGAGCCGGACTCCTCGAATACCTGCGGCCTCGGCAGTTGTTGGTGATCCTGGACAACTGCGAGCACTTGCTGTCGGGTGTCACCGAGTGGGCGCAGCTGGTGTTGTCGATCTGCCCTCGACTGCACGTTCTCGCCACCAGTCGCGAGCCGCTCGGCATCGTGGGCGAGATCCACTGGCTCGTTCCGCCGCTCGCCGTTCCCTCGGCGAGCGACGACGATCTCGCGACGCTGGCCGCGACGGAATCCGTGCGGCTGTTCGAGGAGCGGGCGCAGCGGGTGAGTGCCTTCGAGCTCACCGCCGACAACGCGCCAACTGTGGCCGGGCTGTGCCGTCACCTCGACGGGCTCCCACTTGCGATCGAGCTGGCCGCCGCGCGGACCAAGGCGCTGCCGGTGAGCTACATCGCCACCGAGTTGAGCAACCGCTTCACATTGCTTGTGTCGCCCGGCCGGACGTCGCCGGCGCGTCATCATTCGTTGCGGGCGACGATCGACTGGAGCTACGACCTGCTGGACGAGCGGGAGCGCACCCTGTTCGACCTGCTCTCGGTCTTCGAGGGTGGTTGCTCGATCGAGGCCGCGATGGCGCTGGCTCGCGTCGGCGGCATCGATCCGGCCGGGACGCTCGATCTGCTCACGCTGCTCGTCGACAAGTCGCTGATCGTTCCCGAAGCGGCGGGGCAGTTGAGTGCGCGCTACGACATGCTCGAGACGTTGCGCGAGTACGGGCGCGAACAGCTCGCCGCGGCTGGTCTGGTGGCGGAGGCGAGCCGGGCGCATCGCAACTACTTCGTCGCGCTGGCCGAGGAAGCCGAGGCCGGGCTGATGTCTCAGGACTACCGGGCTTGGCAGCTCCGGTTGGAGTCGGAGTTCGGCAACCTGCAGGCCGCGCAACGAAGTGCGATCTCGAGTGGGGCGTTCGAGGACTCTCTGCGGATCGCCTGTGGGCTGTGGTGGTTCTGGTCGAGCTCCGATCGGCATGCGGTCGGACGCGAGTGGATCGATGCGGCGCTCAGTGGATCTCAGGTGCGGCCGTTGCTGCGAGCTCGTGCCCTGACGGTGGTCTGCTACCTGGCCGGCCAGCAGCTCGATCTGGAGAACGCCATCGCCGCAGGAGAACAGGCTCTCGCGCTGGCAGTGGAGTCCGGTGACGCGTGGACGGCTGCTTGGTGCAAGCAGGCGCTCGGGCTGGCGATCGAGGTTGCGGGCGATCATCAGCGAGCCGCCGTACTGCTGGCCGAAGCTCGGGCGGTATTGGATGCTACGGGCAGTCATTGGTACGTCGCGGCGAACGATCTGATCACCTGTCTTCGATCACTGCGCACGGGTGACCTGGATGATCTCGACAAGGCGAGTCACGAAGTACTGAGTCGGGCTGCTTCGATCGGCTACGAACCGTTCCAGTGCTGGGCGTACCTGCTGTGCAGCCGGGTCGCGGAGCTCCGGGGCGAGAACAAGATCGCCCGTGCGGAGGCTGAACGAGCCGTGTTTGCAGCACGCCGTACGCAACTCAACCATTACGTGTCGTTCGCCTTGGTGCAGATGGGCCGCACTGCCCTCCTGGACAACGACCAGCCCGCCGCGGAAGGCGCCTACCGCGAAGCCGTGCTGGCCGCGGAAACAGCTGGAGCAGGCTGGTTCGCCGCGTTGGCGCGCGTTGGCCTGGCAGCCGCCCTACGCTCGAAGTCCGACGACCAGGCCGCAACGAGCGCCTTCCACCAGGTCCTCACGTGGGCCGACCACACCAACGCCACCAGCCGCCAGTTCTTCTATCTGGCCCTGGCCGGCAACCCCCAAACCCTAGCCACCGAAGCCCTCGCCTAGCTGGAGTATCGAATGACCCGTTATCTCTACCTGGCCAGGCATGCCGAGGCGCTGCCGGACCAGAGCGGATTGACCGAGCGCGGCCGTCGCCAGGCGGTCCTGCTCGGCCGGCGACTGCAGGACGTGCCGTTCTCCACCTTTCACCACAGTCCGCTTCCACGCGCAGTCCAAACCGCACGCCTCGTCAAGGACCAACTGAAGACCGACATCCCACCGGAGGTGGCCGAAGAGGCCGGAGACTACATCCCCTACGCGCCGGCCAGAGACGAGCTACCACCGGACTCGGCCGATTTCCTGCTCGGCTTCCTCCAGCAGTTCACCCCCGAGGAGCTCGAGCACGGACCAGAGCTCGGCCGCCTGGCCCTGGACCGCTTCACCGGCCCGGTCGACGGCGACCAGCACCACCTGCTGGTGACCCACAACTTCGTGGTCGCCTGGCTGGTCCGCGATGCCCTCGACGCCCCGAAGTGGCGCTGGCTGACCCTCAACCACTCCAACGCCGCCCTCACCGTCCTCATCTACCCACCCGACCGCCCCTCCTCGATCCACCTCTACAACGACATGCGCCACCTCCCTGCCAACCTCCGCTGGACGGGCTTCCCCCCAGACCTCCACATCTGAGCCGAGGAGTGCAGGACCGGAGCACGACCTCTGTTGAGTGGTCCGATATGTGGGGGGAGGGTGACCGGAGGGGGCGGTTAGGATAGCCTTTCCTCTGTGATCGTCTGCCATTGTGAGGTCGTCAGTGACCGCGAGGTGCTGGAGAGCATCGACGCCGGCGCTCGTACGGTCGCGCAGGTGTGCGGGGCGACCGGGGCCGGGCGGAACTGTGGTGGCTGCGTCTTCTCGTTGAAGCGGTTGTTGTGCCAGCATGGGAGGTCGGTCTCGGCACCATCGTTCACGGAGGTGGCAGGTGCAACCGGTTAGCCCACGCGTCGTCGTACTGCTCAACGAAGCGCTCACACTCGAGCTGACAGTGATCAACGGGTACTTCCTGGAAGCCCGGATGCTCGACAACTGGGGATTCAGCCGGCTCGGCAAGGTCTTCTACGACCTGTCCATCGACGAGATGAAGGACGCCGACGCGCTGATCAACCGCATCCTGCTGTTCGACGGTCACCCGAACCTGCAGAAGCTCGGCGCCGTGACGGTCGGCGAGGACGCCCAGGAGATGCTCCGGCTCGGCCTCGAGAGCGAGCACTCCGCTGTCGCCAAGTTCAACGCCTCCGCCCAGGAGTGCCACGACCTAGGCGACCACGGCACCGCCGCCGTCTTCGAAGACATGGTCCGCGACGAGGAGAAACACGTCGACTGGTTCGAGTCCCAACTCGACGCCATCCAACGCGTCGGCGCACAGCAATACCTGGCCCAGCAAATAGACCCAGGCAACTCACCCGGCTGAACCCTTCCCGATCACCGGATCAGCGGCGCGGTCTGCTCGTCAGGGTCGTGCGGGCGTCGAGTAGGTCGATCGCGGCGAGCGAGGTCCGGTACCACCTCACGCTGCGCTGGAAGACCGACTGGAACAGATTGCTGATCACGGAGAACCGGAAGTCCCAGTAGCAGAGGTCCCAGCTGTAGTTGTTCACACCGGCACCGCGCAACGCCTCCCAGTAGCGCCGCAGAAGCTCGCGATCCCGGCTGAGTCGATCGTCGGACGGTACGGCGGTCAAGCAATAGGCCAGGTCGTGTGGTGCCAGCCCGGGCTTCAGCTCGGACCAGTCGATCACCTTCGGGCGTGGTTCGCCCGCGGTGAAGAAGATGTTGCCGAGGAAATGGAAGTCGCCGTGGACGAGCGTGATCGCACGGCCGTCGGCGACGCGAGCCCGGAACTGGCGCTCCCACGCGTCGAGGACCTCCGGGAGGACCTGGCGCTCGGTCGGCTCGAGTTCAGAGGTCGTGGCGAAGAATCGTTCGGCCTCACTGCGCACCGCGTCAGCATTGCGCGTGATCACGTCGGGTGGCCACGCTTGCGCCGTACTGGTCGCCGACAGCTCGGCCTCGCCGCGGAGGTACTCCGGCACCTCGTTCCAGAAGTGGGCGTGGAAGTCGGCGAGCATGTCGATCGTGCCGTGGAGTTGTGCGTCCGAAACCTCACCACCGATGACGTGATAGCCCATCGCGCCCAGGTCTTCGGACAGCAGCAGGACGTCGTCGCCGTGATCCCGGAAGCCCAGCAGCCGCGGCGCGGGATGGTTCCACCGCGGCGCCAGTTCCTGGAAGAAGCGGATCTCCTGGCGGGCCGCGGTGGCGCCGGCACCGGTCGCCCGCTTGACGATGACGGTCGTGCTGGTGCCGTCCGGCCGGCGCAGTCGCAGCCGGACGACCTCGGCCTGCAACGCCGCGAACGTGTCGAGCACCTCCACGGCGGCCACCGGCGTACCCAGGGCCGCGCTGACGTCGGTGGCGGAGAGCGGTGCGCGGGTCATCGCGCACCATCTCACCACAGCAGAGCTATGGTCGCCCGCCCGGCTATTCGCCGGTTAGTTGGCTGCTGGTGCGGGAGGCGTGGGTGATGCCGTTGAAGACGACCGGAATCTTGCCGTAGGACACGATCGCGGTCGCCGTGCCGTTCGCCTTGCTCATGCCGTACTGGTAGCCGGAGTCGGTGTTGTGGTCGATCCCGACCACGACCGAGGCGCCGTTGGTGCCGCAGTGTTCGACGAGCAGGGACTCGAAGGACGACCAGCCGCTCTTGCGGATCAGTTTGACGACCGGCTTCGCCGTCGCCGTGACGGGAATGTGGATCGTGTAGAGCGCGCCGGCGGTGGTCGTCATCAGGAGCGTGTCGTAGGTCTGCATCTCGCTGATCACGGCCATCGTCTTGAAGCTCTTGAAGCCACCGAACGAGCCGTACGACTTGTAGCCGGTGCCGTTCGGCGCGTAGCGGTAGAGATTGCCGTTGCTGTTCAGGCCGTACAGATACGCGTGCGCGGGGCCGGGCGCGGGGGCCTGGTAGTTGGAGGTGGTGATGGACTTGAAGCTCGTCCAGCCACTTCCGAGCTTGGTCGCCGTCACCCGGTGCGTGCCGGTGACGGGCGTGGTGGTCACGTGCCGGTACAGGTTCCCGCCCTGGAGGAGAAGGCCGTAGGAGTACTGGGCGCCGCTGCGGCTCACCGTCCTGTACCACGTGGACATCGAGCGGATGGAGACGAAGTGGGCCAGGAGGAACCAGTCCACCACCATCGGTGGCTTCCGGGCCGTGATGCCGGCCTCGAGCGCGTCGTTCGCGGTATCCGTCCAGACCACCTCGTTGGTGCACGGGATGGCTGCCGCCCTCAAGGACGGTGGCGAGCCGGCGCCGACCGCCGTTCCAGGTACGGCAGCGGCGGCGAACAAGCCGACCCCGGCCAAGACGAGCGCAAGGCGTTGCAACTTCATCGAGTAATCCCCTCCAGCGAAGCCAGTCCCCCTGAGAACGAGCCACGATAACCGCACTCCCCGGCCAAATCCCCATCCATTGCCACTTCCTGCAACGCCCCGCTCGTACCGGGAAACGGCGCCGCACGATCGGCGCAGTTCCGCCCAGGGTGCTCAAGTGGGCTGGATGTTCTTGTTGTGGTGGAAGGTGTTGTCCGGGTCGTACTTGGCCTTGACCTCGGCGAGCCGCCGGTAGGTGTGATCGCCGTACGCCTCCCGAACCCGGCTGCTGTCGTCGTCGGCGTCGAGGAAGTTGATGTAGACGCCGGCGGCTCGGTGTGGCTCGAGGGCTTGCAGGAACTGTCGCGCCCACGCAGTCTCGTCGGCGGCCAGTTCGCCGGCTTGGTCGGGCAACCACACTCCTTCGATGACGATGTTGTGGGCCACCTCGCGACCGGCGTACGCGGTGGCGTCGTGGGGGACTCGGGCGACGGCGCCACCCAGATGAAACATCGCCGCGTACGACCGGGGCGAACCAGCGGTGTACGCGTGCTCGGCGATCACAGCGATGGCGTCGTCGGAGAGCCCGGCGAGATTCGTGGACTTCCAGTAGTAGTGCCAGCCATGGGGAACGGTGTCGTCGATCGCGCTCTGGAGCGCGACGTACGGCCTGGGTGCGAGCAGGTCCACGAGTGGCGTCCCGAACCGGCGGAGGCTCCGCACCGCACGCTCGCCCGCTTCGACGGCGCCGGCGTAGCAGCAGGCGACAGCGATCGCCGGCCGCCAGTGCAGGTCATCGGGGATGTCCGGCCAAGGAGGGACCGTGCCGAGCCGGACTACGCTGCCGAGTTCGTCGGGGGCTTCGGCAACGAAGTCCCGGTAGAAGCGCAGTACCTCCGCGGTGTCCTCGGCCGCCCAGAAGACGGGACCGGCGACGACGTCCGGGCCGAGGGAGTGCAGTGCGAACTGGAACGAGGTGACGATGCCGAAGTTGCCGCCGCCGCCCCGTAGTGCCCAGAACAAGTCGGGATGTTCGTCGGTGGAAGCCCGAACGATGCTTCCCTCGGCGGTGACCACCTCGGCGGCCAGCAAGTTGTCGACCGCGAGCCCGTGTTTGCGCATCAGCCAGCCGAGGCCGCCACCGAGGGTGAGCCCGGCGACGCCGGTGTGGCTCACGATGCCGCCGGTGGTGGCCAGACCGTGGGCCTGCGTCTCGTGGTCGACGTCGCTCCACAGGGCACCTCCCTGGACCCAGGCGGCCGGGCCGGCGGGGTCGACCCACACGGCCCGCATCGCCGAGAGGTCGATGACGATCCCGTCGTCGCATACCGCCGTACCGGCCACGTTGTGGCCCCCGCCCCGTACGGCGATCTCCAGGTCGTGGTCGTGGGCGAAACGCAGGGCAGCGACCACGTCGGCGGTCCCACTGCAGCGAGCGATCAGCCGGGGATGCCGGTCGATGACGCCGTTCCACACCGCTCGGGCGGCGTCATAGCCGGTGTGGTCGGCCATGATCAGCCGGCCCCGGAACCCATCGATCTCCATGGCGGCTACCTCCTCGCTCGGGTGGGCGACCTCGTCGGCCCTTCCGCTGCCGACGGCACCATCGCATCGCGGCCGACCCCGGCCGGGAAGTCAAGAATCTGGACTTCACACGCGAGGACCTCGGCAAGACACTGGCATCGTGAGGACATACGGCCAGTACTGCCCCATCTCGCGCGGCGCCGAGATCTTCGCCGAGCGCTGGACGCCGCTGATCGTCCGCAACCTGTATCTGGGGTGCGGCACCTTCAGCGAGATCCTGGAGGGCGCGCCCGGGCTCTCTCGCACCCTGCTCTCGCAGCGGCTCAAGCAGCTCGAACGGTTCGGAATCGTCAGCTCGGCACTCAAGCCCGACGGGCGCGGGCGCCACTACGAGCTCGCACCCGCCGGCCACGACCTGTTCAAGGTCTGCGTCTCGCTCGGCGAGTGGGGTGCCGCCTGGCTCGAGATCGCCCCCGAGCACCTCGATCCCTTTGTGGCGCTGTGGTCGATGTGCAACCTGCTCCGCCGGGACCGGCTCCCGGACCAGCGCGTCGTGGTCCGTTTCGACTTCACCGGCCGCCAGCACCCTGAGCGGTACTGGCTGCTGATCGAGCACGGCGACACCGAACTGTGCAAGACGTACCCCGGCCTCGACGAGGACCTCTACATCACCGCGGAAGCCGAAGCCTTCGTCAAGTGGCACGCCGGCCAGCTCAGCTGGGCAGAGGCCACCCGCAACCGTCGCATCCAGCTCCACGGCCCGTCGTCGCTCGTACGAGCGTTCCCGACCTGGAACGCCCGCAGCGCCTTCGCCCACATCAAGCCGATCCCCCACACCACAGCGACCTCAGCAGCCTGACCCGCGAGTCGCCGAGGGCGTCGCCGCCCCACCCGGCCTGTCTCCGATCTACTCGGATGGTGGCGCGAGGAGTAACGTCCGAAACAAGGACTGCGGACCGCGACGCGAGGGAGCCACCGCCCATCTGACTGGCGGGGATGCGTCGCCATGAGGTCGCCGCAGCTGCGGCCCCGGCCCCGTATGGCCGTATGCCTGGGCAACCGGGATCAAACGTATGTCGTGGGCGCGCGACCCTCGCCGCGTCGCACCACCGGGGGGAAGTCATGCGTGCGATCACCATACCCAGAGCGGCTGTCCGAGAGCCGGCATCCACACCACACCGAACGTCTCGATTCGCGGCTCTGGGAGGCCGCGCGGGGTGCTCGGTGGCCGCGATCGTGCTGCTGGCTGTAGCCCTGCTGACCGGCTGCTCCGTCGGCGTCCACATCGGGGACGACACGGTTGATTCGGACCGGACGGCGGACGCGGTCGGCGCGTACCTGCGTGAGCGGGTGCCCAACGTCCAGGTGGGCAGCGTCGCCTGTCCCGAAGGGGTGAAGGTCGCCGAGGGAGCGACCTTCCAGTGCACCGCAGAGCTGGCGGGCAGCACATTGCCGGTGACCGTGACCCTCAGCCAGGTGAGCGACGGCGATTACACCTACGAGCTCAAACCGGCCAAGCCGGTCATCGACATCGAGAAGGTCGTCGCCGAGATCCGGTCGAGGCTGCCGGCGCAGGCCGCGGGCGCCAAGGTCGACTGCGGTACGTCGCGTGTGCGGGTCGTCGAGGTCGGCGGGACGATCCCGTGCACCATCTCCTTGGGGACCAAGCGCCAGGCCGTACAGACCGTGGTCGAGAACCTTGACGGGACAGTGCATTTCGAGCCGGCCACGGTGTGGCCGGTGACGCCGCCGAAGCCTTCGACCGGCATGATCGGTGACAAGCTGACCGTCTACGGCGAGGCGGGTGCCGCCCAGCTCGAGGCCACCGTCACCCAGCTGAAGTTCGCTGCCGGCGACGACATCGACCGCCCCGAGCATGGTCTGTACATGGGCGCGTTCGTCAAGCTCCGCGCACTCGCGGACGAGCAGGACCTCGTGGAGATCACCGCGCTGGTGGGCGGCCACACCTACAGCGGGGACGCGATCATCACCTCGACCGCGTTCGATCCGCCCCTGGACCCGGTGATCCTCAACCGGGGCGAGCAGGCATCCGGCTGGCTGGTGTTCGATGTCCCTACCCGGCACGGCCAGTTGGTGATGCACGACCTCACCGGCCGTCAGACAGGCGCCTGGAAGTACTGAACGCCAGGGGACCCGAAGGGGTCCTGGCGCTCAGGGCCGGTTGTCAGCTGTCAGCCGGGAACGGAACACCGGTGTTGGAGTGGCACCGGTGGCCGTTGGGGTTCTTGTGCAGGTACTGCTGGTGGTAGCAATACCGCCAAGGCGATAGAAGCGTTGCGCACTTCCGCGCACAGATGTGCCGAGGAGGTGGCGGGGCTAGCGGCCGTAGGCGGTGAGGAACCGGTCCCGGAAGGTATCCATCGGCCAGACCGGTGCGCCGGCGTCCGGCCGCAGCCCGTCCCGCCAGCCCCAGTCGGCTACCCGATCCGTCACGGCCGGGTCGGCGGCGATGATACTCACCGGCACGTCGTGGCTCGCCCCATTGCCCGAGACGATGCTGGCCGGCTGATGGTCGCCGAGGACGACGAGCACCAGGTTGCGGTCGTGGAGCTGCTGTACGAACGAGGTCAGCGCGTCGAGCGAGTAGGCGATGGACTGTGCGTACGCCGCCTTCACCCGGTCCGGCTGCCGCCATACGTCTTCCGGCGAGTCGCCCTCGGCCGGCATCGGGTCGAAGACCGAGCCGTCACCCACCCGGCTCCAGTCGACCAGCCGGGGGAGCGGTGCCCAGGGTGTGTGGCTGGAAACCAGGTCGAGCTCGGCCATGACGGGAGCCCGGTTCGGCTTTTCCAACTCCAGCCGCTGGAATGCGGCCAGGGTGTACTGGTCAGGCATCGAGGCATAGCTGAACGACGGCCCGGCGTACCCCACGTTCCGGCGGTCGTAGACCATGTCGTAGTGGTAGTACGTCTTCGCCACCGACCAGTCCTCGTCGTTGGACGGTATGTCGGCGACTGTCCGCCAGCCGGCGCGACCGAACGCGTCGGTGAGGGTGACCCGATCGAGGGTGACGAGGTGGTCGTACAGCCGCTGGTTGTCCACCCACAGCCCGGACTGCAGGGAGGAGTGGGCCAGCCAACTGATGCCGCCGAAGGTCGGCGAGGTGAGGAAACCGCTGCGCGAGGAGAAGCCGGCCTGCTGCAGCCGCCGGTCCCCGGCCTCGAGCGCCGACCCGACCACAGGAGAGTCGAGCGCCGTGCGTCCGTAGCTCTCGACGAAGACCAGGAGCACGTCCTTGCCCCTCAGACCGGTCAGCAGGTCGTTGCCCGGGGTGTCGCGGAACGGATCCTGCTTGAGCGCCCGTTCGAACTCCCGCTGGTCGCGGAGGTCGTCACCGACTTGCGTGGCGAGCCGAGCTGCAGAGGTAGAGACGACCTGTCGTACGGGCTCCGGCCCGGCACCGGTCAGCGCCGGCACGATCGAGATCACGGCCAGGACGGCAACGATCCGCATCGTCGGCCGCCGGTGCCTCGCTACGAGCCGGGTCACCCGCACTGCCGACAGCGGCAGCAGCGCGAGCAGGGCCGCGCACAGTACTCCGGCTCCGATGAAGACTGCGATGGCGCCGACGCGGCCGATCGAGTCGCCGAGCAGGCCCAGCGCGGAGTCGGCGTACGCCGCGTCGTACACGGGGTGGAACCCGCGGTCGAAGGCGAAGTAGAAGCCTCTGTCGAGCAGCCGCAGAATCAGCAGCACCCCGACGAGCAGACCGCCGATGAGTGCGAGGATCCGCGCGAGTCTCGACGGCAGTACGCAGACCAGTACGACGAACACCAGGCCCTCGAGCGGGATCCGGAGGAAGGCGGCCGGCGACAGGCTTCCTGTGTGATCCGGCACGAGAAGCGCAGCCCAGAGCAGGAGCACTGCCAGCGCTGACGTCACGGCGGTGCGAGTGCCGGGCGGACTCCCGGCCTGGCGCCACAGCCCCCAGATCTGACGGCCGAACGACTCGGCCAGCAGTCCCAGCGCGATCAGCAGCACCACCGTCGTCACGGCATCGGGCAGGATGCCGGCCACCGCGGCGGTCAGGGTGATGCCCTGGATCGCGGCGACCACCTTGGCCCAGTAGCGGGGCGGGAGCGAGCCGCGCAGCCACGGCAACGCCCAGCCGGCGGCCACGAACAGATAGCGGGCCGCACCGATCGCAAGCACCCACCAGCCCGTCGTACGGGCGACGTACACGCTCAGGACGAGGACCAGGAATGAGTCGACCTCCATGTCGAAGCGCGCGCCGAACGCCGAAACGGTGCCGGTACGCCGGGCGACCTGCCCGTCCACCCCGTCGAGGACCAGCCCGATCGTCGCGAGCGCCACGAGGATCGCCACCGGCGCCTGGCCGCCGAGCGAGTCCGCCGTGAGCGCCGCGACCCCGCAGGCGAGGATCGCGCGAGCCAGTGTCACTCTGTCCGCAGGCCCCAGCCTGTCACGACGGTGATGCGCCATCGCGCGGGCGAGCAGCGCGGCAAGGCCGGCTCCGGAGACGACGCCGGTCACCCAGCCGGCGACGTCGAGGCCGGTGGTCTCCGCGAGTACACCGAGGAGCACGAGCAGGCAAGCGAAGCTGGCGAGTGGGCCGGTCAGGATGCCTTTGCGCACTCGACCCTGAACCAGACGCACAGTGCCTCCGTGTCTATGGGTACGACAGTCATACGAGAACAGCGTCGCACCGGTTCATCTGGCGGGAGAAGGAGGCGTGCGGTCTGCGGTGAGCCCGGGCACCGAGGTGCTGGTGTTCGCGGCTGACCGGCTGAACCAGCGGCAGGTGACAGTCGTGTCATTGTCACGGGGCCCCAACTACGAGATCGGAACCGCCATCAGCCGAAGCATCTGGACCTGGGCGCGCGTGGCGGGCGGCGCAGCGATCCTCGCCTTCCTCGCGTGGCGGGTGGGCGCCGGCCCGTTGGTGGACGGGCTCCGACTGACAACCGCATGGGCGCTCGCCGCCGCCCTGGCGATCACGTCGCTGACCACGTTGTGCTGTGCGTGGCGATGGAGGCTGGTCGCGGGCGGGCTCGGCGTCGAGATGCCGCTGAGGACCGCGGTGGCTGCGTACTACCGGTCCCAGTTCCTCAACGCCACGCTGCCCGGCGGGGTGGTGGGCGACGTACACCGCGCCGTGCGCCACGGGCGCGAAGTCGGCGACCTGGGCCGGAGCCTGCGCGCTGTCGCGTGGGAGCGGGCGTCGGGGTTTGCGGTACAGATCGTGCTGACCGTGGGCGTGCTGCTCCTGCTGTCCCGGCCCGCCGGCTCGCTTGTTCCCTCGGTCGCCGTGCCGGTCGTGGTCGTCGCCTGTGTGGCGCTCATCGCCGTACCCCTGTGCCTGAAGCGACGTCGCCTCCCTGCCCGGATCGCACGCGCATTCACCAGAGACCTCCGCGACGCGGTCCTCGCGCCGCGGGCCTGGCCGGGCATCGTGCTCGCCTCCACCGTCGCCGTGCTCGGGCACGCCGCGGTATTCCTGGTCGCAGTGCGAGCGACCGGGGTGGACGTGTCGCTGGGTCGGCTGCTGCCTTTGGCACTGGTCGTGCTGATGGCCTCGGCGGTGCCGACGAACATCGCAGGCTGGGGCCCGCGCGAGGGCGCGGCCGCATGGGCGTTCGGCTCGGTCGGGCTGGGCGCGGCGCAGGGCGTCACCGTCGCGGTGGTGTACGGCGTGCTCGCGCTGGTCGCCACCCTGCCTGGAGCTGTCGTCCTGCTGGTTGCGCGACGGCAGGCCCGGGACAGTGCGCGCGGCCCGACCGAGGTGCAGCCGGAGCGAGCCGGGAGCGTTGTGCATGGCTGATCGCCCTACACCCTGCTCAGCTGTGCCATGTCGATCGACGGCTACCTCGACACCGCCACCGACGAACGTCTGATGCTGTCCAACGATGCCGACTTCTTCGTCACCGGCGACATCGACAGCACTCCGATGCCAACCAGATAGTGCTGCCGTCGGTCACAGCGGCGCCGTAGTCACCCCAACGGGTCCGCGGCGGACCCCCCGACGAACGCCTTGTACGACGTGAATCCGTCAGCCGGCTCAGGCCTGCCGCTCCGGTCCAGGAGGCGCGCAAATACGCCTGATGCCCCTGAACTCGGAGAGTCCAGGGGCATCGCGGTGGATCTGTCAGGCGTCAGCCGGGAAAGGTACCCCGGTGTTGCTGTGGCAGCGGTAGCCGTTGGGCACCTTGTGAAGATACTGCTGGTGGCAGCGATACCAGCAAGGCGATAGAAACGTCGCGCTGCGCAGTCGGTCAACCCCTCCGCGTCTCAGATCGCCGGACCGGCGCGCGCCGCGCGAGGCCGGTCCGAGCCTGATTTCCGACTGCCGACTCGGGTCGGTTCGGAGGGAGGCGCCGGCTCTCGCGTCGCCTCCGGTCGGCGAGTAGCTTCAGGTCGAGAGGTCCTTTCGGGCGAGGAGAGTGCCTCGGCTCCCCGCTCTTGGGTGAAAGGGGGAGGCATGGGTAAGCGGTTGAGGGTTGTGCTCATCGGTGCCGCGTCGGCGGTGCTCTTGATTCCAGCGGGAAGTGCCAATGCGCTGAATCCGGACACGCTGATCACCGTCGGCAGCCCTAGCGCGCCGTTCTCGGCGAACAAGCAGAACGAGCCGGCGGTGGCGATCGACGCCAACCACCCGAGCGTGCTGGCGGCAGGCTCGAACGACAACATCGACATGGAGGCCTGCAACGCAGGTCTCGACAACGACTGTCCGTTCACCGAGGGGGTAGGCGTTTCGGGGGTCTACTTCTCGTTCAACAGCGGTACGACCTGGGTCCAGCCCACCTTCACGGGCTGGAGCGCGCGCAACTGCGCCGGCGTACCTGGCGACAGCGACCCAGCGTGTTCTCCGCGGGTCGGCCCGATCGGCACGTTGCCCGGGTACTTCGAGGCGGGCCTGGTATCCGACGGTGACCCTGCGGTGGCGTTCGGTCCCGTGTTCAGGAACGGCGAATTCTCGTGGGCGAACGGGTCGCGGCTGTACTACGCGAACCTGACGTCGAACTTCCCGGGTCGCTCGGCATTCAACGGCTTCGAGGCGATCGCGGTGTCACGGGTCGACGGTCCGGCCTCGACTGGACTGACAAACGCGATCGTGTCGAACCAGGCCAACTGGAAGCCACCGGTGATCGTCAGCAAGCAGAACTCGGCCCTGTTCTCCGATAAGGAGCAGGTCTGGGCGGACAATGCTTCCTCGAGCCCGTTCTTCGGGTACACCTACGTCTGCTCCGCGGCCTTCCGCGGTGTTCCGAGCAGGTCTCAGCCGCTGGTTGTCGCGACGTCGACCGACGGTGGTGACAACTGGACCACGCACCAGATCACACCGAGCACCAACAATCCCAACAGCCCGAACGGATTCGGCAGGTCCGGCTGCACCGTCCGGACCGACAGCCACGGTGTGGCGTACGTGTTCGCCTACCAATTCGCGTCAGGTACGCCGGGCAACGGCCTCCAGCTCATGTCCAAGTCCGTCGACGGTGGCCGGCACTGGACCCAGGCGCAACCGATCTTCCCGGCGACCGACCTGTGCAACGCCTTCGAGCCGTCCATCGGACGGTGCGTCGAAGACGGCATCGGCGGCGCCCGTGACGACCTCGGCCCGTCCCCGAGCGTGGATATCGCCAACGGCGCCCCGACTGGCACCGACGCGACGAACCAGATCGTCGACTCGTGGGCCGATGGCCGCGACGGCCTCAACCACGAGCACGTGATGTTCTCCACCTCGACCAACGGCGGCACAAGTTGGACCAGCGCCCGGACGATCGAGGCGGCCGGCGACCGTGGCTACTACGCCGCCCCGGCGATCTCGCCGAACGGGACCGACGTCTGGGTGGTGTACAACGCGTTCACCACGCCGTTCCGCAACGACACGACGTCGCCGAGGAATCTGGTCGGCGTGGTCAAGCACGCCGACGTCGGCCAAGGTGGCACCGTGGGTGCCTTCACCGAAACACACCGCAGCCCCGGCGGTGACCCGAGAGGCAGCAGCCAGAACAACCTGGCGGCGGAGTTCTTGGGCGACTACGTCTACGCCGCGGCCACCCGGACGTACGGAGCGGCCGTTTGGAACGACACCCGCGCGGCCGCCGTCTGCACGGCGATCAACACCTACCGCCAAGCTCTGCACAACGAGGCACTGGCGCTCGGAGCCCCAGTAGCGGACCCCGAAGAGCCACGCGGTGAGGAGGATGCCGTCCACCAGGCGTTCAAGACTCAAGAGCCGGATGCCGTAGCCCCGCCGGTCCAGCAGGTATGCGCCGGCACGTTCGGCAACTCCGACATATTCGGCGGGACCTACGCCGACCCGACTCCGTAGATGCGTGCGCGTCCGCGCCGGACGAGCGGGCGTTGATCAGTTCCGAACTACGACACGAACGAGGGCGCCACCCCTGCGGGTGACGCCCTCGCATCGCATCAAGTGTCAGCCTGGGAACGGGACCCCGGTGTTGCTGTGGCAGCGGTAGCCGTTGGGCACCTTGTGCAGGTACTGCTGGTGGTAACCCTCGGCGTAGTAGAAGGTGGTGGCGGGGGCGATCTCGGTGGTGATGTCGCCGTAGCCGAGGGGCTTGATGACCGGGGCGTACAGGTCGCGGGTGCGCTCGGCCTCGGCGCGCTGGGCGTCGGTGGTGTAGTAGATGGCCGAGCGGTACTGGGAGCCCAGGTCGTTGCCCTGGCGCATGCCCTGGGTCGGGTCGTGCGTCTCCCAGAAGACCTTCAGCAGGTCGGTGAAGGTGGTCTTGGTCGGGTCGTAGACGACCCGGACCGCCTCGGTCTGGCCGGTCCGCCCGCTGCAGACTTCCTCGTACGTCGGGTTCGGGGTGTAACCGCCCGCGTAGCCGACGGCCGTGGTGTAGACCCCGGGCTGCTGCCAGAAGATCTCCTCGGTACCCCAGAAGCATCCGGTACCGAACCAGACCTCCTCGAACCCCTCGGGCGCCGCCGCGGTCTGCGGCGTACCGAGCACGATGTTGTCCGCCGGGACGGCGAATCCGGGCTCCGGCCGGCCGGGCAGAGCGGCCTCGGGCTCGACCAGGGCTGTGTTGCGCTTGAAGAACGACATTCTCACGCCTCTCGCAGTGTGACTCTCATAGTGTCTCAACGCGACTGGTGAGGTGAACCTTCCCCGGCCCGATTACGGGACGCTCACGCGATCATGGCCGCCGTACGCCGGGTCGGCGCCGGCCCGCTGGTCAAAGCGGCGTACGACGACGCCAGCCGGCGGACCCCGTCACGCAGCGCATCCGCGGGCAGCGTGTAGGGCAACCGGATGAACGACTCCAGCCCGCCATCCGGCGAGAACCGCGCCCCCGCCACCAGCAGTACGCCGTTCCGCTGCGCGACCCCGACCAGACTCGAGCCCACCGGCTCCGGGAGTTCGCACCACAACGACAGACCGCCACCCGGCAGCCGGAATCGCCAGGACGGCAACTCGGTCGAGACAATCTCCGCCAGCGCGTCCCGCTGGCGAGCGAGGGCCAGCCGCCGCTCCGGGAGCAGTGCCGCCCGCTGCCGGAGCAGGCGTACGACGACCAACTGCTCCAGCACCGGAGCCCCCAGATCGAGCGACGCCCGCGCGTCGAGGACCTGGGCGACCAGGGACTCCGGCACCCGCATCCACCCGATCCGCAGCCCGCCCCAGAACAGCTTGCTCGCCGAGCCGACCGTGATCACCCCTTCCGGGTGGTACGACGCGAACGGCGGCGGCATCTCCTGACCGTCCAGCGACAGCCCGAACAGCGTCTCGTCGATGATCGCCGTCGTCCGGCTCCGCGCGAACGCCGTCGCCAGCTGCTGCCGGTCCGCCGCCGACATCAGCCAGCCGGTCGGGTTCTGGAAGTCCACCACCATCCAGGCGGCCCGCGGCGCAGTCTGCCTGATCGTTGCCTCCAGCAACGGCAGGTCCCAGCCGGTCGGCCCCATCGGTACCGCCACCAGCCGGCACCCGCTGCGCCGGATCGCGTCGACCGAGTTCGGGTGGGTCGGGCTCTCGGTCAGCACCCGGTCGCCGATCTGGGTCATCGCCCGGATCGCGATCGACGTCGCGGCCAGCGCCCCGGCGGTGATGATGATCTGCTCCGGCGAGGTCGGCAGCCCGCGTTCGGTGTAGACGGCCGCGACCTCCGCGCGCAGTTCCGGCAGACCCTGCGGGTGGTACCCGGGAGTCGCGAGGTGGGCCGGCAGATCGGGGGTCGCCGCGGCGACCGCGGCGCTGATCCCCGGGATCGCGGCCGGCGCCGCGGCAGTGAAGTCGTAGTGCGCGTCGGTGTCGAACGTGGGCGCGTGGTGCCGGCCGAGCTCGGGCTCGAGCCGGCCGGGGAGGGCCGTGACGCTGCCGGATCCGCGGCGGCTCATCAGGTACCCGCCGTCGCGCAACTCCCGGTACGCCGAGGCCACCGTCGTACGACTGACGCCGAGCATGTCGGTCAGCTCGCGCTCGCTCGGCAACCGTGAGCCGGGCATGATCCGGCCGTCCGCGATCAGCAGCCGGAGCCGCTCGGCGAGGACCCGGTACGCCGGACCGGTCCCGTCGGCCCAGGCGCCGAGCAGGCCGGCGAGCGTACTGGCGGGGAGATACTGCCCTTTCATGCAGTCCACTATTGCGTAATTGGCTATCGATTACCAGGCCACTTACTCCGCAGACTGGAGAAGTGACCGCCACTTCCGATGCCCCGCCGCGCCAACTCGCCCCCCTGAACCCGATCCAGCAGCTGAAAGCAGGCCACCTGCCGCGCCGTCTGGTCCAGCTGTACGTCGGCCTGACCCTGTACGGCGCCTCGATGGGACTGATGATCCAGGGCAACCTCGGCCTGGACCCGTGGGACGTGTTCCACTCCGGCATCACCAAGCACGTGCAGCTCAGCTTCGGCACCGTGGTGATCGCCGTGAGCTTCGTCGTACTGCTGGCCTGGATCCCGCTACGGCAGTGGCCCGGTCTCGGCACGATCAGCAACGCGATCGTGATCGGCCTGGTCACGGACCTGACGCTGGCGACGGTCGATCGGCCGGACGCGCTCTGGCTGCGGATCGTCTTCATGGTCGCGGGTGTCGTCCTGAACGCGCTGGCCAGTGCGCTCTACATCGGCGCCCAGTTCGGCCCCGGTCCCCGTGACGGCCTGATGACCGGCCTGGTACGCCGTACCGGCCTGAGCGTCCGCCTGGTCCGCACGACCCTCGAGCTCACCGTCCTCGCGACCGGGTTCCTGCTCGGCGGATCGATCGGAGTGGGCACGGTCGTCTACGCGCTGTCGATCGGCCCACTCGTCCACTTCCTCCTGCCGATCTTCACCGTCCGGCTGAAGACCGTGCGTCAGCCGACCGGTTCCAGCTGACGCTCCTCGGGAGCGGTCGAGCCGGAGGTGATCCGGCGCGGCCACCAGGCGCGGCGGCCGAGCAGGGCGACGACGCTGGGGACCAGGAAGATCGACATCACGAAGGCGGAGATGACGATGCCGGCGGCAACCGAGAAGCCCATCTCGGTCAGCAGCGCCATCCCCGCCAGCATCAGCGACGAGAACGTGCCGGCCAGGATCAGCCCGGCCGCGGCGACCGACGGGCCGCCGTGCTCGATCGCGAGGTCGGCGGCCTCGCGCGGTTCGGTCCCGCGCTCGGCCTCCTCCCGCAACCGCGCGATCATCAGGATGTTGTAATCGGTGCCGATGGCAACGACAAACAGGTAGAGCATGATCGGCAGCGAGAACGTCACACCCGCGTGCCCCGCGGCCCCCTGGAACACCAGCACCGTCGCGCCGATCGAGCTGAAGAAGCTCAGCACGACCGCGAGCATCAGCACCAGCGGAGCCAGCAGCGACCGCAGCAGCAGCGCGAGGATGATCGCGATCAGTCCGCCCGCGACCGGGAAGATCACCGACAGGTCCCGGCTGTTCGCGTCCCGGATGTCGGTGTAGCTCGCGGTCACCCCGCCGAGCAGCGCGGTCGTCCCGGCCGGCGCCTCGGCATGCGCGACCTCACGCAGCTTCCCGTCGACCAGGTCCAACGATGACGTCGCGTACGGCGGCTCACTCAGTACGACGTTGATCTGGGCAACCGTCTTGTCCGCGTTGAGCAGCGCCAGACTGCCGTCCGCGGTGGCCGGGAGCACGGCACCGACCCCGTCCACCTTCGCGAGCTTCCCGGCGTACGTCGTGAGCTCTGCCGGACTGAGCGCCGTACCGTCGGAGCTGCGCACGTAGACCGTGGTCGGGTTGAGCGCACCGGCGGGGAAGCCGGCCTGCAGATCCTTGACCGCGCGGGCGGATTCGGTGCCGTCGGGGAGCTGGCTGAACGCGTCGTAGTCGACCTTCATCCCGAGCGCGCCGAGGGCGAGCGCGACCATCACACCGCCCGAGGCCAGCGCGACCACGGCCGGACGCCGCGCGGTGAAGCGGCCGAAGCGCTTGAACATCGCGCCCTTCGGCGTCTTCTGCCACGACTTCGACGGCCAGAACACCTTCGAGCCGAGCAGCGAGACGACCGCCGGGATCAGCGTGATCGCGGCGAACGCCATCACCGCGACGGCGATCGCGAGGCCCGGGCCGAGGCTCTTGAACCCACCGAACACGGCCAGCAGCAGAGCACTGAAGGCGACGATGATCGCGCCCGCTGCCGAGACGATGACCTCGGCGACACGGGCGGTCGCGTTGACCAGGGCCTCCTTCGGCTGCTCGCCGGCGCGGAGACGTTCGCGGAAGCGGAACAGCAGGAACAGGATGTAGTCCGTGCCGACGCCGTACAGCACGACGGTCAGGATGGTCTGCAGATCCTGCGTCACCTGCAGGTCGAACGCCTTCGCCGCCAGCGCGATCAGACCGGGTGCGATCGCGGCGACCAGGCCGACGGTCAGGATCGGCAGGAACGCGGCGACCGGGCTGCGGTAGATGACCAGCAGCAGGCCGATGATCAGGACGACGGTTGCGATGCCGACCACGACGAACGCGTTGTTGAACGCGTCCTGGTTGTCGAGATAGAGCGCCGCGTCGCCGGTGACGCCGTACTCGAGATCCGCGCCGGTCAGGGCCGGGCCGGTGACGTCGCGGATCTTCTGCACCGCGTCGAGCACGGCCTGGTCGTCCGGCAGGCCCTTCAGGCCGACGCTGACGATCTGGACCTGCTTGTTCGGCGAGACCGCCTGCGGGCCGGTGATCGCGCCGGTGACGCGATCGATCTTCGCCGCGGTGATCTTCGTCGCGAGCTCGGCCACCTTGGCCTGGTCGGCGGCGGTCAGTTCGCCGCCGGCCGCGCGCTTGACCACGATGCTCGCGGTCGCGTCGTTGGTCTGCCCGAACGCGTCCGCGGCCAGCTTCTGTGCCTGCACGGACTCGTACGTGTCCGGCAGGAACGCTGCCTGGTCCTTGTTCGTGACGTCCGCGAGCGTCGGCGCGAAGGCGAGCACGGCCACCGCCGCGACCACCCACGCGGCGATCACTTTCCACGGGTTGTGGACGACGAATCGCCCGAGTCTGGTGAACACCCCGAACCCCTCCTGCGGGTTGTCTTTCCATCTCTACCTGCCGGTCGGTAGGTAGACTACCTGCCGCCCGGTAGGCAGGTGAAGTGAGAAGGTGGTGACGTGCAGCACGCGACCAGTTCCCGCGACACCAAGGCGGCCATCCATCGCGCCGCGCTCGAGCTGTTCTCGACCCAGGGGTACGAGAAGACGAGCCTGCGGGAGATCGCCGAGCAGGTCGGCATCACCAAGGCGTCGCTCTACTACCACTACTCGTCCAAGCAGGAGCTGCTCCGCGCGATCGTCGGCACCTTCCTCGACGACATGCAGCGCGTGCTGGCGCTGAGCGACGAGCTGGCCTGGTCCCCAGAGGCCGAGCGCGAGCTGCTCGGGGCGTACGTCGACGTCGTGATCCATCACCGATCGACCGGGCCCACGCTCCTCCGCGACATCGCCGCCGTACTCGCGGCCTTCGGTGACGACCTGGATCAGCTGATCGCGCGGAGCCGGCGATTCCAGCTCTGGCTCGCCGGCCCTGACCCGACGCCGGCCGACCGGCTACGCGCCGCCGCCGCGGTCGAGTCGATCGGGGCGGCGATGGCGATCGAACTCGACGTCGAGGTCACCGACGCCGAGATCCGATCCACCCTCCTGGACGCCGCCACCGCAATCCTCGCCCGCCGCACCCGCCAGGTCGCGGACGCATCACCGCTGAGCTAGCTGGGTTTGTCGGTGGTTGGGGTTAGCGTCTGGGGGTGAGCACGTTCCGGTTCTCGGCGCCGCTGTGGCAATACCCGGGTGAGGGCAGTTGGTACTTCGTCACCGTCCCCGAGGAGATCAGCGACGACATCGCCGACCTGACCGCAGGCACCCACAAAGGCTTCGGCTCGGTCCGCGTCACCGCCACGATCGGCAACACCACCTGGCAGACCTCGGTCTTCCCCAGCAAATCCGGCACCTATTTACTCCCCGTCAAGAAACCAGTCCGCACCGCCGAACACCTCACCGAAGGTGCCGAGGTGGAAACCCACCTCGAACTGGCCGACCTCTAGCCAGCCGCCCGCATGCCCCCGACTCTGCGCCGGCCGCCCCCGGCAGTCGGGAGCTGGGCCTGCACCAGGTGGTGACTGGTCCCGGCCGAGCGGTGCCTCTCCGCCGACCGGCGTCTGACGGCCGTCGGCGAGGTGGCACGGGCCGTGCCCGTTCCCACCGCCCGGCTCGCGTCGCGCGCCGTCCCGGGCTCGCCGGTCGGCGGGCGAAGGTCGATCGGTGGTCGGGTTAGGCGGCGTTGAGGTAGGCGACGAGTTCGCCGAGTTCGGCGGCCCAGCCTTCGGTGTTGCTGGTGAAGGCCTTGCGGTAGTCGTCGTCGGGGAGTTGTGCGAAGCCGGTCTCGACCACGGTGAGGCGGGTGCCGGTGTCGACGGGTTCGAGGGTGAACTCGACGTACGTACGCCGTGGGTCCTCGGCGGGGAGCCCGTAGATGTGCCAGGTGAAGCCGAACGTGGTCGGTTCGTCGACCCGCTCGATCCGCATCTCGGCCTTGTCGCCGCTGCTCCACGTCATCTGCGCGGACCCGCCCGGCCGCAGGTCGATCGTCGCCTGATGCCCGAACCAGGTGCCGAGCCCCTCGGCGGTGGTCAGCGCGGCCCACACCTTCTTCGGCGGATGCGCCAGCTCGACCGTCCGCTCGATCCGATCAGGAAACCCCATCACAACCTCCACAAATAGCAACCCATCAGTTGCAACCCAACTTATTGCAACCCTGAGGTTGCGTCAAGACTGGTGTGCGATCCAGGTGCCGCTGGAGGAGAGGCGCTGCGCTGGCGAGGGCTGCGGCTGGCCGGTGGCGAGGGCGAAGGCTGCGGGGGGTGATGGGGTGGGGAACGGCGAAGGCTGCGGGGTGCGGTGTTGGTGGGGTGGAAAGGCGAACGCCGCCGGGGTGGCCGGCGGCGTTCGGGGGGTGTTGGTGGTTACTTGGTGAGGTCGGGGCCTCGTTGGGTGGGGGATTGGGCGCCGGTCTTCTGAGCCTCGCCGTTGCCGGTCTGCTGTTGCGGGGCGCCTGCCTGCGGGCCGTGCTGGGCGGGAATGTTCCCGGCCGGAGCGAGGCCTTCGTTGGCGAACTTGTTGACGAGGTCGCGGTCGGAGCCGGCGGCCTGCTGGGTGTTCGAGGCCTGCATGGCCGCGGCGGCAGCGGCCAGGCGCTGGGCGGCGGCCGCCTGGGCCGCGGGACCCTGCTCCGCCGCTGCGACCAGTTGGTGGGCGTGAGCGGTCAGGGTCTGCAGATCCTTCTGCCCCGGGTCCAGCGCGACGAGATTCCGGTCGTTCCTGAACTGCTGGTACGCGCGCATCGCGGACTGCCCACGTTCGGTGGCGTAGGACCGCTTGCCCTGGTACCAGCGGGACACCTTGCCCGCGGTCTGCCGAGTGGCGTCGGCCACCTGGCGTCCGGCGCCCGCGACGGCCTGGGCGCCCGTCGTGACGGCGCCGCCGACGGCCCGGCCGGCGCCGCGGACCGCTTCGCTGGCTCGCTGCGCTGCCAGGTCGGCACGTACGGCGGTGTTCTGGCCGAACTGAACGGCGCTGTCCCGCATCTCGCCGACCCGGGCAGCGGCGTCACTGCCGAGCTGGCGCGCCTGGGCCGCCGTGTCGCGACCGAACTGAACAGCGCCGTCCCGGACCTCGCCGGCCCGAGCAGCGGTGCGCTCCCCGAACTCGGTCACGCGGTCGACGGTGTTGTCCCGGATCTCGCCGGCGCGGGCGGCGGTGCGCTGCCCGAACTCGGTCACGCGGTCGACGGTGTTGTCCCGGATCTCACCGGCCCGGGCGATGGCGTCGCGGCCGTACTGGCGGGTCTGGCTGGCCAGTGCCTGCGCGCTCTCGCTGAGGCGCTGCCCGGTCGCGATGGCGCTCTGCTGGACCCGCCTGGCCGTTTCGACGAGCCGGGTGAGGATCGGCTTGTGGTTCACCGCGCGGCGCAGATTCTCCTGCTGGGTGGCGTCGAGGTTCGCGAGCCATTCGAGCGCCCCGAAGGCGTCGCCCTGCCGCCACATCCCAGGGCCCTGGTGGGGGGTGGTCATATCCGAACTCCTAGTCGATGAAGACGGCGTAGTTGACGCCCACGGCCCTGGTCAGCGGGTCGCTGGTCGGTTTGTCGCTGAAGAGGTGGAACTCCGCCCCCGGGCGTACCCAGACGGCCAGATGCCGCCGGTCCGCGCCCGCGCCCGGGCCCCACTCGTCGAGGAAGGCCGGGCTGCTGTCGTCGCCGACGTAGTCGGGGTCGCCGAAGTGCTTGCGCGCGAGCTCGAGCTGAGCCGGCCAGTGCTCGTCCAGTCCGGTCTCGGCGGCCGCGATGTCGTCCGGGCCGATCTCGTACGCCGACCAGCCCGAGTTCCGGCAGTCGGCGAAGGCGAGGCCGTCGAAGACGATCATCGTGGTGCCGCGGCGGGTGGTGAAGCCCCAGGAGGCTACGGCGGGGTCGATCTGTTCACCGGCTTCCAGGGGCCAGGGCTGCCAGTCGGTGGCGGCGGTGACGCGCTGTACGAGCGCTCGCACCACGGCGGGGCCGGATGCGTCGCTGTCCGGGCCGGCCACCCTCGTCCAGTCCGCTACGTCGGCGAGGTCGGCCATCGCCAGGTCGTCCTCGTCGAGCGGCCTGTCCTGCGTCTTCATCCGGGCTTGTTCCTTCCGTCCGTGTCAAGCCTTTCGACCGCAACCGTAGGCCTCCGCCGGGGTCACGCCCGGCTTCCTGAACGGCGGTCGGATCCTGGGGTTGTAGGGGTCGTCAGCGTCGGAGTTGTGTGTCGGTGTTCCTGGTGGCGGCGTGGCCGTTCGTGCGGTGCTGTGCGGTGTCGGTGCCGGACTCGGTGACGGTTTCGCGGACCTGCTCGCCGGTCGATCCTTGCGCCTTCGCGACACCGCCGAACGCGGCGTGCATGTTCTGCATGTCGGCAGGGCTCAGCTCGGACTGACCGGTCACCGCCGGCGAATCGCCGTTGGCGAGTGCCTCTGCTTCCTGCCCATTGGCTTCGTGCTGGTCGGCAACCTGCGGCAGGGGCTGCACCGGAGCGTTGCCGGAGGCCACGTCGACCCAGTTCGACGGGTTGCTGGGGTCGGGGCCGGGCTGGAACGTCTCCTGGGTCTCGACGACGCGGTGCTTGCCGACGTAATCGGAGTTCTCCGCGACCGCCGCCGGCTGCTCGCCGCCCGGCTGTTGCGCCGCCGGCTCGTTGGTCTCGATGACCGCGTGCTTGCCGACGTGGTGCAGATTCTCGTCGACCCCCGCCTGCACGGCTTCAGGGCCGGGTTGTTGCTGCTGGCCTGTTTCCGGCTGCAGCATCTGGTTGACCTGGGCCTGCTGCGCCATCTGAGCCTGGTACATCGCGGTCAGCTGCGCGGTCTCGGCCTGGAGCTGAGCGATCCGGGTCTGCAGCAACTGCGCGGCCTGCGCCTGAAGCTGGTTGTACTCGGCAAGCAACTGCGTCATGCGGTCCTGCTGCGGCTGCATCACCTGTTGAGGCACCTGCTGCGGCTGAACCATCTGCTGCTGATCCGGCGCCGTCACCTGCTGCGATTGCTGCGGCATCGCACCGTTGCGGCCCTCAGGCAGGAAGGTCTGCTTCATATGCTCTTGGGAGAACGCCTGCAGATCTGCCGCGGTGAGCGTCGACCGCCCGATCGCTTCGCGCACGGCCGGATCCATCCGTTGCACGTCCCGCGCGGCTTGGATGTACGCCGCCTCGAGCGCCTTCGTGCCCTGCCGGGTATTTCGCCACCGGGAGACGCTGTTGGCCAGCCGCCGGAACGGATTGCTGGTCGGCGCCGCGGACGTCCCGGCTTGCTGCACCCGGGCGGCCGCGGAGCTCTCGAGGCCCTGCGCGGCCTGGCCGTACAGCTCCGGACGCCACCGGCGGCCGATGTTCGTTTCAGCGAGCATCTGCAGGTCGGCCGCGGTCATCTTGGCGCGCCCGATCCGCTCGCGCACGACCGGGTCGATCTGCTTCACGTCGCGGGCGGCCTGCGCGTACGCCGCCTTCAGCGTCTTCGTGCCGCGCCGCGTGGTGCGCCACCGCGAGACCCCGGTGCGCATGCGGCTCAGCCGGGAGGGTTCCTGGGAGGGCTCGCTCATCAGGTCTCCTAGTCGATGTACACGGCGTAGTTGACGCCGACGGCAGTCGTCAGCGGATCCTTGCTGGGCTTGGTGCTGTAGAGGTGGATCTGCGCGCCCGGCCGCAACCAGACCGCGAGGTGCCGTCGGCCGGTCCCGGCCCCGGGCTCCCACTCGTCCGCGAACGTCGGGCTCCGGTCGTCACCGACGTAGTCCGGCTGTCCCCAGTGCTTCGTCGCGAGCGCGAGGTGGTCGGGCCAGTGGTCGTCGAGCCCGCTCTCGGCGGCCGCGATGTCGTCCGGACCGATCTCGTACGCCGACCAGCCGCTGTCCGGGCAATCGGGGAACGCCAGCCCGTCGAACACGATCATCGTCGTCCCGCGAGGAGTGGTGAATCCCCACGAGACCATCTCGGCGCCGATCACCTCACCGGGCTCCAGCGGCCACGGCTGCCAGCTGGTCTGCGACATCACCCGATGGACGAGCGCGCGCACGACCTCGGGACCGGACTCGTCGCCGTCCGGGCCGGCGATGACGGTCCAGTCCGGAATCTCGGCGAGATCCGCCATCGCCAGGTCGTCCTGGTCGAGCGGCCTGTCCTGCGTCTTCATCCGGCGACGTGTCCTTCCGTATGCGGTCCGGTGGCAACCACTGTGCGCAACCGTAGGCTGCCGTACGGGTCAGTTGCCAGCGGGTTCGACGCGTCTGTGGACAACTCGGATCCACCGAATCGGCCCGGCTGTGGACGGCGTGCGTACCGGGATCAGACCAGGCCGTACGCTGGTCCGGTGAACACGGAACACCACTACGGCTTCGAGACGCTCGCCATCCACGCCGGGAACGAGCCCGACCCCACCACCGGTTCGGTGGTGCCGCCGATCTACGCGACCAGCACCTACAAGCAGGACGGCGTCGGCGGGCTGCGCAACGGCTACGAGTACTCCCGGTCGGCGAACCCGACCCGGACTGCGCTGGAGGAGTGTCTGGCCGCGATCGAGGCGGGCAGCCGCGGGTTCGCGTTCGCCAGCGGCCTGGCCGCCGAGGACACGCTGATCCGCTCGCTGTGCGTGCCCGGTGACCACGTGGTCTTCCCCGACGACGCGTACGGCGGCACGTTCCGGCTGTTCGCCCGGGTGCTCGGCACCTGGGGGGTCGAGATGACGCCCGCCGCGGTCACCCACCCGGCCGCGATCCGCGACGCGATCCGCCCCGGCAAGACCAAGGTGGTCTGGCTGGAGACGCCGACCAACCCGCTGCTGAACGTCGCGGACATCGCGATCGTCGCGCAGATCGCCCACGAGGCTGGTGCCCTGCTGGTGGTCGACAACACCTTCGCCTCGCCGTACCTGCAGCAGCCGCTGGAGCTCGGCGCGGACGTGGTCGTCCACTCGACCACGAAGTACATGGGCGGCCACTCCGACGTCGTCGGCGGCGCACTGATCGTCCGCGACGCCGAGCTGGCCGACAAGATCGCCTTCCACCAGAACGCGATCGGCGCGGTCGCCGGCCCGTTCGACGCGTGGCTGGTGCTGCGGGGCATCAAGACCCTCGGCGTCCGGATGGACCGGCACAGCGACAACGCGGAGAAGGTCGTCGAGTTCCTGCAGCGGCACAAGTCTGTCAGCCAGGTGCTCTACCCGGGTGTCGACGGCCATCCCGGCCACGAGACCGCCGCCAAGCAGATGAAGCGGTACGGCGGGATCGTGTCGTTCCGCGTCACCGGGGGCGAGCCGCACGCGCTGGACATCTGCAACAAGGCCGAGGTCTTCACGCTGGGCGAGTCGCTCGGCGGTGTCGAGTCGCTGATCGAGCACCCGGGCAAGATGACCCACGCCTCGGTCGCCGGCACGCCGCTCGAGGTCCCGGCCGACCTGATCCGGCTCAGCGTCGGGATCGAGACCGTCGACGACCTGTTGCAGGACCTCGACCGCGCGATGTCCTGATCCGTGGGCCTGGTGGTCGCGGTCGACTTCGGGTCGACCTTTACCAAGGCGATCGCGGTGGACTCCGGCTCGGGCGACCTGGTCGCCCGAGCCGAGCACCGCACCACGATCGACACGGACGTGATGGACGGCTGGCACGCCTGCCGGGCGATGCTGGCGGAGGTCGACCGCGGCGTCGAGAACGCCGAGGTGCTCGCCTGCTCGAGTGCGGGCGGTGGCCTGCGGATCGGTGTCGTGGGCAACGAGGAGCTCGTCACCGCGGAGGCTGGCCGGCGAGTCGCGCTGTCCAGCGGCGGCCGGGTCGTTGCTGTGGTCAACGGTGGGCTGACGGCAACCAGTCAGAAGGAGCTCCGCAAGGACCGCCCTGACGTGGTGCTGCTCTTGGGTGGCACCGACGGCGGCAACTCGGCAGTGTTGCTGAAGGCAACCGAGACGCTGGCGAAGTACAAGTGGCGCCGGCCGGTCGTTGTCGCGGGCAACGTCGAGGCCCGGGCCGAGGTCGGCGAGATCCTGACGGCGGCCGGCGTACCGCATGTGCTGGCGGACAACGTCGTACCGGAGATCGGGGTGTTCGCGCCGGACAGCGCGCGGGCCGCGATCCGGGAGATGTTCCTGAAGCATGTGATCGGCGGGAAGAACCTGTCCCGCGACCCCGCCTTCGCGCGCATGGTCCGGGCCGCCACGCCGGACGTCGTACTGCGCGGTGTCGAAGTGCTGGCCGGGTTGCACGGTGACGTGGCCGTCGTGGACATCGGTGGCGCGACGACCGACGTGCATTCGGTGATCGAGCTCGACCCCGAGGACGCGAACCTCGGCCGCGAGGTGGTCGCGACCCACCCGGTGACACGGACCGTCGAAGGCGACCTCGGCATGCGGTGGAGCGCCGTACCGGTGGTCGCCGCGGGTATCGAGGCCGGTCTCGTGGCGGACGACGACTCGATCCGTACGGCGGCCGCCCGCCGGCACGACGATCCGTCGTACCTGCCGGACAGTGCGATCGAGGCGTCGTACGACGAGACACTGGCGACCGTGGCCGCAACGGTCGCGCTCCGACGGCATGCGGGGCGGCAACGGATCGTGTTCGGCCCGGGGGGACGGGTGATCGAGCGGTCCGGGAAGGATCTGCGCGAGGTGGACCTGCTGGTCGGATCCGGGGGAGTGCTGCGGCACAACGGGCCGCAGGTGGCGGCGCGGATCCTGGGGGCGGTCGGGGCGAACGCACAGGAGGAAGGCTGGCTCGTTCCCGAGCGGGCCGAGGTCTGTGTGGACAAGGACTACGTGCTCGCGGGCGTCGGTCTGCTGGCCGACGAGAACCCGAAGGCCGCCGAGGGGCTGGCTGCGCACATTCATGGAACCAGCGCCACCGGGCACTAGTCTCAGCAGCAGGCGAGACGCGGAGGTGTGATGAGCGAGGCGGGGCGGGACGACGAGGACAGTCCGGTCGCTGACAACCAGGTGGCGGGGGAGTCCAGTGAGAGCGTGCCGGTCGAGCACGAGATCGCCGTTACGGACGAGCACCGGGTGGACACGGCGGATCGAGGGCCGTACGACGCCGGGGTGACGCGCGGGATGCACATCGCCAGTGCCTGGGCCTGGCGATTCCTGGTAATCGTGGCCGCCGTCGTCGTGATCGGCTACGGAATGCGGTACCTGTCCGAGGTGGTCGTTCCGGTCACGGTCGGCGTACTGCTCACCGCACTGCTTGTGCCGGTGACGAACGGTCTCCAGCGGCTGCGGCTCGCGCGTGGCCCGGCCGCGGGGATCACGGTGATCGCCACCATCGTGCTGGTCGCCGGCCTGCTCACCCTGGTCGGTACGCAGATCGCGAGTCAGTTCGACAGTCTGTCCACCCAGGTCGGCGAGGGCGTGCAGAAGCTCCGCGAGCTCGGCCGGATCAACCTCGGGCTCACCGACGAGGACGTCACCAATGCCATCAAGGCCCTGCGTGAGCAGATCACGTCCGGCGGCGCGCTCGGTCAGCAAGCCGCGGCGGTCGGTACGACGGCCACCCATATCGTCGCCGGGCTCTTCATCTCGCTGTTCTGCCTGTTCTTCTTCCTCTATCAGGGTGAGCAGATCTGGGCCTGGGTGGTCCGGCTGTTCCCGTGGCGGGCGCGGGAGAAGGCGGACTCGTCCGGCCGGAAGGCGTGGGTCTCGCTGACGGCGTTCGTCCGGGCCACGATCATCGTCGCCGCGGTCGACTCGATCGGGATCTCTCTGGGCGCGGCGATCCTGGGCCTGCCGCTGGTGAGTGCGATCGGCATCCTGGTGTTCGTCGGCGCGTTCGTCCCGGTGGTCGGTGCGCTGGTCAGCGGCATCGTCGCCGTGCTGGTCGCGTTGGTTGCCAAGGGCCCGATCGTCGCGATCATCATGCTGGGCGTGGTGATCGGCGTACAGCAACTCGAGGCCCACGTCCTGCAGCCGTTCCTGCTCGGCCGCGCGGTCAGCGTCCACCCCCTCGCCGTCATCCTCGCGATCGCCACCGGCGTGGTCATCGCCGGCATCGTCGGCGCCCTGGTCGCCGTCCCCACCGCCGCCGTCCTCAACACCATCGTCAACCACCTGGCCGGCAACGACGTGGACCCGGAACCCCCCAGACCCTTACCAAGACGAAGACACCACCCGACCGCCGGCCCCTCCGAGAACTAGCTCCCCCGCTCACCCATCCCGCGCCCCTGCTCGTACGGCGAGAACCGGCGGTCCGACTCGCCGTTCGAGCGAGCCGCCTGGCCGCTCCCGGGCCGCGCGTGACCGGAGTCCATCAGCCGCATCGCGTTGTCCATGTCGGGATTCGCCGCCCGGGTCCGCAACTGCTGGGCCCAGTTGGACATGTCCTGCTTGAGTGCCGCGGTCTGCTCACCGCTGAGGCCGTGCTCGGCGTACTTCGCGTCGGGGATCCGGCCGGCCTGGTCGAGCTGCTCGGCGAAGAGGTCGCGGTCGATCCCGGTCACCTCGCGCTCGTCGCCGAGCGCGAGCAGATCGTCGCGCGAGTACCGGCCGGACTGGGCGGCCGCCTCGAGGTCGATGTAGTCCTTCGCCTCGCCGCGCTCGTAGACCGCGCCGACCTTCGAACCGACCGCGTCCTCGGCGGAGATCATCGGGCCGACCTCGGTCTCGACCGGCGGCCGGCTGCGGAAGTCGCGCCCGACGTCGACCTGCGTGGTCCGGCCGTCCTTGGTCAGCTCGAACTGCGCGAACTCCGCGGACTGCCGGGAGATGTCGACCTGGTACCCCTCCTCGCGGTACGCCGTCTGCAGACGTCCGACCGCCGCGCCGAAGTCGGTCTGCCGATCGGTGAACAAGTCGACGTCCTGCGACTCCCGGACACCGATCCCGTGCGCGTTGAACGCCTGGCCGCCGGACAGGGCGAAGCCCTGGTCCCGGACCGCCGACAGCCCGATCCGGGCTACCTGGGCGTGTTCGGGGTCCATCACTGCCATATGCCGCCGGACCCCAGGGCCGCCAGTTGCGGGAACGCCTCGTGCCACCGGGGGACGCAGTACCGCGGCAGGCGCAGTTGGGGCCAGAGCTCGATCAGCAGGTCCTTGTTCAGGAAGCGGCTGAGGTCGTCCACGGTCGAGGCCTCGGTGATCACCTTGGTGTAGAGCGCAACGCGGTCGTCCGGGTTGTCCAGGTCGTAGCGGGGCTGCGGGCTCCAGTCGATCGGTCGCGGGAGCTCGATGATCCCGGTCCGCGGGCCGGTCAGTTGGTCCAGCGATTCGGGGACGACGTACGGGATGCGGGACGCGTACGTGTCCCCGGGTCGGGTCCGGCGCGGATCGTTCATTCGCCCATCTTCGCCGACGGCCGGTTCAGTTGTTCGGCCCACTCCAGGGCGGTGGACCGGATCCGGGCGATCAGCTCCGGGGTCGCGCCGTACCGCTCGAAGCCGCTGTCCGGCAGCCGGCTGCCGGCGCGCAGCTGTCCGGCGAACGTCGGCCGGTCGATCGGGGTCACTTCTCGCTGGTCCGCCAGCGCGAGTAGCGCGTCGCGGTCGTACCGGCCGCTGTCCAGGACGGCCTGGACGTCCATCAGGTCCCGAGGCTCGAGCCGTGAATACACGGCGCCGACCTTGCTGCCGACCGCATCCTCCTCCGAGAGGACCGGGCCGACCGCCATCGGTGCCGGCGGGAACTGGCGGTGGTCGACGCCGAGGTCTGCTTTGGCTTCGGCTCCCTGGGGGCCGGTGACGACGATCCGGGCGAAGGCGGGGGCTCGCCGGACGACCTCGGCTTGCAGGCCGTCCGCCCGGTAGGCGGCGACCAGCCGGTCGACGGCCGAGGCGAAGTGGTCGGCGTCCAGGACGTTGGTGAAGAGGTCGATGTCGTCGGACTCGCGGATGCCGTAGCCGTGGGCGCGGAGGGCGTACCCGCCGGCGAGCACGAAGCCGTCGTCGGCGATCGCGCGGAGGCCGACGGTCGCCATCCGGGTTTGCAGCGGATCCATGCGCTCAGTGTGCCGGGTCGGCTAGCGGGTGTGGCCGTCTTTGCCGGGGGTGCGCTGGTTGGTCTGAGGGCGTTCGGGGGTGGCTGCGGCAGCGCGGGTCTGGGTCGGACCGGTCGGTGGCAGGGAGGCGGCGCGGACGGAGTTGGCCAGGTCACCGGAGATGGCCGGCCGGGCCGTACGGGCTGCCGCGGCGGCGGTGAGGGCCTCGGGGGAGACGGTGCTGTTGGGGCCGGTGCCGGGGCGTACGGCGCTGTTGGCCAAGGCGTCTCGCTGGGCGGTGCGGAAGGCTCGCCGGGCCGTGACCGCGGGTCCTGCTGTCGTCATGTCCCCTCCTCGTTGAGGTAGACCACATAGTTGATTCCGACGGACACCGACAAAGGCTGCTTGGCCGGCTTGTTGCTGTACAGGTGGATCTCGGCACCCGGCGGGCTCCACACGGCCAGGTGCCGGCGATCAGCGCCCGCTCCCGGGGACCACTCGTCGACGAAGCCGGGGCCGCTGTCGGTTCCGACGTACGCCGGTTGTCCCCAGTGCCGGCGTGCGAGGTCGAACTTCGCCGGCCAGTGCTCGTCCAGGCCGGCGACCGCCGCGTCGATGTCGCCGGAACCGATCGCGTACGCGACCCAGCCGCTGAACGGGCTGTGCGGCAGGATCTGGTCGTCGTACACGGCCAGCTCGGTCTGGCGCCGGGTCAGGAAGCCCCAGCCGTCGAGCTGGTCGTCGATCACCGTCTTGCGGCCGACCGGCCACGGCCGCCAGCTGGTCGCGGACTTGACCCGCTTGATCAGCGCGCGGACGGGAACCGGGCCGGTCGCACCGGCGTGCGGGCCGCCGAGGCGGCGCCAGTCGCGGACCTCGGCGAGGTCCGCCATCGCGTGGTCGTCGTCGTCCAACGGCCGGTCGAGAGTCTTCATCCCGGTGAAAGTTAGTGGCCCGCGGGGTCAGCCGGACAGCAGAACAGCCGCCCCGGGAAACTCTCCCGGGACGGCTGTTCGATCGGACTGCGGTCAGTGCATCGCCGCGGCCGCGGAGGCCTCGACGGACTCCTCGCCGCTCTCCGGCTTCGGGCCGTCGTTGCGGCCGGCCAGCCGCTGCTCCGGCGTGATGATCGCCAGGATCAGCGCGATCGCCAGGAACGGGAGCGAGACCAGGAACACGTCGTCCATCGCGTCGACCAGCCCGTGCAGGGCGAAGCCCTTCAGCGGCTCCTTCAGCCCGTGCAGTGCCTGGACGCTGTTGGCCGCCTTGGCCAGTCCGTCGACCATGGCCTGCGTGGCGTTCGGAACGATGTCGGTCAGGTGGGCCTTCAGCCGGGTGGTCAGAACGGCGCCGTAGACCGCGGTGCCGATCGCGCCACCCATCGAGCGGAAGAAGGTCATCGTCGAGGTCGCCGTGCCCATGTGCTGCCGGGGCACGCTGTTCTGCGCGGCGGTGACGGTGATCTGCATCGACAGACCCAGACCGGCGCCCATCACGAACATGTAGATCGCCAGCTGCCAGTACGGCGTGGTCAGGCTCAGCGTGGACAGCAGCACCATCGCGCCGCTGACCAGGACCGCGGAGATGATCGGGAAGTGCTTGTACCGGCCGCTCTTGCTCATCATCTGGCCACTGGGGATCGACGCGGAGAAGATGCCGACGATCATCGGCAGCAACGCCAGACCGGAGCGGGTCGGCGACAGGTCCTTGACCGCCTGCAGGTACAGCGGCAGGAAGATCAGCGCGCCGAACATCGCGAATCCGAGCAGGAACGCGTACCCGGCGTACCCGGAGAAGATCCGGCCCTTGAACAGGTCCATCGGGATGATCGGCTCGGCCACCCGCAGCTCGATCACGACGAAGGCGACGGCCAGTGCGGCGGACGCGACCAGCAGACCGATCGTGGTGCCGGTGCCCCAGCCGTTGGTCGGGCCGCTCCAGGAGATCGCGAGCAGCAGCGACGTGACCGCGGCGGCGACCGTCGAGGCGCCCAGGTAGTCGATCTTGTGCGGACGCTTCACGTGCGGGAGCTTGAGCACGGCGGCGACGATGCCCAGGGCAACGAGTCCGATCGGCAGGTTGATCCAGAAGATCCAGCGCCAGCCGGGACCGTCGGTGAGCAGACCGCCGAGCAGCGGGCCGGCCACCGAGGACAGGCCGAAGACGGCGCCGAAGTACCCCATGTACTTACCGCGCTCGCGCGGCGGGATCACGTCGCCGATGGTGGCGAACGCCAGCGACATCAGACCGCCGGCGCCCAGACCCTGGACGGCGCGGAAGCCGATCAGCTGCTCGATGTTCTGCGACATCGCGGACAGCACGGAACCGGCGAGGAAGGTGACGATCGCCGCGATGAAGAGCGGGCGGCGTCCGTACAGGTCGGAGATCTTGCCCCACAGCGGGGTGGAGGCGGTCGAGGTCAGCAGGTACGCCGTGACCACCCAGGACAGCTTGTCCAGGCTGTTGAACTCGCTGACGATCCGCGGCAGCGCCGTACCGACGATGCTCTGGTCCAGCGCGGCCAGGAACATGCCGGCCATCAGGCCGCCGAGGATGACCAGGATCTGCTTGTGGGACAGGTAGCTCGGACCGCTATCGGGCGCAGCGCCCCCGGCGGTGGCGGGCTCAGTGGTGCTCATCTGGTGCTCTCCAGGTTGTTGTCGGTGTTCTCGCGGGCGGCGGGGTCTCCGCCGGGCGCGAAGTCTTCGTCGGTACGGCGCTCTGCCGGCGAGGCGGGGCGGATTCGCGGGGCGACCGCGGCCCAGCCCTTGTCGGCCCAGGCGCTGCCGGAAGGGGTCTCGGTTTGTGCGGCGACACCGTCGGCGAACCGGGTCATCAGTCGCTCGAAGGTCTGCACGTCGTCCTCGGACCAGCCCTCCATCGCCGCGCTGAGCAGCTCCATCCGGCGGCGGGCGTTGTCCTCCCACTGCTCGATGCCCTGCTCGGTCAGCTCGACCCGGAAGGCGCGGCCGTCGTCGGGGTCGGGGGAGCGGCGGACCAGGCCCAGCTGCTCCAGCGCCCGGACGTGCCGGCTCGCGGTCGAGGCGTCGAGCTCCATCCGCGCGGCCAGGTCGGACAGCCGCAGCGCGCCACTGCACCGCAGCACGAACAGCGCCACGTGCGCGCTGTGGTCGATCGTGTCGCCTGGCTGCTTGGCCTTCAGCCGGCGGCCGATCCGGGTGAACGCGTGCATGACGCCCTCGATGGGGGTCTGCGGAGTGTACGCGTCGTTTACTTGCATGCTGCAAGCATATACATGCTTGCGTGATACACGCAAATGAGTTTCCACAATGGACCAGTGAGTCGCCACTCACTTGCTCTCTGTCGCGAGCCGGTCACCGTCCGCAGTGGGGGAGAATCTGTGCACGCTTGTTCGACGGCTGAAGGGTGCCTTTTGTGACGCAGGTGGCAGTGGTGACCGGTGGCGGGTCCGGGCTGGGGCGGGAGATGGCGCTGGCGCTCGCGGCGGCCGGGTTCGAGGTGATCGTGACCGGCCGGACGGAGGAGCGGCTGCGCCAAACCGTGGCCGACGGCGGCGGGCGGGTGCGGCTCGCGGTGCTGGATGTCGCCGACGGGGACGCCGTCCGCGCGTTCTTCGGTGGGCTCGAGCGGATCGACGTACTGGTGAACAACGCGGGGACCGGGGCGCCGGCTGCGCCGGTGCAGGAGGTGTCGGAGGACGACTGGCGGCGGGTGGTGGACACCAACCTGACCGGCTCGTTCCTGTGTGCGCAGGCCGCGTTCGGGCTGATGCTGCGGCAGGACCCGAAGGGCGGCCGGATCATCAACAACGGGTCGATCTCGGCGCACGTACCGCGGCCGCACGGGATCGCCTACACCGCGAGCAAGCACGCGATCAGCGGTCTCACCAAAGGCCTCGAGCTGGAGGGCCGGGCGCACGGGATCACGGCCTGCCAGATCGACATCGGCAACGCCGCCACCCCGATGACCGAGCGGATGGGACAGGGCGTGCTGCAGCCCGACGGGTCGATCGCCGTCGAGCCGACGTTCGATCCCGGGATCGTCGCGGACTTCGTGGTCCGGATCGCGCAGTTGCCGACCTCGGTCGCGGTGCCGACGCTGACCGTGATGGCCGCCGGGATGCCGTACGTCGGCCGGGGTTGACCTCCAGCGTTGTTGAGGTTCTACGGTCACCAGATGGAACCGCCCAAAACGACAAGAAAAGTGTCGGGAGGTCCGTCTAGGGTCGGGCCCGTGAGCGAGCAGCGGGAGTCCTTGGTGCACGTCCGCGGGCTGCGGAAGTCGTACGGCGACTTCGAGGCGGTCCGCGGGATCGACCTGGACGTGTGGAAGGGCGAGGCGTTCGGGTTCCTCGGGCCGAACGGCGCGGGCAAGTCGTCGACGATGCGGATGATCGGCGCGGTCTCCCCGACCAGCGGCGGCACGCTGCGGATCCTCGGCCTGGACCCGGCCACCGACGGCCCGGCGATCCGGGCCCGGCTCGGCGTCTGCCCGCAGGACGACACTCTCGACACCGAGCTCACCGTCCGGGAGAACCTGACGATCTACGGGCGGTACTTCGGCCTCAGCCGGGCCGAGTCGCGGAGCCGGTCGGACGAGCTGCTCGAGTTCGTCGCGCTCACCGAGAAGGCGAACGTCAAGGTCGACGAGCTGTCCGGCGGCATGAAGCGGCGGCTGACGATCGCCCGCTCGCTGGTCAGCAAGCCGGACCTGCTGCTGCTCGACGAGCCGACCACCGGCCTCGACCCGCAGGCCCGGCACCTGCTGTGGGACAAGCTGTTCCGGCTCAAACAGGCCGGCGTGACGCTGATCATCACCACCCACTACATGGACGAGGCCGAGCAGTTGTGCGACCGGCTCGTCGTGATGGACGGCGGGCTGATCGCGGCCGAGGGGTCACCGGCCGATCTGATCCGGGACTACTCGACCCGCGAGGTGACCGAGCTGCGGTTCGGTCCGGACGTGATGCTGTCCGATCACGACGCGCTGGAGGACAAGGTCGCCGACCTGGCCCAGCGCATCGAGGTGCTGCCGGACCGCCTGTTGCTCTACACCGACGACGGTGAGCGCGCGGTCGCCGCGGTCCACGAGCGTGGCCTGCAGCCGGCCGCGGTGCTGGTGCGACGCTCGACGCTGGAGGACGTGTTCCTCCGGCTGACCGGTCGGACGCTGGTGGACTGATGGCCCTCGCACTGCAGAACGGGCGTCGCCAGTTCGACTACTGGCTGACCGTCTACAAACGGACCTGGAAGGGCACCCTGGTCAGCAGCTTCCTGCTGCCCCTGCTCTACCTGGCCTCGATGGGTGTCGGGCTCGGCTCGTTCGTCGACAGCAACGGGACCGGCGCGCTCGGTGGCGTGAGCTACCTGCAGTTCATCGCGCCGGGGTTGCTGGCCGCCACCGCGTTGCAGATCGCGGTCGGCGAGGCGACGTACCCGGTGATGAGTGGGCTGAAGTGGCAGAAGTTCTACCACTCGATGATCGCGACACCGCTGCGCCCGGCCGACGTCGCCTACGGGCAGCTCGGGTTCATCGCGTTCCGGGTGTTCAGCTCCTGTGCGGTGTTCATGGTGGTGATCACGCTGTTCGGCGGGCTGAAGTCGCCGCTCGGGCTGCTGGGGCTGCCGGTGGCCCTGCTGGTCGGGATGGCGGTGGCCGGCCCGGTCGCGGCGTACGCGACCAAGCTGGACAACGACTCGGGCTTCGCGATGATCTTCCGGTTCGGCGTGGTCCCGGCGTTCCTGTTCTCCGGTGCGTTCTTCCCGGTCTCGCAGCTGCCCAACTGGATCGAGTGGCTGGCCTATGTCAGCCCGTTGTGGCACGGCGTCGAGCTGGCCCGTGCGCTGAGCCTCGGCACGGTCGATCCGTGGCTCGCGCTCGTCAACATCGTCTACCTGCTGGTCTGGTTCGTCGGCGGCACCTGGCTGGCCGTCCGCGGCTTCTCGAAGAGGTTGGTCGGCTGATGACGACGATCGCTGCCCGCGTTGTCCCGGTTCCGGTTCGCCTCGGCGGCGGACGGCACATCGTCGAGCGGAACTTCCTGCTCTACCGGCGGTCCTGGGTGGTGTTCCTGTCCGGCTTCGTCGAGCCGGTGTTCTACCTGCTCTCGATCGGCATCGGGGTCGCGCACCTGGTCGGCGACTTCACCCTGTCCGACGGCACCACGATCGCGTACGCCGCGTTCGTCGCGCCGGCGATGCTGGCCAGTTCGGCGATGAACGGTGCGATCTTCGACTCGACGTACAACATCTTCTTCCGGATGAAGTACGCCAAGCTCTACGACTCGATGCTGGCGACGCCGCTGCGGCCGTGGGACATCGCCACCGGTGAGGTGACCTGGGCGCTGCTGCGGGGCGCTTGCTACGCGGCGATGTTCGTCGTGGTGATGCTGATCATGGGCCTGGTGTCGTCGTGGTGGGCGCTGCTCGCGCTTCCGGCCGCGGTGCTGATCGGGTTCGCGTTCGCGGGCGCCGGGATGGCGCTGACCACGTTCATGCGCAGCTGGCAGGACTTCGAGTTCGTGCAGCTGGCGATCATCCCGATGTTCCTGTTCTCGGCGACGTTCTACCCGATCGAGACCTACCCGGAGGCGATCCGCTGGCTGGTCGAGATCACCCCGCTCTACCAGGGCGTCGTCCTCGAGCGTGCCTTCACCACCGGCACCGTCGGCTGGTCGCTGCTGATCAACGCCGCCTACCTCGCCGTCATGGGCACCCTCGGAATGTACGTCGCCTCCGGCCGGCTCGGGAAGCTGCTGCTGAAGTAGTCACTGAGTGCGACCCGGCGGAACCGGAGGGTTTACGGCGCCGTCGGAAAGGCATGATCCGGCGGGTGAGGAATCCGATCGGGGCGTTGCGGCGCAGTCAGCAGGTGCGGGCCGGGTTGAAAGCACCCCGGGAGCGGCTGCCGGGCGGGCGCCGGCGCTGGATCCGGTCGTCGATGGACTGGCTGATCGCCGAGTTCGGGCGGGACGTCCTGCTCCGGCCGATCGTGCTGCCGGACGACCTCATCCCGGCCGGGTACGACGGCAGCCTCGCGGCCGCGGAGCAGCTGTGCGAGCGGGTCGCCGACCGGATGGGTCTCGTGCCGGGGCAGTGCGGACTCAGCTTCGAGCTCGTCGGTGACAGCGTCCGCCGACAGACGTACCGCAGGTCGGCTTCGACGCTGAAGTCGGCCTCGGCCGTCAAGTCGGTCTCGGTCGTGAAGGAGCCATCCGGCCGGTGGGTCCGTGGTGCCGACGGCAACCAGATCCACCTCGCGCCCGCGCTGGTCGCCGACCCGGTCGCGCTGATCGCGATCTACGCCCACGAGGTCGGGCACGAGCTCTTGCTTGGTAGCGACCGGATCTCGCTCGCACGGCGGCCGGACCACGAGCCGCTGACCGACCTGCTGACCGTCTTCTACGGACTCGGGATCTTCACGGCGAACGCGGCGTACGAGCGTCGCCCGCGACCGAACGGCCGGGGTAAGCAACCGCTCGCCCGCGGGTACCTACGCGAGGCGGCGTTGGCCGACGCACTCGCGTACTACGCCCTCCTGCGCGGCGAACGCCGTCCGGATTGGGACCGCTATCTCGACTCACCGGTTCGCCGCGGAATGCGGAACCAGTCGGCCATCTTGCACAAGTAGACGGGTCTACTGCTTGAGGAGCTGCCGCAGCCACCACACCGCTCCGCGGAACATGGACTCCCGGCTCGGCCCGGACAGGTGGTCCGGCAGGTGCAGCGAGGTCATCGTCTGGTGGAGCGCACCCAGCTCGTTGGCCAGCTCGAGCGCCCGGCGGAGCTCGGCCGGCGACGCGTACTCCTCCCACTCGGCCAGATAGGCGTCGGTCAACCGCGCGTCCTGCGAGATCGGTGAGCGGTCCTCCGCGAACGTCACCAGATCCAGGAACGGGTGCGACACGGACCCGTCGGTCCAGTCGAACGCCAGCACCCGGCCGTCCCGGACGGCGACGTTCCGCGGATGCAGGTCACCGTGCAGCAGGGTCTCCGGTACGCCGATCGCCGCCAGCTCGGTGATTGCCTCACGCAACTGTTCGGCCCGGCGCGGCAGCAGCGCGCGCTCGGCGGGCTCGAGCCGGTCGGTCGCCGGGTTCGGTCCGAGGAGGCGGTCGAGCTCGGCCGCCAGGACCGCGAGCCGCCGGTCGACGCAGCTGAACTCGAACAGCCGATCGGTCTGATCCACGTAGCTGCGCTGCAACCTGGCGTGCCCCCGCAGCGCGTCGATCCACACCGCGATGTCGGACTCGCCGGCCAACGGCGGGCCGAGATCGGGCAGCAGCATCCAGGCCCGCTTCTCGTCGATGGCCACGGGTGTCGGCACCGACCCGGGCCGATCCTCCGACAGCTCCTTCAACAGCAAAGGCTCGTGGGCGAACAAGAGTGGCAGTGCGTCCGGCCCAGCCGGCTGGATCGTGCTGGAGTGTGCGAGCGCCTTGAAGTAGATGTCCCCGTCCGGGCCGTTGACGCGCAGGACGTTCGACAACCCCCACGAGCGCACTTGGCTCCACGGGCCCGCAACGTGCTCGGCGATCCAGGGCAGGGCATCGTCGTACCAGTCCGGCATCGTCCACGCCGGGGTGACGGGGGAGTCCGGCGGCAGGGCGAGGTGTTGCCGCGCGGCGACCACTGCTGGGTCATCGACGTCGTACACCCAGCGCGCGTCGTCCGGTGCGGCGCCGGTCGAGACCATCAGGTAGGTCGTCGGCTCTTCGGTGAGGCAGGTCAGCACAGCGGCGTCGATACCGGCCAGTGCTCGCAGCACCGGCTCGACATCCGGGAACCAGACCTTCTCGGAGAACTCCACCCGCGGCAGACCGGACGGCAGTATCAGGACAGCCTGGTCGGACGCACGGACCACGACGGCTGTGATTTCCATGTCCTGCAGCGTATGTGGCCGGTGCAACGGCTTTTCGTGCGTAGGGTGAGGGCGTGATCGATGCCAGGGACATCGCGCGGGCGGCGGATCTGTTGCATGACGTGGTTGCGCCGACGCCGCTGGAGTACTCGCGGTGGCTGAGTGAACTCGTCGGTGGAGACGTGTTCCTGAAGTGCGAGAACCTGCAACGCACCGGGTCCTTCAAGCTGCGGGGTGCGTACGTGCGCATGGCCCGGCTGTCCAAGGCCGAACGCCGACGCGGTGTGGTCGCGGCCAGCGCCGGGAACCACGCCCAAGGTGTGGCGTTGGCGGCGCAGTTGCTCGGGATCAAGTCGACGGTCTTCATGCCGCACGGCGCCCCGATCCCGAAGGAGAAGGCGACTCGTGCGTACGGCGCCGAGGTCCGCTTCGTCGGGACGTCGATCGACGACTGTCTGCGGGCGGCCCTGGAGTTCGAGGCCGAGACGGGTGCGGTGCTGATCCACCCGTTCGACCATCCCGACATCGTCGCCGGTCAGGCGACCACCGGGCTGGAGATCGTCGAGCAGTGCCCGCAGGTGCGGACGGTCGTCGTACCGACCGGTGGCGGTGGACTGGTGGCCGGGATCGCGTGCGCGATGCAGCGTGACGGGGTGCCGATCGAGGTCGTCGGCGTCCAGGCCGCGGGCGCGGCGGCGTACCCGGCCTCGCTGGAGGCCGGCGAGCCGGTCCAGCTGGAGCACATGGCGACCATCGCGGACGGGATCGCGGTCGGGCTGCCGGGAAAGGTCCCGTTCGAGGCGATCCGGCAGTACGTCGGGGAGATGCGCACGGTCGGCGAGGATTCGTTGTCCAAGGCCCTCTTGCTGGTCCTGGAGCGCGCGAAGCTCGTGGTCGAACCGGCCGGCGCGGCAGCGGTGGCCGCCGTACTCGACGAGCCGAAGCGCTTCAAGCCGCCGGTCGTGGTGGTGCTGTCCGGAGGCAACATCGATCCGCTGCTGCTGATGCGCGTCATCCGGCAAGGGATGGCTGCGGCCGGCCGGTACCTGTCCTTGCGGGTGCGGATCCCGGACACGCCGGGTGGCCTGGCCAGACTGCTCACGCAGCTCGCGGACCTAGATGTGAACATCATCGAGGTGGTGCACGAACGCATCTCGGAGACGCTGCACCTTGATGAGGTCGAGGTGGCGCTGCAGCTCGAACTGCGCAGCGAGGATCACCGCGGGCGCGTGCTGAGCGCGCTGACGAGCAACGACTACAGCTACACGCTCAACTGATCAGTCGAGCGGGGCGCAGCTCTTCACCAGCGGGGCGTGCAGCCGCTCGGCCAGGACCTGGCGCTGGGTGGGCTTGGCCTCGGTCTGGCGCTGCAGGCCGGCCTCGGTCAGCCGGACGTTGACGGCGCGGCGGTCCTCCGCGCACATGTGCCGCTCGACCAGGCCGGCGACCTCGAGGCGGCCGATCACGCGGGACAGCGCGCTCTGGCTCAGGTGCACGGACTTGGCGATCGTCGCCACCTTGGCGGACTGCTCGGGCAGCTCGGCCAGGCGCTCGAGCACCTCGTACTCACTCATGCCGAGCTCGTGACCGGCCTGCAGGGCGCGGTCGAGGGCGCAGGTCAGGTCGGCGTGGCGAGCGAGCAGCTCACGCCATTCCCTGACATCAGCACTGACATCGGCGCCGGTCTCACCAGTCCCGACGCTGACCTTCGTAGCGGCCATGGAGGCGACGTTACCATGCGTGCGCAATCTATGCAAACGCATTTAATGCCTAGACATTAGATGCATGTGCATGGAATAGTCTCCCCTTGTGACACAGACAACGCACACCACATCACCGGCCCGCATGACCTGGGACGCGCGCCTCTGGGGCGCGCTTCTGGTGGTCTGCGGCGTGATCTTCCTCGACGGCCTGGACGTGTCCATGGTCGGTATGTCCCTGCCTTCCATCGGCGCCGACCTGGGCGTCTCGCTCTCCTCCCTGCAGTGGGTCGTGACCGGCTACGTGCTCGGGTACGGCGGCCTGCTGCTGCTCGGCGGCCGGACCGCCGACCTGCTCGGCCGGCGCCGCGTCTTCCTGATCGCGCTGGCCGTGTTCGCCGCGGTCTCGATGCTGAGCTCGCTGGCCACGAACGCCGAACTGCTCATCGCCGCGCGGTTCGTCAAGGGCGTCGCCGCCGCGTTCACCGCGCCGGCCGCGCTCTCCATCATCACCACGACCTTCCACGAGGGCCCGGACCGTAACCGCGCCCTCAGCATCTTCACCACCTGCGCCGCCAGCGGCTTCTCGATGGGCCTGATCCTGGGCGGCGCGCTGACCGAGGTCGGCTGGCGCTGGACCTTCCTGATGCCCGGCCCGGTCGCCCTGATCGTGCTGCTGTTCGCGATCAAGCTGATCCCGAACAGCCCGCGGGACGAGGTCGCCGGCGGGTACGACGTCCCCGGCGCGGTCACCGTCACCGGAGGCATGCTGTCGCTGGTCTACGCCGTCGTCGGCGCCGAGCACGCCGGCTGGGTCTCGGTGCAGACGTTCGGGATGTTCGCGCTGGCGATCGTCCTGCTGGGCGCCTTCGTCGCGATCGAGCTGCGGTCCAAGCACCCGCTGGTCCGGCTCGGCATCCTGCGCAACGCCTCGCTGCGGCGGGCCAACCTGGCCATCCTGACCGTGTTCGGTGCGTACGTCGCCTTCCAGCTGATCGGCACCATGTACATGCAGAACCTGCTCGGCTGGTCGTCGTTCGAGACCGCGCTGGCGTTCCTGCCGGCCGGCCTGCTGGTCGCCACCCTGTCGCCGAACGCGGGCAAGCTGGCCGACCGGTTCGGGACCGAGACGATGATCATCACCTCGATGGCGCTGTTCGTCGCCGGGTACGCCCTGTCGCTGCGGATCGGCCCGGAGGCGGCGTACTTCTCGACCGTCTTCCCGACGATCATGCTGCTCGGGCTCGGGTTCGCGATCGGGTTCCCGGCGCTGAACATCCAGGCGGTGTCGGGGGTTCCGGACCACGAGCAGGGGCTGGCGTCCGGACTGTTCAACACCTCCAACCAGGTCGGCGGCGCGGTGGTCCTCGCGATCGTGACCGCGGTGATCAGCAGCCAGTCGGTCGGTGTGACCACGCCGGCCGGGATGCTCTCGGCGTACAAGCCGGGGCTGGGTGTGGTGACCGGGATCGCGGCGCTCGGGCTGGTGATCGCACTGACCGGTCTGCGCGGGCTGCGGGCCCGCCGGGCCGCTGAGGAGGCGGAGACCGCTGAGCTGGCCGCCGTACAGAACGAACTGGCCGCGGAGGAGATGACCCCGGCCGCCTGACGACAACAACCAGCTCCTTGCTGGGGCTGTGCAGTTGATAGAGACGCAGTTGCGGGTTCCGGGCTACTCCCCGGGGCCCGCACTGCTGCGTTCGGTGAGGTTTCGGGGCCATCCCGGATTGGTTTCGACCCACCAGGGTGCTGGACTGGGGGCATGAGCAACCAGAGCGACTACGACCGGCGGGTCAAGGACATCCTCGACCGGGTCGCCAAGGGCCACTTGTCCCCGGAAGAAGCCACCACCCTGATCGCCGCCATCCCGAACCCGGCCGCCACTGAGGCCGCGGAGCCGACGGCGCAGCCTCCGGTTGCCGAAGACAACGCAGACTCGACAGCCGAGGGCGACGAGACACCGTCCCCCTCGGTGTGGGCCGACGTGGTCGACTCCCCGGACGCTGCTGACCAGCCCGCGCCCCGGCATGCGGCCGAATCTGCCGAGAACGGTGTCCAGGACAGTGTCGTCGACGAGGCCCCGGCCGAGACCGAGGAGGTCTCGGAGGAACCCACGGAGGTCGAGGAGGAGCACAGCAACGTGCCGGTGCCGGCGGGGGTGCTGCGGGTGACGGTTCGGGCGATCGGGCGGCGCGTGCGGTTGATCGGCGAGCCGGCGATCAACGGGGTCGCGGTGGACGGGCCGCACGTGATCAAGCGCGACGGTGACACCCTCGCGATCAGCAGTGAAGGCGACATGGGTGTCTCGATCGACGGGTTCAGCATGCTGCGCAACCCGACCGATCTGAAGTCCCACGTCAACGGCCTGGCCAAGGAGCTGTCCATCCGGGTCAACCCGAGCCTCCAGGTCGAGGTCGAGGTGACCGGCGGCAGCGTCAACGCCGAGCGCCTGCCCGGGCTGAGTCGGGTCCGTGTGACTGCCGGTACGGCGAAGGTCGCCGACGTCGACGGCCCGATCGACCTGCTCGTCCAGGCCGGCTCGGCCAACCTGGACGCCCAGCTCACCAAGGGCCGCTCCCGGGTCCGGGTCGAGTCCGGTACGGCGAACGTCGCCCTGCGCCGCGGTTCCGACGTACGCGTCCACACCGAGGCCCAGCTCGGCCGCGTCACCTGGACCGGCGCGGTCTCCGGTCAGTCCAAGGACGTGGAGATCGGCCGCGGTCGCGCCGCCCTCGACGTCGAGGTCCTGGTCGGCACCGCTCAGATCGCCTCCGACTGATCAAGGACCGCGGGGACGGTCCGCAGAGTACGGAACGGTGAGAAGTAGAGGAAGGACGTGCCTGCGAGGGTCGCCAGACCGGCGACCCACAAGGTCGCGTGCAGTCCGAACGCCGTACCGAGCGCACCACCCAGGAGGCTGCCGAGCGGCGCGGCTCCCCAGCTGACGAAGCTCATGGTCGCGCTGACGCGTCCCTGCAGCTCCGGCGGGCACAGGCGTTGTCGCAGGCTCACTTGCACGATGTAGCTGACGATGATGCAGAACCCGGCGAGCAGCATCGAGACGACGTACCAGCTGACCAGCCAGCCCGGTGCGGTCAGCGCCTGCAGGGTGAACGCGACGCCGATGCCGGTAGCGGACAGCAGCAGCGTACGGGCGTCGCCGTACCTGTTGCTGATCCTCTCTGTCACCACTGACGCGACTATGGCTCCGCCGAGGCCGATCATGCTCAGTACGCCGATCGTGCCCGGCTGCAAGTGCACCTCGCGGACGAGATAGACGATCATGATCGCGCCGGCGGCCGCCTGGAACAGCATGGTCGTCGCGGTGTTCAGTGCGATCGGCCGTAGCAGCGGATGCTTGAACACGTAGCGCAGGCCCTCTGCGATCTCGCGGCGCAGGTCGGGCCGGTCCGGCTTCACCGGTTGGGCTTCCGGCGTACGGATCGAGCGCAGCCAGAGTGCGGACCAGAGGAAGCTCAGGGCATCCAGTCCGATGGTCACAGCCGCACCGAGGAACTGGACGAGCACACCGCCCGCGCCGGCCCCGATCACCGCGCCGATGGAGTGATTGGCGGCCAGCTTCGCGTTGCCCGGCAGCAGCTGATCCGGCTCGAGCAATCGGGGCGGATAAGAACTGTGTGCCACGTCGAACAGCACGGCGAGGATCCCGGTCAGCGCCAGTACGACGTACAGCTGCGCCAGACTCAGTACGCCGAACCACGCGGCCACGGGGATCGACGCGAAGAGCAGTGCCCGGCCCAGATCGGCGTACACGAGCACTGGAAGGCATCGCACCCGGTCGACCCAAGCACCGGCGAACAGACCGAGGAGCAACCAGGCCGCCGTCTCGCAGGTCCGCAACAGCGACACCTGCAGGGTCGACGCGTCCAGCGTGAGTACGGCGAGCAGCGGGATCGCGATCATGCTCAGCCGCGAGCCGAGCTGGCTGAGCAGGTCGGCGATCCACAGGCGGCGGAAATCGGGGTGGCGGAGGATGCCCATTGCGTGACAGTAAGCGCCGGGTTGAGCGGTGTCGACTCAACTATCAACAAAGTTGAGCCTGGTCGACTCAATTTAATTCCCGGATGAAATTGTCGGACTCCTCGGGCATAGTGGCCTGCGTCACATCCAGAAGGGGGACGTGCGGAATGGCTGCTGTCGAGGCAACCGGCCTCGTGAAGACGTTCAAGACCAGGAAGAACACCGTCAAGGCGCTCGACGGGATCGATCTGGAGATCCCGGAGGGGAGTGTGCTCGGCCTGCTGGGGCCGAACGGCGCCGGCAAGACCACTGCGGTCCGGGTGCTGACCACCCTGATGACACCGGACGCCGGCTCGGCCCGGGTGCTCGGACGCGACGTGGTGAAGGACGCGGACACGGTCCGCTCGCTGGTCGGCCTGTCCGGTCAGTACGCCGCGGTCGACGAGCTGCTCACCGGCCGGGAGAACCTGTGGATGTTCGGCCGCCTGTACCGGCTGAGCAGCCAGCAGGCCAAGCAACGTGCGGACGAGCTGCTCGAGACGTTCGACCTCACCGACGCCGCGGACCGGATCCTGAAGACGTACTCGGGCGGCATGCGCCGGCGTCTGGACCTGGCCGGTTCGCTGATCGCCCATCCGAAGGTGCTGTTCCTCGACGAGCCGACGACGGGTCTGGACCCGCGCTCGCGGCTCGACCTGTGGAAGATCATCCGGGACCGGGTCAGCGAAGGCGTGACCATCCTGCTGACGACGCAGTACCTGGAGGAGGCCGACGAGCTCGCCGACAGCATCGTCGTGGTCGACCACGGCTCGGTGATCGCCCGCGGTACGGCGGACGAGCTCAAGGCGAAGGTCGGTGGCGAGCGGATCGAGGTCGTCGTGCACGACCCGGACGAGATCGATCGCGCCCTGGAGTTGCTGACCGCGGCTCTCGGCATCGTCGATCCGGACTCCACCACGCTCGAGCAGCACAGCCGGCGGATCACGGTGCCGGCGCCGGGCGGCTCGACCGCGCTGGTCGAGGTGATCCGGACGCTGGACGCCGCCGGGATCCGGATCGCCGACATCGGCCTGCGGCGGCCGACGCTGGATGACGTGTTCCTCACCCTGACCGGGCACGAGGCCGAGCAGAAGGAGTCGCTGTGAGTGTGGAGTTGCCGGCCCGGGTGAATCCGTTGGGCCGGGCGCTGACCGATGCCCGCATCCTGGCGTGGCGGAGCCTGAAACGGATCCCGCGGACGCCGGACATGGTGATCTACGCGACCATCCAGCCGATCATGTTCGTGCTGCTGTTCGCCTACGTCTTCGGCAATGCGATCCCGATCCCGGGCTTCCCGGGCCCGAAGGCGTACCGGGAGTTCCTGATGGCGGGGATCTTCGCCCAGACGATGGCGTTCGCGGTCGCGTCGGCGAGTGTCGGGCTGGCCGACGACATGTCGAAGGGGCTCATCGACCGGTTCCGATCGTTGCCGATGGCAAGGTCCGGGGTGATCGCCGGCCGCGTCGCCGGGGACCTGGTGTTCAACTCGTTCGTGATGGTGGTCATGGTGCTCTGCGGCCTGCTCGTGGGGTGGCGGTGGCACAACGGGTTCGGCCAGGCGCTGGCGGCGTTCGGGATCCTGTTGCTGTTCGCCTTCTCGATGCTCTGGGTCGGCGCGCTGATCGGCCTGTCGGTCGGCAGCCCCGAGGTGGCGGCGTCGGCCGGGCTGATCTGGCTGTTCCCGCTGACCTTCCTCTCGAACGCGTTCGTCCCGACGACGCAGCTGCCCAGCGGTTTGCAACCGATCGCCGTGTGGAACCCGATCTCATCGATTGTCGCCGCCTGCCGGCATCTCTTCGGCAATCCGTCCCCGTTTCCCAACCCGGACAGCTTTCCAGCCCAGCATCCCGTCTGGCTCTCGCTGATCTGGTGCTCGGTGATCATCGCCGTGTTCGCGCCGCTGGCCGTCCGCAAGTACCGGAGTGCCACGGCCCATTGACAAGACTTATACGCCGTACAAATAATTCGAACTGTGTTAAAGAAACCGGCGGCGAACTGGCGTGAGGCGCGGCGGGAGAGCGCCCGGGCCAGCGTGCTGTCGGCCGCCTGGGAGCTGGTCCGCGAGGACGGGCTGGCCGCCCTGTCCTTGCGCGAGCTCGCCCGCCGGGCCGGCATCACGACGCCGACGCTGTATGCGTACTTCGAGTCGAAGAACGCGATCCTGGACGCGATGTTCGCCCAGGCGGCGCAGGCGTTCGTCGACCTGAAGGCCTCACTTCCGGCGACGGACGACCCACAAGAGGATCTGCTGACCGAGGCGCGCGCGTTCACCGCGTTCTGCGTGTCCGACGTGCCTCGGTACCAGCTGCTCTTCCAGCACTCGGTCCCCGGCTTCACGCCGTCGGCCGAGTCCTACGAGCTCGCGATCGGTGCCCTGGAGGTCACCCGCGAGCTCCTCGCACGCAACGGCGTGCGCGATCCGCGGCACCTCGACATCTGGACCGCCATCACCGTCGGCCTGGTCGGCCAGCAGATCTCCAACGACCCGGGCGGCGACCGGTGGAGCGGGCTCGTCGAGGACGTCACCAGGATGTTCCTCGCCCAGTTCGGGAGCGGGGGAGCCACGTAACGCAAGGGGGAACCACTCATGACCACTGTCACCCAGCCACGACTCCATCACCTGGCCCTGACCGTGACCGACCTCGAGTCGAGCGTCCGGTGGTACGGCGAAGTGTTCGGAGTCCACCCGGTCATCGAGGTACCGCACGCAGGCGGTGTCGGCCGCATCCTCGCCGACCCCGACCATCAGCTGATGATCGCCCTGCACCACCACGACACCAACGACGGTGCCCTCTGCAAGGAGACCGTCACCGGCCTCGACCACGCCGGCTTCGCGGTGGACAGCCGTGCCGAGCTCGAGCGGTGGCAGGACCACCTCGAGGCCCACGGCGTCGTCCGTGCCGACACCGCCGACAAGCCGCTCACCCAGTCCCCGATCGCCGACGAGCCCTATGCCTCGGTCCTCGTCTTCCGCGACCAGGACAACATCCAGCTCGAGCTCTTCGCGCCGGCCGTTCAGTAGCCGAAAAGCAAGCGCCCCGGTGGTTGTCCACCGGGGCGCTCGGAGCTGGGTGGGTGAGGCCGTGTCTGATGGTTCCGCGCCTACTGCGCGGCACTCGGCACGGCACCTCGCCGCACGTGAGCAAAGGCCACGATGCTCCGCATCGAGACCTTCGCTCCCGCGCGCCGATGCACCGCACCGAGCACCTGCTCGCTACGGCGCGGAACCATCAGACACGGCCTAGCCGGTGAAGGGTTCCGCGCCGACGATCTCGACGGTCACGTCCTTGCCGTTGGGGGCCGCGTAGGTGGCCTTGTCGCCCTTCTTCTTGCCGAGGATCGCCGATCCGAGCGGGGACTGCGGCGAATACACGTCGATGTCGACCGACGCGTCCAGGGCGAGCAGTTCGCGGGAGCCGAGCAGGAACGTCTCGACGTCGTCGTCACCGGCGAACTTGATCGAGACCTTCATCCCCGGCCCGATCTTCGCGCCGGCCTTCGGGGTCTCGCCGACCCGGGCCCGCCGCAGCATGTCCTCCAGCTGCCGGATCCGGGCCTCGATCTTGCCCTGCTCGTCCTTGGCGGCGTGGTAGCCGCCGTTCTCCTTGAGGTCGCCCTCGTCCCGTGCCTCGCTGATCCGCTGGGTGATCTCGGCACGGGCGGGGCCCTTGAGGTGCTCGAGCTCGGACTTCAGCTGGTCATATCCATCCTGCGTCAGCCAGACAACGCTGTCCTCTTCGATCCGCTGCGTCACGGGCTGCTCCTTGTGTCGGTGGATGGGCAGAAAAGCTCTTGGCCGCCGTCGTCGACGGCGACCAATCCACTGAGCGTAGCAAGTTACGGCGGAGAACCCCACAGTTCTTCGAACCTTCAAACGCTGGGATACCGCTTGCCCGGTGGTTTTTCCCATCTCCTGGGCCGTTCACCGGCAATCGGTTGCCAATGGGGTCAGTGGGGCCGCTGGGAGTCGGCCGTCGTGCATCCGATCAGTACGACTGACGTCGCCGAGCGTTGCGTTGTCAGCGTGGCCGGGAGGGTCTGGTGACGGGGCGAGTCGGCCGGCACGGTCAGGGTGAGCTCGCCGACGATCGAGAAGTCGGCGGCCTTCGCCTGCAGCCGGCAGGTCGCCTCGACGGACTTGGTCCGGTCGACCTGGATCGTCGCCTTCGCACTGGTCGCCGACGTCACCTCGAACCCCAGCAGCCGCGACGTCACCTGGGGGTTGGACCCGACGATCGCCGCCCACGCGAGCCACGCCAGCCCTGCCAGCACCACCACGGCCAGCACGCCGATCAGCAACCACCGCCGCGACCTCCTGTCCCGCCCGTAGCGGGCGTCGAGGTCTGTCGTCGGGGTGCTGGGAGGTGACTCGGTCAACGTGGGTCCAGGGGGTCGGTGTGGGGTTGGGGCGGGGTTGGAGGACCATTGTGTCTTGTGAGCGGAGATCTTCGGTTGTTGCATGTGCACGCCCATCCGGATGACGAGTCGAGTAAGGGGGCCGCTTCGACGGCCCGGTACGTGGCCGAAGGTGTCCAGGTCATGGTGGCCACCTGTACGGGCGGGGAGCGCGGATCGATCCTGAACCCGAAGATGGACCGGCCGGAGGTGCTGGCGAACATCACCGAGATCCGCCGCAAGGAGATGGACGCGGCCCGGGAGATCCTCGGGATCCGGCAGGAGTGGCTCGGCTGGGTCGACTCGGGCTTTCCCGAGGGTGACCCGCTGCCGCCGCTGCCGGAGGGCTGCTTCGGTGCGCTCAAGGTCGAGGACGCGGCCGCCCCGCTGGTGAAGCTGATCCGCGAGTTCCGTCCGCAGGTCGTCACGACGTACGACGAGAACGGCGGCTACCCGCACCCGGACCACGTGATGTGCCACCAGATCACGGTGGCCGCGTTCGAGGCGGCCGGGGACAAGGACGCCTACCCGGAGCTCGGCGAACCGTTTCAGCCGCTCAAGCTCTACTACCACCACACCTTCCACTACGAGCGGATGAAGGCGCTGCACGACGGGATGCTCGCCCGCGGCCTGGAGTCGCCGTACGCCGATCGCCTCAAGGACTGGAAGCCGGACCCGGAGAACGAGCGCCGGATCACCACCCGGGTCGAGTGCGCCGAGTACTTCGAGGTCCGCGACCGGGCGCTGCTCGCGCACGCGACGCAGATCGACCCGGACGGCGCGTGGTTCGCCGTACCGCTGGCGGTGCACCAGTCCGCCTGGCCGACCGAGGACTACGAGCTGGCGCGGAGTCTGGTCGACTCGGAGCTGCCTGAAGACGATCTTTTCGCAGGGCTCCGCTGACGGCGGGTGTCGACAGTGAGAGACTGGTGGCGTGACAGCGACGACCTCCCTTCTGACGGCCGAGATCGACCCGAACTCGGTGCGCCCCGGCTGGGTCGCGCTGCTGATCGTGCTCGCTCTCGGTGCCGCCACGGTGCTGCTGTGGCGCAACATGGGCAAGCAGTTGAAGAAGATCGACTTCGACGGCGAGAACGACGGTGCGGCCGGCCCAGCACCGTCCGCCGGCCCAGCGACGCCGGACAGCTCGTCGTCCCCGGCTGGCGATGCCGAGCCGACGGCTACGGCGGAGACGCCGACGGCTACGGCGGAGACACCGACGCCGACGCAGAGTGAATCCAAGGAACACTCTCAGCAGTAATGCCGCGCTGATTTCCGTCGGCGACGCGACACGCTGATCACGAGATGGTGTCGGGCTGGGCAGCCCATCTCCGGCTGACCCTATAGTGAGCCGCGTGCTGAATGGTGCCGAGAGCGAGTCCGCTCTGTGACCGCGACCCGCGCCGCCCGGCACCGCATGCCCGGACGTCTGGTCGCGGGTGGTGTGGGTGCGATCGTGATCGCCACGGTGGTGATGGTGGTGGCCCTGTTCGCGGCCGACAGTGAGCCGCGCGACCTCGGGGGGATCGGCGGGCCGAGCCTGTTCGTGTCCTGGCTGCTGCCGTTCTTCCGGCTGATCGCCACGCTCGCGACGGTCGGCTGCGCGGGCGCCCTGCTCGCCGCGGTCGTGCTGCTCCGGGTCGAAGGCGGCCCGCTCGGTGTCCAGGGCCGCCGCGCGGTCCGGGATGCCAGCAACTCGGCCGTCATCTGGGCGGTCTGCTCCTTCGCCGGCGCGATCGTCACCGCGGCGATCCTGCTCGACACCCCGGTGAACCTGCTGCGCTTCCGCCTCGACGACGCGCTCGGCGTCCCCGAGGTCAAGTCGCTGCTGATCACCGGCATCCTGGTCGTCGCGCTCGCGATCGGCATCCGTCGGGTGCAGACCTCGTCGGCCGCGGGGCTCGGCGTCCTCGTCGCCATCGCCGCACTGGTGCCGACCGCGGTCACGGCGTACCCACGCAACGAGTCGTACGTCGTCATCGCCGGCGCGGCCCTGGTGGTGCACGTCATCGCCGCGACCACGTGGATCGGCGGTCTGGCCGGCCTGGTCAGGTACGGCCGGGCCAGTCGCACCGGGCTGCCGATCGTGCTCGAGCGCTACCAGCAGGTCGCGCTGATCTCGTCGATCGCGGTCCTGCTGAGCGGCTTGCTCAGCGCGGCCGGTCGCTTGGCCGCGGCGGGTGGCGGCTGGGGTTCGATCCCGGACGCCCTCACCTCGGACTCGTACGGCGCCCTCCTGATCGCCAAGGTCGCCGTCTTCGTAGTACTCATCCTGCTCGCCTGGCTCCACCGTCGCCGGGCGATCGGCGACCTCCTCGACGGCGGCCGCTCCTTCTGGCAGATCGTCGGCACCGAGCTCTTCGTCATGGCCCTGGCGCTGGGTCTGTCGGTCGCCCTGTCACAGACCGCCTGACCACGGGGCGGTGCGCAGGTCGTCCGTCGTACGGCGTTCTCGGTCGGCCGGGCGTTCTTCGGCGGCTCGGCCGACGGCGATCATCGAGACGATGTGCCAGCCCGCGCCGGGTGCCAGGTCCGCGGTCAGCCGGTCGAGATCGAAGGCCCGGAACTGACGGCAGGCCAGACCCATCGCGTGCGCCTGCAGGGTCAGGTGCGCGACCGACTGGCCCAGGTCGTAGTCCGCGAAGTCCGAGTACGCCCAATCGGTGTCCTCGACATAGCGATGCGCCATCGTCACGACCAGCAGCGCGGCGCTGGGCGCCCATCGGCCCGAGCTGGCCGCGAGGTGCTGGACGAGCCGCTTGTGGTCCGGCTCGCCGCGGCGCGCGGTGAAGTAGGCCCATGGCTGGGAGTTGCCGGCCGACGGTGCCCAGCGCGCCGCCTCCAGCAGGAGGTCCACGTCGTCATCCGTCAGGCTCCACCCGGGATCGAACCGGAGTGGGCTGAAGCGGGTGGCGAGCAACGGATGCACAGGCATGCCTGGTTCAAGTCTCGCCCGGCCCGGTCCATTCCGTCCGCAGCGACCGCCTACGGTTGAGGCATGGTCAACGAGCTCGGCCGAAGCACCAGCCCGTATCTCCGCCAGCACGCGGACAACCCGGTGGCGTGGCGGGAGTGGTCCGACCGGGCTTTCGCGGAGGCGCGCGAGCGGGACGTGCCGGTGTTCCTGTCGGTCGGGTACTCGGCCTGCCACTGGTGTCACGTGATGGCGCACGAGTCGTTCGAGGACGCGGAGACCGCCGCTTATCTGAACGAGCACTTCGTCAGCATCAAGGTGGACCGCGAGGAACGGCCGGACGTGGATGCGATCTACATGTCCGCGACCGTGGCGATGACCGGGCAGGGTGGCTGGCCGATGTCGGTGTTCCTCACGCCGGACGCGGAGCCGTTCTTCTGCGGGACGTACTTTCCGAAGGACCCGCGCGGCGGGATGGCGTCGTTCCGGCAGGTGCTGGAGTCGCTGACGGAGGCCTGGCAGACCAAGCGCGACCAGATCGACGGGATCGGGCGACGGGTGGTCGAGCAGCTGGGCGCCCGGCAGGCACCGGCCGAGGGCGAGATCGACACCGCGAGAGCGGCCCAGCTTCTCAAGACCGACTTCGATCTGGTGGACGCCGGCTTCGGGCAGGCGCCGAAGTTCCCGCCGTCGATGGTGCTCGACTTCCTGCTCCGCCACCACCGCCGGACCGGATCCCACGACGCGCTCGCGATGGTCGCGCAGACCTGTGAGCGGATGGCCCGCGGCGGCATGTACGACCAGCTCGCCGGCGGCTTCGCGCGGTACTCCGTCGACGGCCAGTGGGTCGTGCCGCACTTCGAGAAGATGCTCTACGACAACGCCCTCCTGCTCGACGTCTACACGCAATGGTGGGCGGTCAGCGCCGATCCGCTCGCCCGGCGCATCGCCGAGGAGACCGCCGGGTTCCTCCTGACGGAACTGCGCACGAAAGAAGGCGGTTTCGCCTCCGCCCTCGACGCCGACACCGAGGGGGAGGAAGGCAAGTACTACGTCTGGACGCCGCAGCAACTCCACGAAGTCCTCGGCACCGACGACGCCGCGTGGGTCGTCGATCTCTGCGACGTCACCGGAACGTTCGAGCACGGCTCCTCGGTCCTCCAACTGCGAAGCGATCCCGACGACGCCGAGCGCTGGCAGCGGATCCGGGCCCGGCTAGGGCAAGCACGGCAACTCCGCATCTACCCAGGGCGCGACGACAAGGTGGTTGCCGCCTGGAACGGTCTCGCCATCACCGCCCTGTCCCGGGCCGGCATCGTCCTCGACAAGCCCGAGTACGTCGAAGCCGCCGAAAACGCGGCCAGATTGGTCCGGGACGTACACCTCGACAGCGACACCGGTCGTCTCCATCGCACCTCCCGCGACGGCGTCCGTGGCACGGCTCACGGTGTGCTCGAGGACTACACGGCGTACGCGCAAGGCTGTCTGACGCTGTTGGGTGCCACCGGCAACATCGAGTGGTTCGAGACCGCACAGGCGTTGCTGGACCGGGCACTGGAGCAGTTTGTTGCTGATGGCTCCTATTTCGACACGGCCGCCGATGCCGAGGAGCTGGTCTGGCGGCCGCAGGACCCGACCGACAACGCCAGCCCGTCCGGCGTGAGCCTGGCCGCCGAGGCGTTCACGACCCTGGCCAGCCTGACCGGATCGGTCCGGTACGAGACCGCCGCCGAGCAGGCGCTGCAGGCCTCGGCGGTCATCGCCAACCGCGCGCCGAGGTTCGCCGGCCGCGCCCTGGCCGTCGCCGAAACGATTGCCGGCGGCCCCTTGGAGATCGCGATCGTCGGCGATTCCGCGGAGCTGCGGAGGGTCGCGCTGACCGCGGCGCCCTGGGGTACGGCGATCGTGGCCGGCGCCCCGGGTCTCGCCGTACCGCTGATGGAGGGCCGTGATCTGGTCCGGCAGCAGCCGGCTGCGTACGTCTGTCAGAAGTTCACCTGCCGGCTGCCCGTCGTGTTGCCGGAAGACCTTCGGCGGGAGCTGAACCCCGCCGGCTGACAACGCGGGCAGTGCGGGTTTTCCCTGTCGTTTCGGCCAAATCCCTTGACTCCGGGCGCGCCGGCGACCAGAGTCCTCCCTCAAGTCGGATGTAACAGAACTCGCACGTCCTGATACGTAGTGTCACAAATGAGGCAGTGGCACTGCTGCGTCAGTGCATCCGGCGTCCCCAACTGAATTCGGTCGCTGCGCCCAAACAGCGACCACACCGTGAGGAGATGTTGTCTTGAAACGACTGACATCAGCAGGGGCGGTGGCCATCGTCGCGGCAGCGGGTCTTGCCGGGGCGTTGACCGGCTCACCCGCGGGTGCCGCGCACCGAGCGGCTCCGCTTCCGGCGTCCGGCTTCAACCAGCCGGCCGCCGTCCAGGCCGAACAGGCGCTGACCGCGCAGACGGCCGCAGCCCTCGGACTCGCCGGTGGCGAGCAGCTCGTCGTCCGCGACGTGGTCAAGGACGCGGACGGCACCGAGTACGTCCGCTACGACCGCACCTACAACGGCCTGAAGGTCGTCGGCGGTGACCTGATCGTCAAGCGCACCGGCGCGACGGTCGGGCAGGTCACCTACAACCGCGGCGCCAAGGCCGTCGCGGTCGCCACCAAGCCGACTCTGTCCCAGTCGGCCGCGCTCACCAAGGCCGCCCGGTCGGCGAAGTTCAAGGCCACCGGGAACAAGGGTGCGCTGGTCGTCTTCGTGACGCCGAGCAAGCCCGTGCTCGCCTACGAGGTCGTCACCACCGGTGTGAAGCCGGACCAGACCCCGTCGGTGCTGCACTCGTTCATCGACGCGAAGACCGGCGCCCTGCTGGACCAGGACGACGAGATCAAGACCGGTACCGGCAACTCGATGTACTCCGGCACGGTCAGCATCGGTACGTCGGGCAGCTACACCATGACCGACCCGAGCCGCGGTGGGAACTACACCACCGACCTCAACGGTGCGACCTCCGGCAACGGCACCACGTTCACCGACCCCGACGACACCTGGGGCAACGGCGCCACGTCGAACCGCCAGACCGCCGGTGTGGACGCGCACTACGGCGCCCAGCTGACCTGGGACTACTACAAGAACGTCCACGGCCGCAACGGCATCTTCAACAACGGCCAGGGTGCTCGGTCGCGGGTGCACTACGGCAACGCGTACGTGAACGCGTTCTGGGACGGCACCCAGATGACGTACGGCGACGGCTCGGGCAACGCCCGTCCGCTGACCGCGATCGACGTCGCCGGCCACGAGATGAGCCATGGTGTCACCGAGGCGACCGCCAACCTGAACTACTCCGGTGACGCGGGCGGCCTGAACGAGGCGACGAGCGACATCTTCGGTACCGCGGTGGAGTTCTCGGCGAACAACTCGTCCGACCCGGGTGACTACCTGATCGGCGAGAAGATCAACATCAACGGTAACGGCACCCCGCTGCGCTACATGGACAAGCCGTCCAAGGACGGCCGCAGCGTGGACTGCTGGTCGACCAGCACCGGTGGGCTCGACCCGCACTACTCGTCCGGCCCGCTGAACCACTGGTTCTACCTGGCCTCCGAGGGCACCGGCAGCAAGGTCATCGGCGGCGTGACGCACAGCAGCACCGCCTGCAACGGCGCCACCATCACCGGTGTCGGCCGCGACGTGGCCGCCAAGGTCTGGTACCGCACGCTGAGCACCAAGCTCAGCTCGGGCAGCACCTACAAGGACGCCCGCGAGGGTGCCATCAACTCCGCCAAGGAGCTGTACGGCGCCGATTCCACGCAGTGCAAGGGCATCGAGGCCGCCTTCAGCGGGATCTCCGTCCCGGCCGGCGCGGCCGCCTGCACCGGTGGTGGCGACCCGGAGCCGCCGACCGGCGACAACCTGCTGCTCAACCCGGGCTTCGAGTCCGGCGCGGTGAACTGGACCGGCACCGCCGGCCCGATCACCAACAACACCGGCCGCCCGGCCCGCACGGGCACCTGGAAGCTCTGGCTGCAGGGCAACGGTCGCGCCACCACCGAGAACGTCGGCCAGTCGGTCGCGATCCCGGCCTCGGCGACGTCTGCCACGCTCTCGTTCTGGATCCGGATCGACACCGCCGAGACCACCACCGGGACCGTGTACGACACGGCGAAGGTGCAGATCGTCGACGGTTCGGCCACGACCACGCTGGCGACGTACTCGAACCTGAACAAGAACACGTCGTACGTGCAGAAGACCCTGAACGTCACGGCGTACAAGGGCAAGACCGTCACGGTGAAGTTCGTCGGCCAGGAGGACTCCTCCCTGCAGACCAGCTTCGTCATCGACGACACCTCGCTGACCGCGAGCTGAGAACTCCTATGCACAGGGTTCTCGGTCCGGGACTCGGTGCCGCACTGGTGGCCGCCACGTTGCTTGCTCCCGGCAACGTGGCGGTCGCCGCGGACTCCCCGGACATCTCCGTGACTAACACCAAGGCCCACCTGGACCAGTTGCAGTCGATCGCGACCAGCAACGGTGGCAACCGCTACACCGGCCGGCCCGGCTACAAGGCGTCGGCCGACTACGTGAAGGCCAAGCTCGACGCGGCCGGGTACACCACGACCCTGCAGTCGTTCAGCACCTCGGCGGGTACGTCGTACAACGTGATCGCGGAATGGCCGCACGGCGACGCGAACCACGTGGTGATGACCGGCTCGCACCTGGACAGCGTCAGCGCCGGTCCGGGGATCAACGACAACGGCTCAGGCAGCGCCGGCGTACTCGAAACCGCCCTCGCCTACGCTGCCGGCGGCCAGACTCCCAGGAACCGGTTGAGGTTCGGGTTCTGGGGTGCCGAGGAGCTCGGTCTGCTCGGCTCGAAGTACTACGTCAACAACCTGCCCGCGGCCGAGCGGGACAAGATCGAGCTGTACCTGAACTTCGACATGATCGCCTCGCCGAACCCGGGCTACTTCGTGTACGACGACAACCCGGCCGGCGACGGTGCCCGTGACGATCTGGTCTCCTACTTCACCGGTAAGAGCATCCAGACCGAGTTCATCGACGTCCAGGGCCGCTCCGACCACGCCGCGTTCCGGTCGCTCGGCATCCCGACCGCCGGGACGTTCTCCGGCGCGGAGGAGACGAAGTCGTCCGCCCAGGCAGCGAAGTGGGGTGGTACGGCGGGGCAGGCGTTCGACCGTTGTTACCACCGGTCCTGCGACACCATCAGCAACCTGGACCTGACCTCGCTGGACCGCCAGATCGATGCCATCGGCCACATGATCTGGAACTACGCCCAGAAGGACTACACCGGCGGCCCGCCGCCGACCGGCGGCAACCTCCTGCAGAACCCCGGCTTCGAATCCGGTCCGGCGAACTGGACCGGAACCACCGGCGTGATCACGAACAGCACGTCCCGGCCGGCGCACACCGGAAGCTACAAGGCGTGGCTGCAGGGCAACGGCCGGAGCAGTACCGAGAACCTCGGCCAATCGGTGGCGATCCCGGCCGCGGCCACGGCGGCCTCGCTGTCGCTGTGGATCCGGATCGACACGGCCGAGACCACCTCGTCGACGGTGTACGACACGGTGAAGGTGCAAGTCGTCGACGGCGCGACCACCACGACGCTGGCGACGTACTCGAACCTGAACAAGACCACGTCGTACGTGCAGAAGACGCTGGATGTCCTTGCCTACAAGGGGAAAACCGTGACCGTGCGGTTCCTCGGCCAGGAGGACTCGTCCCTGCAGACCAGCTTCGTCGTCGACGACGTGGCCCTGACGGCCGGCTAGATCTTCCGGCAGAGCTTGCCCGGTGGGATGGCGGCTTCGGTGAGCAGTTTGCTCACCGGGGCCGCCAGTGCCTTGACCTTGGGATCCTCCAGCCGGGCCGTCTTCCCGTTCGCGGAGACCGCGACGATCATGTCGTCGGGGTGCTTGAACGTCGGTTTGGTGGCGACCAGGCCGGCCCAGTCGACCTGCTGGGAGGCCGTGGAGATCATCGCCACCAGGCTCGGGTCGAGCTGGCAGCGGATCGTCTCCTTGCCCCGCGAACTCACCGTGGCGACACCGTCGGGAGTGATCAGCACCTGGTCGTCGAAGCCGGCGAACCCGCCGGTCCGGCTGACCGTCAGGGGCAGCCCGGCGCCGACCGGCGTCGACTGGGTGACCGTCGGAGTACTGCTCGGGGCCGCGGAGGGCGGTGGGTTGCCTGTGCCACCGCCGGACTCGTAACCGCACCCGCTCAGCACGAGTCCGGCGACCGCTGCGACCACTGCGTATCTGCTCAGGTTCCTCACGCACCATGGATACACGCAGGGGGTCTGTTCGTTGCAGCTGTGACAGTACTGAGATGTGATCGTCAGACCACCGGTGACACCAGGTCGACCAGCGCGCGGGTGAGCAGGACGCGGTCTTCGAACAGTCCCAGCGTGACCCCGTCCGCCTTGGTGATCTGCTCCAGCGGCAGCGCGGTGAAGGTCGCCCGAGCGCACAGCGAGCCGAGATAGCCGTAGAGCACCTGCTCCTCGGTCACCTGCATGCCCTCCTCGGCCAGGCCCTTCAGGAACGCCTTCACGATCACGCGGTGCACGCTCTGCAGTGCCTCCGGCGCCAGCTCGCCGGCGTGTGCGAGCCCGACGAGCAGCTGACCCAGGTCGAACCCGACCGCCTGCGGGCAGTCGAACCCCCAGTCGATCACCACGAACTCGTCCGGCTGTCCCTGCGGGACCAGGAGGTTCTGCGGACTCGCGTCCCCGTGCTGGTAGCACTGCGGGAGCGTGTCGAGCGCGTCGAGTACGGCGGGAAGCCGCTCGGCCAGGTCGAGCAGATCGCCCCGCAGCCGGTGGTCACCGACATTGCAGACCGCCGCCGCGAGTAGCGGATGCCGCCAGGTCTCCGGGTCCGCGATGGCCGGGATGGCGGCCCGCATCACGCGGCCGTCGGTGTAGTACCGCAGGCCGACGCCCGGAGTGGTGACGTTGCCGCGGGGGAGCAGCGGCTCGACCAGATGGGTCTGCCGTCTCGCCGAGAGCCGGCCGAGGAGGTACGCCGCCCGCTCGAACCGCCCGATCGGCCAGGGGCCGGGCTCCTGGATGACGTTCTCCATCCACAGCGTGCCGCGATCGTCGTCGTACACGTCGATCCGGTAGGCCCTGGGCAGGCGCATGCCGTCCGGGAGCAGTTCGGAGATACCGCTGCGGTGGACGGCGATCTCGAGCTGCCAGGGCAGGTTCTGGATGAAGGCGGCCCGGAACTGCTCGGGCACCATGTCGAGGAACGGCCAGTGCCGCACGGACTGCAGCTTCTTCACGAAACACGACCAGTCGACCGTGTCCCCGGTCGTGGTGGTCGCCGTACCGAACAGGCGGAGCAGTGCCTCGGTGCTCGGCGTACCGATCGGGTAGTCGACCGGCTCGACCCGGACGTCGCCGGGCGTGGCGGCCGGGTCCTCGGTGATGGTCCGGACGAGTTCGGTGAAGTCGTCGTGGGTCAGGGCATCCCGTCCCAGCGGTTCGAGTGCGGTGATCATGCGATTCCCCCAATGCCGTCTGGCTGCCCATCGTGCGCCCCGGCCTTCTGCCAGTCTTCAGAGCTGGCACGGAATGAAGTAAAGCAGCCTTACTATCTGGATAGTAAAGTTGCCTTATGACTTCCGTCAACGACCTTTCGGGCACTCCTGGCGGACCGTGGCCCGACCACATCGCCGGGCTGCTCGGGCAGGCGCTGAGGCGGCTCCGGGAGGAGATCCTGGCCACCTCGGACTTCCCGGGGCTGCGCGTGTCGCACTACCGGCTGCTCGAGTTGATTCCGGCCGACGGTGCCCGGATCACCGATCTCGCCGAGGTCGCGCTGATGACCAAGCAGGGCCTCGGGCAGCACGTGGACTACCTGCAGAAACTCGGCTACACCGAGTCGGACCGGCTCCGCGGAGACCGCCGGGTCCGGCTGGTACGGCGTACCGCCCGCGGCGACGACGCGGTCGCGTACAGCCGTGTCGCCATCGAACGCGTCGAAGCGCTCTGGGCGGACCAACTGGGCCCAGAGCGCTTCGAGGAATTCAGGGAGATCCTGCGGGTGATCGGGAGCTAGCCGGCCCGGTAGGTCGCGATGCTGACGGCGATGTAGTGGCAGATGAACGCCGCGACCGTGAACGCGTGGAAGATCTCGTGGAAGCCGAACCAGCGGGGGGACGGGTTCGGCCGTTTGGTGCCGTAGACGACCGCGCCGAGCGAGTACAGGCCGCCGCCGATCGCGATCAGCGTGACCACCGCGGCGCCGCCCTGGTGGTAGATGTCGCCCATCCAGAAGATCGCGACCCAGCCGAGCGCCAGGTAGATCGGCGTGTAGAGCCAGCGCGGAGCGTGCACCCAGAAGATCCGGAACAGGATGCCGGCCAGCGCCCCGCCCCAGACCAAGGTGAGCATCAGCAGTCGGTCCTTGCCGTGCAGCAGCACCATCCCCAGCGGGGTGTAGGTGCCGGCGATCAGCAGGAAGATGTTGGAGTGGTCGAGCCGGCGCAGGATCGCCTCACCGGTCGGGCCCCAGTAGAACCGGTGGTACAGCGCGGAGATGCCGAACAGCAGCATCGAGCCGGCCGTGTAGACCGCGGCGGCCCAGCGGGCGTTCGCGTGCGGCGCCAGGCAGATCAGCACGATGCCGGCGGCGGTGGCGAACGGGAAGGTGCCGGCGTGCAGCCAGCCGCGAAGCTTCGGCTTGAGCGGCCCGAGGCGGCCGGAGAGCCGGTGCCCGAGTTCCTGGGGCTGGGCGCTGGTAGCGGTCATCGCCGTCCTTTCGAGGGGTGCCGGGCGGTTCAGTACCTACGCAACCGTAACCTACGCAAGCGTAGGTTCAATGGTCCATAAGCACGAAATGTAGGCGATATCACCGATCGGCACACCGCCGCCCGCGTGTCCGACGCACGAACTCCGGCGAAAGTTCGAACTTCCCGGCAGGTTCCCCAGACCTGTTCTGTGCCCTCTCATTCCGGGTTGAATCTGGGCTAGCCTCGTGACCGAGAGCATTCGAGGCCCGGACGCGATGAGCTGTCCGACAAAGGGGGAGCACCCTGCCCATGCGGACACCTGGCAAGCAGAAGCTGCGCGACGCGGTGTACGGCCTGTACGAGCGCCGGCTGCGGCGATCCCTGGCACCCGACCGGATCCCGCGGCACATCGGCGTCATCATCGACGGCAACCGGCGCTGGGCCCGGGCGGTCGGCGACCCGGTCTCGCGCGGCCACGAGGCCGGGGCGAACAAGATCGTCGAGTTCCTCGACTGGTGCGACGACGTCGGCGTCAAGGTGGTCACGGTCTGGATGCTGTCCACCGACAACCTGAGCCGTCCGGCCGACGAGCTGGAGCCGCTGCTGCGGATCATCGAGCAGACGGTCGAGGAGCTGACCTCGATCGGCCGCTGGCGGATCCACCCGGTCGGCGCGCTCGACCTCCTGCCCGGAGCCACTGCCGAGGCGCTGAAGGGCGCCGAGGCGGCCACCCAGGGCGTCGAGGGGATGCTGGTCAACGTCGCCGTCGGGTACGGCGGCCGCCGCGAGCTGGCCGACGCGGTCCGCTCACTGCTGCTCGAGGAGGCCGCGCAGGGCATCTCGATCGAGGAGCTGGCCGAGCGGGTCGACGTCGAGCACATCGCGCGGCACCTCTACACGAAGGGCCAGCCCGACCCGGACCTGGTCATCCGGACCTCGGGTGAGCAGCGCCTGGGCGGCTTCCTGCTGTGGCAGAGCGCGCTGAGCGAGTTCTATTTCTGCGAAGCCCTCTGGCCGGACTTCCGGCACGTCGACTTCCTCCGTGCAGTCCGGAGCTACGCCCAACGAGAGCGCCGCTTCGGCACGTGACCCCGCGGCCGCACCGGGCGCACGTCGTACGGCGGCGCAGGTAGTAGGCGTAGGTCGCGGCGCCCAGAGCTATGCCCCAGACGACCCAGAGGATGCCGGGTGCGTTGATGGCCCAGTTGTCGCCGGTCAGGGGCAGTTGGCTGTTCATCAGCCCGGCCGGGATCAGGACGACGGCGACCAGGGACGCCGGGATGATGGCGAGCAATGGTGGGACGCGTTGGCCTGCCTTGAACCAGATCCAGTGCGGGTAGACCTCGCCCCAGCGGTGCACCAGGCCGTGGGTGAGGACGCCGCCGCCGAGGCCCAGCGCGGCCAGTCCGAGTCCCATCTCGAGCATCCCTGGCGTGTCGGCCATCATCCGGTGGAAGTCGTCGCTGATCCCGACCGGCCAGCCGAAGTACCAGGCCACGCGGGTGAACTCGTACGGAAGGTTCGCCGCCACCGCGACGGCGACCGCCCGCCGGCCCCACCGCAGTGCCGACTCAGGTCTCGTCCAGGCCTTCTCCACCCCGTCCGTACGACCGCAGGAGACGCAGGCGCCCCGGCTGCGGCGGTGGTACGCGAGTGCGGTCGCGGCCCACAGCAGACCGCCGGCGAACACGATGATCAGGTTCACCCGGTGCCAGTACAGGATGTCGCCGATGCCGGCCTGGTCCCCCGGTACGCCGGTGAACGCGAACACGACGATCGCCGGGGAGAGCGCGACGACCGCGATCAGTGTGTAGTCAGGGATCACGAGCGCCAGTCCGACCGCGAGTACGGCGGCGATCGACTGCAGCACCCGTCCGCGGGCTTGCCGTCGCGTCATCACGATCGCGAGGACGGCGCCGCCCAGGCCGAGCGCGGCGATGATCGGCGCGACCACGTGCACCGGCGACCCCTCCAGGATCGAGCCGGTCGCCCGATCATCGGCCACCTTCGCGAAGGGATAGGCCGCCCCGCCGAAGGCCCAATACAGCCCCAGGACGCCGTAGGCCAGGGACCACAGTGACGTTGCGTATCCGGTCCACACCGGCCAGTTCTTCCGCATGAGCCGAGGGTTTCGCGGCAGCCCGCCGGATCGGATCACCCGCCCGGGGGAACGGTCTCCCCCGCGTGGGGGGAAGGTGTAACACGGCGTTAACCCCGTGGCCGGGCGTGTCGGGCTGCGCCGTTTGCGGGACCCTCCTACCCTGACAATGACGGTCGGAGGGGAAGCCGGCTGTCCGGGAGGCCCGATCAGCTTGAGAATCGTTCGCCAGCCGGTTGCCCCATGAGGGGCAGAACGGAGTGCCCGAGACCCCAGGTCTCGATCTCACTGGTTCCCGGATCCGCTCGTGCGGCGATCCGGAGGGGATCTGCACCAGAACGCCCCCGCTCCCGGTCCAACACCTAACCACTGGTGGGCCGGGCGTGGTGCACGTCGCGGCCCGAGAGGACGTGCGACATGGCTGCCACCCACGCCAAGGCGTCAAGTACCTCATCCACACCGGACCAGCGCACTTTCGTGCTGGACACCTCGGTGCTCCTCTCCGACCCGCACGCGATGCTGCGGTTCGACGAGCACGAGGTGGTCGTCCCGGTGGTCGTCGTCACCGAATTGGAGGGCAAACGGCATCACCCGGAACTCGGCTACTTCGCTCGCACCGCGCTGCGGCTGCTCGACGAGCTCCGGATCCTGCACGGACGTCTGGACGCGCCCCTGCCAGTGGGGGAGAAGGGTGGAACGCTTCGGGTCGAACTGAACCATACGGACCCGGAGTCCCTGCCGGCCGGTTTCCGGCTCGGCGACAACGACAGCCGCATCCTGGCCGTGGCCTGCAACTTCATGGCCGAGGGCAAGGACGTCACGCTGGTCTCGAAGGACCTGCCGATGCGGGTCAAGGCCTCCGCCTGCGGCCTGCAGGCCGAGGAGTACCGGGCCGAGCTGACCCTGGAGTCCGGCTGGACCGGGATGGCCGAGCTCGAGGTCGAGACCCACGCGGTCGACGACCTGTACGAGAACGGCGTACTGGAGCTGCCGCAGGCCGGTGAGTTCCCGACCCACACCGGGCTGGTGCTGCTGTCCGAGCGGGGCAGTGCGCTCGGCCGGGTGATGCCGGACAAGCGGATCCGGCTGGTCCGGGGGGACCGGGAGGCGTTCGGGATCCGCGGCCGGTCCGCCGAGCAGCGGGTCGCGCTCGACCTGCTGCTGGACCCCGACGTCGGGATCATCTCGCTCGGCGGCCGCGCCGGTACCGGTAAGTCGGCGCTCGCGCTGTGCGCCGGCCTGGAGTCGGTGATGGAACGGCGGCAGCACAAGAAGGTCGTCGTGTTCCGGCCGCTGTTCGCGGTCGGCGGGCAGGAGCTCGGGTACCTGCCGGGCAGCGAGTCCGAGAAGATGCAGCCGTGGGCGCAGGCCGTGTACGACACGCTCGGCGCGCTGACCAGCGGTGACGTGATCGACGAGGTGATGGACCGCGGCATGCTCGAGGTGCTGCCGCTGACCCACATCCGTGGCCGCTCGCTGCACGACGCGTTCGTGATCGTGGACGAGGCCCAGTCGCTCGAGCGCAACGTGCTGCTGACCGTGCTGTCCCGGGTCGGCGCGAACTCGCGGGTCGTGCTCACCCACGACGTGGCCCAGCGGGACAACCTGCGGGTCGGCCGGCACGACGGCGTGGTCGCGGTGGTGGAGCAGCTGAAGGGGCATCCGCTGTTCGCGCACGTGACGCTGACCCGGTCGGAGCGCTCGCCGATCGCGGCTCTGGTCACCGAAATGCTGGACGATCTGCAGCTGTAAGGAGCGTCGGAGTTATTGGGTCATAGCTCTCGTGTAAAGCACGCGTAAGACTTCGAACGACGGTGCGGTCGCCACGCTGGCGGCCGCACTGTCGTGTTCGTGACCTGCTTGTGATCACGGACGGTTTACGCCAGAGTATGTTCTCGTTGCAGCCGACGGGGGTCGGGTTTTCTCGGAAGGACAGATGAAAGCGAAGCGCTCCGTCGCGGCTCTCTCAGTGACTGGGATCGTCGTCGTCTCCGTTGTCGCCGGTATCGACCTCTTCAGCTCCCCCGGGAGCAGCAGCGCGTCGGAGCAGGTGTCCGGTCGCGCCGAGATGGCCGTGCTGAACAGCGAGAAGGCCCACATCGCCAGTACTCCGTCGGTCAAGCCGAAGTCCGCCGCGGAGCAGGCCCAGGAAGTCATCCGGCTGCGGAACCAGATCGAGGCCGTCGAGGCGGCCCGGAAGGCGATGCAGGACCAGGCCGCGATCAAGCGGGCCGCGAAGAACGCGGCGCTGGCGCGGTACAAGGCGCTGCAGAAGACCGACGACAAGTCGCGCGAGGAGCGGGCCAGCCGCGACGCCGAGCGGAAGAAGATCGAGGGCACGCCCAAGGAGGTCGCGATGAACCTCCTGCCCGACCACGGCTGGGGCGAGAGCCAGTTCAGCTGCCTCGAGAAGCTGTGGAACAAGGAGTCCCGCTGGAAGGTCAACGCCGACAACCCGACCTCGTCGGCGTACGGCATCCCGCAGGCGCTGCCCGGTAACCGGATGGCGGCCTACGGCTCCGACTGGCGCACCAACCCGGTCACCCAGATCAAGTGGGGCCTGGACTACATCGAGGACGCCTACGGCTCCCCGTGCTCCGCGTGGGCGCACTCCCAGGCCAAGGGCTGGTACTGAGTTCTCTCCGTAGTGCTTCCGTGGCCGGCACGGAGGTGCTCGCGGTCCCTGCTGCGGCAGGCTTCGAACGGTAAGGACCACCTCTTCGAAGGAGAGCATCATGGCACTCGTCATCGCCGGGATCTCGATGTCGCTGGACGATTATGTGACCGGACCGCACGTCACCCGGGAACAGCAGCTCGGAGCCGGCGGCGACGTACTGCATCGCTGGCTGTGGGAGCCGACCGCGGAGGACGCGGCGCTCCTGGACGGCATGGTCGCGTCGGTCGGCTCGATCCTGATGGGGCGGCGCTCGTACGACCTGGCCGAGGGTGAAGGCGGCTGGGGTGACGGCGGGCCGGCCGGGCAGACGCCGTGCTTCGTCCTCACTCACAACGCGCCACGGACCGCTGTGGACGTGTTCACGTTCGTCACCGATGGCATCGAGTCGGCGGTCTCACAGGCCAAGGCTGCGGCGGGCGACGATCGGGTCGTCGGGGTGCACGGCGCGAGCGCCGCACAGCAGTGTCTGGCGGCCGGGTTGCTGGACGAGATCCAGTTGCATCTGGCCCCTGTTCTGCTGGAGTCGGGAACACGGCTGTTCGACAACATCGGCCGGCAGTTCCAGCTGGAGCGGACGGACGTCGTACCGACGGCGAACGCCACCCACCTGCGCTACAAGGTGCACTACTGAGGCCTGCCAAGGGGATGGGGCCGTCCCTTCCCGCTGACTGTCATGACACCATTCTCACCATGGAAGGCGAGGGGTTCGGCGTGGCGGAGATCGCGCGCGGGCGCAGCGAGCGGGGCGAGCTCGTCCTCCGGCGTCGCGAGGACGGTGCACTGGAGCTGCGGGTGAACGGTGTCTTCGTGATGGACGATCTGGAGACCTCCAGCGAGGAGCTGCTCGCGTCGGCCGCCTTGGCCGCGGTACGACGTCCCGACCGTGTGCTCGTGGGTGGCCTGGGGCTCGGCTACACCGTCCGTGCGCTGCTGGCCGACGCGCGCCTGGGCTCGGTGGTCGTCGCCGAGATCGAACCTGACCTGGTGGCGTGGATGCGGTCCGGGCTGGTGCCGTCGGTGCTCGACGACCCTCGCGTGTCCGTCGAAGTCGGCGACGTCCGCTCGGTCGTTGCCGCCTCACCGGATGCGTCGCTGGACGCCATCCTTCTCGACGTCGACAACGGGCCGGACTTCCTTGTCTACAACGAGAATTCGGCGATCTACACCTCGTCGTTCCTCGACGTGTGCCGCGGGAAACTCCGGCCCGGCGGTGCCCTTACCATCTGGTCGTCGTCGACGTCCTCTTCCCTGGAGTCCGCCGTTTCGTCGGCCTTCGGCGCCTGTGAGGTCAAGCCCGTTCCGGTCACGCTGCAGGGACGGGACGAGACCTACTACGTGTACCAGGGCTCGTTATCCACAGTCTGACGATCGGTCGCCGGTGGCGACGCGGAGCGACGTACTCTGCAGGTATGGGTGATGACGTGGAATTCAGGATCGAGCACGACACGATGGGCGAGGTCAGGGTGCCTCGGGAGGCGTTGTGGCGGGCGCAGACCCAGCGCGCGGTGGAGAACTTCCCGATCTCCGGGCGGCCGCTGGCGCCGGCGCTCGTGCACGCGCTCGCGCAGATCAAGGCCTCGGCGGCGGTGGTGAACGCCAGGCTCGGCGTGCTGGACGGGGAGCGGTCCGCCGCGATCGTGGCCGCCGCGGACCAGGTGGCCGCGGGGGAGTTCGACGCGGAGTTCCCGATCGACGTGTTCCAGACCGGGTCGGGGACGTCGACGAACATGAATGCGAACGAGGTGCTCGCGACGCTCGCCACCCGGTCGCTCGGCGCCGACGTGCATCCGAACGATCACGTGAACGCGTCCCAGTCCAGCAACGACACCTTCCCGTCGGCGATCCACGTCGCGGCCACGGCGGGTGTCGTCCACGAGCTGCTGCCGGCACTCGAGCACTTGGCGGATTCCCTGTCTCGTAAGGGATCTGAGTTCGCCGAGGTGGTCAAGTCGGGGCGGACGCACCTGATGGACGCGACGCCGGTGACGCTTGGGCAGGAGTTCGATGGGTATGCGCAGCAGGTGGGCCGCGGGGCGGACCGGGTCCGGGGGACGTTGTCGCGGGTGGCCGAGCTGCCGCTCGGTGGGACGGCGGTCGGGACGGGCATCAACACGCCTTCCGGGTTCGCCGCGGCCGTGATCGCCGAGCTGAACCGGCGGACCGGGCTCCAGTTCAGTGAGGCCGAGGACCACTTCGAGGCGCAGGGTGCGCGGGACGCGCTGGTCGAGCTGTCCGGGCAGCTGAAGACGGTCGCGGTCAGCCTGACGAAGATCTGCAACGACCTGCGCTGGATGGGATCCGGGCCGCGGGCCGGGCTGGGCGAGATCGCGCTGCCGGACCTGCAACCGGGTTCCAGCATCATGCCCGGCAAGGTGAACCCGGTGCTCTGCGAGGCGACGCTGATGGTCGCCGCCCAGGTGATCGGCAACGACACCGCGATCACCGTGGCCGGTGCCGGCGGCAACTTCGAGCTGAACGTGATGCTTCCGGTGATCGCCCGCAACCTGCTCGAATCCATCTCCCTCCTGGCGAACAGCTCCCGCCTGCTGGCCGACCGCTGCGTCGACGGCATCACCGCGAACGTCGAGCACGCCCGCGAGCTCGCGGAGTCCTCACCGTCGATCGTCACTCCGCTCAACCGCTACATCGGGTACGAGAACGCTGCCGCCGTGGCCAAGAGTGCTTTGAAACAAGGCAAGACGATCCGCGAGGTCGTGATCGAGAACGGGCACGTCGAGAAGGGTGACCTGACCGAGGAGCAGTTGGACGCGGCTCTCGACGTACTCTCGATGACGCGGCCGGACGCGTCGTGACGTCGGCCGCGGAGTCGGGGTTCTGGGAGCCGGGGACGACGATCGAGTGGGTGTACCAGGGGACCGGGCGGCATGCGGACCTGCCGAACGTCCGGCCGATGACGGTGGTGCGTGACGACGCGGACGGACTGGTCGCCTGGCTTGCCCCGGGGACGCCGCTGATCAAGCCGGTGCTGGCGGACGGACGCGAGACGCGGTACGCCGGTCCGATCGGGATGTTCACCGAGGACCGGGTGCTGAAGCTCGACATCTGGCGCGGCACCGGGATCCTCAAGGTGCTGCCACCGGACAAGCCGTGGTCGGTCTGGCACTTCTGGGGTGACGACGGCACGTTCCGCGGCTGGTACGTGAACCTCGAGGCGCCGCACCTCCGGGAGACCGGGGCGCGCCGGACCAGCACCGTCGATCATGTGCTTGACCTGTGGATAACTCCGGACCGGAAGATCGAATGGAAGGACGAGGACGAGCTGGAGGGCGCGGTCGTCGCCGGCCGTTTCACCGCCACCGAGGCAGCGTCGATCATCGCCGACGCCCACGCCGCGGTCCGCGAGATCGAAGCCTGGACCTCGCCGTTCTCCGACGGCTGGCAGACCTGGACCTCACCACCCCATTGGCACCTCCCGGTAGCGCCTACGACCCACCAGCCAACCCTCATAGCGGATGAACTCCACAGCTGACCGTAGGTGGGCTCACAACGGGTGGGTCACGAGCGGTTGCAACCTGCGGGTTCAGACTTACCTTGGGAATATGTACACGATTGAGCTGGAAGCCGAGGAGCTCCAACTACTGCGCTCGGCCTTGGGCTGCTACCTCCAGGCCTTCGGCCACAACGAAGCCGACCTCGTCAGCGCCGCAAGGGCTCTCCTCGCCAAACTCCCGGAGGCGGTCGACAGCAAGGCCAGCTGACGTCAGTCCGCTGCCTCCAGGACGGCGACCGGGATCGTGCGATGAGCCTTCACGGCGTATCGCCCGATGCGTGGATCCTCCCGCAGGATGACGTCGGTCCACGCCCGCGTCCGTTCCTCCCCGGTCAGCTCCCGCGCGTGCATCCGGACGTGCCGCGCGCCGATCTGCACGTGGGTCGTCGTCGCCGCGCGCAGGTTGCGGAACCAGTCCGGATCCTGCCGCGACCCTGACCCGGTGCCCCAGACGAGCAGCCCGTCGTCGGTCTCCAGGTACCGTACGCAGGTCGACCGTGGTTCGCCGGTCCGCCGGCCGGGCGTGGTCAGCAGCAGCACGTGCACGTTCTTGCTCCCGCTCGCCAGCCGCCCGTCGAGCGTGCGATACATCCACACCCCGATCTGGTTCCCGATCCGCAGCATCCGCCGGCCCATCACACCACCCCCCGTCTCCGAGGGTGATGCGATCATCCAGCCACGTCAAGCAGCCCGGTCAGCTCCGCGGGCGCACGGTGAGGGGGACTGGCTTGGCGGTGTCCGCCCCCACCACCAACTGCTTTTCAGCTCCGCGGACGCACGGTGAGGGCCACTGGTTTCGCGGTGTCCGCCCCCACCACCAACTGCTTTCAGCTCCGTGGGCGCACCGTGAGCGGAACTGGCTTGGCGGTGTCCGTGAAGAAGTCGTTGCCCTTGTCATCCACGACGATGAATGCCGGGAAGTCCTCCACCTGGATCTTCCAGACGGCCTCCATCCCGAGCTCGGCGTACTCGATCACGTCGACCGACTTGATGCAGTCCTGCGCCAGCCGCGCCGCCGGCCCGCCGATCGACCCCAGGTAGAACCCACCGTGCTCCTTGCACGCCGCCGTCACCTTCGCCGATCGGTTGCCCTTGGCAAGCATCACGAACGATCCACCGGCCGCCTGGAACTGGTCGACGTACGCGTCCATCCGCCCCGCCGTCGTCGGCCCGAACGACCCCGACGCGTACCCCTCGGGCGTCTTCGCCGGCCCCGCGTAGTACACGGCGTGATCGCGCAGGTACTGCGGCATCGGCTCGCCGGCGTCCAGCCGCTCCTTGATCTTGGCGTGCGCGATGTCGCGCGCCACCACCAGCGGCCCGCTCAGCGACAGCCGCGTCTTCACCGGCAGCTTGGACAGTTCGGCACGGATCTCGCTCATCGGCCGGTTCAGATCGATCCGTACGACGTCGGCCTCGTCTTCGAGGTGCTCGTCCGTGGTGTCCGGCAGGAACCGGGCCGGGTCGCGCTCGAGCTGCTCCAGGAACACACCCTCGGGCGTGATCTTGGCCAGCGCCTGCCGGTCCGCCGAGCAGGACACCGCGATCGCGACCGGGCACGACGCGCCGTGCCGCGGCAGCCGGATCACCCGGACGTCGTGGCAGAAGTACTTCCCGCCGAACTGCGCACCGATCCCGAACTGCTGCGTGAGCTTGAAGACCTCCTCCTCCAGCTCCAGGTCCCGGAACCCGTGTCCCAGCGGCGATCCCGCGGTCGGCAGCCCGTCGAGGTAGTGCGCGGACGCGTACTTCGCGGTCTTCAGCGCGTACTCGGCCGACGTACCGCCGACCACGACCGCGAGGTGGTACGGCGGGCAGGCCGCGGTCCCGAGCGAGCGGATCTTCTCGTCCAGGAACTTCATCATCCCGGCCGGGTTGAGCACCGCCTTGGTCTCCTGGAACAGGAACGACTTGTTCGCCGAGCCGCCGCCCTTGGCCATGAACAGGAACTTGTACGCCGGGTCGCCGTGCTGCGGGGTCGAGTACAGCTCGATCTGGGCCGGCAGGTTGGAGCCGGTGTTCTTCTCGTCCCACATGGTCAGCGGGGCCATCTGCGAGTAGCGCAGGTTCAGCTTGGTGTAGGCGTCGTACACCCCGCGGCTGATCCACTCCTCGTCGACCGCGCCGGTGAGCACGCCCTCGGACTTCTTGCCCATCACGATCGCGGTGCCGGTGTCCTGGCACATCGGGAGGACGCCGCCGGCCGAGATGTTCGCGTTCTTCAGCAGGTCGAGCGCGACGAACCGGTCGTTGCCGGACGCCTCCGGGTCGTCGATGATCCGGCGCAGCTGCGCGAGGTGCGCCGTCCGCAGGTAGTGCGAGATGTCGTGCATCGCCTCGGCCGTCAGCGCCTGCAGCACCTCCGGCTCCACTTGCAGGAACGTCCGGTCGCCCGCCGTGAACGTGCTGACACCCTCGGTCGTCAGCAGCCGGTACTCCGTCTCGTCAGCACCCAACGGCAACAGATCGGAGTAGTTGAAGTCGGCGGACACCGTCGTACCTCCAAGGCAGGTGGTCTGAGCCCTCCAAGCCTAGTTCGGCTCGCCCGCGGCTGCGCGCTCACCCCTGACCGCGCGCCAGGCCCCGCGCAGCTCGAAGCCCAGCGCCAGCCGGTGGTAGGCGAGCTGGTGGCCGGTCATGCTCCTGGTCAGCTTGTTCGTCGACTCCGGCACCCGGCGGCGAAGGACGAGGGACAGCGCGATGATGAGGAAGCCGCCGACCAGGAACAGGATGATCGCGCCGGTCTGCGGCGAGCCGTCTCCGGTCAATTGGCCGATCAGGGTCCACACGACACCGGCGTACAGAGCCGGGAAAGCAAGCAGATACGCGGCGGCCGTAGCCCGCCCCAGAAGTCCCGCGGGCCAGTTCATGGTGGACAGTATGACGGCCGGATCAGGGGTCGGGTCAGGGGTGAATCGGGGAAGAAACGGGCAGCGGGTGGGCTGGGGCGCGCGTATCGTTTTGGGCGTGGCTCAGGATGAGGTTCCTCAGGAGAATCGACCGCAGGATGTCGTGCCTGCCCAGGCGCCGCCGACCGGTGACGAGCTGGCGTTGCGCCGGCGGGTGTCCGACCTCGAGCGGGAAGAGGTCGCCGACGTACTGCGCGAGTCCGCCGCCGAGGGACGCCTGTCGTACGCCGAGCTCGAGGAGCGGCTCGAGACGTTGTACGCCGCCAAGACGTACGGCGAACTCGTCGAGCTCACCGTCGACCTGCCGAACGGTCCACGCGCTCCCGGTGTGCCGGCCGTCAGCCCGCACTACACCGGCGCGGTGGTCGAGAACGGCCCGGTGATCAACGCGTTCATGTCGGAGACCAAGCGCCAGGGCGGTTGGCTGGTGCCGCAGCGCCAGGAGGTCAACGCCGTCCTCGGCGACGTCACGCTGGACTACACCGAGGCCCAGATCCCGTTCGACGAGATCCACGTCGAGGTGAAGTCGATCCTCGCCGACGTGAAGATCCGCGTCCCGCAGAACGCGATCGTCCTGCTCGACAGCAACCCCATCCTCGGCTCCGTCTCCGAACAGGAAGCCGGCCTGGGCGTCGTTCCCGACCCCAACACCCCCGCCGCCCGCCCCACCACGTTCCACATCCGCGGCACCGCGATCCTGGGCGAGATCAAGATCAAACGAGGCCCCCGCCTCTCCAAACGCCTCCGCCTCACCTGACCCGCCGTTCGGCGAGCACCTCCTCCAACCACTTCGCGAAGGCTGGGATGTCGCGGATGTTGTCCTGGGTCAGGCGGTGGTGGGTGGCCCAGACGTCGGTCGGGATGATGGGGACGAGCAGGTAGAACTTCGGGCCGGTGGGGATGCCGATGGAGCCGACGGCGGTCCACGGGAGGTAGGTCCGGCCGGTGCGGATGCCGTCGTGGTCGATGATCACCGTGGGGCGCTGTGTGACGAACTGCCAGGTGCTGAGGCCGATGAGCACCAGGATGAGGGCGACGGACAACAGGCCGAGGACGAGGCGTGGTCCGCCGTCGTGGATCCACTCGGTGACCGACAGCGCCGGGTTGACGGCGAACACCGCGGCGAAGCACGCGCGCTGGATCACCAGCCGCTTCCGCCGTACCGGAAACACCACCCGGCCCGTCCGCCGGAACTCCTCCGCCCAGACCTCGGGCGGTTCCTCTCCCATCACCGCCATGTGCTCGCCCGGTGTTCGTCGAGCAGGGTCTCGAGCCAGCGGCGGAAGGCCGGGAGGTCCCGGATGTTCCGCTGCTCGAGCCTGAGGTCCTTCCCCCACGCGTCCTTCGCGATGATCGGCAACGACCTGCCCCACACCGGCCCATTCGCGATCCCGATGGCGCCGACCTCGGTCCACGGCATGAACCTCTTCCGGCCGCGCCGGATGCCCTCGAGGTCAACCGTCACCGTCGGCCGCTGGGTGACGAGCTGCCAAACACTGAGGCCGAGGGCAATCACGTAGGCCCCCACGAGCACCAGGACGCTGACACGTCGACCTCCGCCGGCCTCCAGCCCGCCCGGAACCCAGAAGACGGAGAACAACACGGCGGGCACCAGCCCCTGCGCCAATCCCCAGATCACCGTCCGCCGCCGGAGCGGAAACACCACCCGTCCCGCCCGCCGGAACTCCGCCGCCCAAACCTCCGGCGCCGCTTCACCCATCACCGTCATGCGTCCCCAGCCTTCACGACCCCACCCCCGGAGCAGGCTCACTGTAATGCACGAAAACCCTCGCCCGCGCAGCGAGAATTGCCGGATGAGTCGCGTCCGAGCAGCACCGAGCTGGGCCTTCGTCCGCGGCCCGGCCGCCGCCTACGAACTAGCGGACGGAAGCCGGCCGGGAGGCATGCGGCGGGCGACGGCTGGCGGCGGCGTGGGCAGCCGCTGGTGCCGTTGTCGCTGGTCGCGTTCTTCGCGTTGATGACGGCCGCCTTGGGCGCGGACGGCGGGTATTCGTGGCACCAGTCGCGGCCGCGCTCGGAGCCGACCGCGGTCGTCGACGGGATCGTTGTGGCGGAGCGCGAGCCGGGGTGGTTCAGCAAAGGGTCCGGTTCGGTGGTGATCCGCTACACGGTCGGCGGGGTGGGCTACACGATCGAGACCGGCAAGGAGCCGGGGGACCGTGTCCTCCGCGCGGGGGACGTCGTACCGGTGGAGTACGTCGTCACCCGGGCGGCGGATGGGTGTAGTACGTGGGCCGTGGAGGCGGCGCGGTCGGACGGGGTGTTCGGTCTGGTTGGTGCGTCCGGGTGTGCCGCGCTCGGTGTGCTCAGTGGGGTCGGGTACTTGGTCGGGCGGTGGCGGTCCAGCGGCCGGCGTGGTGGGTGATGTGGATGGGGTGGTTGAAGGCTTGGGAGACGAGGTCGGTGGTGAGGACGTCGTACGCCGGGCCGGCGGCCAGGACCCGGCCTTCGTGGAGGAGGGCTGCGTGGGTGGTGCAGGTGGGGAGCTCTTCGAGGTGGTGGGTGACGAGGACCCAGGCCAGGTGGGGATGGGAGGCGTTGATCTGGTCGAGGGTCTCGAGGAGTTGCTCGCGGGCCGCCACGTCGAGGCCGGTCGACGGTTCGTCGAGCAGCAGGAGGCGTGGGTCGGAGATCAGCGCGCGGGCGATCAGCGCCCGCCCGCGTTCGCCCTGGGACAGGGTCGTCCAGGAAGACGTGGCCAGTGCGCTGATACCGAGCAGCTCGATCAGCTCGAGAGCGCGCTCCCGCTGAGCAGGCGTCGCCTGCCAGCGGGGCATGAGCTCGATGGTCCCGGTCAGCCCGGTGAGGACGATGTCCACGATGCTCAGCGGAGACCGCAGCGGGTGCCGCGGATTGACGTGACCGATCGACTCGCGCAGCGTGCGGATGTCGACGGTGCCGAGCCGGCGGCCGAGGATCTCGACGGTCCCGCGGGTCGGGTGCGTGATCGCGCCACACAATCCCAGCAGCGTGCTCTTCCCGGCGCCGTTCGGCCCGAGCAGCGCCCACCGCTCACCCTCGCCGACCGTCAGCGACACCCCGCCGAGCAGCAGTTTGCCGTCCCGGACGAAGTCGACGTCCTTCAGTTCGAGCACCCGAAAACCTCCTCGTACAACGCCTTCAGCTCCTCCGCGCTCGCTTCCCGCCCGGTCCCGTCGGTGTGCCGCTGCACGTGCCGCGCGAACTCCCGTTCCTGCGCCGCCGACAGCCGCACGCCGTACGCAGTCTCCAGTACGTGCGCGATCCCGCCCTTGCCGGACTGGCTGTTCACCCGGACGACCGCCTCGTACCCCCGGCCCACATCCATCGGATCGATCGGCAGGTACGGCACGTCCCACGCACCGGGCCCTTGGACGGCGAACCCCTTCCGGATCGCGTCCTGATGGGTCCCTGAGAACGCCGTGTAGACGAGCTCCCCGACGTACGGATGCCGTGGATGGATCGGCATCCGCGTGCAGTGCTCCACGACCTCCCGGATCCGGTCGATGTCGGAGAAGTCGATCATCGGGTCGACGCCCTGGGCGTGCAGGTTCAGCGCGAGGGTGGCGATGTCGACGTTCCCGGTGCGTTCGCCGTTGCCGAAGATGCAGCCCTCGACCCGCTGCGCGCCGGCGAGTACGGCGAGCTCCGCGCAGGCGATGCCCGTGCCGCGGTCGTTGTGCGGGTGCACGGACAGGATCACGCCGTCGCGCCGCGGCAGGTTCTTGTGCATGTACTCGATCTGGTCGGCGTACACGTTCGGTGTCGCGGCCTCGATCGTGGCCGGCAGGTTGAGGATCACCGGCCGCTCCGGCGTCGCGTCCCACTGCTTGGTCAGGTGGTCGCTCAACTCGAGCACGTAGTCCGGCTCGGTCAGGTTGAACACCTCGGGCGAGAACTGGAACCGGACCGAGTCGCCGGCCAGCCGGAGGATCTCCTCGGATCCTGCGTAGATCATCGACGCGAGTTCGTCCTGCGTACGACGCAGTACGACGTCCCGCCACACCGGAGCCGTCGCCGCGTACATGTGGATCACCACGTCGCCACGCATCCCGGCCACCGACTCGACGGTCCGCGCGATCAGGTCGGGCCGGGCCGGCGTGAACACCACGATGGTGACATCGGCAGGCACCAGGTCCGACGTCGCCAGCAACCGGACGAAGTCGAAGTCGGTCTGCGAGGCGGACGGGTACCCGACCTCGATCTCTTTGTAGCCGATGGCAACCATCAGCTCGAAGAACGCCCGCTTGCGGTCGGGATCCATCGGGTCGGCCAGCGCCTGGTTGCCGTCGCGGAGGTCGACCGGCACCCACAGCGGCGCGGTGCTGATCCGGCGGTCCGGCCAGTCCCGGTCGATCGGTGCGACCGGCACCTTGGCGAAGATGTCGCGGTATCGGTGGCTGGGCATGGGGGAGTGCTGCTGGCGGTTCCAGTCCATGGGTGGTCCTTCGGTTCGAAGCGGAGGGACCGGCGACGACGGCACTCCACGGAGGGAGCGCCGATCGAATCAGCTCCCGCCGTGGCGGCCAAGGCGGAGGAGGCCCGCGCGCAGAAGGATCGACGACATGCCGAGCACGCTACCAACTCCTCAGACAAGCTGACAACTCGGATCCCTCTAGACTGACCCGCATGATTCGCCGTCACCCCCTCGCCGAGCAGGCCGCGGAGGAGCTCCTGCGCCGGATCGGCAGCGGTGAGTGGGCGCTCGGCGCGAAGCTCCCGGGCGAGACGACGCTGGCCGCGCAGCTCGGCGTCGGCCGGTCGACCATCCGCGAGGCGGTCCGCGAGCTGGCCGGTCGCCGGGTGCTCGAGAGCCGGCAGGGCGCCGGGGTGTTCGTGATCGCGCACCAGGCCGCCGAGGACTGGGACAAGGTGCTGCGGAAGGCCGACATCACCGACGTCCTCGAAGGACGGCTCGCGATCGAGACCGAGGCGGCCCGGCTCGCGGCCGAACGCCGTACGCCGGCCGACCTGAAGACCTTCCGCTACACGCTGGCCGACCGGAAGAAGGCCTCGGAGAAGTCACCGGACGACTGGTACGTCGAGGCCGACCTGGCCTTCCACCGGGCCGTGGTCACGGCCGCGCACAACGCCGTACTGACCGAGCTGTTCGACACGTTCGTACCGCGGATCCGGCGGGCGATGATCGACATGCTGAAGCTCGACGACCAGCATCGCCACCGCCACGACCAGGCCGCCCACGAGGCGATCGCCGACGCGATCCGCGCCCGCGACCCCGAGCTGGCCGCGGCACGCTCACGCGAACACCTCAGCGCCGTCCGGAGCAGCGTGTCCTAGGACCTGTGCTGGTCGAGCAGGGCGCGCAGCCAGGGAGTCAGCGCGTTCAGATCCTCGACGTTGTCCTGGGGAATGGTGATCGGACGGGTACGCCGATCCGCCGGCCGGATCTGCACGGTCCGGATCCCCGGCAGCCCGGCCGGGTCGTCGATGCTGGTGATCCCGGACCACCGCAGGCTCCGGCCGCGGGTGATGCCGTCGGCGTCGACCGTGATCACCGGTCGATTCGTGACCAGCTGCCACACCGTCAGCCCGGTGCCGTAGACGAACGCGGCCAGCGCCGTCAGTCGCAGTACGCCGAGCGCCCCGGACACGTCGTTCGCCCGGAAGTGGTCGAGATTCGTCCACGCGGACAGCACCATCAGCAGGCCGAACCCAGCCAGCCGGAGCATGAGCCGGCCACGGCGCGGCGGGAACACCACGCTGCCTTTGGACTCCAGTTCGGACGTCCAAGTCTCGGCGGACACCGTCATGAACCCCACTTTGCCGTGTGCTCGGCGGCCGTTGGCGGGTCAGCGCCGTGTCGCGTGCAGGTGATCGCGGCCGCCTTCACCGCGTAGTCCACGACAGCTCGCAGATCCTCGGCCGTCAGCCCGGCCAGCCGGGTCGCGCCGAGCAGGCCGCGGGCCTGCAGACCGGCGATCAGCGCGGCCATCAGCGAGTCGCCCGCGCCGACCGTGTCGACCACCTCGATCACCGGCGCCGGGACCTCGACGCGGAAGTCCCGGGTGATCCCGAGCGCGCCCTCGCCGCCGCGGGTGATCACGACGCACCGGGTCCGCTCGACGGTCAGCAGCTCGGCCGCGATCTCCTCCGGCGGCCTCCCGGGCTGCAGGAACTCGCAGTCCTCGTCGCTCAGCTTCACCAGGTCCGACCACGCGGCCAGGTGCCGGACAGCGACCCACGTCGACACCGGATCCGGGGTGATCGCCGGGCGGGCGTTCGGGTCCAGCGTCACGGTGACGGGTTGGTCGGCGACCGCCTTCAGGAACTCGCGGATCGCCGTCGCCCCCGGCTCGAGCATGGTCGCGATCGAACCGGTGTGGATCGCCGGGCACCCGCGCAGCAGCGACAACGCCGGCGGGTCCCAGGTCATGTCGAACTGGTACGACGCGACTCCGGCCGCATCGAGGGTCGCGGTCGCGGTGCTCGTCCGGAAACTCGGGTCGACCGTCCCGGGGGCGAGCTGAACCCCGTTCCCGAACAGGTGCGCCCCGAGCATGTCGCCGTACGGATCGGTCCCGAACCGCGCCACCAACTCGGTCGGCACACCGAGCCGCGCGAGACCGACCGCGACGTTCGCCGCGAAGCCACCAGGCACCGCGGTGGCCTTGCCGTTCCCGTTGCCGTTCCGCGCACCGCGGGATGCGGGCGCGACGATGTCCACGAGAGCCTCGCCGACGACGAGGACAGGTGCGGTCATCGGGCGTGCTCGAAGTCGATCGCCGAGTACGCGCGCAGCTTGGCCAACTGGTGCTCGCTCTCGATGCTGCGGATGGTGCCGCTGCGGGACCGCATCACCAGGGAGTGGGTTCGTGCGGTGGAGCGGCCGTAGCGGACGCCGCGGAGGAGTTCGCCGTCGGTGATGCCGGTTGCGACGAAGAAGCAGTCGTCGCCGCTGACCAGGTCGTCGGTGCTGAGCACCCGGTCGAGGTCGTGGCCGGCGTCGATCGCCTTCTGCCGTTCCTCGTCGTCGCGCGGCCAGAGCCGGCCCTGGATCAGGCCGCCGAGGCATTTCATCGCGCAGGCGGCGATGATGCCCTCCGGCGTACCGCCGATGCCGAGCAGCATGTCCAGACCGGTGTCCGGGCGAGCCGCCTCGACCGCACCGGCCACGTCGCCGTCGCTGATGAACTTGATCCGCGCGCCGGTGGCCCGGACCTGCTGGGCCAGGTCCTCGTGCCGCGGCCGGTCGAGGACGACGACAGTCACGTCGTCGACCGTCGAGCCCTTCGCCTTCGCGACCCGGCGGATGTTCTCGGCGACCGGGAGCCGGATGTCGACCACGTCGGCCGCCTCCGGGCCGACCACGAGCTTCTCCATGTAGAACACCGCGGACGGGTCGTACATCGAGTCGCGCGCGGAGACCGCCATCACGGCGATGCCGTTGTTCATGCCCTTGGCGACGAGCGTCGTACCGTCGACCGGGTCGACCGCGACGTCGCACTCCGGTCCGTCGCCGGAGCCGACCTGCTCGCCGTTGTAGAGCATCGGGGCGTTGTCCTTCTCGCCCTCGCCGATCACCACCACGCCGTTCATCCCGACCGTGCCGATCAGCGTGCGCATCGCGTTCACCGCCGCGCCGTCGGCGCCGTTCTTGTCGCCGCGACCGACCCAGCGGCCCGCCGCCATCGCCGCGGCCTCGGTGACCCGGACCAGTTCGAGGGCGAGGTTGCGGTCAGGCGCGTGCGCCTCGACCTCCAGATGGGCAGGTGGCGTGGTCGGGTCGCTCATGCCACCGGATCGTAGCCAACCGGTGTGAGGTCGTGCCCGGCGATCCCCCGCCTACTGCGCGGTGCTCGGCACGGCGTGGGATCACCGGTCACGACCTAGCCGCTGTTCGGCCGCATTGGGGGTCGCGAGACACTGGTGACATGAGTTCGACAGGTCAGGGCCCTTCCAGCGACGGCGCCCCCGCGGCGACGGAGGATCCGCGGGTCGTGGCCGCGGCCCGGGAGAAGGCGCGGGCGCGGGCCGAGGCGATCGCTTACCGGGAGCAGAACCGCAAGGACCGGGCGAAGGCGCGCACCCTGACCAACATGGTCTGGGCGCTGCTGGCCTGTTTCGTCGTGGTCGCGTTCCTGATGATCGTCACCTGGCGGCCCAAGAACGAAAACGTCCGCGCCATCGAGTACACCGCTCAACTGCAAGACGCCCGAAAGGCCGCCTCGTGGGTCCGTGGCCCGGAGCCGTTGCCGGCCGGCTGGGCCGCGACCAGCGTCGAATTCCGCGCCCCGGAGCAGGAGCCGATCACCTGGCACCTCGGCGTCGTGACGAACGAGAAGAAATACGTCGGCCTGGAGCAATCCAATGTCACCGGCGGCAAATTCCAGTCCGACAAGATGGGCCGGACCAGCGACAACGGGACGAGTACGGTCGGCGGGGTGACCTGGCAGCGCAAGGTCCTGCTCGACCGCAAGGCCGAGAACGCCTTGGTGCTGGTCGGTTCCGGAGTCACCACGATCGTCACCGGAAATGCGGGATATCCCGCGCTCGAAGCGTTTGCCTCGACTTTGCGTTAAACGCTCGCTGCGGAGTGTGATCCGCCGTACTGCTCAGAATTCCGGGTGTTGCTGACCACGTTCCGGACGGTCGTTGACACATCTGTCGGGCGCGGGGTTCCATCGATTCTTCGGCTTGTACTCGCTCGGGGAAAAGCGTTAGGGAGCCCTTACGTGGTCGCGGTATCTCCGGGCGGGAGTTGATCCGCCGATGTTCGTCACCGGGCTGCTGCTGGGCGCCGACAGTTCTCCACACCTCGGCGTGCCGTGGCAATTGCTGGCCTACCACGGCGAATCCCTGCTCGGCGCGACCCTGGACGTCGCGCGCGAATGTTCCTTCGACCAGCTGATCGTCACCTTGGGCAGTGCGTCGGAGCAGATCCACGACCGCGTCGACCTCTCCGGTGTCCGCGTGGTCGAGTCACCGCACGCGGACACCGGCAGCTCGTCGATCGTGCCGGCGCTGGACGCGGTGGACCGGCGGACCGGCGGCATCGTCGTACTGCTCGGCGACCAGCCCGGCGTGACGTCGGCCACGGTCTGGTCCCTGGTCGCGGAGGTCGCCGGCCCGGCGACCCCGATCGGGGTGAGCCGGTACGACGACGGCCACGGGCATCCGTGCTGGTTCGGGCGCGAGTTGTTCGGCGAGCTGCGGCAGTTGCGCAGCGACGCGGACCTGTGGGAGCTGATCGAGGGCGGCAGCTACCCGGTCACCCAGGTCGATGCCATCGGCAACGTTCCGCCGCGGGCCGGCACCTGGGACGACTACCGCCGCCTGGTCTCCGGCTACAGCGCCGCCCCCGGCGCCATCACCCCCGGCGCCTTCGAAGGCCCACCCGTAGACACCCACCCCGTCCCCCTCCCCACCCACACCCGCCCCCGCCGCCGCACCACCCACTAACCCGGCTCACCACCAGCTCCCGGCCCACCGCCACACCGCCGGCCACCGGCCATGCATCAGCGGCTCCCCGCCACTGCCAACACCGGCGGGTCCCCTCGACCACGCCACCGGGCCGCCCGCCGTCTCCCGCGGCGCCGCCGCTCGGCGGCACCGCCCGCCGCCGCTCGCCCCGGCCGGTGCCGCTCGCCCCGGCCGCTGCCGGGGAGCTGCGCTGGGTCGGACGCCGGGCACTCACCAACCGGCCTGCCTGGCTGGGGCTCAGGCGTGGGCACGCCTGCGGGGGTTGATCTGGTTGTGGTTGGTGAGTGGTGGGCGTCCGGCTAGTCGGCTCCGGCCAGGCGGAGGCCTACTACGCCGGTGACTATGAGGGCTATGCAGGCCAGGCGGGCGGGGGTGATGGGCTCGCCGAAGAGGATGATGCCGAGGGTCACCACCCCGACCGAGCCGAGGCCGGTCCAGATCGCGTACGCCGTACCGACGGGGAGCCGGTCCAGCGTCTTCGCCAGCAGGACGACCGAGATCACGCCGAACACGAGGACGCCGACGGTCGGCCACAGCCGGCTGAACCCTTCGCTCGGCTTGAGGCTGAGAGCGAACGCGATCTCGAACGCCGCGGCCGCCAGCAGCACGAGCCACGTCATCAGGCCGCCATGGCCCCGCGCAGATGCCGCTGGGTCACGGTCGCAACCCGGGCGCCGAGGGCTGCCGCAGTCCGCAGATCCGTCGCCGGCGGCGCCTTCTCGGCGGAGAGATCGGCGTCGGACTGCGCCATCGCGCCGAGCCAGCTGCCCAGCCGGTTGAGGTCCTCGATGCTCGCGGTGCTCTCCGCCCAGCCGGGGTAGAGGTCCAGCCCGACCCAGATCATCCCGTGCTGCGCGGCGAAGACTGCGAGGTCGACCAGGCTGTTCAGCTTGTCGCCGGACATCGCCTTCGAGTTGGTGAATCCGGCGGCGATCTTGTCCCGCCAGGCCAGGTCGGCGGCCCAGACCCGCACGCTCTCCTCGGCGAACTTCTTGAACACCGCACTCGGGCTGCCCATGTACGTCGGTGCGCCGAAAACGATCGCGTCCGCGGCGGTGAGCCGGGCCCAGACGTCCTCGGTCAGCTCGTCGAGCGGGACGAGCTCGGCGACGGTGCCCGGCACGGACTCGGCTCCGGCGGCGACCGCCTCGGCCTGCTTGGCGGTGTGACCGTACCCGGAGTGGAAGGCGATCGCGATCCGGGCGGGGGTAGTGCTCATGTGCTTCCTCCAAAGTCGTTAGCGGACTACAGTCCGTCTTATGAACGACAGTACCGGACCGCGGTCCGCTTCACAACGGAGTCTGCCGGTCGTCGGCGAACCACGCCCGGAACGCGCGGACGCGAGGCGCAACCGGCTGCGCGTACTGGAGGCGGCCGACCGGCTGTTCACCGAGCACGGCGTGAAGAACGTGTCGCTGGACGCGATCGCCGCCGAGGCCGGCGTGGGGAAGGGCACGGTGTTCCGCCGCTTCGGCGACCGGGCCGGTCTTGCGGTCGCCCTGCTCGACGAGCGCGAGCAGGAGTTGCAGGCCAAGGTCCTGAGCGGGCCACCGCCGCTGGGGCCGGGCGGCGTGCCGCCGGTGATCCGGGTGTTGGCGTTCCTCGATGCCTACCTGGATCTACTCGATCGGCACGTCGAGTTGTTCGTGGACAGCGAGAACGCGTCCGACGGCGCGCGCTACCGCATCGGCTCGTACCACCTCTGGCACCGGCACCTGGCGATGCTGATCGAGAGCGCCCGGCCGAACCTCGACGCCGACTACACGGCCCACGTCCTGCTGGCCCCGCTCGCGGCGGACCTGCACCACGCCCTGCGCATCCAAGGCTTCACCCTCGATCGGATGAAGTCCGGCCTACAAGCAGTCGTCACCAACCTGCTGGGACCCTAGGTTGTCACCGCCAGCCCGGGACCCTAGGTCGTCACCACCGGGCTGGGACTCAAGGGTGTCATCAACCTGCTAGGGCCTTAGGCCGTCATCACCTGCTGGGACCCTCGCTCGTCATCACCCGCTGGGATGGTTAGCCGGCACCGTCGAGCTGGGACCTCTACTTCGGCTTCTCGTCGTGGGCGGCTTGGGCTTTGGCGAGGCGTTCGCGGGCGCCGTCGAGCCAGCGCTGGCAGGTGGCGGCGAGTTCCTCGCCGCGCTCCCACAGCGCCAGGGACTCCTCGAGGCTGGTGCCGCCGGCCTCGAGTTTGCGGACCACCTCGACGAGCTCCTCGCGGGCCTGCTCGTAGGAAATCTCCGGTCGGTCGCCGCTCACGTGTCCTCCTCGGACTTGACTTCGACCGCGAACCGGCCGTCACTGACCCGCGCCTGCAGCAGGTCTCCAGGCGCCACCTGCGCCACTTCCCGGACGGCGGTCCCGTCGGCCAGCTGGAGCACCGAGTACCCGCGCTCCAGCGTCGCCTTCGGGGACAACGCGCGTACGCTCGCCAACCGGTGAGTGATGTCGTCACTCGCGCGGTCGAGGCGATGCGTCAGCGTCCGCCGGCTCCGGTCGATCAGGGCCGCGATCTCCTCGGACCGCCGCTCCAGCCCGCTCACCGGAGCGGCGAGCGCGGGCCGGCTCCGGATCGCGGCCAGCGCGTGCATCTCCCGATCCAGCCATGCGGTGATCGCCCGCTGCCCGCGCTCCCGCAGGAGGCGGACGCCGTCGAGCTCCTCGCGCACGTCCGGCACGATCCGCTTCGCCGCATCCGTCGGCGTGGACGCGCGCAGATCCGCGACGAGATCCAGCAGCGGTGAGTCCGGCTCGTGCCCGATCGCGCTCACCACCGGGGTCTTCGCCTGCGACACGGCCCGGATCAGCCCTTCGTCGGAGAACGGCAGCAGGTCTTCCAGCGAGCCGCCGCCGCGCGCGATCACGATCACGTCGACCGTGTCGTCCCCGTCGAGCTTCCGCAGCGCCGTCATCACCTCACCGGCCGCCGCCGGCCCCTGCACCGACGCGTACTCGATCCGGAACGCGACCGCCGGCCACCGCCGCTTCGCGTTCTCGAGTACGTCGCGTTCCGCCGCGGAGTCACGCCCGCAGATCAGCCCGATCGTGTGCGGCAGGAACGGCAGCTTCTGCTTCCGGTACGACGCGAAGAGCCCTTCGGCCGCGAGAAGTTGCTTCAGGCGCTCGATCCGGGCCAGCAGCTCACCGATGCCGACGTGCCGGATCTCGCTCACCGCCAGCGCGAGCGTGCCGCGCCGGGCGAAGAAGTTCGGCTTCGCGTTCACGACGACGCGGGATCCGTCGGTCACCGGCGGATCCACCGCCTCGAACACGCGCCGGTTGCAGGTGAACCGCAACGAGATGTCCGCGTCCGTGTCGCGCAGGGTCCCGAAGACCGTCGTCGTGCCGCGCCCGATCGAGACGTCCGTCAGCTGCCCCTCGACCCACACGGCGCCGAGCTGGTTGATCCAGCTCGCGATCCCGTTCGCAATCGTGCGAACGGCCGCAGGCGCATCCGGTGAGGTCTCCAAAGCCACCCCCAGACCCTACGACCCCCCACCGACAAACCCTAACGTTGAGTGATGCGCCCGCTCCTCTTACTCGACGCCGCCCCCCAACCGGGGTGGCCGTCACGGGAGCCGGTACGGCGCGGCTCCTGGAAGACGCCGTACGTCGCGAGCCGGGTGAGGGATCGTCCGTCCGCCGCGATCCGGGCTTGGGTGGGCGGAAAATCCTTTGCCGACAAGGTGTTTCGGCCGCAGACTTGAGGCCTGGTTACACCTCCCACGGGGGAGCCGTCCGGACAGGGCGGACGGCTCCTCGACGCCTGATCGCCGTGATGCTGCTCACAACGGCTGGGAGCGGTGCGCCACGGGCGGCCCGTACGATGGGGGCGTGACTGCCCAGCCTGAGACCTCTGGTACGACGACCGCCGTCCGGACCAAGCGGGTGCTGCTCGCCGCGCCGCGGGGGTACTGCGCCGGCGTGGACCGGGCGGTCGTGGCGGTCGAGAAGGCGCTCGACCTCTACGGGCCGCCGGTCTACGTGCGCAAGGAGATCGTGCACAACAAGCACGTCGTGCAGACCCTGCAGTCGCGCGGCGCGATCTTCGTCGACGAGACCGACGAGGTGCCCGAGGGCCAGACGGTGATCTTCTCCGCGCACGGCGTCGCCCCGGTGGTGCACCAGGAGGCCGCCGCGCGGCAGCTGAAGACGATCGACGCGACCTGCCCGCTGGTCACCAAGGTGCACCACGAGGCGAAGCGGTTCGCCGCCACCGACTACGACATCCTGCTGATCGGTCACGAGGGCCACGAGGAGGTCATCGGGACCAGCGGCGAGGCGCCGGAGCACATCCACCTCGTCGACGGACCGGGCGACGTGCCGAACGTGGTGGTCCGCGACCCGGAGAAGGTCGTCTGGCTGTCCCAGACCACGCTGTCCGTCGACGAGACGATGGAGACGGTCCGCCGCCTGCGCGAGCGGTTCCCGAGGTTGCAGGACCCGCCGAGCGACGACATCTGCTACGCGACCCAGAACCGCCAGGCCGCGGTGAAGAAGCTGGCCCCCGAGGCCGACCTGATGATCGTGGTCGGCTCCCGCAACTCGTCGAACTCGGTGCGCCTGGTCGAGGTCGCCGTCGAGCACGGCGCCAAGGCCGGCTACCTGGTCGACTACGCGGCCGAGATCGACGAGTCCTGGCTGGACGGCGTCGACTCCGTCGGTGTCACCAGCGGCGCGAGCGTTCCGGAGATCCTGGTCCGCGACGTGCTCGACTGGCTGGCCGAGCGTGGGTACGCCGACGTCCAGGAGGTCACCACGGCCGAGGAGAGCCTGACGTTCGCGCTCCCTCGTGAGCTCCGCAGTGACCTCAAGGCCGCCGGCCTCCCCACCACCGGTACCTCCGACCACGCCTGGACTATTTGATCGTCACCGTGGCGGTTCTGGTCACCGGCACCCAGTCCTGCGCGCCGCAGTACCGGACGGTGTAGCTGAAGGTGTAGGTGCCGGGCTTCGTGTACGTGTGCTTGGTCGGGGGGACCGGCCCTGGCGCGGTCCAGTCGATCAGCGTCCGTGTCGCCTGTCCGGTCTTGGTGGTCCGTGCCTTCGGGCAGTTCACGGCGCCGGAGTCGGAACCGGTGTCGTTGCCGTCGCCGTACGAGTACCGCTCGCTGCCGAGCACCGAGTAGAACCCTCCGCTCCCATCGTCTCCGATCGGCACCATCACCGTCCCCTTGACGGTGGCCTTGACCGTCAGCGTGCGGCCGCTGACCACCGGGTCGAGGGTGAGGTGCAGCCCGAGTGACGGCGTGTTCGTGGTGTGTTCCGACGCCGGGGGCGGGGTGTTGTTCTTCGGCGTGTGCACCGCACCGGTCGCGCCTACGGTGCCCGTGGTCTTCGCGGGTGTCGGGGTCGTGGCCGGCGTGGTGGTCGGCGTGGTCGTCGGCGGCCCGGTGACGATGGTCGTCGGGGCGCTGGGGGTGTGGGTCACCGGCGGGCTGCTGTTGATGTCCGTGAGGTTGCCCGCGGCAACGGCGACGGCGACCACCGCGGCCGCGACCAGCGTGACCACCCCGGCGGTACGACGGCGCCGTACGGTCCGGACCCGGGCGAACACGGTCTCGCTCGGCACCGCGCTCGGCGGCGGCGGATCGGCGACGAGCCGCTCGAACTGGTGCTTGAGATCGTCGGTCATGGGTCAGCCCTCCTTCTGGGCCGGAGCGGAAACGGCGTCGACCAGGTGGTGTTCGCGGAGCTTGGCCAGTCCGCGGGAGACGTTGGATTTCACGGTGCCGACCGAGCAGCCCATGATCTGGGCGATCTCGGCCTCCGGGAGGTCCTCGAAGTACCGCAGTACCAGCGTCGCGCGGGTACGGCGGGGGAGCGTGGCCAGTGCCCGTAGCAACAGGTCGCGGTCGTCGACGCTGCCGTACTGCTCCTGGGCCTGCGGCTCGGGCAACTGTTCGGTCGGGGTCTCGCCCCGCCACTTCCGCCGCCACCACTGGGTGCTGGTGTTCACCATCACCGTCCGGGTGTAACTCTCCAGCGCGTTGCCGCTGCGCAGCGAGTTGCGGTGGAACCACACCTTGGTCAGCGAGGTCTGCACCAGATCCTCGGCCAGATGCCATTCACCGGTCAGCAGGTAGCCGAACCGTTGTAGTGCGGTGAACCGCCCGTCCACGAATTCGGCGAACTCGTGGTCGCGTCCTGGATCCATCCCAACCCCCATCTCGTCCATCTCGGTCAGACATGTGATGACCGGGTGGGAGCAAAAGGTTGAGTCGCCGCCGGCAGCGCGCTTCAGACGGAGGCGTCGTACTGCGTCTGGGCCTCGGTGATGGCCGGGAGGTGCTCCTCGGCCCAGTTGCTGACGGCGGTGATCGGCTCGATCAGGGACTCGCCCACCGGGGTCAGAGCGTAGACGACGCGGGGTGGGATCTCGGCGAAGACCTCCCGGGTGACCAGGCCGTCGCGCTCCAGCCGGCGCAGCGTCTGGGTCAGCACCTTGGGCGCCACCCGGCCGATCCCGTCGCGGAGCGCGGTGAACCGGAGCGGGCCGTCCCGGAGCAGCAGGACGGCGAGCACCGTCCACTTGTCGCCGATCCGGTCGAGGATGACGCGGGTCGGGCAGTTCGGGTCGAAGACGTTGCCGCGCTCATTAGTTACCACAAGGTACTTATAGCACGTTGAAGTAGCCAGTTACCAATAGATACCGTTGCCGCGACATCAGCCAGTCGAGAGGAACGGTTATGAAGATCGCGGTCTACGGAGCGAGCGGCATGGTCGGCAGCCGGGTCGCCGCGGAGGCGGTGGGCCGGGGCCACGAGGTCGCCGGCATCACCCGCTCCGGCTGTGCGTTGCCGGACGGTGTCCGGGCGGTGCGGGGGAGCGCCAACGACATCGCGTCGGTGAAGGAGACCGCGGCGGAGGCCGACGTACTCGTCGCCGCGATCGGCCCGAGCCGGACCGGCGGTGACCACCAGGACTACCTCGACGCGATCGACACCCTGGTCGCGGCGGTGCGCGGCACGGCGACCCGGGTGCTCGTGGTCGGCGGCGCCGGCAGCTTGGTTGTCAACGGCAACCGGGTCGTCGACGGGCCGGAGTTCCCGGCCGAGTACAAGGCCGAGTCGCTCACCGTGTCGCAGGCGCTGGAGAATCTCCGCGCCAGCGACATCGACTGGAGCATGCTGTCCCCGGCCTTCGTGATCGCGCCGGGCGAGCGCACCGGGACCTTCCGGCTCGGCCTCGACGAGCCCGTCGGCGACCACATCTCCGCCGAGGACTTCGCCGTCGCCCTGGTCGACGAGCTCGAGAAGCCGGCGCACCAGCGCCGCCGTTTCACCCTTGGCTACTGAACGGCTTGCCCAGGTACCCGCGGGCGATCATCGTCACCCATTGGTAGACGGCGTCCTCCGCGGGTGCCAGGGGGCCGGGCCGGAAGTGCGGTGACTCCGCGCCACGCTGGACCGACTCGCACGCGGCCCAGTCCTCCCGGTTCGTGACGTCCCAGAACTCCACGGCGTACGACGGGTCCGTCACCTCGGCGGGGAAGTACCAGGAGCATTCGATCGCGGTCAGTCCGGGCGCGCGGGGCTCGAGGCGGTGGGTCATCACGTAGTCCGGGTGCAAGGAGAGCAGCAGGTTGGGGAAGAGCCCGAGGTAGTTCACCCGGCGCGGATCCACGCCCGGCAAGGGGATCCCGGCCGACCGCCCGTCGAGCGACATGGTCTCGGCCTCCGGTCGCAGGTCCATCAGTCCACCGACCCACGCGCCGGGGAGGTTCCAGTTGTCACCCGAGGTCGGCGGCGACACCTTGCACAGCTCGGGGTGGATCAGCGGGCAGTGGTAGCACTCGTGGTAGTTCTCGACGATCGTCTTCCAGTTCGACGCCACGTCGTAGGAGTGCCGCGCCTTCAGGACAAGGGTCTCCGGGGCGTACGGCGCGACCAGTTCGGTGATCCCGCCGAGATGCTCGGCGAACGACGTCGCCGTACCGGTGGCGTTCACGAACAGCCAGCCGTGCCACATCTCCGCGGGCAGCTCGACCAGGTTGTACGGCGTCGGGTCGAAGGTGTCGCCCATCCGGGGTGCGGCCTTCACCGCGCCGTCGAGCTCGTACGACCACCCGTGGTACGGGCAGACCACGGCCCGCCGATCGCTGGTCTCGTCCCGCCGGAGCAACTCGTGGCCGCGGTGCCGGCAGGTGTTCGCGAACGCGCGCGGCCGATCGCCGAACGTCAGCACCACGGCGATGTCGCCGATGGTCACCGCGCGATGCGTCGTACTCGCGGCCAACTCGTCGACCCGGCCGAGACAGGTCCAGCTGCCCGCGAAGAAGTGCCGGCGTTCCCACGCGAGGACGGCGGGATCGACGTACGCCTCGCGCGGCAGCATGACGGATTCACCATGCGGCCGCAGCGAGGCCTCCAGAGCGCGGGCATCAACGGGAGCGTTCGCCATCTGCCCACTATCGGCTGTGTACGGCGTGCCCCGCTACTGCAACGAGGACACGTACTGGCCGAGGACGTAGTCCCAGCCGGTGTCGTAGCCGGCCCGGGCGCGGGCCGCGTCAGGCCGGCGCTCCCAGCCGGAGTGCACGAGTTCGACCTCGGTGCCGGTGTCCGTCGGGGTGAACGAGACAGTCACGTGTCCCGCCTGCTGGGGATCGCTGCCCGGGTGCCAGGTGAAGCTAACCGTCTTCGGCGGATCCCAGTCCGACACCGTGCCCCAGGTGGCGAGCTCGCCCGCGTCGCCGTACTCGACGATCCGCCCGCCGACAGCTCCCTCGAGCCGCACCTCGCGGGCCTGGTCCTCGCCCACGGAGTGCGAAGGCAGCGGCCACCAGGCCGACATCTCGGCCGTGAACACCTCGAACGCCCGCTCCACACCCACCGGCACGACAACCTTCTTCACCAGCGGTGCGATCTCTTGCTCCACAGTCATCCCCGCTCCTCCTCGGTCCGTTCGATGTGGTCGGCGTACGCCTGCAGAGCGTCACCCCAGAACTGATCCAGCCAGTCCCGCAGCTCGTCGAGACCGGCCCGATGGATCCGGTAGATGTTCCGCGTCCCACGTGATTCGTGGCGCACCAGTCCGACCGCGCCCAGCACCTTCAGGTGCTGCGAGATCGCCGGCCGGCTGACGGGCACCTGTTCGGCCAGCACGCTGACCGAACAGGGCCCGCCCCGCCGCAAAGTCTCCAGAATTACCCGCCGCGTCGGATCTCCCAGTGCGTCCAGCACCGGGCCCGCGGTCTGCAGTGATTCGTAAGTCCCCACGAACGGTAAGTTGCCACTAACCAAGGCTGGAGTCAAGCCTCAGTCGAACGGGTCGAGGATGAGGCCGGCCTGCTGCGGGTTGCCGTCGTGCACGAGCGCCTCGTGGTTGCCGACGTCGTCGAACGCGAAACCGTACGCCTTGCCGTCCGCCATCTGCGCGTGGATCGCGCGGGAGTACTGGTTGGTGACCGCGTCCTGGTAGAAGTTGCCGTTGTCCGGGTCCGGCTGGTTCGGGTTGACCAGCAGGGTCGAGCGGTTGAAGCCCGCGCACAGGGTGCGGGAGATCGGGCCGCGGACCTGGTCGTTCGGCGCGTCGAGCAGGCCGGCGCAGCCGAAGATGCTGGCCGAGTTCGGCTTCTGGAACGACGTCACGGTGGCACCCGAGGCGTTGGTGAAGTTCATGACGTTGCCGGAGACGCGACCGAAGTACTTGATGCTCGGCTGGTCGCCGAACGGCGTGACGGTGAGCGTCTCCGAGCTGTACTTCGCCCAGACGCGATTCACGTAGTCGTCCAGCACGGTGGCGGGGAGCGCCCCGGTCTCGACGCCGTACAGCGGGGAGAGGGCTCGCAGGACCGAGCCGTCGGGTGCTGCCTGGATCAGGTTCGCCCAGCCGCCGGACTGGCCGCGGATCGCGTTGTAGAGGGCGTTGTAACCGCCGGGCTTCAGATGCCCCGTGGTCCTGGTGCTGCCGTCGGCCGCCGTCACCGAAACGGCGTACGGCGCGGAGACCATGTCCACCTGGGTGCTGTTGATCCAGATGCCGGAGTCGTTCAGCGTGTACTCCGACCAGTGGAACAGGATGTTCCGGTTCGGATCGCTCGGATTCTGTACGGCGGGCTGCACCAAGCCGCCCGTGGTCAGCTTGAAGACCAGCTTCTGCCCGTACGAGAAGTACACCCGGCCGGAGAACTTCGGCATCCGGATCGTGACCGACTGCCCGTTGGCCGGCCCGGCGATGGACGCGTCCGGGGCCGGAGTCGGCGGGTTGCCGCCGGCCGGCCAGGCATGGAAGTTGCCTGCGGCATCGGCCCAGCCCTGCTGCCCGGTCGCCAGGTTGGTGCCCAGGTTGTAGAGGTAGACCGCGTCGCCACGGCCGGAGTTGTTGGTGATCGTCAACGGAATGGTGGCCGGGACCGCTTGGGCCGGCCGGTCGATGGTCGCGGTCAGGACGCCGGCCACGCTCACCGCGGCCGCGACGAGCGCCAGCACTCGAGTTCTGATGCGCACAGTTCCTCCTCTGGTCAGTCCCTACGAGAAGGCGATGCGCCGGCCGGCCCACCCACAGCACCACCAGGCAGCAGCGGCACCCGAACCGGCGCTCAGGTCGCAACGGCGAGGGACGGTAGACCGCCGTACGACCGAGAGAGCGCTCTCATCGTTCCCCAATCCGGCCCCCTGCTGTCAACAGCCCACCCGTGTCGGGTTTCCGACAGCGATTCGCCGGAAACTGTCGGTGGGCTTCGGCACTATCTGTGACATGACGGGTACGACGGTGTTGCTGGTGCTCCTGTTCCTCGTGGTGGGGCTGCTGCTCGGGGCGGTGTTCGGCGTGCTCTGGGTGCGCGGGCGGGACGGCGCCCAGCTCGCGCGGGTGACTGCCGAGCGGGACGCGGCCGAGGATCGCGTCGTCGAGCTCACGCAGGAGCGCACCGCGGTCGGGCAGCAGATGGGTGGTCAGGCCGTCGTGAAGGAGGCGCTGGATCGCCTGCACGCACAGCTGAACCAGCTCGAGCAGGGCCGGGCGGCGTGGCAGAGCCAGCTCCATCAACAGGTCAACGAAGTGCGGATGAGCGGCGAGGCCTTGCGGCGCGAGACCGCGTCGCTGTCGACCGCGCTGCGCAAACCGCAGGTCCGCGGCCGCTGGGGTGAGCTGCACCTGCGGCGCACCGTCGAGCTGGCCGGGATGGTGGCCCACTGCGACTTCACCGAGCAGGCGACGACGTTCGGCGAGGACGGTGTCCTGCGGCCGGACCTGGTGGTGAGACTTGCCGAGGGCAAGAATCTCGTCGTCGACTCGAAGGTCCCGCTGGCGGCGTTCCTGGAGGCGGCCGAGTCGGATGACGCCGGGTTCCGCGAGGAGCGGTTGCTCGCCCATGCGCGGCACCTGCGGACGCACGTGGACCAGCTGGCGGCGAAGGCGTACTGGACGCGGCTGTCCCCGTCACCGGAGTTCGTCATCCTGTTCGTGCCGGGGGAGTCGTTCCTGTCCGCGGCGCTCGACGTCGAGCCGTCCCTGCTGGAGTACGCCGCCGAGCGCCGGGTGATCCTGGCGACGCCGACGACCCTCATCGCGACGCTGCGGGCGGCGGCGTACGCGTGGAACCAGTCGGCGCTGACCGAGTCCGCGCAACAGGTCTTCGAGCTCGGCCGCGAGTTGTACGACCGGCTGAGCGTCATGGGCGAGCACCTCGGGCGGGTCGGGCGCTCGCTGACGTCCGCGGTCGAGGCGTACAACGGCACTGTCGGGTCGTTCGAGCGCCGCGTCTTCATCACCGCCCGCAAACTCCGCGACCTGCACGTCACCGAGGCCGAGCTCACCGCGATGGAGTCGATCGAGGCCTCGGTCCGGCCGCTCACCGCACCGGAGTTCCTGGCCGTCGAGGACACCGACACGAGGAGGTGGCCGCCCTCCCAGACCGGCTAGCAGTCCATCGCGGGGAACTCGTAGCCCTGGGTCTTCAGGATCGGCAGGACCTGGTCGAGGGCCGCGACCGTCTGGGCGCGGTTCCCGCCGCCGTCGTGCATCAGGATGATGTTGTGGTTGTGCGCGTGCGTGAGGATGTTGTGCACGATCGCCGCCGTGCCGGGGCGGGCCCAGTCGCGCGGGTCGACGTCCCACAGCACCTGGACCATGCCGGCGGCCTTGATGTCCGCGCGGACCTTCGGGTTCGACGCGCCGTACGGCGGCCGGAAGCAGGTCGACTTCGGTCCGTCGAAGATCTCGTGGTGCCGCTTGGCGGGCGAGATCGCGGTCAGCTGCGGGTGCGTGATCGAGTGGCTGCCGATGGTGTTGCCGGCGGCAAGCACCTGCTCGCGCAGACCCGGATGGGCCGCCTGCATGGAGCCGAGCTCGAAGAACGTCGCGTGCGCGCCGTGCTTGGCCAGCACCTGCAGGACCTTCGGCGTCCAGTACGGGTCCGGTCCGTCGTCGAAGCTCAGGAACAGGACCTTTTTGTTGCCTACGGCAAGTGCCGCGGTCGGGTTCGGTGCCGGGCGGCGCGGGGTCGACGGCGGGGCGTTGACCGGCGTCTGGGTCGGCGTCGCGGACGGGGTGGCCGACGAGGTCTGCGTGGTCGCGGCGGCCGGTTTCGGAGGCCGTGAATGCCCGAGCGCCAGGGCCAGCAACGATCCGGCGACGACGGCCATGGCCACCCCGGTCGCGACGAAAGCTGCGAACTTTCGGGACATGATGCTCCCTTGCAGATCAGGCGGATGTTCCCCAGTCGCTCCCGCTCAGGAGCCTCACACGGAAGGAGACGCGTCACTCCTCGCTCTGGTTGGCGTCCCCGTGTTGCGGTGAGATCTCGACTGTTGCGGGCGCGCCCCGGTGGTACAGCCGGCCCTCGAGGGACTTCACGCTGGCGACCAGGACGAAGCTCATGCTGACCAGCAACGACCACGCGCCGAACTTCTGCGGGTGCACCAACTGCCACACGTCGACCTGGTCCGGGTAGTTCCAGGCATCCAGGAACGTGCCGAAGTTCTCCGCGATCCACAGGAAGAAGCCGATCAGCGCGAACGACAGCGCGAGCGGCATGCGGTACCGCCGTACACCGACCGTGTAGAAGACCCAGGTACGGCGGAGTACGACGAGCAGCCCGAGGGCGATCGGGATGCGCAGGTCGGGGAGCCAGTGGTGGGTGAAGAAGTTCGCGTAGATCAGCAGCGCGAGGATCGTGGTCTGGATCGGCCGGTAGCCGCTCACCCGCAGATCGAAGCGCCGCCAGGCCTGACAGAGGTAGCTGCCGACCGCGGCGTACATGAACCCGGCGAACAGCGGTACGCCGCCGAACTTGGTGACCGCGTCACCCGGGTACTGCCACGACCCGATCCGCACCTTGAACAGCTCCAGTCCGAGACCGACCAGGTGGAACCCGAAGATCACCGCGACCTCACGCCACGTCTCCAGGCGGACCACCCAGAACAGCAGGGTCAGACCGAGGCAGTAGATCAGCAGAGCGTCGTACCGGGCGATCGGCAGCTCGACGTACTTCGAGATCGCGAGGCCGGCGAACAGGAACGCCGGGAACAGGCACGAGACCAGCTCGAGCCATCCGAACCGCAGGAATTGCAGGCAACTGAACACGAAGCGTGAGGAGGATCCGGTGCGCAAGGTCCAAGTGGTCACAGACTGGAGACGTTGCTTGCACCGAGCTGGTTGGGACGGATAGATGAATCGGCAAGCGATGGGGAGGTGCCGATGGATCCGAAGGTGGTCTACGAGACGGACCGGCTCGTCGTACGTGACTGGGTGGACGCGGACGAGGACCGGGTGTTCGACATCTACCGGCGCTGGGAGGTGTCCCGGTGGCTCGGCGCCGAACCACGCGTGATGACCGACCGCGGTGCGGCCGCCAAGGTGATCGAGCGGTGGAACGAGCGCAACCAGAACCCGCCGTACGGCGTCTGGGCCGTCGAGGAGCGCTCGACGGCCACGGTCGCGGGGACCGTCCTGCTGGTGCCGCTGCCCGAGCCCTCCGACGGGACCGCGAGCAAGGGCGAGATCGAGGTCGGCTGGCACTTCCACCCGGACGCGTGGGGCCGCGGCCTGGCGACCGAGGCGGCGCGGGGCGCGATCGCGCACGGGTTCAAGTCCGGTCTCGGCCAGATCTACGCCGTGGTCCGGCCCGGCAACGTCGCCTCGCTCGCGGTCTGCCGCCGCCTCGGCATGCGCCCCATCGGCCGGGTGAGTCGCTGGTACGGCGCCGAACTGGAAGCCTTCCTCATCTGAATTGGGGTACGGGGCTGTTCCCCGCGTACTCTTGACGCCCGTGGCACTCACCATCGGAATCGTCGGGCTCCCCAACGCGGGCAAGTCCACCCTGTTCAACGCACTGACCAAGAACGACGTGCTCGCCGCGAACTACCCGTTCGCGACCATCGAGCCGAACGTCGGGGTGGTCGGCGTCCCGGACGCCCGACTGGGCAAGCTGGCCGAGCTGTACGACTCCGCGAAGGTGATCCCCGCCACCGTGCAGTTCGTCGACATCGCCGGCATCGTCCGCGGCGCGTCGGAGGGTGAGGGGCTGGGCAACAAGTTCCTCAGCCACATCCGCGAGTCCGACGCGATCTGCCAGGTCACCCGGATGTTCCGCGACGACGACGTCACCCACGTCGACGGCAAGGTCTCGCCGGCCGACGACATCTCCACCATCCAGACCGAGCTGATCCTGGCCGACCTGCAGACCGTCGAGAAGGCGATCCCGCGGCTGGAGAAGGAAGCCCGGCTGAAGAAGGAGAGCGCGGTCGTGCTCGAGGCGGTCCGGGCCGCGCAGAAGCACCTCGAGGCCGGTACGCCGATCATCGCGACCGACGTGGACCGGGACGCGATCCGCGAGCTCATGCTGATGACGGCCAAGCCGTACCTGTTCGTCTTCAACTGCGACGCCGACGAACTGTCCGACGAGCCGCTGAAGCAGCAGATGCGGGACCTGGTCGCGCCGGCCGAGGCGATCTTCCTGGACGCGAAGTTCGAGGCTGAGCTGGTCGAGCTCGGCGACGAGGACGAGGCCCGCGAGATGCTCACCGAGATGGGTATCGAGGAGCCCGGCCTGGACGTGCTGGCCCGGGTCGGCTTCGACACCCTCGGCCTGCAGACCTACCTCACCGCCGGGCCGAAGGAATCCCGCGCCTGGACCATCAAGCGCGGCGCCACCGCCCCCGAGGCCGCCGGCGTCATCCACACCGACTTCCAGCGTGGGTTCATCAAGGCCGAGATCGTCTCCTACACCGACCTGATGGAAGCCGGCTCCATGAACGCCGCCCGCTCCGCCGGCAAGGTCCGCATGGAGGGCAAGGACTACATCATGCAGGACGGAGACGTAGTCGAATTCCGCTTCAACGTCTGAGAAGAACCCCCTTCGGGGGGTTGGGGTGGGGACGGCGATGTAGTGGAGTTCCGGTTCAACGTGTAGTTGCTTCGTAGATGGTTCGGGCGGCTTCGCGGACCAGGGTGGTTAGTTCGGGTGGGGCCAGGACTTGGGCGTTGCCGGCTTGGGCGAGGACGGCGGCGCAGGCTTCGTGGGGGTTTTCGAGGTCGGTGTGGATGATCCACCAGCCGTCGGATTCCGGGTGCATGGGGGCGGTGGGGCGGAAGCGGCGAATGGCGTGGTCGCGGACGCGGAGGACGATCGGGTACGACGGGCGGCCGGCGCGGAACTCTCGTTGGGACTCGGCCCAGTAGCCGGCCAGGTCGAAGCCGGGTGGTCTGGTGAAGTTCTCCACCGTGAGACTTGCCGAGGTCAGGCGGCCCAGGCGGTAGGTGCGGAGTTGGCGGTCGGGGCGGGCTGCCACCAGGTACCAGGTGCGGGCTTTCGCTACCAGGCCCAGCGGCGCGACCGTGAAGGGGTCGGTGCGGTCCGCGTAGGTGATGGTGATGCGGCGTTCCTCCCACACGGCTTCGCGGCAGAGGTCGAGCCAGCGGGGTGCCTCGCGGCGGTCGTCCCACCCGGCGTGATCGATCAGGAGTCGTTGGCGCGCGTACTCCGCCTCCCGCCGGGTGCCCTCGGGTAGCGAGGCGATCAGCTTCGCCACAGCCTGGTCGCTCGACGCGTCCAGTCCGAGATCGGCCAGCACGTGGGCGGTGGCGCCGACGAAGACCGACATCACCTCGGACGGCGTCAGGCCGGTGAGCCGGCTGCGGTAGTCGGGGAGGAGGGCCCAGCCGCCGCCCCGGCCGCGGATCGAGTAGACGGGCACGCCGGCCAGGCTGAGTGCGTCGAGATCGCGCTGCACTGTCCGTGGCGAGACCTCGAGGGTGTGCGCGAGCTGGTCGACCGTCGACTGACCACGGGTCTGCAGGTGCAGCAGCAGTCGGAGGAGCCGTTCGGCGCGCATGGTTCGACTATGGCAGGAAAACAAGCCGTCAGCTGGCGTCTTTTCTTCCTACGGTCGGCGCATGACTGTTGTCGAGGTCGACGAATTGACCATGTCCTACCGCGCCCCGGTCCGCAAAGGTGGCCTCCGGGCGGCCCTGGGTTCCCTCGTCCGGCGTGAGTACCGAGCGGTGCAGGCCCTCGATCAGGTGACGTTCGCGATCGAGCCGGGTGAGGTCGTCGGCTTCATCGGCCCGAACGGCGCCGGCAAGACGACCACGATGAAGATCCTGTCCGGGATCCTGCACCCGACCGGCGGGCGGGTCCGCGTGCTGGAGTCCGTCCCGTGGCAACGACATTCCGGCTTCCTCAAGCGGATCGCGTTCGTCCGCGGCAGTCAGCCGGTCGGCGGCTCCCAGGAACTGACCGTGCTGGACGCACTGGAGTACCAGCGCCTGCTGTACGACGTACCGCGCCCGGACTTCCGCCGTACGCTCGCCGAACTGGAGGAACTGCTCACGCTGGGACCGCTGCTCGAGCGGCAACTGCGGGCACTGAGTCTCGGCGAGCGGATGCGGATCGGGCTGGCGATGGCGCTGATCTATCGCCCCGAGGTGCTGTTCCTCGACGAGCCGACCATCGGGCTCGATGTCACCGCGGGCAGCCAGATCCGCGAGTTCGTCGCCGACTACGTGCGGCAGACCCACGCGACCGTCCTGCTGACGAGCCACTACATGGCCGATGTCGCGTCGTTGTGCCCGCGGCTGATCCTGATCGATCAGGGCAGCGTCGAGTACGACGGACCGCTCGCGGAGTTATCCGCACGACTGTCGCCGTACAAGCTGATCCGGATCGCGGCGCGTGGGGACAGCGGCTCGCTCGGGGAATTCGGTGAAGTGGTCGAGTCGGCCGAGGGACAGTGGGTGCTGCGGGTCCGGCGGGACGAGGTCGCGCAGACGACGGCCCGGTTGCTGCAGGCGCTCGAGGTCGTCGATCTGTCGGTCGAGGAGCCGCCGCTGGAGAAGGTCATCGACCGGGCGTACCGCGAAGGCGTGCGATGAGGACGGCGCAACTGCTGGGATTTCGCGTCCGTCAACAGGTGCTGGAGTGGTCCGGCGCCTGGTGGTTCCTGCTGACTCTCGTCGTCCAGGCGGTGGTCGCGCCGTTGATCGGGTTGTTCATCTGGTCGGCGGTGTATCCGGACGATCCGGCGATCGCGCGCTATTACGTGGCCATCATGCTCGTGACCTTGATGACCGAGTCGTTCGAGCAGCACACGTTCTCCGGCAAGATCTACGACGGCACGCTCAGCCACGAACTTCTGCGACCGCAGCCGGTGGTGATCGGCGTCCTCGGCGAGAATCTCGCCGTCCGCGGCTGGCTGACCCTGCTCGGCGCGCCGATCGTGCTGCTGACCGGGATCGCGCTCCGGGCCGGCTTCGACTGGCGATCGGTGCTGCTCAGCCTCCCGTGCGTCGCCCTCGCGGCGGTGCTCGTCTTCCTGTACACGTTCCTGTTGTCGATGACGGCGTTCTGGACCGATCGCGTCCATGCGGTCGTCGGATTCGGCGGCCAGGTGAGCTTCCTGCTCGGTGGTACGGCGGCCCCGATCAGCCTGCTCCCGGACGGGTGGCGCCGGATCGCCGAACTGTCGCCGTTCTACGGCATGAACGGACTACCGGCCGAGATCGCGTCCAGCACGCCGTACGACGGATCGCCGGCCAGGGCGCTCGGGTATCAACTCGTCTGGGTGGTCGTGTTCGTGGTCATCGTCGCGGCAGTCTGGCGAGCCGGCGTACGGCGGTACACGGCGGTGGGATCGTGAAGCTGCTTCGCCTGCTGGGTGCGGGCTTCTCGATGTCTTTGCGACGGAGCGTCGCGTTCCGGATCAACCTGGCCTTCGATGTGCTGCTGGCGTTCACGGGTCTCGGTACGGCGGTGGCCGCCGTACTGATCGTGTTCACCCGGGCCGACACGCTGGCGGGCTGGTCGAAGGCGGAGTTCCTGGTGCTGATCGGGACGTACCAGCTGATCACCGGGCTGCGCGGGACCTTCATCGATCCGAATCTGTCCTGGTTCCCGGAGAACGGGATCCGCAACGGCAAGCTCGACGGGTATTTGTTGCAGCCGGCATCGAGTTTGTTCCTGGCGAGTCTGTCGCTGTCGTCGCCGTTGGCGTTGATCCAGGTTCTGCTGGGGATCGGGGTGCTCGGGTGGGGCCTCGGGGCGGCCGACGAGTCGCCCGGTCCGGGTGGCGTGGTGAGCTGGGTGGTGCTGGTCGTTGCCGCGTTGGTGGTGACGTGGGCGCTGAGCGTGTTGCTGGCCTGTCTGGCGTTCTGGGCGCCGAAGTTGCAGCTCGATGTGTTCTACCACTCCGCTTGGCAGCTCGGCCGGTATCCGACGGATGTGTTCGCGCGGCCGATCCGGGTGCTGCTGACGTATGTGTTCCCGATGGCCCTGATCGCGTCGGTGCCGACGGTCGCCCTCCTGCGCGGACCGCAGGTTGGTGTGCTGGCGGCCGGGGTGGCAGCGGCCGCGGGTGCCGCGGCGCTGGCAACCCTGGCGTGGAGAGCCGGCCTACGCCGCTACACCGGGGCGACCTCTTAATCTGTTGGCCGGGGAGTGCCTTGGAGGGTTAGCGTCGCGAGATGGTTGACGACTTGTTCGGGGTGCCCCGGTTGGCGGCGTTGTATGACGCGCTGGAGGAGGGGCGGGGGGATCTGGCGCACTACGCCGCGATGGTGGTGGAGTTCGGTGCGCGGCAGGTTCTGGATGTGGGCTGCGGGACCGGTGAGCTGGCCTGTCTGCTGGCGGGGCAGGGCGTCGAGGTCGTCGGGGTCGATCCGGCGGCGGCGTCGCTGGAGATTGCTCGGGGCAAGGAATTCGCGGACCGGGTGCGGTGGATCCACGGTGACGCGACGACGTTGCCGCCGCTGCAGGCCGACCTCGCGGTGATGACGGGCAACGTGGCGCAGGTCTTCCTGACCGATGACGAGTGGTCGGCGACGGTGGCCTGCGTCCATGCCGCGCTGAAGCCCGGTGGGCGGTTCGTGTTCGAGACGCGGGATCCGGCGCGGCGGGCGTGGGAGGAGTGGACGCGTGAGAATACGCATCAGGTGCAGTCGGTCGAGGGTGTCGGCACGGTGGAGAGCTGGGGCGAGTTGACCAGCGTTGAGCTGCCGTTCGTGTCCTTCCGGGGTACGTACGTCTTCGCGGCCGATGGCGCCGTACTCACGTCGGATTCGACGCTGCGGTTCCGCGAGCGGGGTGAGGTCGAGGACTCGCTGGCCGGGTTCGTGGTCGACGAGGTGCGGGAGGCGCCGGATCGGCCGGGGAAGGAGTTCGTGTTCGTGGCTAGGCGGCTGTGAGCAGCGCGGTCAGGGTGTGGTGGGCGGTGCGGGACATCACCGGGTTGGTCTCGACGTAGTACCAGAGGCAGCCGATGGCCTGGGCGAACGACCAGCCCATGCCGCGGCGCCACTCGGCGTCGTCACTCCCGAGCGCGGCGCGGAACGCCTCGCGGGCGCGCGCGTCGAGGAGGTTCCACGCTGGTTGGAGATCCATGGCGGGATCGGAGACGGTGAACGTGCCCACGTCGATGACTCCGGCCAGGCGACCGTCGGCGACGAGCAGGTTGCCTGGCATCAGGTCGCGATGCGTCCACACGTCCGGCTCGGTGCGCGGGGTGGTGCGCAGGTCCGCCCAGAGCCGGGCGAGCGCGTCCACGTCGATCATTCCGCGACTGCGCTCGAGCCCGTCGGCGACATACTCGTCCTGCGACGTCAGTACGCCGCCGCGCCACGTGCCGGTGAACACCCGGCCGTCGGTCGGTGCTGCCCGCAGTGCGAGGACGAAACGGGCGAGGTCCTCGGCGAAGGCGGTCGAGCCGGCGATGGCCACGTCGTACGCGATCGTGCCGTCGAGCCAGCTGTAGACGGCCCAGGGCAGCGGGTAGCCCTCGCCCGGTTCGCCGATCGCGATCGGCTCCGGAGTCGGGTACGGCGAGATCGCGCTGAGCCGGCGCGCTGCGTCGGCCTCGTCCTCGAGCTCCTTGCGGAGGTCGACCGGGTCGCCGGGCAGGATCGGGAACCGGCCGACCAGGTCGTCGCCGATCCGGAACAGCGCGTTGACCGTCCCGTGCGACGGCACCGCGCGGATCGCCGACGTACTCCACTCCGGGAACTGTGCCCGGAGCAGCCCCGCCACCAGGTCCGTCGTCACATCCAGCTGTCCAGCATGCATCGCCACGCCCAGCAGTATCCGCGAGCCCTCCAGCCCGCCGCACACGATTTAGCCCGGCACTGCAAGGCTCAGTGGGTCGCGAGGGGGCGAGCCCGGTCGGTGGCGAGGCGGACGGCGAACACGGCCAGGGCGGTGCCGGTGAGGTAGCGGTGGATGCGCATCCAGGTCGGGCGGCGGGCGAGGAAGACGGCGATCGAACCGGCGGTGATCACGAAGACCGCGTTCATCGCGACGCCGACCGCGAGCTGGATCAGGCCGAGGATCAGGCTCTGGGTGCCGACGTGACCGCGGCCCGGGTCCAGGAACTGGGGGAGCAGCGAGATGTAGAGGATCGCGATCTTCGGGTTCAGCAGGCAGGTGAGCAGGCCCATGCCGAACAGCTTCCGCGGCCGGTCGGGCTCGAGCTCCTGGGTCGCGAAGACGGAGCTCCCGCCGGGGCGCAGCGCGTTCCACGCGAGCCAGAGCAGGTAGGCGGCACCGGCGAGCTTCAGCGTCAGGTAGATCTCGGGGACCAGCGCGAACAGCGTCGCGAGGCCGACGCTCGCCGCCAGCAGGTACACCAGGAAGCCGATCCCCACGCCGGCCAGCGAGATCAGCCCGGCCCGGCGGCCCTGCGCGATCGACCGCGACACCAGGTAGATCATGTTCGGCCCCGGCACGATCACCAGACCCAGCTCCACCAGGGCGATCCCCAGCATCGCCTCACCACTGACCAGCATCCGCATCCCCTTTCGTCGCCCAAGAACCTACCGGCGCCGAGGCCGGGCCGCCGGGGTTTTCCCCAGGCTGAGATACCTTGCAGGTGAGTAAGCGGCCGGTATTCCGGTCGCGGTCTGTCCTTACCCTCGGTTAGCGTGGGTCCGTACGCCTGACGGTTTGTGAAGGAGACGGTATGAGCGACAAGTCCAGCAAGCCGGCGGACGATCTGCAGAAGAAGTTCCGTGAAGCGCTCGAGAAGAAGAACGCTCATCACAGTGCGCACCCGGGGTCCGGGACGCGCCGTGAGGGTGTCGGCGAGGCGCACAACGACAAGCAGAAGCGCCAGTTCCGGCGCAAGTCCGGCAGCTGAAGTCAGCCACCACTGTCCATCCATCCGCCTGAGCCCTGGGTTGCCACCCAGGGCTCGACCTTTGTCCGCAGGCTTTCAGCCTCGATCGGCCACGGGGTCTTGGGCGGTGAGGAGGTCGGCCAGGCGGGTCAGTTCCGGCTCCCAGCCCAGGCGGTGGTTCGCGGCGTCCTCCGCGGTCGCGAAGCCGGTGTGGGTGAGGAGCATGCGGGTGCCGTCGGCGACCTCGGTGAGCTGGACCTCGACCCGGGTCGGCTCGTCGTCGGTGCCGTCCCACTTCCAGCTGAACGCCAGCCGGCGCGGCGGCTCGACCTCGAGGTAGGTGCCGCGGACCACGTGCGGTCCCATCTCGACCACATAGTCGCCGCCGACCCGGACGTCGGCGGCGACCTTCAGGTCCCAGGCGGGGTTCGGGCAGTACCACCGGGCGAGCAGGTCGGCCCGGGTCCAGGCGTCGTACACCTGCCCGATGGTTGCCGGCAGCACCCGTTCGATGTGTACCTCAGTGTTCATGCCCGTCCCCTCGCAGGAGTTCTTCCAACCGGTCCACGGTGCTGTTCCAGTACGACGTGAGGTCGCCGAGCCACTGCTCGACCTCCGAGAACGCCTCCGGCCGGATCGTGCACACCACGGTCCGGCCGACCTTCCGTCGCGTCACCAGCCCGGCGTCGACCAGCACCCCGACGTGTTTGGTCATCGCGGGCAAGGTGATCCGGTGCGGCTCGGCGAGCTCGCCCATGGTCGCGTCGCCCCGGCTCAGCCGGCTCACGATGGCCAGCCGAGTCGGGTCCGCGAGCGCTCCGAAGGTCGTCGTCAGCACACGCAATACTTCACCAATTGGTTAAGTCTCTTGTCAAGGGCGCACCTCGAAGACCAGGTTGAACGGCGTCTCGGCGACCGTGCGGAACTGGGTGAAGCCGGCGGCCGTGGTGACGTCGTGGATGCGGGCCGGGCCGGCCTGCGTGCCCAGGGCCAGGCCGACGGGTTGCGAGAGCGAGGCCGGCGTACACAGGAGGGTGGAGAAGCCGTAGTACGCGCGGCCGACCGGGTTGAGGTTGTCCTCGACGCGATCGCCGGCCATCGGCTCCACCAGCATCCAGGTGCCGTCCGGCGCCAGCGACTCGCGGACGTGCCGGGCCGCGCCGACCGGGTCACCCATGTCGTGCAGCGCGTCGAACGTCGTCACCAGGTCGTACCCGGTACCACTGAAGCCGGCGGCCGGCGCGACCTCGAACCGCACCCGCTCGTCCAGGCCGGCCTCCGCTGCCCGCAGCCGAGCAGTTTCGATCGATTCCGGGTGATAGTCCGAGCCGACGAACGTCGACCGCGGGAACGCCTGGGCCATCAGGATCGTCGACGCGCCGTGCCCACACCCGATGTCGGCCACCGTCGCACCGCGCTCCAGCTTCGCCACCACACCGTCGAGCGCGGGCAGCCAATTGGTCAGCAGGTTCGCGTTGTACGACGGCCGGAAGAACCGCTCGCAGCCGACATGGACGTCGGAGTTGTGCTCGTGCCATCCGATCCCGGCACCGCTGCGGGCCGCTTCGATCGTCTCCGTGGTGTGCTGCACCGTGCCCAGTGCGATCTGGAAGAAGCCCGGCAGGTACGCCGGACTGCTCGGGTCGGTCAGCGCCACGGTCTGCTCCGGCGGCAGTGTGTAGCGGCCGGTCTCCGGGGCGTACTCGACGAAGCCGCCGGCGGCCTGCGCGTTCAGCCACTCCCGGGTGTAGTGCTCGCTGGTGCGGGTGGTCTCGGCCAGCTCACCCGGTGTGAGCGGGCCCAGGTCGGCGAGCGCCTGGTAGTAACCGAGCCGGTCGCCCATCACGACCAGGGCCGCGTTCAGCGTCGCCCCCACCTCGTCCACGGCCTTGTACACCAGGCCCATCAACTTCTCGCCGTCGATTGCAACAGTCATTTGCTTACTCCCCCTTAGGTTGTACGGCGAACCTAGGTAAGGCCGGTCGCCCGTCGCATCAGGTGGGGCACCTGGTGCACACTGCGAGACATGCTCATCGGGCGGGAGGCCGAGTGCCGGGTGATCGAGCAGCTTGTCGCGGGGGCGCGGGTCGGTGCTGCCGGCGTACTGCTCGTCACCGGCGAAGCCGGCATCGGTAAGACCGCCCTCCTCGACCAGGCCGCTGCTCTGGCGGGCGGACTCCGCGTTCTGCGTGCCCGTGGCACCGAGGCCGAGCAAGAGGTCCCCTTCGGCGCTCTGCTCCAGCTGCTGCGCCCAGCGCTCGACAGCCTCGACCGCATCCCCGGTCCGCAACAGGCCGCGCTCGCAGCGGCCCTGGCACTCGGACCGGCCACCCCGGCAGACCGCTTCGCTGTCGGTGCCGCGACACTCAGCCTGATCTGCCGGTACGCCGAAGAGGCGCCGCTCGCACTCATCGTCGACGATGCGCACCTGCTGGATCGCCCGTCCGCAGAAGCCCTGCTGTTCGCGGCCCGGCGCTTGGTGGCGGACCCGATCGTGTTGCTGATCGCAGCCCGTGCTCGCGAGCCGCATCCGTTGGCCGATGCGGATCTTCCGACGCTCCAACTCGATGGACTGCCCCTGGATGCCGCACGGCAGATCGTTCGGCACCTCCCGGCTGAGCTGGTCGAACGACTGCACCACACGTTCGCGGGTAATCCGCTGGCCTTGCTGGAGCTCGCCGACGATCCGGACCAGCTCCATCGCATGCCGCCCAGCGTTCCGTTCCCGGTCCCTGCCCTGCTCGCGGAGGCCTTTACCGCAAGGGCAAACCGCCTGAGCCCGGAGGCGCGGACCGCACTGCTCGTAGCAGCGGTCGACGACTGCGAGCTCAGGGCAGTGTCCAGAGCCTGCGAGCTGCTCGACGTAGAGGTCGGATCGCTGGAGGAGGCCGAGACAGCTGGGCTTGTGGCGATCCGCGAGGGCGAGGTCCAGTTCAGGCATCCCCTCGTGCGCTCCGCGGTCTATGCGAGCGCTGCGCCGGCTGAGCGTCGTACTGTGCACCGGGCGGTCGCTCGGGTCACGTCGGATGAGGACCGACGCGCCTGGCACCTGTCCGAGGCGGTGCTGGGCCCGGACGACGAGGTGGCCGCCGCACTGGTGGTCGCGGCTGAGCGAGCGGCCGGTCGTGGCGCGCATGCCGTCGCAGCGACGGCCTACGAACGCGCCGCCCGCCTCAGCGAAGGACTGCTGGACCGCGTATTGAGACTCATCGCGGCCGGCGAAGCGGCCTGGTCCGCCGGACTGGCCGATCGGGCCGACACTCTGCTCGACGATGCGTTGTCGCTCGACCCGCCGCTCCCGATCCGCATCGGCGCGGAGGAGCTCCGCGGTGACATCGAGGTCAAGTGCGGATCGCCTGCACGTGCCCGCGACATCCTGCTCACTGCCGCCGCGGAGTGCACGGACCCGGAGGTGGCCATCGGGCTGCTCGCCGACGCGGTCGGAGCCTGTTTCCGGCTGTGCGACACCGCGGCGGGTCTGGAGGTCGCCCACGTCATCGACCGTCTGCTGCCGGCCGTCGAACGGCAGGGCCCGCGCATCATCGGCATGCTGGCCAGCGGTGTCGCCAAAGTCCTGAGCGGACAAGGCGGGATGGACCAGATTCGTACGGCGGTCGCACTGGCGCCGTCCGACGAACTGGACCGCGATCGCCGCCGGCAGGTGTGGATGGTGATCGCAGCGCTGTTCCTCCGGGAGAGCGATGCCGGCCGGACGCTGCTGCAGCAGGCCATGCTCGAGCGACGCGAGGAGGTCGCGCTCGGCACTCTGCCCGGGCTGCTGTTCGTGCTGGCCCGCGACGATGCCACGACCGACCGCTGGGCCGACGCGGCGACGTCGTACGACGAGGGGATCCGGCTGTCCCGGGAGACCGGCCAGACGACCGAGCTGGTGATGAATCTGGCCGGACAGGCCTGGCTGTCCGCGCACCAGGGGCGTGCGGAGTGTCAGACCCTCGCTGCCGAGGCTCTGCGGATCTGCACCGAGCGCCAGATCCACCTGGGCACGGTCTGGTCGCTGTTCGCGCTCGGAGACCTGGAGCTCGGTCGAGGCGATCCTGCGCTGGCGCTACCGCACTACGAGCGGCTGGTCGACGTACTGCTCGCGAACGGGCTCAAGGACGCGGACTTGTCGCCCGCACCGGAGTTGGTCGAGGTCTACCTGCGACTGGGCCGGCCTGGTGACGCAGAGGAGATCGCGCGGGAGTACGCCGTACTCGCGGAGACGAAAGGGCAGCCGTGGTCACTCGCGCGGGCCGCGAGGGTCCGTGGCTTGGTCGAGGAGAGTGAGGCGGAGTTCGAGAGCGCACTCCGGTGGCATGCGGAGACTCTCGACGTGTTCGAGCTGGCCCGGACACGGTTGGCGTACGGAGCCTGGCTGCGCCGAGTGCGGCGGCGTGTGGACGCGCGTACTCAGCTCCGGCAGGCGGTGGAGGCGTTTGACGCGTTGGGCGCGGCCGGCTGGGCGGATCAGGCCGCGGCGGAGCTGAAGGCGACCGGGGAGACCGCACGGCGCAGGGTGCCGAGCACTGTGGACGAGCTGACCCCGCAGGAGCGGCAGATCGCGGTGCTGCTCGCCGACGGGCAGAGCATCCGGGAGGCCGCGGCCAGGCTGTTCCTGAGTCCGAAGACCGTCGAGTACCACCTCCGCAAGGTCTACGCGAAGCTCGGCATCCACTCCCGCGGGGAACTCGCAGCCCGTCTCGAAACGTAGTGTGCTGATATGAGGCAGCCGTTCACCGAAACCAGTGGGATTGCCCGTCATTGGGGCTTCGAGGACCTCGCGGCCAAGGGACCTGTGCAGTACCTGACGCTGTTCACCGGTGTCCCGGTCTGGCTCGTCACCGGGTACGCCGAGACCCGCGAGCTGCTCGCGCATCCGGACGTGGTCCGGTCACCGATGGACGGACCGCACCGCGACACGGTCGAGGAGCAGCTGATCAGCCGCACCGAGCGGCACATGCTCGGCGCCAATCCGCCCGATCACACCCGCTTGCGCAAGCTGGTGACGGCCGCCTTCACCCGCCGCCGGATCGAGGCCCTGGAGCCGCGGATCCGCGAGATCGCCGCCGGTCTGCTGGACGAGATGGCCGCCGCGGGCGACCGCGTCGATCTGGTGAACGCCTACAGCTACCCGTTGCCGATCACGGTGATCTGTGAGCTGATCGGGATCCCGCCGGTCCGCCGGGAGGACTTCCGCCGGTGGTCGTCGGTGTTCGTGAACGCGACCATGCACACCGCCGAGGAGTACGTCGACGCGACCACGCTGATGCTCGGCTTCGTGCACGACCTGATCGAGGAGAAGAGCGCCGCGCCGGCCGACGACCTGCTGTCCGGCCTGATCGCGGCGCGGGACGGCGGCGACCGCCTCAGCGAGGACGAGCTCACCTCGATGATCTTCCTGCTGCTCGCGGCCGGTCACGAGACCACGGTCAGCCTGATCACCAACGGCGTCCACGCGCTGCTGCGGCACCCCGACCAGCTCGCGCTGCTGCGGGCCGAGCCGGACCGGCTCCCGGCCGCCGTCGAGGAGCTGCTGCGGTACGACGGCCCGCTGCAGGCCGCGATCCCCTACATCGCCCGGGCGCCGATCGAGATCGCCGGCGAACGGATCGGGGCCGGCGAGGTGATCGTGTTCGCGCTGCTGCCGGCCAACCGGGACCCGCGCCGGATCGACCGGCCGAACGATCTGGACATCACCCGGACGGAGAACGCGCACCTCGCGTTCGGGCACGGGATCCACCACTGCATCGGGGCGCCGCTGGCCCGGCTGGAGGGCCGGATCGCGCTCGGCATGCTGTTCGAGCGGTTCCCCGATCTCCGGCTGGCCGAGCCGGACCGGGATCCGGCCCGGACGCCCGGACTGCTGATGAACGCCATCCGCGAACTGCCCGTACTGCTGTGACCACACCCTGCGGTCCGCGCTGAACATCCGGTGAACCACGCCTGAATCACACCGGTGGGATTGCGGTGGTTTTGGAAAGAGATGGCATCCTTCATCGGGTGACGGAGTTGATGGAGGTCTCGCGACACCTGCTGGGCGTTGCCATGGCCTCGCACTGGCTGCTGCTCATCCTGTTCGTGGCCGCCGCCGTCGACGCCGTCTTCCCGGTCGTGCCGAGCGAGGGCATGGTCGTGACCGCGGGGATGGCCGCTGCCGCCGGACACCAGAACCTGCTGCTCGTGATCGTGGTCGCCATGCTCGGCTCCGTCATCGGCGAGTCCGTCTGCTACTTCATGGGCCGTGGTTCCGGCCCCGCGCTGCACCGCTGGATGAAGCGGCAGGAGCGACGGCAGGCGATGTACGACAAAGTGTCGTCCGCGCTGCATTCCCGCGGCGGGCTGATCCTGATGACGGTCCGCTACATTCCCGGCGCGCGGATGGTCGCGACGCTGACCGCCGGCGCGACCCGGTACTCGTTCAAGAAGTTCATCATCTTCACGTTCGCGGGCGTGACCGTCGCGTACACGTACGTCGCTCTGCTCGGCTACGTCGGCGGGGACGCGTTCGCACACGACTCGCTGAAGGCCCTCGCCTTCAGCCTGAGCCTCGCAGGACTGATCGGCCTGGTGATCGAGACGTCCCGCCGGATCGCGGTACGCCGCCGGCGGTCGGCGGTCGTCCCGACGGAGTGACCACGGCGGGTTCGGGCAGCGCCCGCAGTCGCCGGACCGGTGACACGACCACCGCCGGGATCACGGCAGCCGATCCGATCGCGGCGATGATCAGTGCCTGCCGCGGCCCGAACGCGTCGCTCGCCAGTCCGGCGGCGAGGCCACCGAGCGCGCCGCCGCCGAACAGCAGCGTCCGGAACACCGCGGTCATGCGGCCCATCATCGCGGCCGGAGTGAGTACCTGACGCAGGCTGACGATGATCACGCCCGCGACCCCGAGTCCGAGGTAGGTCAGGAAGAAGGACGCGGCGAGCTGCGCCACCCGGAAGGACGCCGGTCCGGCCCAGGGGAGAAACGCGGGGCCGATCAGCAGCAGGCTCTGGGCGACGACGTACGCCCGGCCGAGCGGCACCCGGCGGATCACCCGCCGCGACAGCGCCGCGCCGATGAGGCCGCCGGCCGAAGCCACCGCGAAGATCCCGCCGATCGTCGGTGCGGCCAGAGCCAGATCCCGGCTGCCGTACAGCAGGAACATCGTCCAGACCGTGATCATCGAGAAGTTGCAGCAGAAGCCGATCAGCGCCAGCGCCCGCAGCACCGGGTTGCCGAACACCCAGCGCAGGCCGTCCCGGAACTCGGCCCGAACCTTCCTTCCCGTAGGAACCGGGCGTGGTTCGCGTGCTCCGATCCGCAGCAACGCCCCGATCGAGACCAGGTACGACACCGCGTCGACGACAAGGGCGACCGGCGCGGTCAGGGCGCCGATCAGCACGCCGGCCAGCCCCGGACCGGCGATGTCCGCGGCCGACGAACTCGTCGCCAGCTTGGCGCTCGCCTCGACATAGTGCACCGGGTCCTCGACCAGCGTCGGCACGTACGACATCCAGCTGACGTCGAACAGCACCGACGCCACCCCGATCGCACACGCGATCACCAGGAGCGGAGTGAGACTCAGTAGCCCCAGCCAGTGCAGCACCGGTACGGCGGTGATCAGCACGAACCGGGCCAGGTTCGCGCCGAGCATGACGTGGCGCCGCCGGACCCGGTCGACCCAGACGCCGAACAGCATCGCGAGCGCGAGGTAGGGGACGAGCTGCAGGAACCGGAGCAGGCCGACCTGCCGGTCCGACGCGTGGAAGGCGTCGATCGCGGTCAGCGGCAGGGCGAGGCTGGTCACCTGGGCCCCGACAAGGGACACCGACTCGCCGAACCAGAACCGCAGGAAGTCCCGGTTCCGCCAGAGCCCGCTCACCACGCCGCCCCGGCCGGCCCGGCGATGCTGCCGGCGACCAGGTGCGCCGAGCTGGTCCGCCGGCGATCCAGCTCCCGCCGACACCCGGAGTCTCCGCCCGATGCGGCCCCTGGTAGCACTTCTTCGTCGTGGTCGGTAGCGCTATTATCATCTTTCATGAATGACAGTACCAGTTCGGTTCGCGTGCTGGTCGACGAGTTGCGGCGGACCATCACGGAGCTGCGGCCGGGTGACCGGCTTCCGTCCAGCCGCGAGTTGATGGCCCGGTATCAGGTCGGTCCCGGCACGGTGTCGCGGGCTGTCGCGCGGCTGACTGCCGAGGGGATCGTGGAGCCCCGGGCGGGCAGCGGCACGTACGTCGCCGCCCGTCGAGCCGCCGCGAACCCACCGGCCGACCTGGCCTGGCAGTCGCTGGTGCTCGGCGACCGCACGGTGGATGCCACGCCGGTGTCCGATGACCTCGGTCAGTCGGCGGAGGGCACGATCCTGCTCGACGGCGGGTACCTGCATCGTGCACTTCAACCCACCAAGGCGCTGACGGCCGCGATGGTGCGAGCAGCACGTCGCCCGGACGCCTGGGATCGCGCGCCGGTGAGTGGCCTCAGTCCGTTGCGGTCGCTGTTCGCAGCCACCGTCGATGCGGCTGCCGAGGATGTCCTGATCACCGCAGGTGGCCAGAACGCCCTGTCGATCGCTTTCCGCGCACTGGCCGCGCCCGGCAGTCCGGTCCTGGTCGAGTCACCGACCTACCAGGGCGCCCTCGCCGCGGCGCGCAGTGCGGGGCTGCGGCCGGTGCCGGTACCGATCGACTCCGATGGCGTGCGCCCGGAGTTGCTAGCCGACGCATTCGAGCAGACCGGCGCTCGGGTCTTCTATTGTCAGCCTGCGGTACAGAATCCGGCCGGTACGACGCTCGAGGTGGAGCGGCGGACGCAGGTGCTGGACATCGCCCGGGCGATGAACGCCTTCGTGATCGAGGACGACTTCGCTCGCCTGCTCGGTCACGGGTCCGCTCTGCCGCGTCCGTTGCTGACCGACGACGGCTACGGGACGGTGGTCTACCTGACCTCGCTGACCAAGCCGGCCGCACCCAGCCTGCGGATCGGCGCGCTGATCGCTCGGGGCCCGGTGGCCGCGCGGCTGCGCGCCAGCCGGCAGGTCGACGACTTCTTCGTCAGCCGGCCGCTGCAGGAGGCGGTGGTCGAACTTCTCGGCTCCCCGGCCTGGGATCGTCATGTGCGCGCCCTCGGAGCCGAGCTGCGGCACCGCTGCCGAATCCTCGCCGACGCTCTCGGCGACCAGGTGCCGGGGTGGAGTATCGACCGGATGCCGGCCGGAGGTCTGCATCTGTGGGTCCGGCTGCCGGCCGTCCGAGACGAGAGTCGGATCCACACCGCGGCCCGGGAACGTCGGCTCGCTGTCGGCGCGGGCGTCCGCTACTTCGCGGCCGAGCCGCCCGGCGGATACCTGCGCCTCAACTTCGCGGCGACCGCGTCCACGGACGACCTGGTCGAGGCCGCACGGCGGTTGGCCGATGCGGCCGCCCCGGTGTGAGTGTGCGCGCGAAGGTCACAGGCGTGTAACGATCGACCCCTGGGTTTCCGCGCGGGTGCGTGTCCCGGGCCGACCTCACCGGGTGGGCATGCGTCAGTAGAGGCGTGCTGAGGCCTGGGGTGAACCTCGCAGGCGTCGCGCTCCTGGTCGCGGCGCTGGTCGTGGGATGCGCCGATGTTCCGCTCGAAGGTGCTCCCAGCCCGAGCAGCACGCCGACCAGGTCGGCGTCGCACCGACCCACTCCAACGCCAAGTCCGCGGCCGACCCCCACTCCTCCAACTCCCACCGCGAAGCTGCCCGATGCGGCGCCGGTGACCCGGGTGTTCCCGGGCCGGTTGCCGAGTGGCAAGCCGCCGCTGTTCGTCGTCGTCTCGTTCGACGGCGCCGGCGATCTCGCGCTCTGGGCACGCTGGCGGGCCGTCGCCCGGCAGGTCAACGCGCGGATGACGTTCTTCCTCTCCGGTCCGTACCTGTATCCCGGGGACCATCGCACCGACTACACACCGCCGTACCACCAGCCCGGTGCGTCCGACATCGGCTGGGGGGACGCGACGAACGTGCTCGGGCGGACGGCGGTGCTCCGGCAGGCGATCGCCGAGGGACACGAGATCGGTACGCACGCGAACGGGCACTTCTGCGGTACGACGGGCATCGGCCGGTGGACGACCGCGCAGTGGACCGCGGAGCTGGGCGCGTTCGACCGGATGGTGCGGACCGGGCCGACGCTGGCCGCCGGCAAGACGGTCGCGCCACCGTTCGACCCGGCGACCGTGAAGGGGATGCGGACGCCGTGTCTCGAGGGCAACCGGCCGGCGTACCGGCAGGCGATGGTCCAGCGCGGCATGCTGTACGACGCCTCCGCGCCCGGGTACATCGCCTGGCCGAAGAAGGTCGACGGTCTGTGGAACTTCCCGCTGCAGTCGGTCACGCTCGCAGGAAGCGGCAAGAAGACGCTGACGATGGACTACAACCTGTGGTTCAGCCAGACCGGCGCGAAGACCGCGCCGGTCACTCAGGTGCCCGCGCTCAAGGCGCAGGTCCTCGCGACGTACCGCCAGGCACTCGCCAGATCCCGGGCCAGTGGCAACCCGCCGCTGTTCCTCGGCAACCACTTCAACCGGTGGAACAACAGCGTCTACTCCGACGCCCTGACCACGTTCGTCGACGAGACGTGCACCCAGCCGGACGTGCGCTGCGTGAGCAACATGGAGCTCGTCAGCTGGCTCGCGAAGTACGGCGTACCGTCCGGCCGCAACCAGCCGTCCTAGAGCCGCAGGTAGCCGTACGCGCTCTGCCAGGTGCCGCCGTCCTTGATCCGGCCGACGACGAGCCGCTGCAGCCTGGTGTCCTGCGGGAGCTCGTCCAGGTGGTCGGTGCCGTGGGTGCGGAAGGTGAAGAAGATGGCGCCGTCCTGGCTGTCGGTCGGCGTCCCGTACGGCGTGAAGCGGCGGCCGAAGCGGACCATGTTCGAGTCCTGCGGGAGGTTGTCGAGCAGGTACGGATCGATCAGCCAGGACCACAGGTTCGCGGTCTTCACCGGGTACTCGGGGAAGTACCGCGGGAAGAACTCGCGGGCCTGCGCGAAGCTGTCGTCGACCGCCTCGGGGGTCAGCGGACCGGTCTCCGGGATGTGGACGCCGATGATCCACTCACCCGGCTCGGTCCCCGGCACCGGATTGTCCGCCGGGACCTGGTGCAGCAGGAACTGGAGCCGGCCGAGCGCGTAGATGTGCCCGGTCCAGGCGATCGTCAGCCACCAGTGCGTCTCCAGGCTGTACTCGCCGTGGGTCCGGCGACTCACCTTCAGCTGCTGACCGAGGTCCGCGAGGCTGGCCCAGCTGATCTCGTCCGGGATCCCGCGCTCGGTATGGAACCGGCGGATGTCCGGCACGGTGTCCAGGAACGCCTGCACCGAGTTGCGCCCGTCCTCCGGCATCCGCAGCTGCGGCTCCCGGCCGAGCTTCCCGATCTCCGCGCGGATCTGATCGGCGAGGTCCTTCACGACCACCTGATCCGCGTCGAACGCCTCCGCCGCCTCTCGGTCAGCGTCAGCGAACCCCAGCAAGCGATACTCGTCAGCAGTTGTCACTCGCCAACCGTAACCGATCCGGCGAGGGCCAGAGACTTACATTCCAGTCAGCGTTCCTCGGCCAGTCCGAGGTACAGGATGGTGGGGTCGGAGGGGTTGAAGGCGAGGGACGGGATGCCGTCGTTGTGGTTGTGGTTCTTGGTGAGATCGCCGGTCGAGGGGCGGAGGCGGTAGAGGTCGGCGCCGAAGTTCGCGAAGGAGGTGCCGAAGCTGAAGTACAGCAGGTCCGGATCGGCGGGACTGGCCCACATCCTGTTGCCGTTGATCAAGTCGGCGCGGCTCTGGTCGAGCACCTCGCGGAACTTCAGCCCGCCGTCGGCCGACTCCCAGATGAACCGGGCCGACCGGTCCCGGTCGTACCCCTCCATCCAGACCTTCGACGGGTCGGCCGGTGAGATCGCCAGGCTGAACGCGTTCACCCGTTCGACCGGCCGGGACCGGGTCCACGTGCGGCCGCCGTCGTACGTCACGTAGACGCCGTCCGACATCACGCCGATGACGATGTGGTCCGGGTTCCGTGGGTCCACGACAGCGTCGTACACGAAGAGATCCCGAGCCGCCGGTACGCCGTTGCGCTGCCAGCTCACGCCGTCGTCGGTCGAGTCGTACACCTGGCTGTCGCCCGCGACGACCCGCAGCCGGCCGGGCCGGGCGGCGAGCGCGGCGAGCCCGTTGCCGTCGACCGGTCCCTGGACGGTGGTGACGCGGGAGCCCTTGACCCGGTGGATCGGCTGGTCGTTCACGCTGTAGATGTACGCCGTGTCGCCCGGGCCCGGCTCCACGTCGTACGTACTCAGGTCATCGGGTGCCTTGTCGAGCAGTTGCCAGCTGCACCCCGCGTCACTGGATCGCTGGATCGACTGCCGGCCGATCGTGATCAGGGTGTTCGGCTCTTCCAGCGCGGCGACCTTCGCGTACGTGACCGGCCGCAGCGTGCCGGTCGTCGGTACGAGCGTCGCGCCGTCGGTCGTGGTGATCGTCACCGACCCGTCGCCGTACACGGTGTCGCAGTGGGGCTGGTTCCAGAACCAGCCAGGGCCCGACGCGCGGGCGGGTGCGGGGACGAGTGCGATCAGGACGGTGGCGGTGGCGCCGAGGGCGGCGAGGCGGCGTGAGGTCATGCCCCAAGATCTACGGGCCGATCGTGCACGTCTGCCAGCACTTGCGCTGGCAGACAACCGCCATGACGTACTGTGGCCAACCCGGAGGGGTCAGCCGGCCGCGGTGTCGATGTGCCGCGCCAGCACGAGGTCGTCCTCGGTGACGCCGCCGGCCTCGTGGCTGCTGACGCGGAACGTGATCGTCGTGTAGCGGATGTCGATGTCCGGGTGGTGGTTCATCGACTCGGCCAGCTGGGCGACCGTGGCGACCAGGCGGATGCCGTCCAGGAACGTGGCTGCGGTGACACTGCGGACCAGTTCCTTCTCCACGACCTTCCACTCCGGCAGGTGGTCACGGATCGCAAGATCGATCTGGTCGTCGGTCAGCAGCTCAGCCATGGGGTCACTCTAGACCCCGGCCTGATCCGGGTGCCGCCGCACTCGGCCGGCGGTCAGCAGACCCAGCAGGGCCAGGCCCGCGCCGGTGGTGATGATCGATCCGAAGACCCACGGCCGTGGGTCGTCGGCGTTGAGAGCGAGGAGCGTTCCGCTCACCGCCAGGGCGGTCGCGATGCTCATGGTGGCGGCCATCTGACCGGCGCTGCTGTTGCGGCCGGAGTTGCTGTGATCGGACAGGTCCAGTGTCAGCACCGACAGACTCGAAGAGCTCAGTCCCATCCCGATGCCCGCGAACGCCCACCCGATCAACCCGAACCACGTCGTGGTGTCCGTCCACGCGAGCAACGACGTGACCAGCAGACCACCCGTCATGAACGCGAGCCCGGCGCGCAACACGGTGACGCGCTCGATCCCGTGATCCCGGCCCTGCAGCCACGACCCGAACGCCCAACTCACGCCGGTGATCGACAGCGTCACCCCGGCCCGCGACGCGCTGAAGTCGTGCTGCAACGTGAGCAACAGCGGCAGGTACGCGCCGACTCCGGCGAACGCCGCCCCGCCGAGCCCGCGCACGGCGACCACCGCCGGGAAGCCGCGACGCGCGACGAACGTCCCCTTCGGCATCACGCGTACGGCGGCCAGCCCGAGGATCACCAGCGCCACCGGAATCGCCGTACCGCCGATCACCGGATGCGCCGCGAGGTGGTCACCGGCCAATGTCATCGAGAACAGCGCGACCGATGCGGCGAAGGCCCAGGGCAGTGCGGCCCGCCAGGCCTCCAGTTCGGCCGCGTCCTCGGCGCTGCGCTCGGGCGCCGGGGTGGTCAGCGACTGACGCATCGCCGGACCGAGCAACATCCAGCTCGGCACCAGCAGGACGACCGCGCCGAGGAACACCCAACGCCAGCCGAACTGCTCCGTCACCAGACCGGTCAGCACCGGGCCGAGCACCGACGGCAGGATCCACATCGCGGCGAACAACGAGAACATCCGCGGCCGCAGTACGGCGGGCAGCGCACGGGCGACCAGCACCATCAGCGAGACGTCGAGCAAGCCCTCCGCGAACCCGCTGAGCAACCGGCCGGCGACGACCATCGGCATCGCCGTCGCGGTCCCCACCAGCAGTTGCGCGAGGGCGAACGCGACCGCACCCACGCGCAACGTCGGGATCGGACCGCGCCGGTCGGACCACAGGCCGGCGATCGCGAGCGAGATGAGGTAGCTCGCGTTCGGGGCCGCGTTCGCCAGCCCGAAGCTGCCCAGCGCGTCGAACTCGCGCACCATCGTCGGCAACGCCGTACCGACGGCCCGGTTCTCGAACGCGCCGAGGGTGACGAGGCCGATCACCCCGAGCACGAGCGGCAGGTGCGGGCCGGTGAACAGCCGGAGGCGAGGGGCGTCGACGGGCGTGGTGGAAGTCATGCCCGCCATGGTCGAAGTTCAAGTGAGGTTGAAGTCAAGACGATCGGTGGCCGGGCAGCCGGAAGACCAGGACCAGGACGCGCAGGACGAGGACCGCGCAGATCACCAGCAGGTTGTAGCCGAACAGCTGGAACAGGCTCATCGAGTCGGTCACCGCCGGGCCGCCCGGCGTCCCGAGGAGGAGCACAGCCATGATGCCCGCGGTCGCGCCGAGGACCGCCAGCAAAACCTGGTGCAGCAGGCTGGTGAAGTGCCGGCGATCGCGTTCGTCCGCGAACAGCCGCACGTTCAGGCCGAGCCGCCCGCTCTCCGCCGCGGCCGCGATCCGGTCGATCCGCCGCGGCAGCCGGCGCAGCATCGGCAACAACGTCGCCAGTTCCTCGGTCGCCGTACGGCGTAACGCGCCGGGCGCCAGGCGGTCGGTGACATGGGCCGCGGCGAACTGACGTGACGCGGCCACCAGATCGAAACCGGGGGAGATCCGCGAGATCGTGCCCTCGATCGTCGCCAGCGCCCGGAACACCGCCGCCACCTCCGGCGGTACGCCGAGATCGTGCGAGGTGATGATCCTGAACAGGTCGTTGAACATCGCCGGCCCGAGCGTCACGCCCGCGGCGAGGTGCCGGGTCATGAACTGGCCGACGGCCCGCTCGAGAGCACGCTCGTCGATGACGTCGGGACGGTAGACGATCTCCAGCAGGGCGTCGGTCGCGGCCACCGGATCGCCGTGGTCGATCGCGAGCAGGAAGCGCTGCAGCGCGTCGCGGGTGGCCGGGTCGAGCCGGCCGACCGACCCGAGGTCGAGCATGCCGATCCGGCCGTCGGCGAGCAGCAGGAAGTTGCCGGGGTGCGGGTCGGCGTGGAAGACGCCGTCGATCGCGACCTGGCCGAGCAGGCAGTCGAACAGCGCGCGGCCGAGGCGGGCGGCGTCCAGGCCGCGTTCGGTGATCGCCTGGGCGGCGCTGCCCAGGCCGATGCCGTCCAGTCGTTGCATGGTCAGCACCCGGCGCGTGGACTGCTCCGGGTAGAGCTCGGGCACGACGAGGTCGTTGCTGGTGGCAACGGATCGGCCGGCCGCGACCGTGGTCATGTTGCCGGCCTCGACGGTGAAGTCGAGCTCCTCGCGCATCGCGTCGGCGAACCCGGCCGCCAGTGCGCGGACGCCCATCGAGCGGCCCCAGTCGGTGTTCCGTTCGAGCAGGCGGGCGAGCCGGGAGACGATGTCGAGGTCCCGCTCGATGACGCTCGCGATGCCGGGGCGCTGGACCTTGACCACGACGCGCGGACCGTCGGGCAGGCGGGCCGCGTAGACCTGCGCGACACTCGCGGACGCGAGCGGCTTGGTGTCGAAGTCGGCGTACAGGTGGTGTGGGGAGGTGCCGAGCTCGTCGGTGAGGACCTGCTCGATGTCCCGCCAGGGGGCGGGGGAGACCTGGTCCTGCAGGCGGCTGAGCTCGATGGCGACCGAGGCGGGGATGACGTCGCTGCGGGTGGACAGGACCTGGCCGAGCTTGACGAACGTGACGCCGGCCTCGTCGAGGGCGAGGCGGAGCGAGCGGGCCAGCTCCGCCTGGCCGGCGGCGTTCTCCCGGCCGGGGCGACGGCGGCCGCGCAGGTACGGGCCGAGGCCGTGGCGGATCGCGATCCGGAGGATCTCCAGGTAGCGCCGGGTGCGTGCGATCCGGCCGCTCAGGTCCCGCCGGAGATCACGGGCCCTGGGCAACGATCCGGTCGGCACGAGGGCCTCTGACAGCACCAGGAAGACGAGTCCGGCGAGCATCGAGCAGACCGCGGTCAGCGCGAGGAACGCGACCGCGGCGGCGTTGGAGCCCTCGAAGGGCAGTCGCCCGACCAGTGCGTTCGCGATCGGACTGAACACCGTCAGCGTCAGCGCGGCCCCCAGCGCCAGCCGCACCAGCCCGAACCGCACCCCCAGCAACCGCTGCGAGAACGGCACGAAGATCACCATGAAGACCGCAATGCTGAACAACCCCGCCACAACGATGTCCATGCCGGGAACCCTAGGTGCAGGACCAGCCCAACCACCTCACCTACGCGAGTGAAGGGGCCCCGACCTCACCCCGGAAACGCCGCCCCGCCGCCCTCCGGGCGGCGGGGCGGCGGAAGAAAGGCGAGGAGCCGGCCGGCCCCTTGGCTGGGGCCAGTTGCGCGCCGGCAGCCGGCTGCCGGCCACGGGCAGCGGAAAGCCCCTGACCGAGCAGTCAGGGGCTTCCCACCGGATGCATCAGGCCGGGCGGCGGCGGATCTTGTTGCCCAGCCAGACGATCGGGTCGTACTTGCGGTCGACGACGCGTTCCTTCATCGGGATGAGGGCGTTGTCGGTGATCTTGATGTGCTCGGGGCACACCTCCGTGCAGCACTTGGTGATGTTGCAGAAGCCCAGGCCGTGCTGCTCCTGGGCCGCGTGCTGCCGGTCGGCGTCGTCGAGCGGGTGCATGTCCAGCTCGGCGATCCGCATCAGGAACCGCGGACCGGAGAAGTTCTCCTTGTTCTCCTCGTGGTCCCGGATCACGTGACAGGTGTCCTGGCACAGGAAGCACTCGATGCACTTGCGGAACTCCTGCGAGCGTTCCACGTCGACCTGCTGCATCCGGTACTCGCCCGGCTTGACGTCCGCCGGCGGCTTGAAGGCCGGGATCTCCCGCGCCTTCTGGTAGTTGAACGACACGTCCGTGACGAGGTCGCGGATCACCGGGAAGGTGCGCATCGGCGTCACCGTGACGACCTCGTCCTCGCCGAACGTGTTCATCCGGCACATGCACATCAGCTTCGGCATGCCGTTGATCTCGGCGCTGCAGGACCCGCACTTGCCGGCCTTGCAGTTCCACCGGACCGCCATGTCCGGCGCCTGGGTCGCCTGCAGCCGGTGGATGACGTCGAGGACGACCTCGCCCTCGTTCACCTCGACCTCGTAGTCCTTGAGGTCACCGCCCTCGGAGTCGCCCCGCCAGACGCGGAACTTGCCTTGATAACTCATTTGGCGGGCAGCTCCTCTTCGGTCAGGTACTTCTTCAGCTCGTCGAGTTCGAACAGTTCCAGCAGGTCCTCGCGCATCGGGATCTGGTCCTTGCGGACCACGTTCACCGAGTCGTCGGCGTCGAGTGAGCAGACCAGCAGGATCTTGCGCCAGTCGGCGTTCATGCCCGGGTAGTCGTCGCGGGTGTGACCGCCGCGGGACTCCTGCCGCTGCAGGGCCGCCTTCGCCACGCACTCGGACACGGTCAGCATGTTGCGCAGGTCGAGGGCCAGGTGCCAGCCGGGGTTGAACTGCCGGTGACCCTCCACCGTCATCTTCGCGATCCGGCCGCGGAACTCGGCCAGCCGGCCGAGCGCCTGCTCCATCTCCTCTTCCTTGCGGATGATGCCGACCAGGTCGTTCATCGACTGCTGCAGTTCCTGGTGGATCGAGTACGGGTTCTCGCCGCCCTCGAGCTCGAACGGTGCCAGTGCCTCGGCGGCCGCCGCGTCGATGTCGGCCTCGTCGATCTTCGGCCGCTCCTGCAGCGAGTCGACGTACACCGCCGCGCCCATGCCGGCCCGGCGCCCGAAGACGAGCAGGTCGGACAGTGAGTTGCCGCCCAGCCGGTTCGACCCGTGCATGCCGCCGGCCACCTCACCGGCCGCGAACAGGCCCGGTACGACGGACTGCGCGGTGTCCGGGTCGACCTCGACCCCGCCCATCACGTAGTGACAGGTCGGACCGACCTCCATCGGCTCGGCGGTGATGTCGACGTCGGCCAGCTCCTTGAACTGGTGGTGCATCGACGGCAGGCGCCGGGTGATCTCCTCGGCCGGGAGCCGCGTCGACACGTCCAGGAACACCCCGCCGTGCGGCGTACCCCGGCCGGCTTTCACCTCGGAGTTGATCGCCCGGGCGACCTCGTCCCGCGGCAGCAGTTCGGGTGGGCGCCGGTTGGTGTCCGGGTCCTTGTACCAGCCGTCCGCCTCCTCCTCGGTCTCGGCGTACTGCGCCCGGAAGACGTCGGGGACGTACTCGAACATGAACCGCTTGCCTTCGGAGTTCTTCAGTACGCCGCCGTCGCCGCGGACCGACTCCGTGACCAGGATCCCCTTCACCGACGGCGGCCAGACCATGCCGGTCGGGTGGAACTGGATGAACTCCATGTTGATCAGCGTGGCGCCGGCCCGCATCGCCAGCGCGTGCCCGTCACCGGTGTACTCCCAGGAGTTCGAGGTGACCTTGAAGGACTTGCCGACGCCGCCGGTGGCCAGGATGACCGCGGGGGCGTCGAACAGGATGAAGCGGCCGGACTCGCGCCAGTACCCGAAGGCGCCGGAGATCGCGTCGCCGTCCTTGAGCAGCTCGGTGACGGTGCACTCGGCGTACACCTTGAGGTTGGCCTCGTAGTCGCCGGTCTTCTCGAAGTCCTCCTGCTGCAGCGAGACGATCTTCTGCTGCAGGGTGCGGATCAGCTCCAGGCCGGTGCGGTCGCCGACGTGCGCGAGCCGCGGGTAGGTGTGGCCGCCGAAGTTGCGCTGGCTGATCCGGCCGTCGGGCGTGCGGTCGAACAGCGCGCCGTACGTCTCCAGTTCCCAGACCCGGTCGGGGGCTTCCTGCGCGTGCAGCTCGGCCATCCGCCAGTTGTTCAGGAACTTCCCGCCGCGCATGGTGTCGCGGTAGTGGACCTGCCAGTTGTCGTTGGAGTTCGCGTTGCCCATCGCGGCCGCGCAACCACCCTCGGCCATCACGGTGTGCGCCTTGCCGAACAGGGACTTGCAGACGATCGCGGTCCGCTTGCCCTGCTCACGGGCCTCGATCGCCGCGCGCAGGCCGGCGCCGCCGGCCCCGATCACGACGACGTCGTATGAGTGTCGTTCCAGCTCAGTCATGTCTGCAGAGATCCGTATCAGTTGAGAATGCGCAGGTCGGAGAACCACTCGGCCGAGAGCGCCATGATGTAAGCATCGGTGAGGATCACGGTGAACAGCGACGCCATCGCGAACGTGCCGTGCTTCGGGTTCAGCTTGGACACGAAGGTCCAGTACCGGTAGCGCATCGGGTGCTTGGAGAAGTTCTTCAGCCGGCCGCCGACGATGTGCCGGCAGGCGTGGCAGGACAGCGTGTACAGCCACAGCATCACCAGGTTGACCCAGATGATCACCGTGCCGAGGCCGATGCCGAAGCCACCGTCCTTGCCGTGGAAGGCCTGGATGCCGTCGTACACGTTGAGCAGGCCGAAGACCAGCGCACCGTAGAAGAAGTAGCGGTGCAGGTTCAGCGCGACCAGCGGGAACTTCCGCTCACCGGTGTACTTCTTGTGCGGCTCCGGGACCGCGCACGCGGCCGGCGCGAAGAACAGCGACCGGTAGCCCGCCTTGCGGTAGTAGTAGCAAGTGCCGCGGAAGCCGGCCAGCACGACGAACGTGATGATGCTGAACGGGATGATCCGGGGGAAGGCCCCGAACCAGGTGCCCAGGTGACTCGAGCCCTCGACACAGGACGAGGTCAGGCACGGTGAGTACAGCGGGGTGAGGTAGTGGTACGCGTCGACCCAGTACCACTTGTTCATGAAGATCCGGACCGTCGCATAGACGATGAAGAAGATCAGGATCACGCCGATCCGCAGCGGCGCCAGCCACCAGCGGTCGGTTCGTAGGGTTTTCTGCCCGATCTGCGCGCGACCGGGTGCGCTTACGCCCGTCGCCATCAGGGAGCGTGCCTGTCCGGCGCGCCGAAGCCTTCATGCTCCGCGTCTGTCCACATGGACGCGTCATACTCCACGTCGGGAATCTCCTCGAGTTCCTCCGGAACAGGTCCGGGTCTGTGCTTGGGGTCGGGTGGGCCGAGCTCTGCGAGATCGTCGTTCAGCCGGGCCACGTCGGACACCAGGCGGCGGATGCCGAGGGTGTCACCGTACTCCTGGCTGAGTTTGCCGACGGCCGCATGCAGTCCTTCGAGCGCGCGGACGACCGCGGCGACGCCGCTGTTGCCCCCACTGTTGACCTCAGCACCCATGCCGACTCCAGTGATGATGATGTTGCTGTCAGTATGGGCACACTTTGCCCCCGCCAGGCGCCCATTGGAAGACCCCTCGGTACGGCGTGTTTCCAGTTAGGGTCACCTCAGTTGCGACGTGCCGACGGGTGGAGTAATGGAGCGAATCCGGCCTGCAGCACAACGAGATTCGCCGGTGGGGTGAGGACCGCGACGTCGCGCAGTCCCGGTGGTTGCCGGGGTTCGCCGTACCCCTGCCAGGACCAGGGCAGGACCTGGTGGCCGAGGACGAGGGCAGGGCGTCCGTCGTACCGGATCATCGCTCCGTCGGGGAGGGTGGCGAGGTCCTGGACGGTCGTGCGTTGTTGCCTGGTGCGTGGATCGACGCGTTCGCTGTGGAGTTGCGCGTCCATCGCGGCGGCGCGCGGCCGCTCGTCGAGGTCGCGGCCGCGCGCCCAGGCGCCGGCGTAGAGGAGGAAATCCCTGCGACGGCAGTAATGACAGGGGCGATGGCCGGCCGCGAGGGCGACGGCTTCGTCGAAGAAGAACAGTGCCGTCCAGCGGCCGGGTGGCATCGGATCGCGCTGAACGCCCTTCCAGTCAAGGACGCAGCAGATCCACGCCTTCGAGCGCCAGCGGGTGGTGCCGAGGCGGCGATCCGGGCTGTGCAGGGTGCCGCGGTTGCCCATCAGCAGGCCGCGGCCGTCGTCGGCCACGATCTCCTGGGTGGGGAGAACCCTGTTCTGCAACGGCATGTGGCCCATCCTGCCGAAGTTGACCGACAGTTTCTGGCAGAGTCACGACGTGCAGATTGTCGTGGGAGTAGCCGTAGTACGGGATGGCTTGGTGCTGGCGGCGTACCGGCCGGGGCCTGAAGGCGGCTGGGAGTTTCCCGGTGGGAAGGTCGAGCCGGGGGAGACCGAGGAGCAGGCGGCGGTGCGGGAGATCCGCGAGGAGCTCGACCTGGAGATCAAGGTCGGGGAGTCGCTCGGGCCGGCCGTCGACATCTCCGAGCGCTACCGGCTGCACGTCTACCTGGCGTCGATCGTCGACGGCGAACCGGTACGCCGGGAGCACGACGAGCTCCGGTGGTTCGGCGTCGCCGAACTGGACGAAGCGGAGTGGCTGGTCCCGGATCGGCCGTTCGTCCGGGAGCTCCGGACCCGGCTCTGAGTGGCGGAAGTCACACCAGTTCGGAGCGTGCGGAAAGCCATCACGGCCTCACGCAGAGGAACTTGTATGGGTCAGTTGTATGGGTTGTACCTGGTGAGTGGATCAGACCACCGAGACAATCCTGCCCTGGGACTTCTTGGGGAGGAGTGAGGTATGTCGGTGTATCCGGCCGTTACTGCGGTGCGGGACTTCGCGCCGGAGATCGTCTGTGAGGTGTACGAGCTGGGGTCGCGACGGCAGACTCCGGTCGCGGTCAAGGAGCTGACCAGCCGTCAGGTGGCGATCGGCCGGATGATGTCCACCGGCGCCAAGGACGCCGCGATCGCGCGTGAGCTGGGGCTGTCGCTGCGCACCGTGCGGGCCGAGATCAGCGCCCTGATCCTCGGGCTCGGCGCCAAGTCCCGCTTCCAGGCCGGCTGCCTGCTCGTCCGCCGCTTCGGCTGAGCGGACGTCCGTTTCTGTCCGGGGGTCGACGTAGGCTTTCGGCATGGTTGAGCTTCCGGATCGCCGGCTGATGCTGGTGCACGCCCACCCCGACGACGAGACGATCAACAACGGCGTGACGATGGCGCGCTATGTGGCCGAAGGCGCCCATGTCACGTTGATCACCTGCACCCTCGGTGAGGAGGGGGAGGTGCTCGTCCCGGACCTCGTCCACCTGGCCGCCGACCAGACCGACCAGCTCGGTGAGCACCGGATCGGCGAGCTCGCCGCGGCGATGGCGGAGCTGGGGGTCACCGACCACCGCTTCCTCGGGGCCCCGGGCAAGTACCGCGACACCGGGATGATCTACAACGACGAAGGCAACGCGGACGTCCCGCCGGAGACCCGCAAGGACAGTTTCTGGCAGGCCGACCTGCTGACCGCCGCCAACGATCTGGTCCCGGTCATCCGGGAGATCCGGCCCCAGGTGCTGGTGACCTACGACCAGTACGGCAACTACGGCCATCCCGACCACATCAAGGCCCACCGCGTCGCGACGTACGCCGCCGCCCTGGCCGGCGCGCGGTCCTACCGGGAGGACCTCGGTGAGGCGTGGGACATCCCGAAGATCTACTGGACGGCGATGGCGGAGTCGCGGATACGCGCGAGCCTGCGCGAGCTGCGCGACGCCGGTGACACCACGACCTTCGAGGGGCTGGACCCGGACGGTCCGCTCGGCCCGTTCGTCACGCCGGACCGGCTGATCGACTGCGTGATCGACGCGGACGCGTACCTGGATCGCAAGATGAACGCGATGAAGGCGCACGCCACCCAGATCACCGTCGACGGACCGTTCTTCGCGCTGTCGAACAACAACGGCAACCAGATCTGGGGCTCGGAGCCGTACCGCCTGGTCAAGGGCACGGCCGCGCCCGGTCCGGACGGTGTCGAGCACGACCTGTTCGCCGGTCTGTAGACCGGAGTGACCGTTCCCACACGCTCGGTTGAGGCATCAACCTTCCAGCGGGCATAACCTGCTGGGGTGTCCGCATCCGAGCCCAGTGGGAGTGTTGCGCCCGCGGAGTTCCGTGCGGCGCTGGGACGGTTCGCGTCCGGGATCACGATCATGAGCACGCTGCAGGACGGCGTGGCCCACGCGATGACGGCGAACGCGTTCACCTCGGTCTCGCTGGATCCGCCGCTGGTGCTGGTCTGCGTCGACAAGGGTGTCCGGATGCACGACGCCGTACTGGACTGTGGTTATTGGGCCGCCTCGGTGCTGGCGGGGGACCAGCAGCCGATCGCGGACCGGTTCGCCCGGTCCGGACGCGACCTGTACAGCCAGTTCGACGGCATCGGTACGACAGCCGGCCCGAAGACCGGCTGCCCGTTGGTCGACGGCGCGCTGTCCTGGATCGAGTGCCGGACCTGGGCGACGTACGACGGCGGCGATCACACGATCGTGGTCGGTGAGGTGCTGAGTCTCGGGCTGGGCGAACCGGCCGATCCGAGCGCCCTGATCTATCATTCGAGTCACTACCGGCAACTGCCCGACGCCTGAGGGTGATCTCGGGGCACCCCGGGGCAGGCCCATCGGTCGGAGGGGCATGCCCCGTCCCGTAGTATGTGCCCTTGTGCCTGCGCTGCGTCCGTGTGGCGCAGCCTGACCATGGCTTCGAGCAGGAGGACACTTTCCGGTGGGGAGAAAGCAGCTCGCGGGGATCATCGCCGCGGCGGGGCTCGGTGTGTTCCTGGTGGGGTACGGGGCGGCCTTCGCCTTCGCCGGCGACAAGATCCCCGGTGACACCACCATCCTCGGCATCCCGGTCGGTGGCCTCTCGAAGCCGGACGCGAAGGCCAAGCTCCAGGCAGGTCTCGAGGACCGCGTGAACCAGCCGATCGCGCTGAAGGCGGGCGAGGCGAAGTTCCAGGTGAACCCGGCCGACGCCGGCCTGTCCGTGGACCTGGACGCCACCGTGTCCGCCGCGGGCGCGGGCCGCAGCCTGGCCCCCGGCCGGATCTGGCACGGCCTGACCGGCGGCGACGCGATCCAGCCGGTGGTCACCAAGGACGACGCGAAGCTGCGGGCCGCGGTCGAGAAGCTCGCCAAGCAGGTGAACCGGCCGGCCACCGAAGGCACCATCACGTTCGACGGCACCAAGCCGGTCACGCAGGCACCGGCCGACGGCCTGCAACTGGACAACGCCAAGGCCGAGGACGCGGTGCTCGCCGCGTATCCGACCGACGGCGACGCGAAGGATCTCCCGGTCGGCGTGACCAAGCCGCAGGCCGGGACCGACGCGCTCGACAACGCCCTGAAGGAGTACGCCGAACCGGCGATGTCCGGCCCGATCCGGCTCACCGTCGGGTCCAAGTCGGTCGAACTGGAGCCGGCCGAGATCGCGCCGGCGCTGGCGGTGACGCTGCCCGGCGGCAAGATCACGCCGACGCTGGACGCGAAGAAGCTGGAGCCGCTGTTCCAGAAGCGGTTCAAGGCCCTGGAGACGTTGCCGAAGGACGCGACCGTCCAGATCGTCGGCAACGCGCCGAAGGTGGTGCCGGCTGTCGACGGCATGGTTGTCGACCGGACCAAGGTGGCGCCGGCGATCCTCGGCATCCTGGCCAAGCCGGCCGGCGAGCGCCGGGCCGCGGTCGGGCTGGCGAACACCCAGGCGGCGGTGACGACCGAGCAGGTGACCGCGCTCGGGATCAAGGAAGTGATGGGGGAGTTCACCACCCGCTTCCCGCACGCGCCCTACCGCAACGTCAACATCGGCACCGCGGCGGCCAAGATCAACGGCACGCTGCTGAAGCCGGGCGAGACGTTCAGCCTGAACAAGATCGTCGGCGAGCGGACCAAGGAGAACGGCTTCACCGAGGGCAACATCATCAGCGGCGGGAAGTTCGTCCTCGATCTCGGCGGCGGCGTGTCGCAATCGGCGACCACCACCTTCAACGCGGCGTTCTTCGCTGGGCTGAAGGACGTCGAGCACAAGGCGCACAGCGTCTACATCAGCCGCTACCCGATCGGCCGGGAGGCAACGGTCGCCTGGCCGGCGGTGGACATGAAGTTCCTGAACGACTCCGGCCACGGGATCCTGGTGCAGACCATCTTCAAGGCGTCCACGCCGGGCAGCCAGGGCAGCATCACGGTGAAGATCTGGGGCACCAAGGTCTGGGACATCACCGCGGGGCAGTCGGGGAAGTCCAACCCGCGCGCACCGAAGGTGGTCTACAGCCAGGCGGGCGACTGCCGGCCGCAGGCGCCGACCGCCGGGTTCGACATCACCGTCTACCGGTACTTCGCGCAGAACGGCGTACGGAAGAAGACCGAGTCGTTCACCACCAAGTACAACGCGGCCGACGACATCCGCTGCGGCCCCAAGCCCGGCACCACGCCGCCGCCGCCCGGCATCAGCACCCCGCCCACCCTCGGCAAACCCACCACGCCCCGCCGCCCCAGCTAGCTGCGGTGGAGGGTGTGGAGTTCGGCGGCGACCTCGTTGAAGAGGTCCTCGCCGATGACGGCACCCTCGCGGCGGACCTGGGACGGGTCGATCCGTAGCACCCGGTCCAGGCGGATCTCGCTGCGGCGGCCCTCCTTGTCCCAGGGGCCGCTGCCGATGTCCATCCAGACCCGCCCCCAGCGCGCCTCGTCGGCGGCGTCGCGGTCGTGGTCCTTGCTGGTCAGGATCAAGGCCAGCAACAGCGGCCCGTCCGACCCGACCACCAGCACCGGCCGGTCCTTCCCGCGGGTGTAGTCCTCCTCGAACGGCACCCAGGTCCACACGATCTCGCCCGGATCCGCCACCCCGTCGTCCGGGTGCGGCGTGTACTCCACGTGCACCGTTCCCTCGAAGTCCCCCGCGTACTCGGGCCGTTCCGCCACGTGATCCGCCATGGCACCCGAGACTAACGCCCTCACATCCCACCCACCTCGAACCGTTCCTCCGAGCGTGGCACTCACTCAGACTCCGACGCGCGGCCGGAACGCGATCCTCGCCGTCCTGCTGACCGGCCAGTTCATGGCGAACATCGACACCGCGGTCGCGAACATCGCCGGCCCGTCGATCGGCGCCGATCTGCACGCCTCCGAGGGAGCGGTCGGCCTGGTCGTGTCCGGATACGTCGTCGCCTTCGCCGTGCTGCTGATCACCGGCGCCCGCCTCGGCTCGTCGCTCGGCTACCGTACGACGTTCCTCCTCGGCCTGACCGTGTTCACGGTGGCCTCGCTGGCGTGCGGGCTCGCGCCGGAGATCATCACGCTGGTCGTCGCCCGCTTCGTCCAGGGTGCCGGCGCCGCGCTGATGGTCCCGCAGGTGCTGAGCGGCATTCAGCTGCACTTCCAGGGCCGCGATCGGCTGAAGGCACTCGGCTACTTCTCGATCGCGCTGTCCGGCGGTGCCGTCGCCGGGCAGATTCTCGGCGGCGTCCTGATCGCGGCTGACCTGTTCGGCACCAGCTGGCGCCCGATCTTCCTGGTCAACGTCCCCATCGGCATCGCCCTCGCGATCGCCGCGCGCCGACGGCTCCCCGCCGATCCGGCCGGGCACCGTGATCGCCTGGACCTGCTCGGCGTACTCACGTTGTCCACAACGGTTCTGCTCGTCATCGTCCCGCTCCTGCTGGGCTCGGAGCGCGGCTGGCCGGCCTGGTCCTGGGTCTGCCTCCTGCTGAGCCTCCCGGCCCTGGCCCTCTTCGAGTACGGCGAACGCCGTACAGCCGCCCGTGGTGGTCGTCCACTGATCGCCCGCCAGGTCTTGAGCACCCCGTCCGTCCGGGCCGGTCTGCTCGCTCACGGTTGTACGTCGGGCACGTACTTCGCCCTGCTCTTCGTTCTCGCCCTCTACCTCCAGGACGGCCTCCACAAAGGCCCTGCCTACTCAGGCTTCGCCATGGTGATCTGGGTGGCCGCCTTCGGTCTGGCCGGTCCTGTACTACCCAGACTGCGCAGGGGAGTGCGGTGGATGCCGGTCATCGGCTGCCTGGTCCTCGCGGCCGGCTATCTGTCGGTGCTGGCCTATCTGCTGCTGGGCGGCCGCACTGGGCCATTCCTGTTCGTGTTGCTGGGCATCGGCGGCCTCGGGCTCGGTATCAGCGCCAACACGCTGATCGGGGCCATCACATCCAGCATGACTCCGCAGTACGCCGCTGACCTGTCTGGAGTGGTTGCCACCAACGCACAGCTCTCCGGCGCACTGGGCGTCGCTCTGGCCGGTTCTACCTATGCCGCGCTGGCAACTGACCCCAGTCGCGCGCTGAGCGTCGTACTGGCTGGGTTTGTCGTTCTCACCCTGATCGGGGCGGGCGCGGCTCAGCGGCTGGTCAGGTAGCGGTAGCGGTACGCCTCGCGGTAGCCGAGCCTTCCGTAGGTGGCTATCGCGGGGCCGTTCTCCTCCAGCACCTCCAGGTAGGTGCGGCGACCGCCCAACGGACCGGACCAGCGGGCCAGAGCCTGCAGGATCGCCGAGCCCAGGCCACGGCGGCGGTACGCCGGGTCGACGCGGATCGCATCGGCGCCGAGCCAATGGCCCGTCATGGATCCACGCCCAACGGCCACAATCCGGCCGTCCAAGGTGATCGAGGCGAAGACGGCCTTCGGTGCGCCCTCGAGCACCTTCGGCGCGGGCTCGGGCACCGGACCGTCGAACGCGGCCGCGTACCAGGCGTCTCCCGGGTGCTCCGCGACCAGTACGTCGTACTCCGGTGCGGCGTTCACGTGGTCGAGCGTGGTGTGCATGACGAGGACGTCGGACTGCTCGGGGCGGGCGTCGACCCAGCCGAGGTCACGGAGCTCCTCCGCCTCCGGGCTGCCGAGCCGGATCAGGGCCTGCGGGGGCAGGCCGCGCTCGTCGTAGAAGGCTTCAGCGTGCTTGAGGGCCTCGGCCACGGGCATCCCGGGGCTGCCCGCCGGCAGCAGCGAGTTCCCCCGGCCGGTCCAGCCGGCCGATGCCCGGAGCAACCAGTGACCGACGTACGACGTTTCGACCGCGGGGCGGCCCAGTGCGGTGGTCAGGAAGAGCTGCTCGACGTCCACCGGGCGCAGCGGCAGCTCGGGGATCGTTTTCGCCGCTGTAACCTCACCGGCGCCGATCTGGTGCAGACTGCTGTCAGCGTGCCGAACGACCAGGCCTGCGGGGTCCCAGGACTGCAGGACGCCGATCACGTCGGTGAGGCCGCCCGGTATCCGGTGCCGGACCACGACACGGTGGCCGATATCACGGGTATCCAGGCCTGACACGATGCGGACTCCTGGCAGAGTGGGCGAAGTATTACCGTGATACTAGAGACCCTGCACCAAGCACAGCACCACCGCATCGCAGCACCCCAAGTCCAGCGCTGCGCTTGCCTGCCATAGGAGGAGAGCAGTGACCTACGTCATCGCGCAGCCGTGTGTTGACCTGAAGGACCTCGCGTGTGTCGAGGAGTGCCCCGTCGACTGCATCTACGAGGGCAACCGGATGCTGTACATCCACCCCGACGAGTGTGTCGACTGCGGAGCGTGCGAGCCGGTCTGCCCGGTAGAGGCGATCTACTACGAGGACGACACCCCGGAGCAGTGGAAGGACTACTACACCGCGAACGTCGACTTCTTCAACGACCTGGGCTCCCCCGGCGGCGCGTCGAAGATGGGCAAGATCGACAAGGATCACCCGTTCATCGCGGCGCTGCCCCCGCGGGAGCACGACGAGTAATCGTCCGACTACCTACTGATGCGGGGCGTCCTCGAGTGGGCGCCCCGCATCATTGCTCCTGGACGTCCACGTGGACGTGGTCGAGGTGGCGGAGGATGGCCGGGTCGCCGGAGCGCTCAGGTGGGGTGTAGTCCCGCCAGCCGCTGTCCGAGCGGCCGCCCGCGGTCCAGATCTTGTCGCTGAAGATGACCGTCTTGATCTTCAGCACGTCCGCCCGCGCGACCAGGTACTGCGCCATCGCCCAGCCCTTGGTCGTGTTGGCCGCCGAGATCGGCCGGACGAACACGTCGACCGCCCGGCCGTCGTAGTGCGCCGAGCCCTCCATGTGCCCTGACCGGACGCCACCCGCCGCGTATCCGCCGGTCGACAACTCCCCGAACGTCTGGATCAGATCCTTCCGTACGGCGTCCGCCCGCGGCGTCAGCCCGTTCCGGCCCATAGTCTCGGCCGGCACCGACGCCGTGTTCACGGTGCAGCTGAACACGCTCTTCGACTGCCCGGTCAGCGCCGACGCGAGGACCCGGGCGTCCGCCTCGTGGTCGGCGTACGCGTTGGGGAACGCGCTGCGCTGCACCGCGTCTGCCGCGACCGTGACCGCGAGCTTCTGGTAGTTCTTCACCTTCACCAGCGCGTCGTAGAACTTCCCGGCCGCGTAGTGCGGGTCCCGCACCTGCGCCTCGGTGCCCCAGCCCTGCGACGGCCGCTGCTGGAACAGCCCGAGTGAGTCCCGGTCCCCGTGCGCCAGGTTGCGCAGTCCGGACTCCTGGTACGCCGTCGCGAGCGCGATCGTCGCCGCCCGCGCCGGCAGCCCACGGCGTACGGCGACGCCCGCGATGATGGCGGCCGACTCGGCCTGCTCCAGGTCGAGGACCACGGTCTGGTTGTCGACCGTGGCCTCGCACTGCTCTGGGGGCGGCAGGATCGACCCGATGTTCTTGCCGCCGACCCACGCGATGCCGACGCCGATCGCCAGGCTGAGCGCCCCGATCGCGCCCAGGGCAACCACGGCACCCCGCTTCATCGGCATACCGCTCCCAACGTCCGGGGGCGGTGGGCAGGTTCCGATCTGTGCGTCACGAAGTGGTTGACGTGCACAACCTCACATTGGTTGGCCGAAGTCACGCGTTGGCGTGCAGGGCCTCGTTGAGCGTGATGCCCTCACCCTTGCGCGGCCGCGCCTCGACCGCACCGGTGACCGAGTTGCGGATGAACAGCAGGCCAGGCTGGCCCGACAGGTCGCGGGCCTTCACCACGCTGCCGTCCGGGAGGGTGATCTTGGTACCGGCGGTCACGTACAGACCGGCCTCCACCACGCAGTCGTCGCCGAGCGAGATGCCGGTGCCGCCGTTCGCGCCGAGCAGGCAGCGCTTGCCGATCGAGACGACCCGCGTGCCGCCGCCGGACAAGGTGCCCATGATCGACGCCCCCGCACCGATGTCGCTGCCGTCGTCGACCACGACGCCGGCCACGATCCGGCCCTCGACCATCGACGTACCGAGCGTGCCGGCGTTGAAGTTCACGAATCCCTCGTGCATCACGGTCGTCCCCGAGGCCAGGTGCGCGCCCAGCCGGACCCGGTCCGCGTCGCCGATCCGGACCCCACTCGGTACGACGTAGTCCGTCATCCGGGGGAACTTGTCGACGCTGGTCACCGACAGGTGCTGCCCGGCCGCGCGGGCCCGGAGCCGGACCTGCTCGATCTCCTCGACCGGGACCGGGCCGAGCGACGTCCACGCGTTGTTCGGCAGGGCGGCGAAGATGCCGTCCAGGTTGAGGCCGTGCGGGCGGACCAGGCGGTGTGACAGCAGGTGCAGCCGCAGGTACGCGTCCGCGGTCCCGGCCGGGGCCTGGTCCAGCGTGATCCCGGTCGCGACGACCGCACGCCGTACCTGCCGGAGCTCGTCGTAGCCCTCGGCCGCGATCAGCTCGGCGGGCGCCTTCGCGCCGTCCGGCTGGGTGCCGAGCTCGGGGGCCGGGAACCAGACGTCGAGGACGGTCCCGGCGGCGGTGACGGTGGCGAGGCCGAAGCCCCAGGCGTGCGTGGCGTTCTCGGTCATACCCACACCCTAATTCGGCGGCGCCCGGCGACGGACCGTGGTCTACTCTTCGGATGCTTCCCGCCTGGCTTCCCCGCGGCCCGGTCCTCCGGGCGACCGAGGCGCCGTCGGTCGAGGCGTTGCACGGGGAGCTGCTGCGGCAGTGGGGGTCGTCGGAGGTGTGGCGGCTGTCGTACGGCCTGCGCAGCGTGATCGTGAAGCGCGGGACGGACGCGCAGTCCGGTGAGGCGACGGCGTACGAGCGGTTCGTCGTTCCGCTCGGTTTGCCGGCTCCGGAGCTGCTCTCGGCGACTGACGGCGTGCTGGTGCTCGCGGATGTCGGACGGGTGACCCTGGAGCAGGAGCCGTCGGCGGAGGGGTTCCTGGCCGCGGCTGGGCTGCTCGCCGAGATTCGTCGCCGGGCTGTTTCCGGACCGACCGGTTTCCCGCCGGAGCACGCCAAGGAACTGGCCGACCGGATCGGGCGGGTCTCGTTCGATGTGGCGCCGTTGACGCAGGCACTCGCCGCGCTCCACCAGCAGGCGCCGCTGGGTATCGTCCACGGCGACTTCGTACCGAAGAACCTGGTGACGGACGGGACCTCTTGGACCGCAGTCGACTGGCCGCTCGTGTACGTCGCTCCGCACCTCAGCGACCTCTACACGCTGGTCCGCGATGCCGTTGCCCTCGGCCACGACCGTGGGCCGATCGTGGGCCGGTACGTCGAAGCCGCCGGAGCCGACCCCTTCCTGGTCGACCGGCAGGTGCTCGTCGGCGGCGCGTGTTTCTGCCTGCGCGCCCTGGACTTCGTCATCGCGGAAGGTCTGCGCACGATCCCGGGCTCCGAGGACTGGATCGATCCGCTGCTGGCCGAGCTCGAAGGTCTCGTGGGGCAGCTCGCGTGAAGCTCCTCGTCCTCGGCGGCACGAAGAACCTCGGCCGCCACGTCGTCGAGGCCGCTCTCCGCGACGGCCACGAGGTGACCCTGTTCAACCGCGGGCGGACGAATCCCGGCCTGTTCCCCGAGGTACGCCGGTTGACCGGTGAGCGCGCGGATCCCGGCGTACTGGCGACGGGGGAGTGGGACGGCGTCATCGACATGTCCGGCTTCCTGGTCCACGACGTCCGCCTGAGCGCCTCGCTGCTCCGCGACCGCTGTGCGCACTACACGTACATGTCGTCGATCGCCGTCTACGCCAGCAAGACCACGCCCGGCATGACCGAATCCGCGCCTCTCTTGGCTTGGCCGGCCGGCGCACCCGAGGACCACTTCACCATGGATCTCTACGGCCCCTCCAAGGTCCGGTGCGAGGCGCTGCTCGCCGACACCTTCGGCCCCCGGACCGCCGCCGTACGCTCCGGCTTCGTCGTCGGCCCCTACAACCCCGACTTCGGCAACTGGGGCTGGGCCCTGGCCCACAACACCCCGATGGAATGCGCCGCCCGCCCCGGCCAGCCCATCCAGTACATCGACGCCCGCGACCTGGCCGCCTTCCTCCTCCACCTCACCACCGCTGCCGTCCCCGGCCCCTACAACGCCGTCGGCCCCACCCACACCATGTCCGCCCTCGCCGACACCTGGCGCTCCGCCGTCCCCACCGCACCCCCCATCAACTGGACCCCCGCCGTGGACCGCTTCCACCTCCCCCACGACGGCACCAACGACGGCACCTTCCAACTGGACAACACCCGAGCCCGCACCGCCGGCCTCCACCTCCGCCCACCCGAATCCACCGCCCGCGACTACATCACCTGGGTCCAAGATGGGAACACCCCACCCCCACCACCGCACTGAATCCAGGGCAACCTGGGGCATTCAAGAGCAGATATCCACAGACCCAGTTCTGAGCCGCCACGGACGCCTGCCGGCTCATAGGGTTTCCGTCCATGTACTTCGAACGGCCGCTGGTGCGTGCCTACGTGGACGAGACCGGCGACCGTGGTCTGTCGCTGCGTGCGTCGCGATACTTCGGCATGGTCGCGGTCGTCGTCGCTGACGAGGACGATGCAGGGCTTCGGCGTGCGATCGCGCACTGCAGGCATCGGCTGTCGGTCCCGGTGCGGAAGCCGTTGCACTGGACAGAGCACGTGAAGAGGTTCCCCCGGCGGCAGTTCGTGGCGGCGCAGCTGGCGGCGGTGCCGGGCGTTGTGGTGAATTTCGTTCTGGTGGAGAAGTCGGCGATCGGCCTGCTGGAGGAGGCGATCTCCGATCAGGTCGCCTTCTACAACTTCGTGGCCGGGCGGGTGCTCGAGCAGGTGCTGCGGACGGCCGACGAATGGCCGGGAGGTCGGCGGGATGTGGTGATCTCCTTCGGGCATGTCCGGGGGTTCCGGCATGAGGAGACGTTGGCCTGGTTCGAGAAGTTGCGGGTGCGGGCTGCCGATCGTGCGCCGTGGGAGCTGCTGCGAGGGCGGCCCGCATTCCTGGGTCCCGGGCAGCTAGACGGGCTCCAGGCTGCGGACCAGTACGCCGGCATGCTGAGGGCAGCGCTCGAGGCGGACGAGTTCGGGGGCTTCGAGGCGCACCACCTGATGGCTGTCCGGCATCAGATCCGACGTGCAGACGACGGCCCAGGTGGCTTCGAGGTCGTCGTGGTGCCTGGGACGTTGGAGGCGTACCCGTGGTGGCCGCGCACCGGGTTGTGAACAGCAACGAGACCTTCGATGGTCCGGAGCGCCGCACCTGATCAGGCGGGTCTGGCAGCAGACCTGGCGTTCTCTCCGCGGCCATCGAAGGCCTCGTAATCAACAGCCTAGCAGGAGACCAGCACGCCTTGAGACGTTTGCACGGCCCGCCGCGTTGAAACGTAGCATTGCGGCCGTGATGATCGAGACAGGTGGCGGTCCGGGTGGGCCGAACAGTCCGCGGGCCGGGTTCAGCAGTGTTGACGCTGTGCGTTATGCGGGGGCGGGTGGGCGGCAGGAGGCCGAGCTGCCGGGCGTTGACGTTGGTGCGCGGGCCGGGGATCGGTTGCGGTACAAGATCTATCCGGAGCTTGATGGTCAGCTGAGCTACGCGGCGACGTACGCCGCGGTGGATCTGGTGTTCACCGACGGGTCCCGGCTGTCGGAGGCCGGTGCCACGGATCAGTACGGGATGCCGTTCGACGCGGCGGGGCAGGGTGCGGCGAAGATTCTGTACGCCGACCAGTGGAACGACGTGCAGGTCGATCTCTCGGCGGTCGTGGGGAAGACGGTCGAGCGGGTGCTGCTGGTGGTTGATGCGCCGGACTCGGACTTCCAAGGGTGGATCGACGACCTCGAGATCTCGCCGGCACCGGCGCGACTCGACGGGTCGGACCTGGTTGCGTACGTCGACACGCGGCGCGGCACCAACGCCAGCCACGGCTTCTCCCGCGGCAACACGCTGCCGATCACCGCCTGGCCGAACGGATTCAACTTCCTCACCCCGGTGACCGACGCCTCCACGCATCGCTGGCCGTACGAGTACCACCGGACCAACAACGCCGACAACCGCCCCGAGCTGCAGGGACTCACGTTCTCCCACCAGCCGAGCCCGTGGATGGGCGACCGCGACCAGCTCACGATCATGCCGGTCGCGGCGGCCGAGCCGCTCGGCGATCCGGCCGAGCGAGCCGTTGCCTTCAGCCACGATGACGAGCTGGCGCGCCCGGACGTGTACTCGGTTGCCCTCAGCAACGGCGTACGCGCGGAACTGGCGCCGACCGACCACGGCGCGATCTTCCGCATCACCTTCCCCGGCGACGCGCCGGGCCGGCACCTGGTCTTCGACACCATCGACGAGAACGGCGCCTTCGGGTACGACGGGACCGCGCTGACCGGCTGGGTCGAGAACGGCTCGGAGACCGGCCGGACCCGGATGTACTGCTACGGACTCTTCTCCGCGACCCCGACCGGCTTCGGACCGGCGACCGGCGGCCGGGAGAACGCCCGCGCCGCGACGTTCGGCGCGTCCGAGGTGACCCTGAGGATCGCGACGTCGTTCATCGGCGTCGACCAGGCCCGGCACAACCTGGAGCTCGAGCTCGACGGCCGCACCTTCGACGACATCCAGCGGGCCGCCAACGAAGCCTGGAACGAGCGCCTGCAGGTGATCCGCCCCGAGGGCGCGACCGAGCCGCAGTTGCGCACGGTCTACGGCAACCTCTACCGCCTCAACCTCTACCCGAACTCCCACTTCGAGAACGCCGGTTCGCACGACGCCCCCGACCACCGCTACGCCAGCCCGGTGCTGCCGACCGAGGGTACGGCGACCGACCGCGAGACCAACTCGGTCGTCAAGCCGGGGAAGATGTACGTCAACAGCGGCTTCTGGGACACGTATCGGACCGCGTGGCCGGCGTACGCGTTCCTCTACCCGGAGCTGACCGCCGAGCTGGTGGACGGTTTCGTGCAGCAGTACCGCGACGGTGGGTGGATCGCCCGCTGGTCGTCGCCCGGTTACGCGGACTGCATGACCGGGACGAGCTCCGACGTCTCGTTCGCGGACGCCTACCTGAAGGGCGTCGCGCTGCCCGACCCGCTGGCGACGTACGACGCCGGTCTGCGCAACGCGACCGTCGCGCCCACCGAGACCGAGGTCGGGCGGAAGGGTGTGGCGACCGGGTTCTTCGCCGGCTACGTGAGTACCGACACCGAGGAGAGCGTGTCGTGGTCGCTCGAGGCGTACCTCAACGACTTCGGTCTCGCGCTGATGGCCGACCGCTTGGCCGACGACCCGGCCGTGCCCGCGGAACGACGGGCCCGCTTGCACGAGGAAGCGTCGTACCTGCGGCGCCGCTCGCTGAACTACGTCCTGCTGTTCGACCCGGACATCAACTTCTTCCAGGGCCGGCGGCCGGACGGGCAGTTCGCGAAGACGCCCGCGGAGTTCGACCCCTGTGAGTGGGGCGGCGACTTCACCGAGACCGACGGCTGGAACTTCGCCTTCCACGTCGCCCATGACGGCCGCGGCCTGGCGAACCTGTACGGCGGCCCGCGTGGTCTGGAGGCCAAGCTCGACGAGTTCTTCGCAACGCCCGAGCTGGCCACGAAGAAGGGCACCTACTCGATCGTCATCCACGAGATGCTCGAGGCCCAAGCCGTCCGGATGGGCCAGTTCGGCTTCAGCAACCAGCCGGCACACCACATCGCGTGGATGTACAACTACGCCGGTACGCCGTACAAGACGCAAGCGATCGTCCGCGAGGTCCTGCAACGCCTCTTCGTCGGCGAACAGATCGGGCAGGGCTACCCGGGCGACGAGGACAACGGCGAGATGTCCGCGTGGTACCTCTTCAGTGCCCTAGGCATCTATCCGCTCCGCGTCGGCGCCCCCGAGTACGCCATCGGCTCCCCGCTCTTCGCCCGGACCGTGGTCACCCCGCTCGGCGGCACGCCGATCGTGATCACCGCCTCCGATCACCGGCACCCCTACGTGCAAGAGGTCCTCGTCGACGGCAAACAGTTGCCGACAGCATCCATCCCCGACGACGTCCTGCGGTCCGCCCGCGAGCTCCACTTCGTCCTCGGCCCCGAGCCGTCCGACTGGGGAACCCTCGACACCCCACCCGCGCTCACCACCGACGACGCGGTCCCCGCACCCCTGATCGACCTGATCCCTCGCCAGGACCACCCGCTCTTCGACGACGACTCCACCACCGAAACCCGCTTGTCGACACCGACGGTCACCTGGTCCCTCCCCGAGCCCGCGACCGCCGGCTTCTACACCCTCACCTCCGGCTCATCCGAAGGTGACCCAACCTCCTGGCGCCTGGAGGCGTCCCTCGACGGCACCACCTGGTCCGTCCTCGACACCCGCACCAACGAGACATTCCCCTGGCGCCGCCAAACCCGCCCCTTCACGATCACCACCCCGGACGCCTATACGCACTACCGCTTGACGATCACGGCCTCGACCTCGGACGTCAGCCTCAGCCAAATCGAGCTCCTAGCCTGACTAGGTAGACGTCGCAAGCGCGGTCGGTGGCGGACGGTCTCAACCATCCGCCCCGACCGCGCTGCGTTCGGCATGTGGGCCGCGGCAGTAGCAGGTGGTGTCACGCTGACCGAGTCGACTGGTTTCGCCGGCGTCAGTGCCAGAGCTCGGCGATTAGCTCCGCCAGCGCTCGGCCCTGGTCGTAGCCTCCTCGCGCGGCCTGCACACGGGTTGACGGATCCATCGCATTGGCGTTGAACACGTCACCCGCGCCGACATCCGGAAAGACCGTCTCGACCCTGCTACCCCCGGCGCGCAGCTCGTCGACCTGGGTCGCGAGATCCATGCCCCACTCCAGCGGCATCCGCGACCTGCCGCCGAACGGCGACAGCACCAGCACCCGCCCGTAGCCAGCCGCCAGGTCAGCGTTCTCGCTCCGTCGGTAGCCCCCGTTGATGTACCGGTTCTTGCCGACGCGGTACGGAGGGACGGAACCGAATCCGTTGCTGGTGCTGGCGGCAACGGCATCCACCAGCTCGATTCCGCTGTGTCGGTCGAACACGACCGGTTCCCCGGTCTGTGCATCAACAGCCGTGATGAGCACACGCCGTTCCGGCCACTGCCGACTGGGAAGCCGAGCCGCCACGATGTCGCGCCAGCGCGGGTTGAAGCCGTTGGAAGCATCCGCCTCGAGCGCCGCGGCCCCCATCCTGCGGCGCATGTCGGCCGCATCCCGAGCAGAACCGATGATCGCGTTCGACCAGTCCAGATAGCTCTGCCCCGACAAACTTGGAGCACGTCCGCCGGCCGATCCGGCGCCGCTGGTCTGTGGCTGAGGCACCTCGCCGAGGATCGCCGCATACAGTTCGGCCGGCCGAGTCCCGCTGGTGATCTGGGCAGCCACTGTCGACCCTGCCGACGTCCCGATGATGAGATCAGCCTCGGTGACATCAACCCCGGCATCGGCCAGCCCAGCGATGAGACCAAGCTCCCACGCATTGCCCGCCGCCCCACCACCAGCGAGAACCAAGGCCCGCTTATCCGAGTCGCCCGCTAGTCCTACGGAGTCGACCCGCTGCTCGACCATCGGCCCGTGCCCTGGCATCCGCGCCCCCGCGATGCCATCGGACGCAGCCGTCGAGCTGCTGCCCGGAGTCGAAGAAGATGTTGTGTCCATGGGAGTCGCCTTTCACAAGTTGCCTGTCAGGCGCTCCCAGCCGCGACTACCTCAGTAGCCCGATCGCAGACTGCAGGGAAGCACCCACTACGGATACTGCGCACATGGGTCCCACCTCCCGCCGATCGATCCAATACCGCCAAGATGCTAACAGCACCTAACGCCCATCGCGCCGGCTCATGTCACATCCCACGCACCGCCGGAGGGCGGTCGCCTGCCGTGTGAGGGAGCCCGTGGTCCCTCCCGCGCGCGACCTCTCGCCCCACGATCGCCACCACCTGCCGCGCACAGACCCACGAGGTTGCCCCCCTCAACCGGAGGGTTGCCCAGCAGGTTCTCGGTGGGCAACCCTCCAGCTGATGGGGCAACCTCGTGCGGTGTCGCCCAAAGCTCGGCATGGTCGACCCGGAGATGACCGAGGACGACGCGGACAGCACCTGGCGCTAACCGCGCCGGCTCGTGTCACATCCCGCGCCCACCGCCGAAGGCGGCCGGACTAGCAGTCGCCGCGAAGCGGTGTCCTTTTCACGTGCAGCCCGCACACCGACAGCACCTGGCGCCAACCCGGCCGGCTCGTGACTCATCCCGCGCGCCGCCGCCGGAGGAGCAGTCGCCGCGAGCGGTGTCCCATCACGTGCAGCCCCCTCACCCACAGCACCTGGCGCCAAACCCGGCCGACGCGCGACACATCCCGCGCCTGCCGCCGGAGGCGGCCGGAGGAGCAGCTCGCCGCGAAGCGGTGTCCTTTCACGTGCGGGGCCCGCTCATCCACAGCACGTGGCGCCAACCCGGCCGGCTCGTGACTCATCCCGCGCCCGTCGCCGGAGGCGGCCGGAGCAGCAGTCGCCGCGAAGCGGTGTCCTTTACCTCTTGCGGGGGGCTGAGGTGGCTCGGATGTGGAGTTCGGTGCGGAGGGTGACCGTGGACGGCGGGCGTCCGGGGGAGGCCGTCCGGTCTTTCAGGAGCAGCCCGGCGGTTCGACCCAGCTCGTACGTCGGCTGGGCCACCGTAGTCAGGCTGGGTACGACGAGATCCGCCCACGGGATGTCGTCGAAGCCGACCACGGCGATGTCCTTCGGTGCCCGAAGCCCCTTCTTGGCCAGGCATTCCAGCGCCCCGACCGTCATCAGGTTGTTCGTCACGAACAGCGCCTCGGGCGGCTCCGGCAACTCCAGCAAGCTCTCCATCGCCGCATACCCGCCCGCCTCGCGGAAGTCCGCGTGCCGGACCAGATCCTTGTCGTACCGGATGCCGCCCGCCCGCAGCGCGGACCGATACCCGGCCAGCCGGTCCATCGCTGTGGAGACCTTGCGCGGCCCAGTGATGCAGGCGATCCGCCGGTACCCACCGTCGATCAAGTGTTTGACGCCCTCGTTCGCACCGTGTTCGTTGTCGACCAGCACGGTGTCCGCCTCGACCCCGTCGACGCGCCGGTCGATCAGCACCATCGGGAGCTTGGCATCCGCGAGCAGCTGCACGCCTTCCGCCGTACTGGTCGGGGAGATCACCACGCCGGCCATCTGATCGGTCAGGACGGCGGACGCGTACGCCGCTTCCTTGGCGGGATCCTCGTCGGAGTTGCAGAGGACCACGTGGTAGCCCTCGGTCTGGGCGACGTCCTCGAGGCCGCGGACCAGCGAGGTGAAGAACGGGTTCTCGATGTCGGAGATGACGACGGCCCACAGGTTCGTGCTGGACTTGCGCAGGTTGCGGGCGACGCCGTTCGGGCGGTACCCGAGCTCGGCCACCGCGGCGCGGACCTTCTCGGACAGCTCCGGATCGACGTTGCGGCGGCCGCTCAGTACGCGCGACACGGTTGCCGGCGACACACCCGACCTGCGCGCGACGTCGTAGATCGTCGTCATGCCCGCTCCCCGCTGGTCCGATGGTCGTCTGGGTCGCACCTTAGTCCCGATCCAGAGCAAAGGATCTCACGGAGACCGCAAACTGAGGGGGGCGCGCCATCCAGGAAGGCAAGGGCGGCGGCCCGACGCAGTGCCGAGTCCGCGGCGCCGTTGACGGTTGTCGACAATGCACCGGCCGCGTTGGCGAGCCGGACGGATTCCACCAGGTCAGCGCCGGAGGCGAGGGAGGCAGCCAGCGAGCCGCAGAAGGCGTCACCCGCGCCGACGGCGACCTGTGGCCGTCCTGCTGGGCCGGCAACGACGAGCTGTACGCCGCCAACGGCGACGGCAAGGGATTCAGCCTGGGCGGCGACTTCGCCGGCATCGCGGTCAGCGAGACCAACGGCACGCCCGGAAACTTGTCCGGGGCAACGATCTCCCCGGGAAGATCAGGTCGGATCGGTGTGGAGTGGTGCCGGGTACAACCGCAAGCCCATGAGCGTCGGCATGCAGGCGTTCGTCGGCGAGACCGCCACCGGCCTGGTGTGTCCCGGCGACACCCTCTACTCGCGGTCCAGGATCTCGCGCTCGACTTCAACGACGTACCGGCCGCAACGATCCTGAAGTCCACGGGCCACGGCAAGACCTGGGCGTGGGACAGGAAGAAGCCGATGTTCGCGGACCACCTGTTCACGACGATCTGGTTCGCCGACTTCGGTCGCGGTGGCGCGCTGGCGCCGGACGGTACGTCCATACCTACGGGCTGGACGGGAACTGGCGGGACTCGTTCGACGACACGGTGCCGGATCCGCAGGATGTGTTCCTGGCCCGGTTCCCGCTTCACGGTCGGCTAGGGCCAGGGGAGCAGGTCGGGTGCCGGGCCGCTGATCGGGCCTGGCGCCTTCCTGCCTGCGTACCAGGCGGTGAGGTCGGTGAGGTTGCCGGTGAGGGCTCGGGGGTCGCCGGTGCCGGTGTCCCAGGTGGGGCCGTTGTCGGCTTGGAGGATGAGGTGGATGTCTTCGGGGGTGCGGGCGCGGAGGAAGTCGAGGAGGTGGAGGCAGAAGTCGGTCGGCCACTCGGCTGGGGTGGCGCCGAGGTTCAGGTCGGTGGTGTGGATGGTGAGTTCGCGCCAGGTCGCGTCGAGGCCGGCGGCGAGGTTGCTGTTGCGGTGCAGGATGGGGCGGGCCCAGTCGTCGGGGCCGACCTTGTCCCAGGCGGTCAGCAAGGCGGTGGTTGCTTGGGTGAGGTGGTCGGTCAGCTCGGCGGCGGGGCGGTGGGCTCCGGCCTCGATACCGGCGTCCCGGGCCGGGCGGCCGCCGTCGTACACCTCGATCACGCGGCCTTTGAGGGCCTCCTCGACCTGGCGGGTCATGGCTTCGGAGAAGTTGGCGATGTGAGTGATCACGTGGCCGCGGGACCAGCCCGGCAGGCCGGACGCGGCCCGCGCGGTGTCGTCGTCCAGGTCCGCCACCAGAGTGTTCAGCCGGGTGGCGATCGTCTTCACGTCGGTCAGGGCCACAAGCGCTCCTTGGTCCAGTCGGGTCCGTCCAGCCGGTAGCGGAGGCGGAGATGCCGGCGATCCGGATCCGCCTGCCAGAACTCCACTTCGTCGGCCTGCAAGCTGTAGAGAGTCCAGTTCGGTGCGACCAACCCCGGCTCGGCCGTCAGTCGCTCGGTCTGCTCAGCAACCACCGCACTGATGTCCGCCGGATCATCCAGTACGGCGCTCTGCCGTCCGGCCAGCGTCTCGGCCCGAGCCGGCATCGGCCGCGACAGGAAGTCCCGCGCCGAGTCCTCCGGATCCGCAGGCACGACCCGGCCCAGCACACGGACCTGCCGCCCCAGTGGGATCCAGTAGAACGTCAGAGCGGCGTACGGCGATGCACTGAGCTCCTCGCCCTTCCGGCTGCTCGCGGACGACGCGAACTGCCAGCCGTCGTCGGTCACGTCCTTGAGGATCAGCACTCGCGCATTGGGCCGCCCGTCGGCGCGCACCGTCGACAGCGTCGCCGCACACGCTTCCGGCACTTGTCGGTCAACCGCGTCCAGCAGCCAGTCGACGAACAGCGGCTGCGGCGTCTCCGGAGTACGGACGGGGTCGAACGCCGGCGGGGTCCCGGTCAGCGTCGGTACGGCGCGAAGCCTCGTGCGGAGATCGGTCACGGGGCGACCCTAGAGCAGCTATTCACATGGCAGCAAGCGGATATCCCATTAGGATGGCGACCGTGAGCATGCTGGCTTTCGCACTGGCGGCGACGATCAAGCACGACGGGCACGGTGGCGTCGCCGACCTCCTCGCGACCCCCGAGGAGGCTGGGGGATGGCTCGAGCAGCACCAGGAGTTGGTGACCGGGGTGCTCGGCCGGCCGCTCGGGGGAGTGGACGACGCGCGCGACGAGCTGGTGCGAGTCCGGCGTGCGGTACGAGCGCTCTTCGCCCGGGCGGTCGCGCCGGAGCCGCCGAGCAAGGCGGACGCGGATCGGCTGATGGATGCGGAGGCCGCGCTGCGCATGGTCAACCGGGCCGCCGACAGGCTCGGGACCCTGCGGTTGGACTGGCCCTCCGAGGGCGCACCAGTCATGCGCTGGGCCGGACGAACGGAAGACCCGGTCGCGTTGCTGGTCGGTGCGGTCGGCCGGTCCACGATCGACTTCCTGGCCGGACCGGACCGGGCTCGGCTGCGCGCCTGCCCGGCCGGGCGGTGCGTCAAGTACTTCCTGCAGGACGATCCGCGCCAGCTGTGGTGCTCGCCGACGTGCGGCAACAGGGAGCGGGTGAACCGCCACTACCGTCGGCAGCAGGGCCGATAGCCTTTGCGTTATGACCGTCGCGCGTTTCAAGGACTTGTGTGTCGATGCGACGTGCCCCAGTGCGATGACGGCGTTCTGGGGGCGGGTGATCGGGCTGACGTCGCCGGCCGACCACCCGAACGTTCTGGTCGGGGACGTGCCGGAGAAGACCATCTGGATCAACAAGGTCGACGAACCGCCGACGGTGAAGCATCGGGTGCACCTGGACGTGCACACCGGCGCGATCGCCGATCTGGAGCGCGAGGGCGCGACCGTGCATTCGCCGTCGACCGACGAGCAGCACTGGACCGTGCTGGAGGACCCGGAGGGCGGTCAGTTCTGCGGATTCGTCCGCGCCGCGGTTCCGGCGTACCGGCTGATGGAACTCGTGGTCGACTCGGCCGATCCGGAGGCCCAGGCGCGCTGGTGGGCCGGTGTGGTCGGTGGCGACATCGCGAGTACGCCGGGCAAGCCCTGGCGCTGGCTGGAGAACGTACCGGGGCTCCCGTTCCCGTACTGGGTCTTCGTACCGGTGCCCGAGCCCAAGACAGTCAAGAACCGGGTGCACTGGGATGTCACCGCGCCCGCGCTGCAGCCGGTGCTCGACGCGGGTGCGACACTGCTGCGGCCCAAGGACGACGAGATCGGCTGGAACGTCTGCGCCGACCCCGAAGGCAACGAGTTCTGCGTGTTCCTGCCACCAGCAGAGGAGTCTTGATGGCCAAGCTCGACCTCACCATGTCCGGCCCCGACCTGACCGAGGCGCTGGTGAACATCTCCTCGGTCAGTGGGACCGAGGAGCCGCTTGCGGACGAGGTGGAGGCCGCGCTGTCGTCGTACGCGCATCTGAAGGTGTTCCGGCACGGAAACACCGTCGTCGCGCGGACCGACCTCGGCCTGGACGAGCGGATCGTCATCGCCGGGCACCTCGACACGGTCCCGCTGAACGACAACCTCCCGGCCCGCCGTGCCGACGGACTGATCCACGGGCTCGGCGCGTGCGACATGAAGGGCGGTGTCGCGGTCGGACTCCGGCTGGCGGCGACGCTGGACGAGCCGAACCGGGACGTCACCTATGTCTTCTACGACTGCGAAGAGGTCGAGTCCGAGCGCAACGGCCTGTTCCGGCTGACCCGGTCCAACCCGGAGCTGCTGGAGGGCGTGTTCGCGGTCGTGATGGAGCCGTCGAACGCCGTGGTCGAGGCCGGTTGCCAGGGCACCATGCGGATCGAGGTCACCACCCGCGGGGAGCGCGCGCACTCGGCCCGGTCCTGGATGGGGACGAACGCGATCCACGCCGCGGGCGAGGTGCTCGCGCGACTGGCGGCGTACGAACCGCGGCGGGTGCCGATCGACGGGCTGGAGTACCGCGAAGGGCTGAACGCGGTCGGGATCCACGGCGGCGTCGCGGGGAACGTCGTACCCGATCTGTGCACGGTGGAGATCAACTACCGGTTCGCACCGAGCCGGTCGGAGGCCGAGGCCGAGGCGCACCTGCGCGAGGTGTTCGACGGGTACGACGTGGTCGTGACGGACTCGGCGCCCGGTGGGCTGCCGGGGCTGGAGCGGCCGGCCGCGGCGGCGTTCCTGCAGGTGGTCGGGGGTGAGCCGAAGCCGAAGTTCGGGTGGACCGACGTGGCCCGGTTCACGCTGCTCGGCGTACCGGCGGTGAACTACGGGCCGGGCGACCCGCTGTACGCGCACAAGCAGGACGAGTTCGTGCCGGAGGAGGAGATCGAGCTGTGTGAACAGCGGCTGAGGGCCTGGTTGACGGCGTAGGTACTCCGGGTGGCGGACCTCGCGTTTCCGGGCTCGCCCGGAATGTCCGCACTAATCTGGAGGTATGGCAGAACCATCGATCCACCCCGACCGTCCGATCGGCCAGCAGCAGCGCGGGCCGGTCGTGATGCGCCGCAACCAGGTGCAGCAGTCCACCTCCGAGCAGCGGCTGCTGGACAGCCGCGGACCCTCGGACTGGGTGCACACCGACCCGTGGCGGGTCTTGCGGATCCAGTCGGAGTTCATCGAGGGGTTCGGCATGCTCGCCGAGCTCGGCGCGGCGATCAGCGTGTTCGGTTCGGCCCGGACCAAGCCGGACGACCCGATGTACGCGGCCGCGGAGGTGCTCGGGCGGAAACTGGTCGAGGCCGGTTTCGCGGTCATCACCGGTGGCGGACCGGGCGTGATGGAAGCGGCGAACAAGGGCGCGTCCGAGGCCGGCGGCGTGTCGGTCGGGCTCGGCATCGAGCTGCCGTTCGAGAACGGCCTGAACGAGTGGGTCGACGTCGGGATGAACTTCCGGTACTTCTTCACCCGCAAGACCATGTTCGTGAAGTACGCGCAGGGGTTCGTGGTGATGCCGGGCGGGTTCGGCACGCTCGACGAGCTGTTCGAGGCGCTCACGCTGGCGCAGACGCGGAAGGTCACGTCGTTCCCGGTCGTGCTGTTCGGTACGTCGTACTGGGGCGGCCTCGCGGACTGGCTGCGGGAGACGATGCTCGCGGACGGGAAGATCTCGGCGGCCGACCTCGAGATGTTCACGATCACCGACGATGTGGACGAGGCGATCAGCTACATCGTGAAGGCCGGCGAACTCGCGGACGCGGCGGCGGAGGAGGCCGCCGCGACGGCGGCGCGCGAGGTGGCCGAGGCGGACAGTCCCGAGGCCCGGGCGCGACGCGAGGCACACCGGTTGGGCTCCGACGGAAGCTGACCGCGGTCCTGCTGCGGCGTGGCCGTCGCCTGGTTCGGCCTGCTGTTGTGGGCGTTGCCGGGGGTGTGGGAGCTTCGCTCTCGGCCGAATCGGGCTCCGATTGTGCGGGTGACTTCGTCGGCATGGCACGATCGGTCCCGTGATGTGGTTCTTCGGGCTGATCGTGGTGCTGTTGATCGGGGCTGTCGCGGTAGTGGCCTCGGGTCGTTGGGGTGCCATGAGTACGGCGTACGACGACCGGCCCGACATGACCGTCCCGGCCCGGCAGGCACTGACCTCCACCGACATCGAGTCGGCCCGGTTCGCCGTCGGGCTGCGCGGCTACCGGATGGACGAGGTCGACACGCTCCTCGAACGCGTCGCGAAGGAGGTCGCCGAACGCGACCGCCGCATCGCCGACCTCGAACGCGCCGTCGCCCCCATCGTCGACGCCCCCGACGGCGCCGGCTTCACCTCCCGAGCCACCTACGACCCCGCCGACTTCGACGACACCGGCACCCAGAAACCCATCCTCGTAGGCGGCGACTTCCCAGCCACGACCGCCGAGCCCGGTCCTGCTGGGACCTCCACCGAGACCGGCCCTGCTGGGACCTCCACCGAGGTCGGCGCTGCCGGGATTGCCACCGAGGCCGGCGCTGCTCGGACCTCGACCGAGGCCGGCACCGCTGGGACCGCCACCGAGTCAGGCCCTGCTGGGACCGCCGCCGAGTCCGCCGGCGCACCCGCTGACCCAGCCGCCGCCGCGCCCGCCGAGTCGGCCCCCGCTGCGCCGGCGTCCGGTACTGCCTCGCCTCCGCCCGACTCTCCGTCGACTTCAACCGCCCAGTCCGCGTCGGCACCCACCGAGGGCCCCGCCCGGACCACCGCCGAGGACGACGAGCCCGACACCAGCGAGATCCCTCAAACCACCCACGCAGAAGCGGCCAACGAGTACGAGCGCCTCCAAGCCGAAGCCCGCGCCCTCCTCGACGCCCAGTCCCACCCCACCACCCCCCGCCGCCCAACCGGCCCCGCCGCACCCCAGCCACAAGCACCACAACACCCGGGCGCAGCCTCACCCGAGCACCCCCAGGCGCAAGCAACCGAGCAGCCCGGCACGCAGCAGCCCCAGCCCGGTGCCTACTCCCAGCAGCCCGAGCAGCAGGCCTACACAACCCAGCACCCCGAGGCGCACTCGCAGCAGCCGGAGCACCAGGCGTACTCGCCCCAGGCACAGACCTACGAGCCACACCAGCCGGAGTCCGAGCCCTGGTTCCAACCGACCGACCCCACCACGGACCCCCGGTCGCCCCAGGCACGCGCCGCACGACAGTCGCCCGTACAGCTGCAGCAACCCACGCAACCCCCGCCGCAGTCCACGCCCACGCAGCCCTCGCCGCAGTCCGGCCCCACCCAGCCGCAGACCTCGGCCCTGCAGTTCCCCACAGACCAGCCGCCCACGCTGAACCCGCAGATCCGCCTACAACAACCCCAGGCCGACCTCTCACCCCAGCAAGCCCCGCCGGAGCCGGCCCCCGCCCAGTCCCACACCTCAACCCTGCTCCTCCCCACCGACGAGCAGCCCCCCACACAACCCCAAATCCGCCTGCAGCAACCCACAGCCGACCAAGCACCCGCGCAGCAACCCCCCACGCAACAGCCACGCACGCAGGACTGGCCCGCCCAGCAGCCACCCGCGCAGCAATCGCCCACGCAGGAGTGGCCGGCCGAGCAGCCGCCCGCGGAGCCCACCTCCGCGCAGCCGCAGCAGTCGCCGACGGACCCCGGCTTGGCGCAGCCGCAGCCCGCACTGCGGTTCTCCATGGACCAGCAGGCTCCAGCTGAGCACCAGTCGTCAGCGCAGCAGCACCCGGCAGGCTCCAGTCGCGAACCGCAGTACGACGCCCCCGCGCAGCAGTTCCCGGCCGGGCAACAGTCGGCACCGAACCCGCAGACGCCGACCGCACCGTCATCCGACTGGTCGCAGCCGTCTGCACCTCCCGCCGGAGCGCAGTCCGAGCGGACCCTGCACTGGACCCTCGCCGACCCAGCCTCCCAGTGGCAGCAGCCGTCGGACTCATCCCCACAGCCGCCCACCCAGCAGACCCAGTGGCAGCAACCGACCGCCTCCACGCAGCCACCGACTCAGCAACCTGCACAGCCCGACTACCAGCACGAGCAGCAGGCGCGCTACCCGTCGGACGAAGAGCAGACCTCCGAGCATCCGGCGTACGTGGACGACGAGCCGCAGACCGCCGAGCACCCGGCGTACCTGGACGACGAGCCGCAGACCGCCGAGCACCCGGCGTACAAGCAAGACCACCAGCCCGCGCAGCAGCCCACCTACCAGCAGCAGCCGCGTCCGGCGTTCGAGCGGGAACAGCGGCCCGCCCACCAGTCGGCGTACCAGCAACCGCAGCAGCCGGCCTACGAGTCGGCGCAGCAACAGCAGCCGGGTTACCAGCCAGCGCACCAGCAACAGCAGCCCGCTTACGAGCAAGCGCAGCAGGCGCCGCAACCGCAGCCGACCGCGTACGAGCAGGCGCCCCGGCAGCAGCAGGAACCGGGCTACCAGCAGCCGACGCAGCAGCAGTCGACGCAGCCTCAGTACCAGTCATCGCAGCAGCAAGCGGCTGAGCGCGAGTACGAGCAGCCGCAGCAAGCGGCTGAGCGCGAGTACCAGCCGCGGCAGCCAGCGGCGCAGGGCGAGCACTGGCAGCCGCAGCAGTCCGCGCAGCCTGAGCACCAGCAGGATCAGGCTGCGCAGCCTGAGCACGAGTCGCAGCGCGACGCTCAGCCGCAGCGAGCCGCGCAGCCTGAGCACGAGTCGGAGCGGTCCGCGCAGTCTGACGCTCAGCCGCAGGAGGCGGCTCAGCCTGGTTATCAGCCGGCGCAGGAGCCCGCGCAGCAGGAGGGCGACGGATGGCAGTTCTGGCCGCCGGCGGATCAGCAGGGGGCTCCGGTGTGGCCGGCGCAGCCGGGGAACGGGCAGCCGACGGATCAGGGTGGCTCGGCAGGCGACGGTACGCACGGGCGGCACAGTGCGGCGCCTGGTGAGGGTGCTTATCAGCGTCCCAACTGATCTACTCGGGTGATGGATTCCGAGGGCGGATGCCACGCGGAGGCATCAATCGAGCTGGACCTGGACCCGCAGACCGCGTGGGACGTGGTGATGGACTGGGAGCGCCAGTCCCGCTGGATGCTGCTGACCCGCGTCTGGGCAACCAACCAGAACGGCACCGGCGTAGGCGCCGGCGTCGCAGCCCGGACTTCTGTCGGTGCCATCGGGTTCACTGACCACATGGTCATCACCCACTGGGACCCACCTCGAGAATGCACGGTCAAACACCTGGGCAAACTCGTCCGAGGCACCGGCACCTTCACCATCACCCCGACCTCGTCCACCACCCCGTCCTCCGGCACCACCGTGGGTTCGGGCGCCTCGCCATCGTCCGGCACCATCCCCGGGTTCGCGTCCACCGCGAGGTCCTCCGGCGCTGCGCCGGCTTCTCCGTCCACGCCGGACTCGACTGCACCGGCTTCTCCGGCCGCACCGGGTTCGGCCGGGCCGGGTTCGGCCGGGCCGGGTTGGGCCGGGCCGGGTTGGGCCGGGCCGGGTTCGACCATGCCCGGCTCGACCGGTCTGGGCTCGACTGCGCCGGGGTCCTCCAGTGCGTCGGCTTCGACGAGCACGTCGGCTTCTGCCACGGCCGGCGAGTCGGGTGCCGGTGCGGGTGCGGGTGCCACGGGGAGCAGGTTTACGTGGGCGGAGGACGTTGTGCCGCCGTTGGGGAGGGTGGGGGTGCTGGCTTGGCCGGTGGTTCGGGTGGGGTTCGAGTGGCTGATGCGGGTGTCGTTGCGGCGGCTGGTGCGGGAGGTGGCGGGATGACGGTGATCGGGGCGGACGGGCAGCCGCGGTGCGGGTGGGCGACCTCGGCGCCGGAGTACGTCGAGTATCACGACAACGAGTGGGGCAAGGAGATCCGCGACGACATCGCGCTGTTCGAGCGGATGACGTTGGAGGGGTTCCAGTCGGGGCTGTCGTGGATCACGATCCTGCGGAAGCGGGAGAACTTCCGGGCCGCGTTCGCGCACTTCGACCCGGCGATCATCGCGAAGTACGACGGTGCCGACTTCGATCGGCTGATGGCGGATCCGGGGATCGTTCGCAACCGGCTCAAGATCAACGCGACGATCTCGAACGCGCGGGCGTTGCTCGAGCTCGACGAGGGTGAGTTCACCGAGCTGCTGTGGTCGTTCCGGCCGGCCGAGCACAAAGCTCCGAAGACGCTCGGCGATGTGCCTGCGACCACGCCGGAGTCCGTTGCCATGTCGAAAGCCCTGAAGAAGAAGGGTTTCGTCTTCGTGGGGCCGACCACGGCGTATGCGTTGATGCAGGCAACGGGCATCGTCAACGATCACCTCTCCACCTGCATCGCCCGCTGATCCACGCTTGGCGGATTGTGGGAACCGAGGGCGGAGTGTGGTGAGTTGCACCTTCGCTAGTCGGTGGTGAGGCGAGGTGCGGATGGTCGGGCGATGGCCTGTGCTGCTGGTCGTTGAGACGGCGCAGGTGGGGCGCAGGTGGGTGCGGGTTGGCGGGCGTGCCGGGGGTGTCCGCGGTTGGTGGGGGCGTGGGATGCGGAGGGGATGGCGTGCGTTGTCTGACTGTCCGCGGGTGCGGCGCTCGCGTGCGCGGTCGGTGGGTGGGAGCGAAGGGGTGGATGGGGGCGCGTTTCGCTTGCTGACGGGCTGCGAACGAGGGGCCGGGTGGGGTGGGTTTTGGACTGGTCCTGGTGGGTGGTTGGGGTGGGGTTTGTGGGGGTGAATGCCGCGTGTGGGTGGGGGTTTCGGCGTGCGTTCAGCACCTGCACGTGCAGGTGGAATGTGCATCTGCAAGGGGTGCCGGAGATTGATGAAATTGGGTAAAACACAAACGGCTGAACGAGTTGTGCTTTGGGCACTGAACGTGATGAGGTGTTCCTCGGGCGCCCCCGGCTGTCAGGTGGTTGTCCGGCCGTGACTCGCCCGGCCGGAACACGGTCGGGGGGCCCACCAACGTTTACAGGCCCCTCCGATGTGCGTGGACGACCAACGTTTGCGGGCCCGCTCGGGCTCAGCGACCTTTGTGGCCTAGCCGAGGTTCACCGACCCACCAACAGATGCGTGCCGAGCTCCTCCTCCGGGACGTTGACGGACCGGCCTCGGTGTTGACAGGTCCACCCGAAGTTGCCGCACGCCCGCGTTTACGGGGCTTCGTTGTCGCCTTCCGGGGTGTAGGTGGTGTGGAAGGTGTCGGTGGTGGTCAGGCCGGAGAGGTGGATGCGGGTGGGTGTTGGGGCGAGGTAGAGGTTGGCCTCGGCGAAGGGGTCGGCGGCGTCGTCGTCGGGGGTGCCGAACTGGCGGGTCCAGGTTCGGGTGTGGCCGGGGGAGTACTTCGTGAGGACGGCGTCGAACTTGCCCAGGGGTGTTTCGAGGGCTCCGTCGGTGAAGCCTGCTGCGTAGAGGTTGCCGGAGTCGTCGACCGCTAGTGCGGCGCCCTTGTCGTTGCCGGTGGTCCCGAATTGGTCCCGCCAGGTCACAACGCCGTTGACGTCGACGCGCGCGACCAGGAAGTCCTTGTCGCCGGCCAGAGTGCCGGAGAAGTCGCCGGCGGTGTAGCCGGTCAGGTAGACGCCGCCGGCTGGATCGGCCGCCAGCCCCCAGGCTTCGTCCGACGCGGGTGTGCCGAACTGCGTCATCCAGACCGGCTCGCCGGAGGTCGAGTAACGAGCGACGAAGCCGTCGATTCCGCCGGCCGGTGTCCCGAGGGAGCCTGCTGTCATGCCGGCGATGTAGACAGAGCCTCCGGAGAACGTGATCGCCATCCCCTTGTCCTCGGCGGTGCTTCCGACCTGGCGCAGCCAGACCTGTCGGCCGTCGGCGTCGAGCCGGGCGAGGAAGACATCCTTGTCGCCCTGGTTCGCGCCGCCCAGCGAGCCCTTCGTGTAGCCGCCGACATAGATGTCCGACCCGTCAACAGCGATCGAGTAACTCCGATCAGCAACCCCAGGTACGCCGAGTTGCGTCACCCACCGGCGATTGCCCGCAGCGTCGTACTGCGCCACGAACGCATCGTCCGAAGCGTTCCCCGCATGCGCGCCGTCGAGATCACCAGTCGTGTAGCCGGTCACCACGACACGCCCCTCCGCGTCCACGGCAACGCCGTACGGGCGTTCGGTCCCAGCGGTCCCGAGTGAGCGCGTCCACTCGCGTGTCCCGTCCGGGCGGGTCTTGATCAGCGCGACGTCCTTCGCGCCGGCGTACGGCTGACCGTCCAGCGAGCCCTCCACCGCGATCGCCTGATAAACGTTGCCTGAGGCATCAGTTGCGATCCCGCCGGCCCGGTCCTCGCCCGGCGTGCCGGTGATGGTCGCCTTCATCGGGACGGCCGGCGGCTTCCCGATGTACTGGAAGATGTACTTCGCTCCCTCGGCGAACGTCGCCCCCCAGACGTCCCAGTCGTGCCCGCCGTCGACGACCCGGAACTCCGAGGTCAGTGTCGGCACCCGGACCGCCTGGTTGAACACGACATGCGCCTCGAAGTCGAGGTCGTGGGTCGCGTCGATCGCCTTCGGGTTCTTGTACTCGTCGTCGCCGACCGCGATGTAGAGATGCGACGGCAGCCCGGTCGCCGCGAACGACTTCAGCGCCGCCGGCCAGTTCAGCCGCAGGTACGTCGCCTCCGAGAACGGATCCTTCCCCTTGCCGAAGGCACCGAACTCCCGGGTGCTCGAGTCCGCCGGTGGCAACGGGAAGTACACCGCCGGACTGAGGGCGATCGACGCGCCGAACACCTCCGGATGCGCCAGCGCATAACGCAGCGCGCCCGCCCCGCCCATCGAGTACCCGGCGACCGCGCGCCCGGTCCGGTCCGCGATCGTCCGGTACGACGCGTCCACCTGCGGGATCAGATCGTGGAAGAACGCGGTCTCGACCGGCCGTCCAGGGGGTACGGCGCCATCCGCGGAGCCGCGGTACGCCGAATCGACGTACCAGCCGGCGCGGTTGCTCCAGGGGGCATCCGGCATGATCGCGATCGTCGGCGGGATCTCGCCGGAGCCGATCAGCTCGTCGAGCCGGCTCTTCACCTGGGTCCAGGCGGCCATCGAGTCGCCGCGGCCGTGCAGGAGGTAGAGGACGGGGTAGCGCTGGGTCGAGTCGGCGTACCCGGCCGGGAGGTAGACGTTGTAGTCGATGTCCTCGCCGAGGGTCGCCGACCGCACGCTGGCGGCGGTGATGGTTCCGGGCTGGGTGGTCGGCTGAGCACTCGAACCGGGCACGACAAGACTCCCAACCAACGTGGCGACCGTCAGGGCGGCAGGCAGCAGCAGTTTCCTCACACGTCAGGTTGTAATCGGTTACGTAAACGATTACAAGAGCCGGGACCCAGCGAACGGCGGGAGGGCGGACGCCGGCTAGCGGCCGGTGAAGGTGGGCTTCTGCTTGGCGACGAAGGAAGCGACGGCGTTGTGATGGTCCTCGGTGTCGCCGGTGAGTTGCATCTTCCCCGCCTCGAAGACGAGGGACTCGGCCAGCGTGTGGGTCGCCGAATAGCCGAGGGACTGGCGGACGGCGCCGTACGCGACCGTCGGGCCGGTGGCGAGCTTGCCGGAAAGGTCAGCGACGGCGGAGGCCAGCTCGGCGGCGGGGACCACCGAGGTGGCGAGCCCGAGGTCGAGGGCCTCGGCGGCGGGGATCGTACGGGGGAAGTAGAGGAGCTCGAGCGCCTTGGCGTGCCCGATCAGGCGGGGAAGGGTCCAGGAGATGCCCGTGTCGCAGGACAGGGCGATGCCGGTGAAGGCGAGGTTGAAGCCGGCCGTGTCGGCCACCACCCGGAAGTCGCACGCGAACGCCATCGACGCGCCGGCGCCGGCCGCGACCCCGTTCACCGCGGCGATCACCGGCTTCGGCATCTCGGCCAGCGCCAGCGCGATCGGCGCGTAGTGGTCCGGGACCGTGCTCCACAGCGCGGCGGTGTCGTTTGCCTGGAGCAGCCCGATGTGCTCCTTCAGGTCCTGACCGACACAGAACGCCCGGCCGGTCCCGGTCAGCACGACGACGCGGACGGCGTCGTCCTCGGCGGCGGCCTGGACGGTGTCGCGGAGCAGGACCTTGGTCGCGGTGTCGAGCGAGTTCATCGCGTCCGGCCGGTTCAGCGTGATGGTGGCCACGCCCTCGGCGACGGCGTAGGTGACGGAGTCACTCATCGTGGTCAGCTCCTTGACATTCGGTGAGATTTTCAGTGCAGTGTCAGGCAGTCGTCGACGAAACGCCCGGCCGCGGGGCTCAGTCGTTCGGCGTGGAAATCGAAGAACGCGGCGGCCCGGGTGCCGGCCCAGTCGGCGGGCAGCAGCTCGGCCGGCAGCCCCGGATCCCGGAACAGGAACTTGCGCCATTCGTGCACGAGTTCGGACCGGACCGCGAACGCCTGCTCGTCGGTGGTGTCGTCGCCCGCGGCGTCGACCAGCGCCTTGGCTTCGATCAGCCAGGCGTCGTACGACGCGCCGAGCTCGTCGAGCCGCCAGACCCGCCGGGCGAACTCGACCGCGCCGTCGTCGATCGGTGCGCGGAACCGGTCCGCGGCGATCCCTTCCACGCCGAGGATCTGGTCCACCTCGGCGTCGTTGCGCAGTCCGACCCAGGCGCCGTCGGACAGCGGAGCCCAACCCAGAAAGGCGAGTTGGCTCGCGAGCTGTTCGCGGCGGCGCGCGTTCGGCACCTCGCGGAGGACACCCAGATGCCAGTGCCGGTCCCAGTCCGCGGAGCCCTCGGAACCGGCCGCGACCGGGGTGCCGTCGGGGGCGGTGCGATAGATCCGGGCAGCCGCGTCGTCGAGGCGGCGACGCGCCCGGGACGTCAGCGCGTACCCGGGCTGGCCGTCGAGCCGGACCGGCTCCAGCCAGCCCTGCCGGACCATCCGGGACACGGCGGTGCGCACCGCCGGCGGATGGACGCCGAGCGGCGCGAGCAGCCGGACCAGGGCCGCGACCGGGGCCCGCGCACCTCGCGCGCGCAGGTGGTCGCCGTAGAGGTCGAAAAGGGCTGAACGGGCGTGCACAAGACTTGAGTCTGCCGTATGGTGCACGGCTCTGGCCTGTGATCGGGAATAATGGGGTCCGATACACACTGCGATACGCGCCGACGGCGCATCACCGCAACGGCGCCGGCGACGGTCGGTCCCGCGCGGTGTCGTCGCTCAACACCGACACTGGGAAGGGGTGCGCGCATGGCGGCGATGAAGCCGCGGACGGGCGATGGTCCGCTCGAGGTCACCAAGGAGGGTCGGGGGATCGTGATGCGGGTTCCGCTCGAGGGCGGCGGCCGGCTCGTCGTCGAGCTGAATGCCGACGAAGCCACCGAGCTCGGCAACGCGCTCAAAGCAGTCGTCGGCTGACCGGATCCTCCCGGGGTGCTCTCGCACCTCTGCCAATCATTCCGACCCCGGTGGGTGCCCTTTTCGGCACCGGCCGGGGTCGTTACGGTTGGCCCGGCACAACTCCCTTTGATCAAACTCCAGTGAGGTCGTCCTAGTGGCTCGCCGCAGCAGTTCGTTCGCGTTCCCGACTCTTCCGGCTGTGGCCTGGCAGCCAGGGCTGCCCGTGCACGGCGCCCCGACCTGGGTGGTCGTGGTCGGCGAGGGCGGTCTGCCGGCCGCCGCGAAAGAGGCCGGTGAACGGCTCGGCGTCGATCTCGGCCGGCTGCTCGAGGCGCAGCAGGCGACCGGCTTCACCACAGCTGCCGGCGCGACGGCGGCGTACCCGCTGCTGGCCGGCGAGGTGACCGAGATCCTGCTGGTCGGTGCCGGTGACGGCAGTGCGAAGGACCTGCGACACGCCGGGGCGGCGATCGCCCGGTTCGGTCGCGGCAAGGACGAGCTCACCACGGTCGTTGCTGAGGGCATCGATGACGCGGCGCTGCAGGCGTTCGCGGAGGGCATCGTGCTCGGATCGTTCACGTACACCCTCAAGACCGTCGACGCGGGCAAGCCGGTGCTGGCCCGCCTCACGCTGACCGACGGATCGTCGGCGGCCCGGCAGCCGGTGCTGGACCGTGGCGTCGTGATCGGGCGGACCGGCTGGCTGGCCCGGCAGTTCGCGATCACCCCGTCGAACGAGAAGGACCCGGCCTGGCTGGCCGCCCGCGCCACCGAGCTGGCCGCGTCGACCGGTCTCGAGGTGACGGTCTGGGACGAGAAGAAGCTGGCCGCCGACGGGTTCGGCGGCATCCTCGCGGTCGGCCAGGGATCGACCAGGCCGCCGCGGTTCATCCGGCTGGACTACGTGCCGGAAGGTGCCACCAAGGACACGCCGTACGTCGTCCTGGTCGGCAAGGGCATCACCTACGACACCGGTGGCCTGTCGCTGAAGCCGCGCGAGGGCATGGTGTCGATGAAGCGCGACATGACCGGCGGCGGCTCCGTGATCGCCACCCTGTCGGCGCTGCGCGAGCTCGGTGCCCAGGTCAAGGTGACGGGCCTGATCTGCTCGGCCGAGAACATGCCGTCCGGTACGTCGTACCGCCCGGACGACGTGATCCGGCACTACGGCGGCCGCACCACCGAGGTGAAGAACACCGACGCCGAGGGCCGGCTGGTAATGGCCGACGGACTCGCGTACGCCGTGAAGGAGCTCAAGCCGGACGTCCTCGTCGACATCGCCACGCTGACCGGCGCGATCAAGGTGTCGCTCGGATCGATGCTGTACGGCGGACTGTTCGCGACCGATGACGCGCTGGCGGACAACCTCGCGGACGCCGGCCGGGTGTCCGGTGAGGAACTGTGGCGGATGCCGCTGCCGGCCGAGTACGAGGAGCTGATCTCGACGCCGATCGCCGACTCGGTCAACAGCTCGAAGGGCCCGGGCTCGATCACCGCCGCCCTGTTCCTGAAGGCCTTCGCCGGCGATGTCCCGTGGGCGCACCTCGACCTGTCGTCGATCGCCGAGTCGCCGGCCGACCGCTTCGAGTACTCGATCGGTGCCACCGGCGCCGGCGCCCGCCTCCTCACCACCTGGCTGACCTCAGACACGCCAACCTCCGGCATCGGCTGAGTCAGCCGATCATCCCCGGGCTCCGATGGAGTCGAGTTCGGCGACGGCGTCGGACGGGAGAGCCAGGTCGGCGGCCGCGGTGTTTTCGCGAAGGTGGGCTACCGACGAGGTGCCGGGGATGACGATGCTGGTGGCGGAGCGCTGCAGGAGCCAGGCGAGGGCGACCTGTTGCGGGGACGCGTTCAGGCGGGTGGCGACCTTGGCCAGGGTTTCCGACTGGAGCGGGCTGAAGCCGCGGAGGGGGAAGAACGAGGCGAAGGCGATGTTGTTGGCGGCGCAGTAGTCGACGACGTCGTCGTCCTGGCGCCGGACCAGGTTGTAGAGGTTCTGCACGGTGACGACCGGCGCGATGGCCTGCGCCTCGCGGATCTGGGTGACGGTGACGCCGCTCAGCCCGAGATGGCGGATCAGGCCTTCCTGCTGCAGCTCGGCCAGCACGGTGAACGGAGCGGCGATCGAGTCCTCGCTGCCGCCGTCGTGTGCGGCGCTGCGGAAGTTGACGACGTCGAGGACGTCCAGGCCGAGGTGCTCGAGATTCTCATGGACCTGGGCCTTGAGGTCGTCCGGCTCCTCGGAGTGGATCCAGCTCGCGTCGTCGCCGCGGCGGGCGCCGACCTTGGTGACGAGGTGCAGGTCCGCCGGGTACGGGTACAGCGCCTCCTTGATCAGCTCGTTGACCACGGCCGGGCCGTAGAAGTCGCTGGTGTCGATGTGGGTGATGCCGAGGTCGACGACCTCCCGCAGTACGGCGATCGCCTGGTCGCGGTCCTTCGGTGGGCCGAAGACACCCGGGCCGGCGAGTTGCATGGCGCCGTACCCGAGTCGGGTGATGGTCAGGTCGTCGGCGAGGGTGATGGTGGTGTTGGTCATGCCTCCACTGTTCGTCGGCTTGACGCCGGCAGGGAGTACCCCGCTGTTCCTGGTAGTGACAGGACCCAGTCACCGGAGCGTGCCTCCCACTACCGTGGAAGGCATGGAGAGTACGAACGCGCTCGGCGAGTTCCTCCGCGCCCGGCGCGAGCAGGTCAAGCCCGAGGACGTCGGTCTCCGCCGGGTCGGGCTGCGACGGGTGCCGGGGCTGCGGCGCGAGGAGGTCGCGATGCTGGCCGGGATCAGCTCGGACTACTACCTCCGGCTGGAGCAGGGCCGGGACCGCAACCCGTCCGTGCAGGTCCTCGAGTCCCTGGCCGACGTACTGCGGCTGGACGCGGACGCGACGGCGTACCTGATCGGGCTCGCCCAGGAGCGTCCGCACGTCGCCCCGAGGCTGCGGGCGAGCGTGCCGGACAGCATCCTGGAGCTGATCGACGGCTGGCCGGACAACCCCGCCTACGTGCAGAACAAGTACACCGATGTCCTCGCCGTCAACGCGTTGTGCGCGGCGCTGTCCCCGAACTACGCCGTCGGGGTGAACCTCCTGTCCGCCGTCCTGCTCGACCCCAGCGAGCGCGAGCTGCGCCGGGACTGGGACGAGCTGACCGAGGAGGGCGTCGCGATCCTCCGCACCGAGCTCGGGCCGGACGTGGACGACCCGCGCCTGAAGGAGCTGGTCGGCGACCTCTCGCTGCGCAGCGACAGGTTCCGGCAGCTGTGGGCGCGGCACGACGTGCGCCCACGGCGCGGCCGGCTGAGCCAACTGACCCATCCTGCCGTCGGTGATCTGGACCTCCGCTCCGACAAGCTCACGATCGGCGGCACCGACAACATCACGCTCGTCGTCTTCCATGCCGTGCCCGGCTCGCGTGACGTCGAGTCGCTCGCGCTGCTGGGCAGCCTCACCGCCACCACCGAGGACGTGCCGGAGCGGAGCATCAAGCCCACCGACCGAAAGCCCGAATGATCCGCGGGAACGCCGCGTACGCCGTGCCGAAGTGGTCGACCGCGCCCATCGAGTGGACGGTGACCTCGGCGCCTCGAGCGCGCAACGAGGTGGCGCAGGAGTCTGCGTTCGCGGCCACGACGTCTGTGTCCTTCGTGCCGCTGTAGAGGTGTACCGGGACTCGCGGAGTCCAGTCATGGCAGATCTCGTCAGCCGCGCGCAGTGCCCGCAGGAAGCGGCCGGTCGGGTGCTGGAGACGCTCGGCGAACTCGGGTGTGAACAGCTTCTGCGGTGAGTCCGGCAGTGCGGCGGCGATCTCCTCGTCGGGGTGTGTCCCGTCGAACAGTCCCTCGATGGTGTCGGCGTACGGCTCCCGGAAGGCCTCGCGGGGGTCGTCGTACAGGCCGACCGTTCGGTTCCAGGCGGTGACGAAGTACGCGAGGTAGAACGCCGCGGTCGGGGGCGCGACACCGCCGTCGAAGGTTGCCGGCAGTTCGCTGCCGAGCAGGTCGTACGGTCCGGCGACGGCCTGTAGCGCACCGAGCCGGAACGGCCCGGCCTCACCGCGGCTCAACGCCCGCCCGAGCGCGAGCGAGGCCCGGCCGCCCTGCGAGAAGCCGGTGACCAGGACGTCCCGCTTGAGTGCCACCCCGTGCTTGGCCGCGAAGGTCCGGGCCGCGAGCAACAGGTCCGCGGACGCGGTCGTCTCGGTCCTGGTGTCGATGTACGGGTGCAGACCCGGACCGAGTCCCAGACCGAGGTAGTCCGGCGCGACGCCGACCAGACCAGCCCCGGCGAAGAGCGCGGTGACCAGGCGATCGGTCGAGGTGTCGTCGACCGACGCCGCGTAGGCCTTGGTCGCGAGGGTCCCGTGCAGGTACTCCGCGACCGTGAGCGCGCCCCGCCGCCCGTTCGGCAGCACGACGATGCCGCTCGCGGTCGTCGGCCGGCCGTCATGGTCGATCGTGCGATAGATCAAGCGGTACGCCGTCACGCCGTACCGAGCGGGTGGGGTGCCAGTGAAGTCGGCCGCGGCGGCGTCCAGTTGGGCGGCCGTCAGTGTGGCGACGGGGACCGCGGAGACGAGCGCGCCACGGACGGCATGCGTGCTGGTGACGGCGGCCTCGGACAGCGTCGGCTGGGTGACCGAGGCGTAGGCCGAGAGCGGGAAGGCGACGAGGGCTGCGGTGGCCAGGGTGGCGGCGACCGTCTTGGTCAGGCGAGAAGTCATACCTCAACCCAACCGCCGGGCCGCCACCCGGACGATGGTGCGAACCCCCGTGCCCGTAGTGGGGTTTTCCCTACCCGAGCAGGCCGGTGTACAGCTGCACGGTCCGGTCCGCGACGGCGTCCCAGCCGAACTCCGAGACCGCGCGCTCGCGACCGGCCTTGCCCATCGCCTCGGCCTTGGCCGGGTCGCCGACCAGCTCGTTGATCCCCGCGGCCAGCCCGCGCTCGAAGGTGTCGATGTCGTTCTCGTCGTACGGCACCAGGATGCCGGTCTCCCCGTCGTTGACGACCTCGGGGATCCCGCCGACCGCGCTGGCCACGACGGCCGTCTCGCACGCCATCGCCTCCAGGTTGACGATGCCGAGCGGCTCGTAGATCGACGGGCAGCAGAACGCCAGCGCGTGCGTCAGCACCTGCCGGACCTCTTCGCGCGGCAGCATCTCGGAGACCACGAACACGCCGTCCCGGGCCAGCTTGAGGTCGTCGATCAGCGCATCCGTCTCGGCCTTCAGCTCGACCGTGTCGGCCGCGCCGGCCAGCAGCACCAGCTGCACGGAAGGGTCGAGCCGCAGACCGGCCCGGAGCAGGTGCGGCACACCCTTCTGGCGGGTGATCCGGCCGACGAACGTCACGTACGGGCGGTTCAGGTCGACCCCGAGCCGCTCGAGCACGCTGGTCTTCGGGTCCGGGCGGTAGAAGTCCGCGTCGATCCCGTTCGAGATCACGTGCACCTTGGCCGGGTCGATCGCCGGGTAGCAGTCGAGGACGTCGTCCCGCATCCCGCGGCTCACCGCGACCACGGCATCGGCCGCCTCGTACGCCGTCTGCTCGGCCCAGCTGGACAGCCGGTAGCCACCGCCGAGCTGCTCGGCCTTCCACGGGCGGCGCGGCTCCAGCGAGTGGGCGGTCACCACGTGCGGGACGCCGTACAGGAGCTTGGCCCAGTGGCCGGCCATGTTCGCGTACCAGGTGTGGGAGTGCACGAGCTGTGAGTCGCCGACCGCGGCGGTCATGGTCAGGTCGGTGGACAGGATGCGCAGGGCCGCGTTCGCGTCGCGCATCCTGTCGTCGTCCTCGGAGTGCGCGGTCGCGCCGTGCCGGGGCTCGCCCATGCAATGGACGTCCACGTCGATCAGGCGGCGCAGCTCGCGGACCAGGAAGTCCACGTGCACTCCCGCCCCGCCGTACACATCCGGAGGAAACTCACGCGTCAGGATGGCGACCTTCATGAGGCCGACCATAGGTCATCACGCGACGTGTGTCGGCACCCAGAACCGCAGCTTTCCGTGTCGTTCGTCTTCCAATTCGCCACCGGCCGCCTCGATGACCTTGCGCGAGGCGGCGTTGCCGGTGTCGCAGGTGACCAGGGCCGGGTCGATGCCGAGGGCGGCCGCGATCGGGAGCGACTGGGTCAGCATCTGGGTCGCGTAGCCCTTGCGGCGGGCCGACGGGCGGACGTAGTACCCGATGTGGCCGCCGATCTCGGTCAGGGCCGGGGTGAGGTCGTGCCGGATCGACAGCCGGCCGAGCCACTCGATGCCGTCGACGAACCAGAGCACGGTCTGGTGCACGATCCCCGGCGGCAGCTCGGTCTCCGGCTCCGCCTCGACTCTGATGGCGTCGACCATCCGGGCGAACTCGGCCGGATCGTCCGCCTGCTCCCGCGTCCACTCCTCCTCCGCCCCCGCCACCGAGCGCGCCCCCATCCACCGCTCCTCCGCCGCCCCCGCCTCGTCCCAAGCAGCCAGGAACCCTCGGTGAACAGCGGTAGACGGTACGACAAGGATCGGCATCTGCCCAGTGTCCAGGGTCGGGGGTGGCTTCGCACCAGCGCCGACCCTGAACACTTAGTGTCGCGACACTCGCAAGCGCTTATGCCTGCGGGTTCTCGGAGCTAAGGCCATGTGCCCCCCTCCTGCACAGCACGATCGGGCACTCGGTGGGCACCTCGCGGCACCGGAGAGCCGACCACGATGCTCCGCATCGAGGTCACCTCTCCGGCACCCCGATGCACTCCACCGAGCACCCGCTCGCACTGCACATGAGGGGGGCACATGGCCTAAGGTGCGGACATGGCAAAGGCGCCCAGAGTTCTCGGAATCGTGCTGGCCGGCGGTGAGGGCAAGCGGCTGATGCCGCTGACCGGGGACCGGGCCAAACCGGCCGTCCCGTTCGGGGGCAGTTATCGGCTGATCGATTTCGTGCTGTCCAACCTGGTCAATGCCGGCTACCGGAACCTCTGCGTGCTGACGCAGTACAAGTCGCACTCGCTCGACCGGCACGTCACGCTCACCTGGCGGATGTCGACGCTGCTGGGCAACTTCGTCACCTGTGTGCCGGCCCAGCAGCGGCTCGGCCCGCAGTGGTACCAGGGCAGCGCGGACGCGATCTACCAGTCGATGAACCTGATCGCCGACCACAAGCCCGACATCATCGTCGTGTTCGGCGCCGACCACGTCTACCGGATGGACGCCTCGCAGATGGTGGCGGCGCACCTCGAGCGTGGGAACGGCGTGACCGTGGCGGGGATCCGGGTGCCCCGGGTGGAGGCGACCGAGTTCGGCGTGATCAAGACCGGCGCGGACGGGCACTCGATCGAGGAGTTCCTGGAGAAGCCGGCCGACCCGCCGGGCCTGCCGGACTCCCCGGACGAGACGTTCGCCTCGATGGGCAACTACGTGTTCACCGCCGACGTCCTGGTCGAGGCGCTGCGCAAGGACGCCGCCAACCCGGCGTCCCGGCACGACATGGGCGGCGACATCGTGCCGATGCTGGTTGCCGAGGGCAAGGCCGGCGTCTACGACTTCAAGGACAACGACGTCCCGGGCGCGCTGGACCGGGATCGTTCGTACTGGCGCGACGTCGGGTCGCTGGACTCCTACCACGAGGCCCACATGGACCTGGTCTCGATCCAGCCGGTGTTCAACCTCTACAACTCCGACTGGCCGATCTTCACCTCGCACCCGCAGCTGCCGGGCGCGAAGTTCACCGACGACGCGACCGTCGGCGAGTCGATCGTCTGCCAGGGCTCGATCGTGTCCGGCGCGACCGTCGAGCACTCGGTGCTCGGCTCCAACGTGATCGTCAGCGCCGGCGCCTTCATCGAGCGCGCGGTGATCATGGACAACTGCAAGATCGGTGCGAACGCCGTCCTGAAGAACGTCATCCTGGACAAGAACGTGATCGTCCCGGACGGCGTCGAGATCGGCGTCGACCCCGATCACGACCGGGAGCGGGGATTCACTGTCTCCAAGGGCGGTGTCACGGTGCTCGGCAAGGGCCAGGTGATCGATCCGCCGAAGGCCGATGCCGCGTCCGACGAGTCAGAAGACGAGGTTGCCAAGGCGTGAGCACGGAGACTGAGGCATTGGAGCTCGATGCCACGGATCCGGGGCATCGCGACCTCTTCGACGTACCGCTGGCGCAGGGTGGCGACCACGCCGACGTGGCGTACTTCGCCGGCAACTCGCTCGGCCTGCGCCCGCGCGCGACCCGCACCGAGCTGCTCGAGGACCTCGACGCGTGGGCCGCCCTGGGCGTCGAAGGGCACCTGGACGCCGAGCGGCCCTGGCTGCCGTACCACGAGCTGCTGACCGGTCCCGCGTCCCGGCTGGTCGGTGCGCTGCCGAGCGAGACCGTCGTGATGAACTCGCTCACCGTCAACCTGCACCTGCTGATGGTCTCGTTCTACCGCCCGACCCGCTCGCGGCACCGGATCGTGATCGAGGACTCGGCCTTCCCCTCGGACAGTTACGCCGTCCGCTCGCAGGCCCGCTTCCACGGGTACGACGCCGAGGACGCAATCATCCGCCTCCGGCCCCGGCCCGGCGAGGACTGTCTGCGGACGGCGGATGTCGTCGAGCAACTGGGTGCCGACGTGGCGCTGGTCCTGCTGGGCGGCGTGAACTACCTGACCGGTGAGCTGATGGACATCCCCACGATCACCAAGGCCGGTCACGCGGCCGGCGCGATCGTCGGCTGGGATCTCGCGCACGCGGCCGGCAACGTCCCGTTGGCGTTGCACGATTGGGGTGTGGACTTCGCGGCCTGGTGTTCGTACAAGTACCTCAACTCGGGGCCCGGCGCGCTCGCGGGCGCCTTCGTGCACGAGCGGCACGTCGGTGGCGACCTCCCGCGGTTCGAGGGCTGGTGGAGCACGGACCCGTCGACCCGGTTCGAGATGACGCCGGAGTCGCGGCCGCCCGCGTCCGCGGATGCCTGGCAGGTGTCGAACCCGCCGATCTTCTCGATGAGCCCGGTCCGGACGTCGCTGGAGATCTTCGACAAGGTCGGCATCGGGGTGCTGCGCGAGCGCAGTCTGCGGCTGACGGCGTACCTGGAGAAGCTGTTGACCGGATGTTCCTTGCGGGTGATCACGCCGTCCGACCCGGAGAGGCGTGGGGCGCAGTTGTCCTTGAAGGTGGTGGGGATGCGGGCGGGTGACTTGGCGCGGCGGCTCCGGTTCGAGTACGGCGTGATCGCGGACGCGCGGGAGCCCGACGTACTGCGGCTCGCGCCGGTGCCGCTCTACTCGACGTACCACGACTGCTGGCGGGCCGCGTCCGCTCTGGCCGAGGTGATGCCGGCATGAAGGTCGCGATCGTCGGGGCGGGGCTGACGGGAAGCTTGCTCGCGTGTTTCCTGGCGCGGCGTGGATTGCAGGTGATGTTGTACGAGCGGCGCCCGGATCCGCGGGTCGCGCAGGTCGAGCGCGGCCGGTCGATCAACCTGGCGATCTCCGAGCGCGGACTGGACGCGCTGCGGCGGATCGGCTTGGTCGACCAGGTGATGGCCGACGCGCTGCCGATGAAGGGCCGGATGATCCACCCGGTCTCCGGGCCGCTGGATTTCCAGGCCTACTCGGCCTCCGGCGATCGCGCGATCAACTCGATCAGCCGGGGTGCGCTCAACAACGCCTTGCTGACGGCGGCTTCGGACGCCCCCGGGGTGACTGTCGTCTTCGAGCATCGGCTGGTGGAGCTGGACTCGCAGGCCGGCCGGATGGTGTTCGCGACGCCGTCTGGGAAGGTGTCGGCGTCGGCCGACGTGGTTCTGGGTGCGGACGGAGCGGGCTCCGCGGTCCGCGAGCAGTTGCTTGCCGAAGGCATCGTTGCCGAGGACGTCGACTTCCTCGACTACGGCTACAAGGAGCTGTCGATCCCGGCCGTGGACGGCGAGTTCGCGCTCGATCCGGGCGCCCTGCACATCTGGCCGCGCGGGACGTCGATGATGATCGCGCTGCCGAACCCGGACCGGTCCTTCACCTGCACGCTGTTCTGGCCGGCCGGATCCTTCGACGCACTGACCGACGCCGCCGGCATCGAAGCGCACTTCCAGCAGAACTACCCGGACCTGTTGCCGTTGGCACCGGATCTGGTCGACGACTACCTGCACAACCCGGTCGGTGTGCTCGGCACCGTCCACACGTTGCCCTGGCAGGCTCACGGGCGTACGGCGCTGCTCGGGGACGCCGCCCACGCGATCGTCCCGTTCTACGGCCAGGGGGCGAACTGCGCCTTCGAGGACGTGGTCGAGCTGGACCGGTGCCTCGACGACACGGGCGGCTCGTGGGCCCGGGCATTGCCGTTGTTCGAGGCGCGTCGCCGTGAGAACACCGAGGCCATCGCCAGTATGGCGCTGGCCAACTTCATCGAGATGCGCGACAAGGTGGCGTCCCCGGTCTTCCGGCTGACCAAGCGCTTCGAGCACGCGCTGGAGCGGTTGCTCCCCGGCCGGTACGTCTCCCGCTACGAGCTGGTCTCCTTCTCGACCACGCCGTACGCGGAGGTCCAGCAGCGGGTGAAGCGGCAGCATCAGGTGCTGGGGCTGGGCGCGGTCGCCGCGGCCGGTGTACTCCTCGGGGTGGCGCGAAGGCGGGGCCGGCGATGAGTTTGTGGACACCTGAGTTGCTGACCGGGCAACCGAGCTCGGTCGGATTGTTGCGGCACTTCGTCGACGGACAGTTCGTGGAGAGTGCGTCGACGTTCGCGAAGGTCTCACCGGTGACCGGCGAGCAGATCTTCGACGTGTGTGAGGCGGACTCCGACACCGTCGATGCGGCGGTTCAGGCCGCGCGGGGTGCGTTGCGCGGTCCGTGGGGCCGGATGAGCGAGCAGGAACGGGCCGCGGTCCTGCGGCGGGTCGCGGACGGGTTGGAGCGGCGGTTCGACGACCTGGTCGCGGCCGAGGTGGGCGACACCGGGAAGTCGGTCAGCCAGGCGCGGACGCTGGACATCCCGCGCGGCGCGGCCAACTTCCGGGCCTTCGCCGACTTCGCCACCACGGCGGCCACCGAGTCGTACACGACCGTGCTGGCCGACGGGCGGCGGGCGCTGAACTACGCGGTCCGGAAACCGGTCGGTGTGGTCGCGATCGTCGTACCGTGGAACCTGCCGTTGCTGCTGCTGACCTGGAAGGTCGCGCCGGCGCTTGCCTGTGGCAACGCGGTGATCGTCAAGCCCTCCGAGGAGACCCCGGCCTCGGCGACCGTGCTCGCCGAGGTGATGGCGGAGGCCGGCGTACCGCCGGGGGTGTTCAACCTCGTGCACGGGTTCGGGCCGTCGTCGGCGGGGGAGTACCTGACCCGGCATCCGGGCGTGGACGCGATCACGTTCACGGGCGAGTCCGCGACGGGTACGGCGATCGCCAAGGTCGCGGCGGATCGGGTCAAGGCGGTGTCGTTCGAGCTGGGCGGGAAGAACGCCGGGCTGGTCTTCGCCGACGCGTCGCTGGATGCCGCGGTCGAGGGATCGGTGCGATCGGTCTTCACCAACGGCGGGCAGGTCTGCCTGTGCACCGAACGCTTGTACGTCGAACGGCCCGTCTTCGACGAATTCTGCTCCCGACTGGCCCACCGTGCGTCCGAGCTGACCTACGGCTGGCCTTCGGACGAGGCGACGATGAACATGCCGCTGATCTCGAAGCAGCACCGCGACAAGGTCCTGTCGTACTACGACCTCGCGCGGACCGAGGGAGCCGAGGTGCTCACGGGTGGCGGCGTACCGTCGTTCGGCGATGCCCGTGATGGTGGTTGCTACGTGCAACCAACCGTCGTCACCGGGCTGCCGGCCGACGCGCGGACGAACACCGAGGAGATCTTCGGCCCGATCTGCCACATCGCGCCCTTCGACAGCGAGGAGGAGGCGTACGCGCTGGCGAACGGGTCCGACTACGGGCTGGCGGCAACGGTCTGGACCCGCGACGTCGGCCGCGCGCACCGGGCCGGGCCGGCCCTGGAGGTCGGCATCGTCTGGGTCAACACCTGGTTCCTCCGCGACCTGCGCACGCCCTTCGGCGGCATGAAGCTGTCGGGCGTCGGGCGCGAGGGCGGCCGGCACTCGCTGGACTTCTACTCCGAACCGACCAACGTCTGCGTGGAGCTGACATGACCCTGCTTTTGGCCGGGCCTTCGGCGCCGGCGTGGTCATGGGACCTTGGCTCCCGGCCTTCCCTCGTCGCTCCGGTCGCTTCGCTCCCTGCGCTCCTCAGTCCAGGCCGGGAGGCCCCATGACCGTCGTGCCAGGTAAGGCGGTGCCGCGGGGGCGGTTTCCGCACGTCAAGGTCAGCGGTGGGTTCGCGTTCGTCTCCGGGACGTCGAGCCGGCGGCCGGACAACACGATCGCCGGTGCGTCCGTGGACGAGCTGGGGACGGTGGCGCTGGACATCCGGGAGCAGACCCGGGCGGTGCTGGAGAACATCGCGGACGTCCTCGGGGCCATCGGCGCGGGACTGCAGGATCTTGTCAGCGTGACGACGTACCTGGTGACGATGAACGACTTCGGCGGGTACAACGAGGTGTATGGCGAATTCTTCGACGAGTCCGGGCCGGCCCGGACCACCGTCGCAGTCCATCAGCTGCCGCATCCCCAGCTGCTGATCGAGATATCCGCTGTCGCGGCGATCCCGCACAAGGAGGAGTAGGGCATGGCCAACCTGGAGTCGACGAACTTTCCGCAGTGGATCGAGGAGAACAAGCACCTGCTGAAGCCGCCGGTCGGCAACAAGCAGATGTTCCCGACCGGTGACGACTTCATCACCATGGTGGTCGGCGGGCCGAACCAGCGCACCGACTTCCACGTCGACCCGTACGAGGAGTTCTTCTACCAGATCCGTGGGCACGCCCACGTCAACGTCATGACGGAGGACGGGCCGGCCCGGGTCGACATCGACGAGGGCGAGATGTGGGTCCTGCCGCGGAACATGCCGCACTCCCCGCAGCGCGCGGCGGACTCGATCGGCCTGGTGATCGAGCGGGTCCGTGAGCCCGGGGTCCTGGAGAAGTTCCGCTGGTACTGCGAGAACTGCAACGCGATCGTGCACGAGGTCGAGCTCCAGGTGACGGACATCGTCGCCGACCTGCCGCCGGTGTTCAAGGCCTTCTACGAGAGCGAGGACGCGCGCACCTGCCCGGAGTGCGGCACTGTGCACCCGGGCAAGGGCTGATGACCGTTGACGTCCACACCCATCTGGTGCCGAAGGGGTGGCCGGATCTCTCGGTAGCGTGCGGCGGCGACGGCTGGCCGTGGCTGCGGATCGACTCCGAGCGGGCCGCGATGATCATGGTCGGCTCGACCGAGTTCCGCCCGATCGGCCCGCAGGCCTGGGATCCGGCGACCCGGCGTGCGGACATGGATGCCGACGGCATCGACGTCCAGGTGGTCTCGCCGACGCCGGTGTTCTTCGGCTACGACCGGCCCGCCGACCAGGCGGTGAAATTGGCGCGCATCTTCAACGACCTCACCCTGGAGACCTTGGCCGGGGACGACCGCTTCGTGGCGTTCTGCCAGGTGCCGCTGCAGGATCCGGACGCCGCGTGCGCCGAGCTCGACCGCTGCCGGGCGGCCGGTCACGCGGGGGTGGAGATCGGGAACCACGTCGGTGACAAGGATCTCGACGACGCCGGGATCGTTGCCTTTCTCAACCATTGTGCCGCGACCGGGACACCGGTGCTGGTGCATCCGTGGGACATGCCGGGCGGTCCGCGGCTGGACCGGTGGATGGCGCGCTGGCTGACCGGGATGCCGGCCGAGACCCACCTGTCCGTGCTGGCGATGATCCTCGGCGGTGCCTTCGACGCGCTTCCGCCGTCGCTGCGGATCTGTTTCGCCCACGGGGGTGGGAGTTTCGCGTTCTGGCTGGGCCGGCTGGAGAACGCCTGGCACCGGCGCGGCGACATCGTCCGTGGTTGCTCCGAGCATCCACCGTCGCACTACCTGGACCGGTTCTTCGTCGACACGGTGGTGTTCGAATCAGCGCCTTTACGGCTACTTGTCGATACCTTGGGGGAAGACCGCGTTCTGGTCGGCAGTGATTATCCCTATCCACTGGGTGAGCGGCCGGTCGGGGAGGTGGTACGGAAGGCCGGTTTCCTGACCGCGGACCAGCAGCGGAAACTGCTGTCCACGAACGCACTGCGCTATCTCGGGAGGTCTGATGAGTGAAGACCGATCGGTACTGTCGCGCGAAGCGCGTGAGCCCGACGAGGAGCTCCGGTACGGCGACCACGCGGACCAGGTGATCGACTACTGGCACGCGAAGGAGTACCGGCCGCTGGTCGTGTTCGTGCACGGTGGTTTCTGGCGGCCGGAGTACGACCGGATGCACGCCCGCCCGCTCGGTGAGGCGATCTCCGACCTCGGCTGGCCGGTGCTGTCCCTGGAGTACCGCCGCGAGCCCGGCGATCCCGATGTCACGACGTCGGACGTCCGTACGGCGCTCGACGCGCTACCGGACCTGGTCGACGTCCACGCCGGCTACGTGCTGATCGGCCACTCCGCGGGCGGCCAGCTCGCCCTGTGGGCCGCGTCCACCCTGAACCCGGTCCGCCTTCGTGGCCTGATCGCGCTCGCCCCGGTCGCCGACCTGCTGATGGCCGACCGCCTGCACCTCGACGACGGCGCCGTCCAGGACTTCATCGGCAGCGGCGTCCGCAACGACCTCGACCCGGTCCACCTCCCCGCCTCGATCGCCCGCGTCACCCTCATCCACGGCACCGCCGACATCCGCGTCCCCATCACCGTCACCGAGTCGTACTTCACCGCCCACCCCACCGCCCGCTTCGTCCGGGTGGACCACGCCGGCCACTACGATCTCATCGACCCGCTCAGTGACGCCTGGCACGAGGTCACCACCGAACTCACCCACCTGACGGGCTGATCAGCATGCTCAAGGGACGACGGATCGTGTTGCGTCCGGTGCGTGAGCGCGACCTGGACGCCTTCATCACCGCCCACACCGAGATCTCCACCCGCGGTGCGTACTTCCCGCTCGGCGTCCACTCGGAGTCGGTGCTGCGGCGGACGTACGCCGAGACCGGATTCTGGGAGCGTGACGAGGGCACCCTGCTGATCTGGGACCGGGAGGAGATCCTGGTCGGCCACATCGAGTTCTTCAAGTCGGTCGGCTACTGGGACGCCTACGAACTCTCCTACCAGCTCTACGGCCCGGAGCACGCCGGCCAGGGCTACACAACCGAGGCGGTCTGCCTTCTGGTCGACTACTTGTTCGGCTCGAAGAAGGTCAACCGCCTCTCCCTCGTCATCGTCCCCGAGAACGCTCCGAGCCGGCGCATCGCCGAGAAGTGCGGCTTCCAGCTCGAAGGCACCGCCCGAGGCGCTTTCTTCAACGCCGGCCGCAACCTCGACGTCCTCGTCTACTCACTCCTCCGCGACGACCCCCGCCCCTGGCACCGCCCCAGCTGAGGCGGGCGGCCTCAGCCCTCGCGCCCGGGATCGCGGCGCGGGTCGGAGGTGACGGCGTCGATGACGTCGTCGAGGGCGGCCGGAGCTTCGTCGTCACCGGCTCGCGCGGGCACCTCCGCCTGGTCGGCCTCGGCCTCCTCGAGCTGCTCGGCGATCTCGACGACGTCCGCGGCGGTGAGGTCCTGATCGGCCAGCCGCGCGTGCACCACGAACTCGTACAGCAGGAACAGGCTGACGTCGTCGTCCCCGCGCTCCTGGCCGACCTTGAAGGGTTTGTTGATGACGTTGAGCAGCCGGAGCAGGTAGAGGAAGAAGAACGACAGGAACCCCAGCGTCACCAGGGTTTCCGTCTGGCCCCCGATCCTGGTGAACATCAGCAGCAGCACGATCATCACCACGAACGAGACGATCATCGCGTAGGCCGAGGGCAGGAACTCCTCACGCTGGATGTGGTAGACCCGCAGTGCTGATTTGCGCAGACCGGCCTGCTCGGCCCGGAGCCGTACGACGTAGTTGGCGGGGGCGTCGGACTCGTCCAGTTCGACGAACGACTCCGAGAGCTGCTCGATCGCGTCCTGGCACTTGCGGGTGTCACCCGCGCTGATGTCCTGTCGCAACGCGTCCACGACGCCGATGAGCCGCTCCCGCAGCGAGTGCAGGTTCGGCGACCCCCAGACGCGGCTCATCGATTCGCATTCCCGCAGGATCGCGTACAGGCCCGCCGCGAGGTCGGTGGGGGCGCGTTCGGCGTCCTTGTAGTCCGACAGGGTCCCGGCGATCACCAGCGCCATCACGAACACCCCACCGGCGATGATGCTCGAGGCGAGCGCGGTCGGGCCGATGCCCTCGACCCCGATGCTCCACAGCACCGCCCGGATCCCGACCAGCACCACGACGACGGCCAGCGTCTGGAGGGCGAGGCGGTAGTCCTTCAACGAGTTTCGCCACGGCATCTGCGGCCTCCACGTGCTCCCTGCTACTGGGCATCTCCCGCTCCGGAACGGAGGGGCGGACCGCGGCGACCGGCAGTCACGCCCGTCCCGAACACCGTAACGTCCACAGAGACCCGAGGCGACGCCTGGCACGAACCGGTGTGGGCATCAGGCGGATTTGTGGCGGGCACCGCCCTCGATGTGGATCGTCTCGCCGGAGATGAAGCCCGCGCGGAGGAGCCACATCACTGTGTCGACGACGTCCTCGGTCTCGCCATGGCGGCCGACGAAGGTGCCGGCCGCGCTCTTGCTCAGCAACGCGGCCTTGTTGTCACCCAGACGATCCCATGCGCCCGAGTCCACAACACCGGGCGAGACGGCATTGACCCGCACCGGAGCGAGATCCGCAGCCAGGTGGCGCGCGGCGTACTCGACCGCACCGTTCGTGATCCCCTTGACCAGCGAGCCCGGCCCGGGCCGCCAGCCGACGACGCCGGAGAACATCACTATCGACCCGGTCGGCCGCAGAACAGGGGCGAAGTGCTTGGCGACCAGCAGGGGGCCGACCACCTTCGCCGTGAACGCAGCCAGCAGCTTGTCGCGATCCAGCTCGGTCGCGCGCACGTCGTGCGGCGCCGAACCGGTCGTCACGAGGTGATCGATTCCGTCCTTCAGCCGCTCCGCCGCGGCCGCGATCGTCGACTCGTCCTGCAGATCGACCCGTATCGCGGTGGCGCCGATCTCGCGGGCGAGCACGTCGGCCGCCGCCAGATCACGCGCGCCGACGACGACGTCGTACCCGTCCTTCACCGCACGCCGCGCCACGGCCGCGCCGAGCGCCCGTGCACCGCCGATGACCAGGATCCGCTCCATGTGTGTCACTCCCTCTCGTAGGATCGGGAGTAACGGTATGGATTTGATACCGGTATCTTCAACGGAACTGGGAGCACCCATGGGCAAGGCGTACAACGTGATGGCGGCGACCTGCCCGAGCCGCACCGTGCTGCACCGCATCGGAGCCCGCTGGACCGTGTTCGTCGTCAACGCCCTGGACGAGGGACCGCGCCGCTTCACCGAACTGAAGGCGCACATCCAGGGCATCACCCCGAAGGTCCTGACCGAGACCCTGCGTTCCCTGGAAGCCGACGGCCTGATCAGCCGGCGCGATTACGACGAGAACCCGCCTCGCGTCGAGTACGCCCTGACGCCACTGGGCCGTTCTCTGCTCATCCCGCTCCGCGCCGTGCGGCTCTGGGCCGAACAGCACGTCCCCGACATCGAGGCAGCCCGAGCCCGTCGGCCTACGCACCTCAGCGGCTGAGGCATCACCGTCGAGCCGCAGCCCGCCTGGCCCGTAGGTACTCGCCCGGTCCCGCAGTTGTCGTGGTGGGTCAGCTGAGGCGTTTGGCGGCGGTGAGGAGGCCCTCGGAGGTGGGGAGGAGGGCGGAGACCAGATCGTCGTCGTCGCGGACGGCGCGGATGAGGTCGCGGAGGGCGTTGGTGTCGGGGTCGCGGATGGCCGGGTCGGCGACGCGGCCGCCGGTGAGGATGCCGGCGAAGGCGACGACGCCGCCGGGACGCAGCAGGCGGAGCGCCTCGTGCAGGTACGCCGTGTTCTCGCGGCGGTCGGCGTCGCAGAAGACGAGGTCGTAGTGGCCGTCGGTGAGCCGGGTGACCACGTCCAGTCCGGCACCGGCGATCAGGCGGAACCGGTTCGACGGGATGCCGGAGTCCAGGAACGTCTTGCGGGCCAGGCGCTGGTTCTCCGCGTCGATGTCGACCGTGGTCAGGGTGCCGTCGGTGCGCATGCCGCGCAGCAGCGCCAGCCCGGAGACGCCGGTGCCGGTGCCGATCTCGACGACCGCCTTGGCGCCCACGCCCGCGGCCAGCATGCTCAGCGCGGCGGCCGCGCCGGGGCCGATCGGGGCGACTCCGCTCTCCGCGGCGCTCGCCCGTGCACCGGTGACGACCTCGTCCTCACCGGTGTAGTCCTCGGCGTAGGCCCAGGACGTCGGGTCGATGCCGGTGGCGATGATGCCCTCCCAGGGATCTACGGCTGCGCTACTCATGCTGAACCGAAGCCTAGCGCCCCGAGGTCCGCATTCCGTGCTGCACGCGCGGACACTGCGCACTCCTGCTCATTACACACGGGCTTGAATCAGATATGATCGTCCTTTGGCAGGTATGGCGCGGTCCGGTGAGGGGAGGTGCGGAGTGAGTTCAGGCGCGGATGACGTCGATGCCGGCTTCCTTGAAGACGGTCAGCTGGGACTCGTCGGCCTGGGCGTCGGTGACGAGGGTGTCGATCTCGCTCAGCTCGCAGATCCGGGCGAACGCCCGCTGCCCGAGCTTGGAGGAGTCGGCCACCACGACGACCTTCGCGGCCCGGCTGACGATCAGCTGGTTGATGTTCGCCTCGCCCTCGTGGTGGGCGGTGGCGCCGGTCTCGTCGATCCCGTCCACGCCGATGAAGGCGATGTCCAGGGACAGGTCGGACAGGATCCGGTGCGACAGCGGCCCGATCATCTCGTAGGACTGCGGCCGGGCGACGCCGCCGGTCAGCACCATCTTCACGTGCGGCCGGACGATCAGCTCGTTGGCGATGTTCAGCGCGTTGGTGACGAGGGTGAACGCGGGCTCGCCGTGCTCGGCCGACAGCTCCGGCCGGGTCGCCAGCGTGCGCGCCACCTCCGAGATCGTGGTGCCGCCGTTCATCCCGATCACCATGCCGCGGCGCACCAGTGTGGCCGCCGCCTGCGCGATCCGCTGCTTCTCGGACGCGAAACGCGCAGTCTTGTAGCGCAGCGGCAGGTCGTACGACACCGCGTTGGCGACCGCGCCGCCGCGGGTCCGCGTCAGGAGCTGCTGCTTGCCGAGGTGGTCCAGATCGCGCCGAATCGTCGCTGCGGACACATGCAACTGCTCGGCCAGCTCATCGACGTCGATGGCGCCCTTCTCGGCGAGCGACTCGAGCAAGGTGTTCAGGCGTTCATAACGCTTCACCCGGGGCTCCTCCTTCACACAATCGGTCAGCCCGGTGGCGGCTGGTTGGCACCATTCGATCACGTTCGAGCAGTTTCGACCATGACAAGTGCGGAGACGACATGACGCAGACGCCATTTGTGAGCACTGAGATCGCCACCCAGCCGGACCTGTGGAGGCAGGTCTCGGACGGTTTCGCGCAGTACGGCGGTGCATTGCCGAAGGCCGGTCAACGGGTCGCCGCGGTGGGCTGCGGCACGTCGTGGTTCATGGCGATGGCGTACGCCGCCCTCCGCGAGGACCTGGGTCAGGGGGAGACCGACGCCTTCGCCGGCTCGGAGTTCCCGGCGGGCCGCACGTACGACGCGGTGGTTGTGATCAGCCGCTCCGGGACGACGACCGAGGTGCTGGACCTGATCCGCACGACCGACCTGCCGACCATCGCGATCACGGCGACCCCGGGCTCGCCGATCGTCGACCTGGCGGACCAGACCATCATGCTGGACTTCGCGGACGAGCAGTCCGTGGTGCAGACCCGGTTCGCGACCACCACGCTGGCGTTGCTGCGCGCTTCGCTGGGCCAGGACCTCACGCAGGCCGCCGCGGACGCTCAGACCGCGCTGACCATCGACGTGGACGAGCTGGCGAAGCTGGAGCAGGTCACGTACGTCGGCACCCGGTGGACCGTCGGCCTGGCGCACGAGGCCGCGCTGAAGCAGCGTGAGGCCGCGTCGGCGTGGACCGAGGCGTACCCGGCGATGGACTACCGGCACGGCCCGATCGCGATCGCCCAGCCCGGGCGCGGCGTCTGGATCTTCGGCGAGTCGCCGGCCGGCCTGCTCGACGACGTCGCAGCCACCGGTGCGACCGTCGTCCACCACGCTGAGCTCGACCCGATGGCCTCCCTGGTGGTGGCCCAGCGGGTCGCCGTCGCCAAGTCCCTCGCTCTCGGCCTGAACCCGGACCAGCCCCGCAGCCTCACCCGCTCCGTCATCCTCGACTGATCCCGGCGAGCCGACCGAGCGCCGCTGCGGCGACCAGGCCGAGTCCGACGGTGACCACGGCCACGTGGGTGCCGACCGCCGGTACGAGGACGCCGGCGGTCGCCTGACCGAGCGCGGAACTGCCGACACGGAGGCTCGCGGCGGAGGTGCTGACGCGGCCCTGCAGCGACCGCGGGCTGTACTGCTGACGGGCCGCGAACATCGCGGGCAGCGCAGGTCCTTCGGCCAGGCCCGCGGCGACCGCGAGCAGCAGGAGTACGGCGAACGTCGGGGCGAGCGGCCAACTGGTCAGCACGAGGCCGTAGGCGGCGACCGACAGCATCACGACGTACTCGGGACGCAGGCGGGTCTGCAGGCGCCCGAGGAGCAGCGCCGTGGTGACGCTGCCGAGCTCGACCGCTGTCCACAGGTAGCCGGCCGTGGACTTCGGCAGGCCGAGCTCCGGCATGTGCAGGGGCAGTGCGATCAGCAGGATGCCGGTGAAGCCCATGAGCAGGGTGGTCGTCACGGTCGAGGCGCGCAGGCGCGGGGTGTGTGCGAGGTGCACGAGACCGCCGACGACCGCCGTCAGGAAGGGCTGGCCGCCGGCGCCGACCGGCGGGAGCGCCGGCAGGCGACCGATCGCGACGATGCTGAGCATCGCGGCACCGACGATGACCGCGACCGCTGCGTCGACGGAGACCACGGCCGTCACGGTCGCGGCGGTGGCGGGACCCGCGATGGTCGCGGCGCTGAAGCTGGCCGACTCGAACGCGTTGGCCCGCGCCAGCCGCTCCGGCCGGAAGAGGCTCGGCAGCATGCTCGTGAACCCGCCGCTCACCATCGGCAGCGTCGCGCCGGCCACCGCGGCCAGGGCCGGTGCGACCCAGTGCGCGCTGTGCCCGACGACGGCGAGGAGGGCGAGCATGACCGCGGCCAACGTCGCCTGGTTGATCGCGAGCGCGCTCCGGCGATGGGAGGTCCGGTCGAGCCAGGCGCCGAGCAGCGGACCCGTGACGACAGCAGGCAGCGCGTAGGCCGCGCCGGTGACGCCCGCCAGTGCCGGGCTGCCGGTCCGGTCGAGCACCAGCAGGACGAGCGTGAACGCCACCATCTCGTCGGCGAACCGGGCCAGCGTCGCCGCGAGGTAGTAGCTGGGCACGCCGATCCTCCTGTAACGCAAAGGTGGTTGTTACGCGTTACGCTAACAAATACGTTACGGGAGGAGTCCAGTGGAAATTCAGACCTCGGACCGGCTCGTCCGGCTCGCCGTCGACCTGGTGAACACCCGCACCCGTGATCCGGAGCAGTTGACCACCCTCGCAGACGTTCGCGAGTTCCTGCTCGAGCACGGTGAGCCGGAGCCGGTCGCGCTCGACGAGGACGATCTGGCGCAGATCCGGGCGGTCCGTGAACGGATACGGCCGGTTTTCCACGCCGATCCGCCAGCGGCGGCCCGACTCCTCAACGAGTTGCTGACGGAGTACGCCGTACGCCCGTATCTGTCGGAGCACGACGGGGCGCCGTGGCACTTGCACGTGAGTAAGCCGGAGGCCACGTGGGCCGAGTGGCTGGCGGCGACGACCGCGCTCGGGTTGGCGAGTTTCGCGGCCGGCCACGGGTTCGGGGCGCTCGGGGTGTGCGCGGCGGTGGATTGCGAGCGGGTCTTCGTGAATCCGGCCGAGCGGCGGCCGCGGAGGTTCTGTACGCCGCGGTGCGCGAGCCGGACCCGGGTCGCCTCACACCGGGCCCGCCAGGGCTGAGCGAAACCAGTTTCGCTTCAGGTCTGGTCTTTGCGAAAGCGCTTGCGCTACTCTGCGGAACGGTCGGCTCGCCGATCGCCATCCCCGCTGAGGAGTTCCGATGACCAGAACCGCAATCCGTTCCACCGCAGCGCTTTCCGCCTCCCTGACCGTGCTGGCCGGACTGGTGGCCTGTTCCAGCGCGCCGTCCGCGTCCGGTGATGCCGCTGCCTCCGGGCAGGTCACGATCACCGTCGGTGACCGCCCGAGCAGCTCCGATCCGGCCAACCGGGCCTCGTTCGACAAGAAGGTGGCCGACTTCCAGAAGGCGAACCCGGACATCAAGCTCGACCCGGTCGAGACGATCTGGGACCCGACCACGTTCCAGGCCCAGGCGGCCGGCGGCCAGTTGCCCGACGTACTGAACGTGCCGTTCACCGAGCCGCAGGGCATGATCGCCCGCAAGCAGGTCGCGGACCTGACCAAGGTGCTCAAGGACGACGGTCTGCTCGACGAGCTGAACCCGAACGTGCTGAAGATCGCCCAGGACCAGTCCGGCAACGTGTTCGCGGTCCCGACCGCGGCGTACTCGGTCGGCCTGGTCTACAACCGCGACCTGTTCACCAAGGCCGGGCTCGACCCGGACAAGCCGCCGGCGACCTGGGACGAGGTCCGCGCCGACGCCAAGCTGATCGCTCAGAAGACCGGTCAGGCCGGCTACGCGCAGATGACCACGAGCAACACCGGCGGCTGGATGTTCACCACCCAGACCTACGCCTTCGGCGGCACGATCGAGAACGAGGACGGCACCAAGGCGTCCTTCGACGACGCACCGTCGCGGGCGGCGCTGCAGGCACTGCACGACATGAAGTGGGTCGACAAGTCGATGGGCCAGGCCGTGCTCTACGACATCGACGGCATCTCGAAGGCGTTCGCGGCCGGCAAGATCGGCATGTACATGTCCGCGCCGGACGCCTACCGCACGCTGGTCGACACCAACGGCCTCAAGGCATCGGCCTTCGGGATCGGTCCGATGCCGCAGCAGGGCGGTGACCACGGCACCCTCAGCGGTGGCAGCGTGCAGATCGTCAGCCCGAACGCGACGGACGCCGAGAAGGCGGCCGCGGTCAAGTGGATCAAGTTCAGCTACCTGAACAAGTACGTCGACCAGGACGCCGCGGTCACCAGTGCCAAGAACGGCGTGGCGGGCAAGCTGCCGGTCGGGGTGCCGGGTCTCCCGGTGGTCGCGACCGACCAGTGGGCGACGTACCAGTCCTGGATCAAGCCGTACGTGAACGTGCCGCTGGCGAACTTCGCGCCGTACACGAAGGTGGCGGCCGACCAGAAGATCATCCCCGAGCCGCCGGTCAAGGCGCAGGAGGTGTACGCCGCGCTCGACCCGGTGGTGCAGACCGTGCTCGGCAACGAGAAGGCCGACATCCCGGCCCTGCTGACCAAGGCCACCGCCACGGTGAACGCCAAGCTCGGGCGCTGAGTTGATCCGGCGCCTGCGCAACGGAGTGCCGGCAGTGCTGTTCGCGCTGCCGGTGCTCCTGGTCTTCCTGGTCTTCTCCTGGGGCCCGATCGTCCGCGGGCTGGTGATGAGCCTGCAGCAGACCAATCTGATCGACCCGGTCAAGTGGGTCGGCCTGGAGAACTTCCGGTACGTGCTGACCGATCCTGCGGTCGGTCAGGCGACCGTGAACACGGTCTGGTTCACCCTGCTGGCGCTGCTGTTCGGCTTCCCGTTGCCGATCCTGCTGGCGATGTTCCTGTCCGAGCTGCGCGGCCGGTCCTGGGCCTACACGACGCTCGCGTACCTGCCGGTGATCACGCCGCCGGTGGTGGCGATCCTGTTGTGGCGGTTCTTCTACGACCCGTCGCCGAGCGGGATGTTCAACAGCATCCTCGGGGTGTTCGGGCTCGGACCGTTCCCCTGGCTGGACAGTCCGTCGTCCGCGATGCCGTCGATCGTGCTGGAGGCGACGTGGGCCGGCGCGGGCAACGCGGTGATCATCTATCTGGCCGCACTGACCTCGGTCCGGGCCGATCTCTACGAGGCGGCCGAGCTGGACGGTGCGGGCGTGTTCCGGCGGGTGTGGCATGTGATGCTGCCGCATCTGCGCGGCGTACTGCTGCTGATGCTGCTCCTGCAGGTGATCGGCACCATGCAGCTGTTCACCGAGCCCCTGCTGTTCACCGGTGGAGGACCACAGAATGCGACGATCACGATCCTCCTGCTGATCTACAACTACGCCTTCGTCAACGGTGACTATGGCGCCGCCACCGCGTTGAGTGTGCTCCTGGCGATCGCACTCGGCGTGATCTCGGCGGTCTTCCAGTTGGCGACGCGTGGCTGGAGCTCCGAGTGAGTGGCGAGCGCGGTGCGCTGTCGGACACCGATCGCAAGCAGACCGGCATCCGCGTGCCGTTCGTGATCGGACAGGTCGTGGTGTTCGCCGGACTGCTGGTGGCCGGCCTCGGACCGTTCCTGTGGTTGCTCAAGGCAGCGATCTCGCCGACCCAGGACAGCATCCGGCATCCACTCGCGTTGTTCCCTTCCGGTCAGGTGCAGTGGCAGAACCTCGCGACGGCCTGGCAGCAGGGCCATATCGGCTACTACCTCGGCAACACCGCCATCATCGCGGCGGGTACGGCGCTCGCGTCGCTGATCATCTGTACGACGGCCGGCTACGTGCTCAGCGTGCTCCGGCCGCGCTGGGGACCGTTGTTGTCGGCGGCGATCCTGGTGACGCTGTTCGTGCCGCACATCGTCTCGCTGGTCCCGCTGTACCTGACCGTGCTGAAGCTGCCGGTGGTGCACACCAACCTGACCAACACGTTCTGGGCGGTCTGGCTGCCGCCCGCGGCCAGCGCGTTCAACGTGCTGATCGTGAAGCGCTTCTTCGACGGCATCCCGCGCGAGTACTTCGAGGCGGCCCGGATCGACGGGGCCGGATCGCTGCGGGTCTTCACCTCGCTCGTGCTCCCGCTGTCGCGGCCGATCCTCGGTGTGGTCGTGCTGCTCAGCATCATCTCTTCCTGGAAGGACTATTTGTGGCCTCTGCTGGTGCTGACCAATCCGGATCTGCAGCCGGTCTCGGTGGCGTTGCCGAAGATCGCGAAGGTGACGGAGCTCAACATCCAGTTGGCAGGCCTGTTCCTGGCCCTGCTGATCCCGGTGGCGCTGTTCCTGGTCTTCCAGCGGGCGTTCCTGCGTGGCGTCGGCCTGTCCGGGGGGATCAAGGCGTGAGGCGGGTCCTGGTCACCGGTGCGGACGGATCGATCGGCCGGGCCGCGGTGGCCGGTCTCCGCGAGGCCGGGTACGACGTCACCGGGCTGTCGCTGCGCTACGACCACACGAGTACGGCGGACCGCCCGCTGGTCGGCGACGCCCGGTCACCGGTCGATGTCGCGGCCGCGCTCGACGAGGTGGACGCCGTACTGCATCTGGCGGCGATCCCGCATCCGAGCCTCGGGACACCGGAGGAGGTGTTCGAGAACAACGTGGCGGCGACGTTCAACGTGCTCGCCCAGGCCGGGCAGCGGGGGATCCGCCGGGCCGTGATCGCGAGCAGTATCAACGCGTTCGGCGTACCGATGAACGTGAACCCGGTGGTGCCGGCGTACTACCCGCTCGACGAGGAGGTGCACGCCGACATCTCCGACGCGTACTCGTTGTCGAAGAGCGTCGACGAGCAGAGTGCCCGGATGGCCTGGCGCCGATGGGGGACCAACGTGATCGCGCTGCGCTTCCCGCTGGTGAAGTCGCGCGAGCAACTGTTCAAGTTCGCGGCCAACGCCGAGCGCGATCCGTCCACGATGGCCCGCGAGGGCTGGGCCTACCTCGACCTGCGCGACGGTGTGCGGGCGATCATCGCGGCGCTCGAGTCACCGGCGACCGGAGCCCATGTGGTCGGGCTGGCCGCCGACGACATCCTGATCGACCGCCCGACCGGCGAACTGCTGCGCGAGTACGCCCCGACGGTTCCGGTACGGCGTCCTGTCCCGGGACGCAGCTCACTGGTCGACACGACCCGCGCCCGCGAGCTCCTCGGCTTCAGCCCGCGCTACTCGATCCACGAGGACGGTCAGACGGTCTCCGCGATGACCAGCTGAGGGGCGACGTACTGGATGCCGGGCTGGGGGTCGGGTTCGAGCAGACGGGCCGCGACCTGGCGGCCGATCTCCTCGAGTCCGACCTCGATCGTGGTCAGGTGCCGGCTGACGCGCTGGTCGTGCATCAGCTGCTCCCAGTTGTCGACGCCGATCAGCGCCACGTCCTCGGGCACCCGCCGGCCGGTCGCGCGGACGACCCGCTCGGCACCGCGGGCGATCGCGTCGCTGCCGCAGAAGATCGCGTCGACGTCGGGCACCTCGGCCAGCACCTCGCGCGCGGCCTCCTCGCCCCAGCCCTCCCGCCAGCGGCCGAACCGCACCGGCGTGGCCCAGTCGAGACCGGCGTCGGCGAGGACCTGGCCGGCGCCCGCGGCCCGGCGCTGGGCGGCGTAGTCGTGCGGCTCCGCGGTGATGTGAGCGATCCGGCGACGGCCGGTCGACAGCAGGTGGGTCGCGGCCAGCCGGCCGATCGCGGTGTCGTCGGAGGTGATGACGACGTCGTCCGGGTCCTCGGTGAAGGTGAACGCGTAGATCACCGGGACCTCGAACCGGCTGGTGAGTGACGGGGTCGGGAACGACGTCCCGGTGCCGATCACGATCACGCCGTCGATCCGGCGGGCCCGCAGCTGCAGGATGCTCTCGGTGACGTCCTTCTCGTCGATCCGGGCGTCGTACAGCAGGATCGCCTGCTCCTTGGCGCCGAGTTCGGTGGCGGCGGTGGCCAGTACGACCCGGGTGAACGGGTTCGACGCGCGGTGGGTGAGGACGCCGATGGTCTGGCTCCGGCCGCGGGCGAAGGACCGGGCCAGCGCGTTGTGCCGGAACCCGAGCCGGTCCGCGGTGACCCGGACGTGCTCGCGGGTCGCCTCCGAGATCCGGTCCGTGCCGTTGAGCGCCTTCGAGGCGGTCGACAGCGACACCCCCGCGGCAGCGGCCACGTCGGACAAGGTGATCAGCTGGTCGGCCATCTCCTCATCGTAGTCAGTGATGAGCCGTTGACAGCGGGCTCGGCGAGGATCAAGGTGTGATGTGCGAAATCGCTTTCGCATATCTGGGAGGAGAACTCCATGACCCGTCGCCGCTCCGGCGCAGTCGGTCTTCTCGCGGCCGGCTTGCTGCTGGCCGCCGCACTGCAGATCCCCACCACCCTGCCGGCCGCCGCCGCGGCTCCGGCGCTGACGATCGTCCCGACCACGGTCGGCAACGCGTTCACCGTCGGTCAGCAGGTCAAGCTCGGCTTCACCACCGACGCAGCCACGATCGGCTGGACCGTCCGGGACGCGACCGGCACCGAGGTCGCCAAGGGCTCGGCCTCGGCCGCGTCGCTCAACGGCCAGCTCGCCCTCTCGATCAGTACGCCGGGCTGGTACCAGGTCGACCTCACCGCGACGGCCTCCGACGGCTGGGTGACCAACGGCGGCACGGACTTCTCCGTGCTCACCCCGCACGACTTCTCTACCTCGACCGACGCCCGGATCGGCATCGCCACCGGGCTGGGCTTCAGCAGTGGCGCCAATCCAGGCCTCGACTCGGTGCCGCTGCTGGCGATGGGCGGCATCTCGACCGCGCGCGACGAGGCCTTCTGGGCGTCCGCGGAGACCACGAAGGGCGTCATCCAGTTCCCGCAGAAGGTGAAGGACTACAAGGCCGCGCTGGACGCCAACAACGTCGACTTCCTCAACATCCTCGACTACGGCAACCCGCTGTACTACCCGGACGAGGCGCCGTCGACGGACGAGCAGCGCCAGGCCTTCACCCGGTACGCCGTGGCCGCGGTCAACGAGTTCGGCACCGCGCACACGACGTACGAGCTGTGGAACGAGTGGAACTGGCGTGACCTGGACGGCGCTGCTGGTGGTACCGCCGACAACTACGTCGCACTGCTCAAGATGGTCGCCCCGGCGGTCCGGGCCGCGAACCCGGACGTGAAGCTGGTCGGCCCGGCGCTCGCGGTGATCTCGGACTGGCAGGCCTGGTTCACCCGGTTCGCGGACCTCGGTGGTCTGGACTACGTCGACGCGGTCACCATCCACCCGTACGTGCAGCCGAGCGACCCGGAGGCGTCGGTCGCCTACGTCAACACGATCCGCGGCATCATGGCCGCGCACGGCTCGACCAAGCCGATCTACATCTCCGAGCAGGGCTGGGCCACCGGCACCAACCCGCAGGCGGTCAGCGAGCCGGTCCAGGCGCGCGACCTGGTCCGCGGCGAGCTGCTTGCCTTCGGCAACGGTGTGGCCCGGTACAGCGGGTACAACTTCATGGACTCCGGCACCGACCCGGCCAACGTCGAGCACCGGTTCGGCCTGGTTCGCAACCGGCTGGACACCCGTGGTGCCCTGGTGCCGAAGCCGTCGTACACCGCCACCGCCGTCCTCGCCCGGCAGATCGACGAGCTGCCGCTGATCGGCCAGACCAAGTTCGGCACCAACGGGTACGACGTCGCCTTCAACGCCGGCGGCGGACAGAGCGTGCACGCGGTCTGGGCCACCACACCCGGACTGGTGAACGCTGCGGCCCCACCCGGCTCGACCGTCCAGGTGACCAGCATGTACGGCGCTGTGACCAACCTGACCGCGGACGCCGGCGGCCACGTCTGGGTGACCGCTGGACCCGAGCCGGTGTACCTCCGCGGCGCCATCAGCGGCGTTGCTCCGTCGAACCGCTTTGCCCTGTCGGTCACCCCTGAAATCGCGGGCGACGCGGTCAGCGGCAGCCTGACCTTCACCAACCCCGACACGACCGCACACGCCTTCACCGTCGACGCGGGCGGAAGCCAGACGAGTGGCAACGTCCCGGCTGCTGGTACGACGTCCGCACCGGTCACCTACCCGGCCCAGAACTCGACCGGTGCCCGCACTTACACCGCCAAGGTCACCGTCGACGGCGTGCCCGCCGCACTCCTGAATGTGAGCGGTACGGCGACCCCACCGCTGACTGTCACCGGGTCACACGTGCTGAGCACCAGCGGCCAGGACCTGCTGAGGCTGCGCGTCACCAACGCGTCGACCCACTCGTACACGGTCGCCGGACTCGACTGGGCGTCCGGCCCCGGATCCGGAACCCTGCTGGGCGGCACCACGATCGCAGCGCACGGTACGGCGTCGGCCGACGTACCGCTCACCGTCACAGCCGCATCCGACTGGGCGGCCAGCCTGCGGATCTCGGGCGTCGGCTTCTTCAAGGCATCCGGCAAGCTCAAGCCCGTCGGTACGCCGACAGTCGCGACCGAGCACACCGTGACACTCGACGGGGTGATCGATCCCGAGCTGAGTCAGGTCCCGCCGATCGCGCTGGAAGGCACCGGAACACCACCGGTGACCGGCTGGGGTGGACCGAGCGATCTCTCCGGGTCGCTGTGGGTCACGCACGACGATCAGAACCTCTACCTGTCGGCCAAGGTCACCGACGACGTGTTCTCGCAGCCCAACCGCAACGGCAACATCTGGGGTGGTGACGGCCTGCAGATCGGCATGACGGCCGGTGCGCCGGGTGAGGCGACCAGGACCCAGGAGATCGGTGCCGCCCTGACCGATGCGGGCACTGTGGACACGTGGCGATGGACTCCGGTGGAGCTGGCCGGAACGCCGCCGGGTGTCCAGGCGAAGGTCGTGCGTGATGCCACTGCCCACACGACGACGTACGAGATCGCCATTCCCTGGAGCACGCTGGAGTTCGCGCCGGGTGACCGGTTGCTGTCCTCGACCGTGGTGGTCAACGAGAACGACGGCACGGGCCGCCGTGGCTGGCTGACCTGGGGGACCGGCGTCGCGGAGGCGAAGAACCCGGCCGGCTTCAACGCCATCCGGCTGGACGCCACACCGGCGGCACCGGCCAGCGCGTCGGACCCGGTCTTCAAGATCACGACGACGGCACGGCCGCAGTGCTGGAACGGCTCGGCGGTGCTGCCGGTCTACGCGTACAACGCGGGCTCGGCGTCGATGGACGTCCGCTTCACCACTCCGGTCGGTGAGCAGAAGATCTCGGCGGTCGCCGCGGGGAAGGGCGCGTACTACGCGTTCCCGGCGGGCGGCACGTCCCTGGCCGCGGGATCGCTCACCACGGCGGCGTACCGGTGGAACAACGGGTCGCCGCAGTACACCCGCCTGACCCTCGACTACCCGGCGATCAACTGTGCCGGGTGAGTAACTCGGCGTAGGTGCCCCGGACGCTGCCCCCGGGGCACCTGCGCCGGTCCTGGCCGGCCCGCCTAGGATCGAGGTGGGATTGCCGGACCGGAGGAGCGCGAGTTGAGTCACACCGTGGTGGCCGAGCTGGTGGCCAATGTGCTGAAGGTCACCGCCCGGGCCGGCGACACGGTGGGGCCGGACGACACCCTCGTCATCCTGGAGTCGATGAAGATGGAGATCCCGGTGCTGGCCGAGGTGGCCGGGACCATCGTCGAGCTGAAGGTCGTCGAGGGCGAAGTGGTCCGCGACGGGGACCCGATCGCCGTCATAGAAGAGAAGTGATTCAACCGAAATGGCCGCCCACGCGTCTTTACCGGTGAGGGCACCGGCCGGGAACTTCCGGCCGGGGCGCCGCGTTGAGCCGTCGTACGAGCAACTCAGGGTTTTTCCCGGGTTCTCCCGACGTGCGCAGAGGACGGTGACCGCGGCACCATGGCCTTCACGCTTATTGCCGAGAGGACCCAGGGAGGCGTTGCGGTGAAGCCGCTCGACGCGACGGTGCCCGCGCTCCAGCCGGTGCCGGACGCGCTGCCGTCGTGGGACGAGATCGTCCGCGCCCACTCCGCCCGCGTCTACCGGCTCGCGTACCGCCTGACCGGCAACAAGCACGACGCCGAGGACCTGACCCAGGAGGTCTTCGTCCGGGTCTTCCGCTCGCTGTCGTCGTACACGCCGGGCACCTTCGAGGGCTGGCTGTACCGGATCACCACGAACCTGTTCCTGGACGGCGCCCGCCGCAAGCAGCGGATCCGCTTCGACGGCCTGCCCGAGGACGCCCACGACCGGCTGCCGGCCAAGGGCGAGGGCCCGGCCGAGAAGCTGGACTCCGACCTTTTCGACCACGACGTGCAGGACGCGCTCGACGCGCTGCCGGAGGACTTCCGGGCCGCCGTCGTGCTCTGCGACATCGAGGGCATGACGTACGACGAGATCGCGGACGTGCTGGACGTGAAGCTCGGGACGGTCCGCAGCCGGATCCACCGCGGCCGGTCGATGCTGCGCAAGCACCTCGAGCACCGGGCTCCGCGGTCCGGCCAGTCCCGGGTCGGCGGCCCGCCCGCCGACGGACAGTCGCACGCCGGAGGTGAGCACCGGTGAGTCTCCAGCACCCGATGGACAAGCTCAGCGCCGTCGTCGACGGCGAACTCGACCACGACTCCCGCGACAAGGTGCTGGGCCACCTGGTCGGCTGCGACACCTGTCGCGCCGAGGTGGACGCACAGCGCCGGCTCAAGGCCCGGATGGCGGCGCTGGAGCCGCCGGAGCCTTCCACCGATCTGATGCAGCGCCTGATGGGTGTCTCGTCGTTCTCCCCAGAGCCGCGCGAGGAGGTCCGCCCGGTCCTCACGCCGGCGGTCACCCTCTTCCCGCAGCGGTCCGCGTTCCCGGCCGGGCGTACAGGTGGCACCCGGCCGGGCGCACCGCGGACCACGAGGTCCCGCCGGCGCACCGGCGTACTGGGTGCGGCCGGCTCCGCCGCCGCAGTCGCCTCACTCCTCGGTACGGCGTTCGTCGTCGGCGACCCGGCCCGGTCGGAGCAGCCGCCCGCGCTGCAGCCGCCGGTGGCGAGCTTCTCCTCGGACCACGCGAGTACGACCGGGGGAGCACCGTTCGCCGACCCGGTCGCGCTGCTGAACTCCTACAACGGGGCTGGGTATGCGGGGCTGAGCCCGACGCTGCAGCCGGTGGCCCTGACAGGACGCTGACTCGTGAGCCTCTCCCGGCTCGCCGTACTGGTCAGCACCGCTCTGATCGGCTTCGGCCTGCCCATGCCCGCCGTCGCGGCGCCGGCCGTCACGCGTGCGGACTCGCCGCAGGCGATCAGCTGGCTGGGCCGTGCCGCCGCCGCGCCGAACCAGGTGTCGTACCACGGCACGCAGATCATCACGGCCTGGGGACCGCAGGGCGCGAGCTCGGCCATGCTCGACATCGTCCACGCGGCCTCTCAGGGCTCCGAGATCAGCGTGGTCGGCTCCTCGTCCGCACCGGGCGCCAAGGCGTTCGTGCAGCGTGCGACGACCACGGGCGCGGCGATCGACGGCGGACCGTTGGCTCTGCTGCAGGCGACGTACCAGCTGGTCTACAAATGCTGCACGGACACCATCGGGCGGGCCGCCGTCCTGGTTGAGGCCCTACGCGCTGACCAGACCCTGGCTGCGCGATTCTGGATCGACAAGGCGACCGGACTGCTGCTGCAGCGGCAGCTGTTCAGCGGAGACGGCAAGACCATGGTCCGGGCGACCGTGTTCACCGAGCTGGAGATCGAGGATTCGGAGTTCATCAGCCATCTGCCGCCGATGGTGCCGAACGGGGTGGAAGACCTCGGCCTGGGCAAGGTCGACAACCTGCGCTCCGAAGGCTGGGTCTGCGCGCCGGAGCTGCCCGCCTCGCTGAAGCTGTACGACGTTCACCAGGACAGCAGCAACGGGTCGCTGCAGTTCTCGTACTCGGACGGGTTGTTCAACGTGTCACTCTTCGAACAGCGCGGCGCGCTCGACCCGGCCGCGGTGGCGGGCTTCAGCAGCACCGAGAGCCCCGGGGTGTACCTCCGCTACGGAATGCCGTCGTACGTCGTCTGGTCGTCGGGAGGGATCGTCTACACACTGATCGGCGACCTGCCCCCGGACACGCTCGGACAGGTCGTCAGGTCGTTCCCGCACGACGTGCCGGTCAAGCTGTCCGCGCTCCAGCGGATGGGCACCGGGCTGGCCAAAATCGCGACGTGGCTCACTCCGATGGGTGCGCTTTCGCCGAAACTGGGATAATCGAATCTGGAAGTGCCTCTCGTCACCCCGAGCAGGACCTCCGACCGACGACCACGATGACGACGTGAGGCGGGGACCGTGACCAGCGACGACGCCGAGCCGACAGTTCCGAATCCGACTTCGGAGCCCACTGCAGCGCTTCCCGCCTCAGATCGTCCCCCCGCGCCGCCGAACGGCTCGGGACCCGTCACCTCGCTGGCGCCGCCGACGCCGGGAGCGGGGACAGCTCCGATCCCGACACCGGGCAGTGACGCGCCGTACCGGCAGACGAACGGACGGTCCGTCACGCAGCGCAGCTTCGGCAAGCCGCAGGCCCAGGAGCCCACCTTCCGGCCGGTGTACCAGGGTCAGGCCTGGCCGACACAGCAACCGGCGTACAGGCCGACGTACACGCCGCCTCCGCCGCTCGACTGGCACCAGCAGCAGGCCCGCGCGTACACGCCGGCCCCGCCGCAGAAGGCCAACCGGGTGATCACCATCGCCGCGGTCGTCGCGCTGGTGATCGGTGTGATCGCCGGAGCCGGTGCCGCCGCGACGGTCGTCGCACTGGACCACAACGGCACCCCGGTCGCCGACCAGCCCAACGTGCCGGTCGGGACCGGCGCCGACCCGAAGATCCGGAGCGGATCCGTCTCCGCGGTCGCCGCCACCCTGCTGCCGAGTGTCGTCCAGCTGAAGGTCGAGGGCGCGGACAACTCCGACGCCACCGGGTCCGGGTTCGTGATCGACAACGCCGGGCACATCCTGACCAACAACCACGTCGTCGCGGGCGCGGCCAAGGGCGGCTCGATCCAGGTCCTCACCGAGAAGGGCAAGACCTCCACCGCACGGCTCGTCGGCCGGTCCCCGGCGTACGACCTCGCGGTCGTCCAGGTGATCGGGCTGGACGCGCCGTCGGTGCAGTTCGGCCGCTCGGACCTGGCTATCGTCGGGCAGGACGTGGTCGCGATCGGCTCGCCGCTCGGGCTGGCGGGCACGGTCACCTCCGGGATCATCTCGGCCAAGAACCGGCCGGTGACCACGGGCGAGAGTGCGGACCAGACGTCGTACATCAACGCCTTGCAGACCGACGCGGCGATCAACCCGGGCAACTCCGGCGGCCCGCTGGTCGACATGAACGCGCGGGTGATCGGCGTGAACTCCGCGATCGCCACCGTCCGCGGGGCCGAGGAGGGCCAGAGCGGGAACATCGGGCTCGGGTTCGCGATCCCGATCGACCAGGCCCGGCGGACCGCCCAGCAGTTGATCGCCAACGGCGTCGCGTCGTACCCGGTGATCGGGGCGAGCGTGGACATGCAGTTCGAGGGCGGGGCGCGGGTGAGTGCGGTGAACGCCGGCTCGCCGGCCGCGCGGGCCGGGATGCGGGTGGGTGACGTGATCACGGCGATCAACAACCAGGCGGTGGACTCCGCGGAGGCGCTGATCGTCGCGATCCGGACGCATCAGCCGGGCGAGAGCGTGCGGCTGGAGTACGAGCGCAGCGGCAAGCCTCGCGAGGCCACGGTCACGCTCGCGCAGCAGATCGGCTGAACTCGTCGACGGTGTCCGGGATCGGCTGACCCGGCAGGCGGCGTCACCATGGTCGGGATACCCTGGTCCGCGTCGGCGTTGACGTACTGAGAGGTGGGGACATGTTCGGCATCGGGCCACTCGAGCTGGTCGTGATCGCGATCGTCGCCGTGCTCGTCTTCGGCCCGGACCGGCTGCCGGAGTTCGCGCGGACGGCGGGCCGGTTGCTGCGTCAGGTCCGTCAGATGGTCACCAACGCGCAGAACGATCTGCGCAACGAGCTCGGCCCCGAGTTCGCCGACCTCGACCTGCAGGACCTGAATCCGAAGAACTTCGTCCGCAAGCACCTGCTCGAGGGCTCCGACGACTACGACGACGAGAAGCCCGTCGCCGACTTCGCGGACTCCACCCCGCAGCGCCTCCCGGCCGGCCAGAAGCCGCCGTACGACCCCGAGTCGACCTAGGCCGTCCAGATCGGCCGGAGTGCGGCCAGCCCGTCTTCGACGTACGTCGCGACCGCCTACGCGCAGCACGGCAAGCAGGCCTCCGAGGGCGCGCTCTACGGGCTCCTGTACGGCGTCGCCGTACTCGATGCCCTGCTCTGGCTTCGCGCTCCTACCGGCCGCAGCCGGTGCCGTCGCGGCCGCGCAGCTGTTTCAGCGGTCCGTGGCCAGCAGGTCATAGGTGACCTTGCCGTCGAGGTGGGTGGACAGGCGGAAGGCTTCCCGTTCGATGCCCGCCAGCTGGAAGCCGGCCTTCTCCGCGGTCCGGCGGGCTGCCGCGTTGGTTTCCGCCGTCCGGATGAAGAGTCTCCGGCCGCCGAAGCCGCCATCGTTCTCCGGCGCGAAGTACCACTCGGCGACCCGCTCGATCGCCTCGGTCATCACGCCGCGGCCCTGCGCGTCGGGATGCAACCAGTAGCCGAGCTCGGCGTCCTGCGCACCGTCGTGATGGATCCCGAACAGGGTCAGGTTGCCCAGTCCTTGGTCGGTCTCGGCGTCGGCCACGCACCAGTTGAACCTTCGGCCCGCCGCGGCCTGCTCGGCCATGTCCTTCAGCCAGAACCGCGCATCGTCGGCGGTGAAGGGCTGCGGGATGAACGGCAGGAAATGCGCGGTCGCCTGGTTGGTGCGAGCGGTCGTGATCCGCGCGACCTCGTCCTCACGCCAGGTCCGTAGCTTCAGCCGCGGCGTCTCCAGCACCGGGTGCACGTACCACGGCCTCCTCGGTGCCCGCGGATCCTCCGGCCCGATCCACGCCGTCCAGGCATCCACCCGCTCACCGCCTTCCTCCGCCAGCGCGGGAATGGTCTCACCGAAGTGGAACCCGGTCGCCCACGCGACCCGCCGCGACGCCCAGTTGCCGACCCGCGCCCACCAATGGATGACGTGGAAGCCACAAGTTGTGAACCCGAACTCCAGCAGCAGCCGCACCGACCGGCTCATCACGCCGGCTCCCTGAGCCCATCGCGACAAGCTGTAGTGCACCCGCGCGTTGCCGTCGGCGTCGGGCTCCAGCGCGACGGACCCGGCGTACCGGCCGTCGTACTCGACGATGAACAGGAGCCGTTCGTGCTTCGCCCAGGCCTCGGTGATGCCGTACGTGATCCACCGCCGGGCGTCCTCGGCGCCGAAGCGGCGGCCGGGTTGTTCCGCCTGGCGGTCGATCTGGCCCTGGACGTCGTCGGGCCGGGGAGCGCGCAGGGTCACGACGCCGTCGGTCAGGACCGGATGCTCAGCAGGAATCGGCACCCGGCCTAGTCAACACCAGGACAGCGTCAGCTTCCGCCGGATTACCGGCCGACGGGGGAGAGACCGAGCTGGCGGCCGAGGAGGCCGCGGGGACGGCCGCCGAGCTTGGCGGCGATCTTGTCGAGGACCTGCGCGGCCGGGGTGTCCGGGTCGGTGGCGATCAGCGGGTTGCCGAGGTCGCCACCACTGCGCAGCCGCTCGTCCAGCGGGATCTCACCCAGCAGCGGGATCGGGTAGCCGAGGCGCGCCGACAGGGTCTCCGCGACCCGCGTCCCGCCGCCGGACCCGAAGATCTCGATCCGGTGCTCGGGACCGCAGTGCGGACACGGCAGGAACGACATGTTCTCGACCACGCCGGCGACCCGCTGGTGCACCATCTGCGCCATCGTGCCGGCCCGCTCGGCCACCTCGGCGGCGGCCTCCTGCGGGGTCGTCACCACGATCACCTCGGCGCTGGTCAGCCGCTGGCCGACCGAGATCGCGATGTCACCCGTGCCGGGCGGCAGGTCGAGCAGCAGTACGTCGAGGTCGCCCCAGTACACGTCCGCGAGCATCTGCACCAGCGCGCGGTCCAGGATCGGGCCGCGCCAGGCGACCACCTGGTCCCGCTTCGGCTTCAGCATGCCGATCGAGATCACCTTCACGCCGTGCGCGGGCACCGGCATGATCATGTCGTCGACCGCGGTCGGCCGCTGGTCCGCGACGCCGAACATGGCCGGCACCGAGTGGCCGTAGATGTCCGCGTCCAGGACGCCGACCGACAGCCCCTGCCGGGCCATCGCGACCGCGAGGTTCACGGTGACCGAGGACTTGCCCACGCCGCCCTTGCCGGACGCGATCGCGAACACCTTGGTCAGCGAGTCCGGCCGGGAGAACGGGATCTCCTTCTCCGCCACGCCGCCGCGCAGTTGGGTCTGCAGCGCCGCGCGCTGCTCCGCCGACATCACCCCGAGGTCGATCTCGACCCCGGTGACGCCGTCGAGCTTGGTGATCGCGGCCGTGGTGTCGCGCCGCAGCGTGTCCTTCATCGGACAGCCCGCGACGGTGAGCAGGATCCGCACGGCGACCACGCCGTCGTCCCGCACCACGACGGACTCGACCATGCCGAGGTCCGTGATCGGCTTCTTGATCTCCGGATCCAGCACACCACCGAGGGCGGTGGTCACCTGATCAGCAGTGAGAGCCATGCCCCAAGGCTACGTGCTCCACAACCTCCAGCCGACCACGGTCCCTGTGACATAGGCCCACCAAGGCAACCCTTACCTCAGAGGCCCGGCGCTCCGTAGACGGGGAACCAGCGGGCGAGGTCCTGTTCCATCCGGAGGTCGGTGCCGATGATGGACCGGAGCTGGAGCTCGGTGGCGTTGTCGCGGCGGTCGGCGCCGGTGGGGACGAACGGGTACCAGGAGCCGCGTTTGTACAGGTAGACGAGGCCCAGTGACTTGGTGCCGTTGGTGAAGGCGATCAGGGTGCACAGCAGGGCCGAGCCGAAGCCGGCGTCGACCAGGGACGTGTTGACCCCATGGAGATCGGTGACGAGGCCTTCGAGGTCGTCGGGGCTGGTTTCGCGGACCAGCCAGGTGAAGCCGTAGGAGTCCGTGTGGGTGGTGAACTTGCCGTCGTCGAGGGCGAGCAGCTTGTCGACCTCCTCGCGCAGCGTCGAGAACCCACCGCCTTCGGCCGCCTTGAAGCAGACCGAACCACTGCCGGTCGGGCGGTAGCCGGCCGCGGTCTCCAAGGTGATCGCGGCCGACGGGAGCGAGAACAGCTGGTCGAGATTCGGCGGGACGGCCTTACTCCGGCCGAGCAAGATGTCGAGGATGCCCATAGGCCGAGGGTATGTCTCCCGATCCCACGCCTACTGCGCAGCACTCGGCACGGCACCTCGCCGCACGTGAGCACAGGCCACGATGCTCCGCATCGAGACCTTCGCTCCCGCGCGCCGATGCACCGCGCCGGGCACTTGCTCGCTACGGCGTGGGATCGGGAGACATACCCTAAGCTTGCTCGCCCAGTTCGCGGGAGAGCACACCGAGGCGGTCGAGGCGGGTCTCGAGCGGCGGGTGCGTCGAGAACAGCGACGACAGGCTCGCGCCCTTGCCGGAGATCGCGGGCGCGAAGAAGAACGCGTTGAACGCCTCCGCCTGTCGCAGGTCGCGCGACGGTATTCGGGCGATGTCCCCGCTGATCTTCGTCAACGCGGATGCTAGTGCGGATGGTCGTCCGGTCAGCATCGCCCCGGCCCGGTCGGCGGCCAGCTCCCGGTAGCGCGAGAGCGCCCGGGTCAGCAGGAAGGAGATCGCGTACACGGCGATGGACACCGCGATGATCGTGAGCACGATGACCGCGGTGTTCTGGTCACGGTTCCGCCCAAGGCCGCCGTACAGGCCGAAGCGGGTGATCAGGCCGGCGAGCACACCGAGGAACGACGCGATCGTCATCACGGCCACGTCCCGGTGCGCGACGTGCGAGAGCTCGTGCGACAGCACGCCCTCGAGCTCGTCGGTGTCCAGGCGGCGCATGATGCCGGTGGTCACGCAGACGACCGCCTTGTTCGGGTTTCGGCCAGTGGCGAAGGCGTTCGGCAGGTCGACGTCGGCGATCGCGACCCGCGGCTTCGGCATGTCGGCCAGCGCGCACAGCCGGTCGATCGCGCCGTGCAGCTGGGGAGCCTCCTCCGGCGTGACGATCCGTCCGCGCATCGCATAGAGCGCGATCCGGTCGGAGAACCAGTACTGCACGAACAGTGCGCCGCCCGCGATCACGATCGCCAGCACGGCGCTGCTCGTCAGCGCGATCAGCAGCGCCACGAAACCGACGTACAGCAGACCGAGCAGGAAGCTCGTGATCAGCATCCGGCTGGACAGCCCACGGTCAGGCGCGAATCGAGTCTTCATCCCACGTCCTTCCTCACCTGACAACGAGCGTAGCTCGGCTCCGAAGGGCCCGGAGAAGGGCCTGGAGAGGGGCTCAGACCCGGTCGTCCTCGCGGCTCTTCAGGTCCAGATCGGCGAGCAGCGAACGGAGCTCGGAGCGGAGGAAGTCGCGGGTCGCGACCTCGCCCACGGCCATCCGCAGCGACGCCATCTCGCGGGCCAGGAACTCCATGTCGGCGCGGGTCCGGGAGTCGACGTCGCGGTCGCGCTCGTACTGCACCCGGTCGCGCGCCTCCTGCCGGTTCTGCGCGAGCAGGATGAGCGGAGCGGCGTACGACGCCTGCAGGCTGAGCGCGAGGGTCAGGAAGATGAACGGGTACTGGTCGAACCGCCAGCTCGCCGGCGCGAAGATGTTCCAGGCGACCCAGAACAGGATCGTCGCGGTCATGTAGACCAGGAACCGCCCGGTGCCGAGGAAGCGGGCGATCCGCTCCGACAACCGCCCGAACGCGTCGGCGTCGTACGTCGGCCGCGGTACGAACGTCCGGCGCCAGTCCCGTGGCACGTCGAGTCGCGCCGTACTGCGGAGGCGGCGGTCGTCAATGCTGCGGTCGTCACGAGGCATCGTGGTCCACCTCCTGGGAGTCGCGGGGCTGGTCCGGTTCACGCCAGTCGTCGGGCAGCAGGTGGTCGAGGACGTCGTCGACCGTGACCGCACCGAGCAGCCGGCCTTCGTCGTCGAGCACCGGCGCCGCGACCAGGTTGTACGTGGCCAGGTACTTGCTGACCGTCTGCAGGCTGTCGTCCGGCCGCAGCCCGTCCAGATCGGTGTCCAGTACGGCGGACACCAGCTGCGACGGTGGTTCGCGGAGCAGTCGCTGGATGTGGCCGATGCCGATGAACCGTCCGGTCGGAGTCTCCAGCGGTGGCCGGCAGACGTAGATCATCGCGGCCAGCGCCGGACTCAGCTCGGCGTTGCGTACATGGGCGAGTGCGTCCGCCACGGTGGCGTCGGCCGGCAGGATGACCGGCTCCGACGTCATCAGACCGCCCGCGGTCCGCTCCTCGTACGTCAGCAGCCGCCGTACGTCCTCCGCCTCGTCCGGCTCCATCAACGTGAGCAGCCGCTCGGCGGTCTCCGTCGGCAGCTCGGCGATCAGGTCGGCCGCGTCGTCCGGTGACATCTCCTCGAGCACGTCCGCGGCCCGCTCGGTGTCCAGACCGGCCAGGATCTCCACCTGGTCGTCCTCGGGCAGCTCCTCCAGGACGTCCGCCAACCGCTCGTCGTTCAGGGCGGCCGCGATCTCGTTGCGCCGCTTGGACGACAGTTCGTGCAGTACGCCGGCCAGGTCCGCCGCCTTCATCGAGTCGAACGCGGCCAGGATGTGCGTCGCGCCCTGCCCCTCCTCGACCTGGGCGAAACCGCTGACGTCGGCCCAGTCGAGCACATGCGATTGTCCGCGCCGCCGGAACCGTTTGGTGGGCTCCCGGACCGCCACCTTCGACAGCACCCAGTCCCGGGTCCGCCACTGCTCCATGGCCATGTCGAACACGACCGCGGTGGTGTTGTTCTCGAGGATGGTGACAGTGCGGTCGAGCATCTCGCCGAGCACGAGTACCTCGGTCGGCCGCTGCTCGAACCGCCTCATGTTGACCAGGCCGGTGGTGATGACGTGCCCGACGTCGACGGACGTCACCCGGGTCATCGGCACGAAGATCCGGCGCCGGGTGAACACCTCCACCACCAGGCCGAGCACGCGCGGCGGCTGGGTGCCCTGCCGCAGCATCGCCACGACATCGCGAACCTTGCCGACCTGATCCCCGTTCGGGTCGTACACCGGGAGACCAGCCAGCCGGGCGACGTAGACGCGCGACGGTGATCCGCTCATGCTCGAAGGCTAACCCGTCGGCTTCCCCGGACCCCGGCACCGCGTCGGAACACTAGACTTCCGGCCAGGCGGGTTCGGCACCTTCGAGACTGGGGCGGGCGCATGCTGGGGTCGGGTGGGCTCGGGGCGGAGAGCGAGGCGACGTACCTGGCGCTGGTCCGGGACGGCGCGGCCTCGGTCGAGGAACTGGCCGGCCGGGTCGGTCGGCCGGTGGAGGAGGTGCGCCGAGCGGTCGACGTCCTCCAGCTCGAGGGATTCGTGCACCGGACGCCGCCGCCCCGCGAGCTGGTCGTACCGGTGCCGCCGGAGCTCGCCGTCGAGCAGATGATCGAGCGGCACGAGCAGGAGCTGCAGCGGACCCGCGAGGCGGCGTACCGGCTGACGGCCGCGGCGTTCAACCAGGCCGGCGACCGGCGGACCGAGGAGCTGATCGAGATCGTCACCGGGCAGACCGCGGTCGGCCTGGCGTTCGACCGGGTCCAGCGGACGGCCCGCAAGGACATGCGGGAGCTCGTCGCCCCGCCGTACGCCGCATCCGCCGAGGTGAACCGGACCCAGCTCGACCGGCAGGCCGACGGCGTCGTGTACCGGGTCGTCTACGACAGCTCGGCGCTGGCCGACGCGGTGCTCTCGGCCAGTGCGGTCAGCCATGTCCGGGCCGGTGAGCAGGCGCGGATCGCGGACGATCTGCCGACCAAACTGGCCGTGGCCGACCGGGAGCTGGCGCTGCTGCCGCTGGACTGGGCGACGCCGGCCCACGACGCGGCACTGCTGGTTCATCCGTGCAGCCTGCTGGACGCACTGGTCGCACTGTTCGAAACCGTCTGGAACAGGGCGAGTCCGCTGTCGGTGACCGAGTCGGACGGGCTGTCCGCCGAGGCCACGATGTCCGCGGAGGACCGGCACCTGTTGTCGCTCCTGGTCGCCGGTCTCACCGACGACGCGGCCGGGGCGCGGCTCGGGGTCAGCCGGCGGACAGTGGCCCGCCGGGTCCAGGTGCTGATGGAGCAGACCAACTCCCGGTCCCGGATGCAGCTCGGCTGGCACGCCCGCGAACGCGGCTGGCTCTGAACCCTGGCCGGGTTGGCCGTGTCAGCTTTGCGCCAGCGCAATCGATGGCACCCGGTGCCCGGGCGCACATGTAATGCGGGAGATCTGTGAGTTCGCCCCTCACCCTCTGGAGCTCCCTTGTCCCTGTCATCGTCCCGCCGGCGCGGGTTGATCGCCGGTGTGGCTGTACTGGCGCTGACGGCCGCCGTGCCGTCCACGCCAGGCGCAGCCGCCACCACGCCGCCCGCAGCTGTCCCTTCCGGCTCCCCGCGAACGGTCACCCTGATCACTGGGGACAAGGTCACGGTGACTGCCACCGCCGACGGCCGGTCTGCCACGACCGTGCAGAAGCCCAACGGCACTCCGGCCGGCGCACACATCATGGCCGTGGGCAACGACACCTACGTCTATCCCGACGCGGCCCTGCCGTACCTGGCGTCCGGCGTACTCGACCAGCGGCTCTTCAACGTCACCGAACTGATCGCGGACGGGTACGACGATGCGCACAGCGACCAGCTCCCGCTGATCGTCTCGTACACCGACGCCGCCACCCGCGCCCGCAGACAGGCCGTACCAGTCGGGGCTCGCCGTACCCGGGAGCTCACCAGCATCCAGGGCGCGGCACTGACGGCCGATCACTCCGCCGCGGCCGGCTTCTGGGCGTCTCTCACGAGTAGTCCGGCCGCCCGCAGTACCAGTGGACTCCTGGGTGGGATCGCCAGGGTCTGGCTGGACGGTAAGGCGAAAGCGACGCTGTCCGACACCACCGCGCAGATCGGCGCCCCACAGGTGTGGCAGACCGGCGACACCGGCCAGGGCGTCGACGTCGCCGTACTGGACACCGGCATCGACGCCGCGCACCCGGACTTCGGTGGCCGGATCGCCGCAGCGGAGAGCTTCGTGCCCGGTGCGGACGTCACCGATCGGAACGGCCACGGTACGCACGTCGCCTCGACCGTCGCCGGCACCGGCGCCGCGTCCGGTGGCAAGGAGAAGGGCGTCGCTCCCGGCGCTGCCCTGCACATCGGCAAGGTGCTGGCCGACGACGGCAGCGGCCAGGACTCCTGGATCCTGGCCGGGATGGAGTGGGCGGCCCGCGATCAGCACGCCAAGGTGATCAGCATGAGCCTCGGCTCGGGGCCGACCGATGGCACCGATCCGATGAGCCAGGCCGTGAACGAGCTCAGCGCGGAGACCGGTGCCTTGTTCGTCATCGCGGCGGGCAACTCCGGACCGGATCCCTACAGCGTCAGCGCACCTGGTGCGGCCGACGCGGCGCTGACCGTCGGCGCGGTGGACGCCGCCGACCGGCTGGCCCCGTTCTCCAGTCGCGGTCCGCGGATGGGCGACAGTGCCGTCAAGCCCGATCTGACCGCCCCTGGCGTCGACGTACTCGCGGCCCGGTCGCAGTACGCCCAGGAAGGGGAGGGCCAGTACCTGACCATGAGCGGGACCTCGATGGCGACACCGCACGTCGCGGGTGCCGCCGCACTGCTCGCGGCAACGCACCCGGACTGGAACGGCGCGCAACTCAAGGACGCGCTGGTGAGCACCGCGAAGACCACCGTCCAGTACAGCCCGTTCGCAGCCGGCAGCGGCCGACTTGATGTGGCTGCCGCGGTGAACAGCACTGTGTTCGCCACCGGTACGGCGTTCGCGGCCGTCAAGTGGCCGTATCCGTCGAGCGGGTCGGTGCAGAAGGACGTCACGTACACGAACACCTCCGCCGAGCCCGTCACGCTGGACCTCGCCGTCCGGTCGCAGGGGATTCCATCGGGTCTGTTCACTCTGACCACTCCGCAGGTGACTGTGCCCGCCCACGGCACCGCGACGGTCGGCGTACTGAGTCATCTGGAGCTCGCTGCCGACGACGCCGGCTACAGCTCGGTCGTCACCGCGACCGACAGCAGCGGCACAGTGCGAGCGCACACGTCGATCGGCGTCAGCAAGCAGAGCCAGCGAGTCAAGCTGTCGCTCCGCGCCAAGGACCGGAGCGGCTCGGCGTTGCCGGGAATCGTCGTACTGAAGGACATCCTGCGTGACGCCGTCCCCCAGGTGTACGCCGTTGACGAGAGCGGCGGCCTGGACGCGAGCGTGCGTCCGAGCACCTACGCCGCCTGGATGTACGCCGACGTCCCCGGACTCGACGGACCGCACTCGCTCAGCCGTGCCGTGCTCAGTGCGCCCGAAGTGGTCGTGGACAGCGACCGGACGTTGACGTTCGATGCGTCCACCTTGCGCAAGGTCAGTGCGATCACGCCGCAGCCCAGTGTCAACAGCTACCTGCGCGTGGACCAGTACCGCAGCTATGGCACGCTCCATCGCTTTGTCGACACCTACCAGCTCGAGTGGTGGCTCTACGACAGCGTCTGGGCCACTCCGACCCCCAAGGTGACGCATGGCTCGTACACGTTCGCGACCCGGTGGCGTCAGGTGCAGCCGGCGTTGACGGCGGGTGGGTTCGGCACGATGGTGCAGAGCTTCTCGCCCAAGCTGCCGGAAGGGACGGCGACGTACCCCGTGGTCTTCGCCGGCGATGGCTCCGACCTGGGCAAGGTCGTTGCCCGCGGCAAGATTGTTGTCGTCCGCCGCAACGGCACGGTGGCCGCGACCGACCAGGCCGCCGCGGCGGCGAAGGCCGGCGCCAAGCTGTTGCTGCTCGTGAACGACGGCTATGGGCCGCTCGACGCATGGGCCGATCTTCCGCAGGAGGACGCGGCTCCGTTGCCGGTGGCATCGCTCAACACGGACGACGGGCAGCGGCTCGTCGATCAGCTCGCGCATGGCACCAAGACGCTCAAGCTGGTCTCGCATCCCTATCCGCAGTACCTGTACGACCTCGTCCAGCACCATGACGGTGCGATCCCACGCGATCCGGCGTACCGGCCCGCAGCCGGGGACCTGGCCCGGATCGACGAGTCCTTCCGCAACACCTCGCCGGATGAGGCGCTCGACATCCGGTACGACCTGTCGACCGACTTCCCCTGGGCCGTCGGCGCCGCTGCGACCCCGGTGCCCGCGCAGGGCGACCACACCGTCTGGGTCACTGCCGGGCCGAAGGTCAAGTGGCTCAGTCAGGCCGCGGTGCCGGATCTGAACGAGATCGGGTCGTCGCTGTCCTACCCAGCCCGCAGTACGACGCGCGAAACCTGGTTCGCCGGGATCCAGCGGCCGAGGTTGCTCAGCGACAGCGCAGTCTTCACTCCGCCGTCACGGGTCGGCGACATCATCAGCGTCTTCGGCATGCCCGGCTGGGGCGACTCCGGCCGGCACCAAGGCATTGTGTACGGCGGTGTCACGGTGAACACCTCGCTGTACCAGGGCGACACCCTGGTCGGAGAGGGCAGCGACTTCGTCTCGGCCGAGGTCTCGCCGGACCGGCTTCCGTATCGACTGGTCGTGGACACCACGCGGGACCTGCCGGATCGGCCGTATTCACCGAGCACTCACACCGAGTGGGGCTTCAGCTCCGACGAGGCCGACGTCACCGCGCTGGAGACGCTTCCGCTGATCCAGCTGGACTACGCCGTCGCTACGGACCTGTCCGGCCTGGCACACCGGCGTACGGATCTGACGGTGAGCCCATCGCACCTGCCGGGGGCCGCAGGGGTCGGGAAGATCGCGGATGTGAAGCTCGAACTGTCGTACGACGGTGTCAGCTGGCACACAGCCCGGCTGAAGCGGCAAGGATCGAGTTGGACGACGCAGGTGGATGCACCGTCGAAGGCTCGCTTTGTGAGTGTGCGGGCGACCGCCCGGGACTCCGCGGGTAACAGCGTCACCCAGACCGTGGATCGGGCGTTCGGGATCCGCTAGGTCCTTCGGGACTCCGCCGCCGTCCTCAGCTCAGCTTGGGGCGGCGGCGGATCTTGCGGTGCAGGGTGATCGGTAGCTTGCCCCGGGTGGTCGCCTTCGTGCCCACGGGCGCCTCGGCTCGCGGAGTGCCGTCGTATCGGCCGGCGGCCTCGGTGATCTCACCGGTGGGCTCCAGGACGAGCAGGTCGGCCTCGGTCTTCCACCGCTCGAGTTGCGTGTCCAGTCCGGCAGCGTTGAGCCGCTCGGTCCGCAGCACCTGAGCGGCAGCTGTCCACTCCTCGCTGCCCGGCTCGAGTCGGCGTACGGTCGCCTTCCAGCTCGCCAGCCGGTTGGTCGCCGGCTTGGCCGGTACGACGACCTCCGCCGCGCCGGCCGTGGACAGTCCGGGCAGCGGCTGCTCGGCGCTCTCGGCCGCGTCCGCGAGGACGACGTACTGGCCGTCGACCGTCGCGAACCAGGCGGGCAGCGGCCGCCCGCCGTTCCACGACAGCCAGACCAGCCCGGCCTTCTTCATCACCGCCGCGATCTCGGTCACAGCGTCCTCGGTCGTCACCGCCCAAGAGTGTCACAGTGAGCGATGTCACCGGGCAGGACGCGAGCGTTTCGCCGTACGCTGCCGGTGACCGGTGAGTAACCGACTGGGAGGTTGGCAGCGATGACGGAGCAGGTTCTGCGGAGCAGAAGGTCGTGTCTGGCGACGCCGGGGTCGAACCCGCGGTTCCTGGCCAAGGCGAAGGGGCTGGACGCGGACCAGGTGTTCCTCGACCTGGAGGACTCGGTCGCGCCGATCGCCAAGGTCGACGCCCGCAAGAACATCGTCGCCGCGCTGAACGAGGGCGGCTGGGGGAGCAAGCTCCGCGTCGTCCGGGTGAACGACTGGACCACCGAGTGGACCTACGCGGACGTGATCGAGGTGGTCGGCGGAGCCGGCGCGAACCTCGACTGCATCATGCTGCCGAAGGTGCAGACCGCCGAGCAGGTGGTCGCCCTCGACCTGCTGCTCACCCAGCTGGAGAAGGTGCACGGATACGAGCCCGGCCGGATCGGTATCGAGGCGCAGATCGAGAACGCGCTCGGCCTGACCAACGTGAACGCGATCGCCACCGCGTCGCCGCGGGTGGAGACGATCATCTTCGGCCCGGCCGACTTCATGGCGTCGATCAACATGAAGTCGCTGGTGGTCGGCGAGCAGCCGCCCGGGTACGACGTCGGCGACGCGTACCACTACATCCTGATGCAGATCCTGATGGCGGCCCGGGCGCACGGGAAGCAGGCGATCGACGGCCCGTACCTGCAGATCAAGGACGTCGACGGCTTCCGCCGCGTCGCCGGCCGCTCGGCCGCGCTCGGCTTCGACGGCAAGTGGGTCCTGCACCCGGACCAGATCGCCGCGGCCAACGAGGTCTACTCGCCGCGCCAGGAGGACTACGACCACGCCGAGAACATCCTCGACGCCTACGACCACTACACCTCGGCCGCCGGCGGCGCCCGCGGCGCGGTGATGCTCGGCGACGAGATGATCGACGAGGCCTCCCGCAAGATGGCCCTCGTCATCTCCGCCAAGGGCCGCGCCGCCGGCATGCCCCGCACCGACGTCTGGCAGCCGCCCGCGGACTAAGGCCCGACCTGGGCCATGATCGCCAGCAGATGACCGTCGGGGTCGGGGAAGAACGCCATCCATTCCTCGACCCCGTTGTCGTGCTTGTGGATCAGGTGCGGTGCCTGCTCGAACTCGGCGCCGCGGCCGCGGAGTTCGTCGTACGCCGCTTGGATGTCGTCGACCCGGAAGTACAGGCACGACGGGTCACCGCCGGAGGATTCCTCGGTCGCGCTGAGGAACAACCGCGTCCCGCCACAGTCGAAGAACGCCAGGTCCCCGAACGTGTACAGGTGCGGCAGCCCCAGCACCTTCCCGTAGAAGTCGACCGCGGTCTGGATGTCGCTCACCGGGCGGGCGATCTGCCCGATCGCCCCTAGCTGCAGGCTCATGTCCGGGTCTCCTTGTCGTCGCAGAGCACTGTCCGCGGGCACACCGCGCCAGCTGCGAAGCTCGGCCCGGCGCTCCAGGCCGAGCTTCATCAGCGCGTTCGCGACGTGGAACTTGACCGCGTCGGCGCTCACCCCGCGCCGCCGCGCGATCTCCCGGTTCGACATCCCGTGCCGCACCAGGTGCACGACCTGCCACTCGGCAGGCGTCAGCACGTCGGGATGCCTCGGTCGCCCACGTGTACCCACGACCTCAAGGTAGACCCGCGGGCCGGGGAATTACCCTCCCCTCAGTGCGCCCAGACCTTGTAGATCCGGATCGGCTTCACCGGCGGGCCGTCCTGGTCGGGGTCGGCGATCCCGTGGACCACGAAGAACTCGGACCCGTTGGTCCCCGGGCCCTGGTTGCCGTAGGCAACGGTCCCGCGCGGGTAGGTCTCCTGGCGGTAGATGTCACCGCACTGCAGGACGTCTTCACCAGGTGGAGGAAGTTGTGCACGCCGCACGGTGCTTGGCAGCCGGGTTCTCGGGGTCGGAGTGAACTCACATCAGGGCGGTGAGTGATCGCTTCATCACCACAACGTAGTACTCCGGTCGCTCTCCGCAGAGGTTCGGCAAGCTTTCGGTCCAGAACTCGCTCTCGAACGCCTCGCTTGCCTAAGGTGTTGCGGTCCGCTGCGGAAGGTGTGGTGTGTGAACGGCGAGGTACTCGCAGGGCGGTACCGGTTGCTGACCCTGCTGGGCAGGGGCGGTGCGGGTGAGGTGTGGCAGGCCGAGGACACCGTCCTCGCCCGTCAGGTGGCGGTCAAGCTGCTGCGCCGGCTCGACGGCGATCCGATGGACGCGGTCCAGCGGTTCCGGGCCGAGGCCCAGGCGGCCGCGGGGCTGATGCATCCGAACGTCGTCGCGACGTACGACGTCGGCTCCGAGGGCGAACACGTGTTCCTGGTGATGGAACTCGTGTCCGGGCCGGACCTGGCCAACTTGATGCGGACGGCGGGTCTGCCGAGCGCGGACCTGGTCGCCGACATCGCCACCCAGGGCGCACGCGCGCTGGACGCGGCTCACGCCGCCGGGATCGTGCACCGCGACGTGAAGCCGGGCAACCTGCTGCTCGCCCCGGACGGCACGCTCAAGATCACCGACTTCGGCATCGCCAAGCGTGCGGGCAACGAGACGACCGGTCTGGGCGTCCTGCTCGGTACGGCGTCCTACGTGTCACCGGAGCAGGTGCGTGGCGAGCCCGCCACCCCCGCCAGCGACTGGTACTCGTTCGGCTGCGTCCTCCACGAGCTCCTCGCCGGTACGCCGCCCTTCACCGGCCCGACCGTCGACGTGGTGATGCGCCAGCACCTCGACACACCGCCACCACCGATCACGCGCACCGACGTACCGCCTGAGCTGGGCGACCTTGTGGCTCACCTGCTCGCCAAGGACCCGGCGGACCGGCCCTCGTCCTCCGCTGAGGTGGTCGAGCTGCTGACGGCGTCCAGCAGGACGCAGGTGCTCGCGTTCACGCCACCTCCTGCGGCCGCGGAAGTGCTCGGTGTCGGCAAGTGGGAGGAAGAGCCGGACGAGCCGGCGGAAACCGGGACGCACCGGGCGCCGGGCCGGACGTTCCCGTTGGCCAAGGTGGGTGTGGCCGCGGCGGTGGTCGTCGCCGGTGTGGTCGGCGCCTTGCTGCTGCGGGCGGGTGTAACGAACGATGCGCCCGCGCAGGCCGGTGGGACCCCGTCGTCCCCGGCGGTGGTGAAGGCGACCAGTGCGCCGAAGACCACACCGAAGCCGACGCCGACTCCGTCGAAGAAGCCGACCCCCAAGCCGACTCCGAAGGAAACGCCGCGCCAGAACCCGCAGGCGGCGCTGGTGTCGACGCTGCGCACACTGGCCGCGCAGGTCCGCGCGACGGAGCAGGGGACCCGCAGCAAGGCCCCGCGCGAGGCGGCGCGCGACCTGGACCAGGCCGCGGAAGCGCTGGACCACGGCGACACCCAGGCGGCGGCGGAGCACTTCTACGACGCCAGGCAGCGGCTTGTCGAGGCGCAGCAGCGCCACCGCTGGCAGGCCACGCCGCAGATCGCAGCGCTGTTCGGCACCGTCGGCCGCGCGTTGCCGCGCCCCGACAACCACGAGTGAGCCACGCGACCTTCCTCAGGTGGCCGGTGTCACAGCGGGTGTCACCCTCGTACCGGGATGCTGAGAGCCGCGATACTCGCGGGTAAGGCATCTCGACGCGAAGGAGCCGAGGATGAGCAGGTTGCAGCAGACCGACGGGCTGACCGACATCCAGGAGGAGATCCTGAAGACGGTCCGCGCCTTCGTCGAGGCGGAGATCCTCCCGGTCGCCACCGAGCTCGAGCACCGCGACGAGTACCCGACCGAGATCGTCGAGGGCCTCAAGGAGCTCGGCCTGTTCGGCCTGATGATCCCCGAGGAGTACGGCGGCCTCGGTGAATCGCTGCTCACCTACGCGCTGTGCGTGGAGGAGATCGCCCGCGGCTGGATGAGCGTGTCCGGCATCATCAACACGCACTTCATCGTCGCGTACATGCTGCTCCAGCACGGCACCGACGAGCAGAGGCGGAAGTACCTGCCCCGGATGGCGACCGGTGAGGTCCGCGGCGCGTTCTCGATGTCCGAGCCGGGCTGTGGCTCCGACGTGGCCGCGATCAAGACCAAGGCGGTCAAGGACGGCGACGCGTACGTCGTCAACGGCCAGAAGATGTGGCTGACGAACGGCGGCTCGTCGAACCTGGTCGCCGTCCTCGTGAAGACCGACGAGGGGCAGGACTCGGTCTACAAGAACATGACCACGTTCCTGGTCGAGAAGGAGCCCGGGTTCGGCGAGGTGGACAAGGGCCTCACGATTCCCGGCAAGATCGAGAAGATGGGCTACAAGGGCGTCGACACAACCGAGCTGGTGTTCGACGGCTACCGGATCGACGCCGGCCAGATCCTCGGCGGCGTACCGGGCAAGGGTTTCTACCAGATGATGGACGGCGTCGAGGTCGGCCGGGTGAACGTCGCCGCCCGCGGCTGCGGTGTGGCCCGGCGGGCGTTCGAGCTCGGGATCTCGTACGCGCAGCAGCGGGAGACGTTCGGCAAGAAGATCGCCGAGCACCAGGCCGTGCTGTTCCGGCTGGCCGACATGGCGGTCAAGGTCGAGGCCGCGCACGAGCTGATGGTGAAGGCGGCGCGGAAGAAGGACAGCGGCTCCCGCAACGACTTCGAGGCGGGTGTGGCGAAGTACCTGGCCAGTGAGTACTGCTCCCAGGTCGTCGAGGACTCGTTCCGGATCCACGGCGGCTACGGGTTCTCCAAGGAGTACGAGATCGAGCGGCTCTACCGGGAGGCGCCGATGCTGCTGATCGGCGAGGGGACGGCTGACATCCAGCGGATGATCATCGGCCGCCGGCTGCTCGAGGACTACAAGCTCTGAGACCGGCCGGCACGCTGGGCCGACGGGCGGGGCGGTGCCAGTCGGCGTCCAGCGTGCGGCGGGGCAGGGTCTAGGCGGTCACTCGGGATGGCACCTGGCGGGTGGAGCCGGAGCCGTGGCCGGACAGCAGCCAGATGCCCAGCTGGGTGATCTCGTGGCGGACGGAGGCGCCGTCGCGGCGGCCCGGGGCGAGCCGAGCAGTGAGCCCAGCGGGTCGTTCGTCGAGGTCGCCTCCCCCGACGTCTGCCGCAGGATGCCGGGCGCGTGCTGGATCGGATACACCAGGATCGGCTTGAGCTCCGGATCCCGCAGCTTCGTCGGCACCTGCCAGCAGAACGCCGACGGCTGCAGCTCGATCCCCCTGCCATCGAGGTACAGATCGCGGTCGTTCAGGTCGAGCACTTGCAGTACGGGCGCCACCCACCGGACCCGCGGGTGCAGCGAGGAGAGCAGCCGGTCCACGCCGTGCCGGGCCAGCGCCTCCCCGCGGTGCGCATGGTCGGCGGACACGTGCGTCCCGATCGACTTCCAGTACGGCGCGATCGCGGCGTCGTGATAGGTCCGGATCGCCCGGCCGAGCTTCTGCAGCGACGTCCGGCTGCCCTGCGCCAGCTCGCGTGTCCACGGCGACGCCGGCCGGTACTTGCCGAGCAGGTCGAGCTGGCTGCGGATCTGCCGGCCGTCGTACTGCTGCGGCATGTGCAGACTCAGCAGCACCTCCCACAGCGGCGCGGGCGTGGTGGCGACCGTGACCCGGGCCAGATCACGCGGAGTGAAATGAATCAGGAGCACGAGCCCTCCCTTCCTGCCCAGCCGTCACGGCATCCCCGATACCGTCGGTCGCAGACTGTGGTGGCCCGCTGACCGAACGCGATGGCCGCATTCAATCAAGGGCGCCGATCGGTCCACAACCGTTGGAACATTCCAAACGAGCGGGACTCGCGGCCATGGCAGAAGGTTGCCAAGTCAGGCGATCCGGGGTAGTGGAACTCCGGGCTCAGAGCCAGTGGTTCCGCTTGAACAGCCGGTAAAGCACCGTGCACGCGCCGAACATCACGCCGAGGACGACGAAGTACGCGTACTTGAGCCGCAGCTCCGGCATGTAGTCGAAGTTCATCCCGTAGATCCCGGCGATCACCGTCGGGACCGCCAGGATCGCCACCCAGGCCGAGATCCGCCGCATGTCCTCGTTCTCGGCCACCTGCACCTGCGCCAGCCCGGCCTGCAGGATCGAGCTCAGCAACTCGTCGAACGAGATCACCTGCTCCTTCACCCGCAGCAGGTGATCGTCGACGTCACGGAAGTAGTTCCTGGTCTCGTCCGCGATCAGTGGGTGCCGCAGCGTCGACAGCATCCGCATGGGGCCGGTCAGCGGAGCCACCGCCCGCTTCAGCTCCAGCACTTCGCGCTTGAGCTGGTACACCCGGTCGATGCCTCGCCAGCCGCGCGGAGTGAACATCGCGGTCTCGATCAGGTCGATATCGGCCTGGACGGCGTCCGCGACCTCCAGGTACCGGTCGACGACGTGGTCGGCGATGGCGTGCAGTACGGCGCCCGGACCGGCGGCCAGGCGCTCCGGCTGCTTCTCCATGCTCTGCCGCAGGCCGGCCAGCTCACTGTGCTCACCATGGCGGACCGTCACGACGAAGCCCGGCCCGCAGAACACCATCACCTCGCCCGTCTCCACCACCTCGCTGGTGGCGGTCAGATCCCCGTGCGGGACGTACCGGACGGTCTTGAGTACGGCGAACAAAGTGTCGTCGTACCGCTCGAGCTTGGGGCGCTGATGGGCCTCGGAGGCGTCCTCGAGGGCGAGCGCGTGCAGACCGAACTCCGCACCGATGATGGCGAGCTGGTGATCGGTCGGCTGGAACAGGCCGATCCAGACGAACCCCTGACCGCGCCGCGCCCGGGCCAGCGCCTCGGTGTAGGAGTTGATCCGGCCGTCGCGGTGACCGTCGCGGTAGAAGCCCCAGTCGACCAGGGCACCGTCCAGTTTGCCGCTCGCGACCAGGTCCGCCGGGGCCGGGCCGTCACCGCCCGCACGCCGGGCGAAGACTCGTCCCATCCGGCGTGTCGCGCCCATGTCCCACCGTCGCCCGGCCATCACCGGCGAGGCTATCAAGACGCGGTAACCAGCCGTCGGCAATGATGGGGGTGGAAGCACGTGGAGAGGAACGACGATGACCACGCAGGGCATGCCCTCGATGGACCCCCGGCCGAGCGGCCTGACGATCGGAACGTACGACACCTACCGGGAGGCACAGCGCGCTGTCGACTACCTCTCGGACGAGAAGTTCCCGGTCGAGCACACGACCATCGTCGGCAACAACCTCCGTCAGGTGGAGAAGATCACCGGCCGGCTCACCTGGGGCCGGGCACTGACCGCGGGCCTGGCCAGCGGTGCCTGGTTCGGTCTGTTCGTGGGCCTGCTGCTGGGTCTGTTCACGACCGGTAACTGGCTCGCCGCGCTGCTCACCGGTGTAGTGCTGGGTGCCTTCTTCGGACTGGTGTTCGGTGGCCTCAGCTATGCCCAATCGGCCGGCCGGCGCGATTTCACCTCCCGGACCGCGGTGGTCGCGACGACGTACGACGTACTGTGCGACTTCAAGTTCGCCGAGGAGGCGCGCAACCACTTGGCCAAGCTGGCGCTCAAGGGCGAGGTGAACCCGCGGCTCCCGGAGCAGCCGCTGCAGCAGCCGGTCCAGCAGCAGGTGCAGCGCCCGACCGACTGATCCCGGCCGGCCGGAGGTGACCTATCTCTCCTGCCGATGAGAGCCACACCACGGACCGGATGCGCCCGGATTCGGCAGCATGGGTGTCCACCCTGGAGGAGGAGCCGAGATGCAGTTCGGGCGTAGCTACGAGGAGTTCGAGGTCGGTGCCGTCTACAAGCACTGGCCCGGCAAGACGGTCACCGAGTACGACGACCACCTGTTCTGCCTGCTGACCATGAACCACCACCCGCTGCACCTGGACACGCACTACGCCGAGGAGACCACCCAGTTCGGCAAGAACGTTGTGGTGGGCAACTACATCTACTCGATCCTGCTCGGCATGTCGGTGCCGGACGTGAGCGGCAAGGCGATCGCGAACCTGGAGATCGAGTCGCTGCGACACGTCGCGCCGACCTTCCACGGCGACACCATCTACGGCGAGACCGTCGTCCTGGACAAATGGGAGTCGAAGTCGAAGGACGACCGCGGCGTCGTCCACGTCGAGACCAAGGGCTACAAACAGGACGGCACCGTCGTCTGCCTCTTCCGCCGCAAGGTCATGGTCCCCAAGAACAACTACCTCGAAGCCCGCGGCGGCGAACAACCCGGCCGCCCGGTCCCGGCCGAGTAGCCGCAGCTTTCCGGAACATTTCTGCCGCCAGGCGCCACAGAGTTTCCGGAAAGAAAGGTGAGCGGCCCGTCCGGGGAGGGGAACCCGGGCGGACCGCTCGCCAACCGCGGACCGAACGCTTACAGGAACAGCTCGATCACCGGTACGAGCGTGTTCGGCTTCTGGATGGGGAGTTTGAGGGTCAGGGTGTCGGCGGAGACCCCGCCCATCCGGGTGTTCTGGGCGGTCTGGTGCGGGTCGTTCTCGATCCGCTGGATCTCGGAGGCGTCGTTCAGGAGCTGGGCGTACTTGACCTTGCCGCCGAGGCTGGGCAGGTGGACGTGGCCCATCGGCCAGGAGAACAGGTGCAGGTAGAGGCGGTTGCCCTTCTGCGTGTAGCGGGCGTCCACCGGCGGCGTGAGCTCACTCGGCCGGGCGCCACGGACGGACCGCTCGTGCAGCCGCATCCACTCGCCGATCGACGCCAGCGTGGCCAGCGCCCGCGGGTCGAACTCGCCCCGCCCGGTCGGACCGACGTTCAGCAGCAGGTTGCCGTCCTTGGAGACCGAGTCCACCAGCATCTTCACCAGCGTCTCCGGTGACTTCCAGTCCAGGTTGTCCCGGTCGTAGCCCCAGCTGCCGTTCAGCGTCTGGCAGGCTTCCCACAGCACCGGCTGCCCGTCGCGCGTCATCGGCCCGTCCGGCTGGTACTGCTCCGGCGTGACGAAGTCGCCCGGGATGTCCAGCCGGTCGTTGATCAGGATGTCCGGCTGCAGCTCCCGGACCATCGCCATCAGTTCCTCGGACCGCCACTCGTCCTTGCCCTTGCCGTTGCCCGGTCCGGGCAGGCCGTCCTCGCGGTTGCGGTTCGGGTAGGAGAAGTCGAACCACATGATGTCGATCGGGCCGTAGTTGGTCAGCAGCTCACGGGTCTGCGCGTGCAGGTAGTCGGCGTACACCTGGACGTCCCGGCCGGCCGCCTTGGCCTGCGCCTCCTCGTCGTACCGCTGCGGGTGGACGACGTCGATCGGGAACTCCGGGTGGTGCCAGTCGATCAGCGAGTGGTAGAAGCCGACCCCGAGGCCCTCGGCCCGGCAGGCCTCGACGAACGGGCCGACCAGGTCCTTGCCCCACGCCGTCTTCGCGACCGTGTAGTCCGACACCTCGGAGTCCCACAGGCAGAAGCCCTCGTGGTGCTTGGTCGTCAGTACGGCGTACTTCATGCCGGCGCCGCGGGCCGCGCGGGCCCACTCGCGCGGGTCGTACAGGTCGGGCTCGAAGTGGTCGAAGTACGGCTGGTAGTCCTCGTCGGTCAGCCGTTCGCGGTTCTTCACCCACTCGTGCCGGGCCGGCAGCGAGTACAGGCCCCAGTGGACGAACAGGCCGAACCGCCAGTCGCGGAACTTCTCGACAGAGTGCGCGGGAGGCGCGTCGGTCATCTCAGATCTCCTTCAGGGTTAGCGGCCGCCCAGACCGGTGACGAGCAGGCCGCGGACAAGGTGTTTCTGCAGCAGGATGACGAGCAGGACGGTCGGAATCATGGCCATGATCGACGCCGCCATCATCAGGTTCCACTGGGTGCCCTGCTGCCCGCTGAACTGCGCCAGGCCGAGCGGCACGGTGCCCTTGGTCTCGACGCTGTTCACGATGATCAGCGGCCACAGGAAGCTGCCCCAGAAGCTGATGAAGGTGAAGACGGTCAGGACGGCGAGCGCCGGCCGCGCCAGCGGCAGCATGATCCGCAGGAAGGTGCCGAACGGTCCGCACCCGTCCACCCGGGCCGCTTCCTCCAGCTCGGCCGGGACGGTCAGGAAGAACTGCCGGAGCAGGAAGGTGCCGAACGCGGTGAACGCCCAGGGCAGGATCAGCGCCCAGTAGCTGTCCACCCAGCCGAGCGACTGCATCAGCCAGTACATCGGCACGATCAGCACCTCCTGCGGCACCATCAAGGTGCCCAGGAACAGCACGAACAGTTGCTCACGGCCCCGGAACCGCAACCGGGCGAAGGCGTACGCCGACAGGCTCGAGGCGACGACCACCACCAGGGTCCCGGCCACCGCGACGAACAGGCTGTTGAGGAAGTACCGGCCGAACGGCGCGAACGTGAACGCGTCGGCGTAGTTCTGCCAGCGGATCTCGGAGCCGAACAGATGCGGTGTCGGCGTGAACACCTCGTCCGCGGGCTTCAGCGAGGTGGACACGGCGTACACCAGCGGCCCGAGGAAGAGCAGCGCGACGATGATCAGCAGGATGTGCGACGCACTGCTGCGGATCCGGCGGCCGGTGACTGTGGCTACGGTCTCAGACGTCATAGTTCACCCACTTGCGCTGGCCCACGAACTGGATCGCGGTGATGGCCATGATGATCACGAACAGCACCCAGCCGGCCGCGGACGCCAGGCCCATGGTGAGGAACTGCCAGCCCTGGTTGTAGACGTACATCACGATCGTCTGGGTGGACACGCCCGGACCGCCCTGGGTCAGGATGAACGGCTGCGCGAACACCTGGAACGACGTGATCAGCGTCATCGTGGTGGCGAAGAAGATCGCCGGCGTGATCATCGGCCAGGTGACGTACCGGAACCGTTGCAGCGGACCGGCGCCGTCGATCTGCGCCGACTCCAGTTGCGACTGCGGAACCTGGTCGAGCGCGGCGGAGAAGACCAGGAAGTTGTAGCCGAAGCCCTGCCAGACCGACATCGCCACGACCGCCGGCATCGCCCAGGTGGACGAGCCGAGGAAGTTCGGCGCGTCGATGCCGAACCAGCTCTGCATCCCGCTGTCGATCAGGCCGCCGGGCTGGAACAGCAGCTTCCAGACCATCGCGTTGGCCACCATCGGCGTCATCACCGGAATGAAGAACAGCACCCGGAACGCCTGCCGGCCCTTGATGTGCGGGCCGACCCAGACCGCGAGCCCGAGGGACACGACCACGTTCAGCGGCACGTACAGCACCACGAACAGGACCGTATTCAGCACTACCCGGCGGAACACCGGGTCGTGCAGCAGGTGGGTGTAGTTGTCGATGCCGAGGAACGTGCGCGCGCCGAAGACCGGCCAGTCGAACAGGCTGATCCCCAGCGCCATCACGGTCGGGAAGAGCGTGAAGAGGGCGAGGCCGATCAGGCTCGGACCCAGGAAGATCCCGGCGTACCGGCCGTCCCTTCGCAGGGCGGGCCGCCGCCCCGCCCGGGCGGCGCCCGAAGGCGGCGCGCCGGGTGGAGCGACGGTCGTGGTGTTCGTGGCCATCAGGACCCAGCGCCCGCCTGGTCCTGGATGGTCTTCAGCGCCTGGTCCGGCGGGATCTCACCGTTCAGGGCCTGGGTCCCGAACCGGCCGAGCAGATCGGCTACCTGGACCCAGTTCTTCGAGGTGACCAGCGCGACCGAGTTCTCGGACGCGTAGTCGATGACCTCCTTGGCCTCCGGGATCTTCGCGGCGGTGAACCAGGCCGGGTGCGCGGCGGTCCGGGCCGGGTAGGCGCGGCCGGCCGCGGCCAGCGTGGTCAGCGGCCCCTCACTCGTCATCGACTGGATGGCCTGGAAGGCGGCGTCCGGCGTCTTGCAGGACCGGGAGATGCCGAAGCCCGAACCGGCGGTGAAGGTCTTCGAGCCGTCCGGACCGGCCGGGATCGGCGCGATCCCGAGGTTGAACTTGACCTTGCCCATGGTGTCGATCAGCGACCACGGACCGTTCAGCTGCATCGCCGACTTGCCGGAGACGAACTGGGTGGTCTCGAAGTCGGCGTTGCCGGCCGGCACCTGCGGCGCGATCTTGTCGGTCCGGACGAAGTCCGCGTAGCCCTGGAAACCCTCCTCGAACTTCGGGTCGGTGAGGTTCAGCTTGCCGTCGGTGACCGGCTCCGCGCCGGTCTGGGTCCGCACCCAGGACGTGACGCCGAGGTCACCGGGCGATGTCACCAGCCCGGTCTTGCCGGCGGCGGTGAGCTTCTTCGCGGCCGCCTTGAACTCGTCCATCGTCCAGCCCGGCTTCGGATCGGGGATGCCGGCGGCCTTGAACATGTCCTTGTTGTAGAAGATCACCATCGGGCCGGAGTCGTAGGGGATCGCGATCTGCTTCCCGTCCACCTTGAGGCCGTCCATGATCGGCTTGTCGAAGTCCTCGGCCTTCAGGCCGTACTTCTTCATCAGGTCGTCCAGCGGCAGCATCGCGCTCGCGTACGACGCGGTCCGCAGGCTCTGCATGCCGATGATGCACGGCGCCTTGCCGCTGGCCAGCAGGGTGCCGATCTTGGACCAGTAGTTGTTCCAGTCCGTGCCCTGGAGCTTGACCGTGATGCCGGCGTGGTCGGTGTGGGCCTGGTCCGCGACCTTCTGCCACGCGGCCTGGTCCTCGGTACCTCCGATCCAGAACTGCCAGGTCAGGTCGGCCTTGTCGGCCGAACCGGAGCTACCGCTGCTGCCGTCGTTTCCGCCCCCACAAGCGGCTACGGCCGTGAGCGCCAGCACCGACAGGGCGGCGGTGGCCCAGCGGCGTGCCCGCGCTGGTGTTCCTTTCATTGCTGACCTCCAGGGACAGGCTTGGTTCAAGCGTGCTAGTCATCCGATCTATATGCCGAAGCCTTGACATCAGTCAACAGTTCATGTCCTTAATTCAGGGTCGAAAGTCACGCCTGAGCGTGAAAAATCGCCCAGACATCCGATGTATGTTGGAGGGACATCGGATGTTTCGACCGTTTGCGAGGAGGGGTGTGTGCGGGTCACCGACGAAGCGATCGACCGGATCAAGCAGATGATCGTGACCGGCGAACTGCGGCCCGGCGACCGGTTGCCGCGCGAGGCCGACCTGGCCGCGCGCCTCGGCCTGTCCAGGAACTCGCTGCGCGAGGCGGTCAAGGCGCTCGCGCTGATCCGGGTGCTGGAGGTCCGGCAGGGCGACGGGACGTTCGTGACCAGCCTCGACCCGTCGCTGCTGATGGAGACGATGGGCTTCGTCCTGGACCTGCACCAGGACGCGTCGGTGCTCGAGTTCTTCGAGGTACGGCGGATCCTCGAGCCGGCCGCGGCCGCCCGGGCCGCGTTGCGGATGGCCGACGAGGACATCGCCGCACTGCGCAAGCTGCTCGACGACCTCGGCCCGGAGCCGTCGGTGGAGGATCTACTGACCAGCGACGTGGAGTTCCACCGGCTGGTCGCGGTCGGCAGCGGCAACCGGGCGCTGGCCTCGATCATCGACAGCCTGCGCCAGCCGACCTACCGGGCGCGGATCTGGCGCGGTCTGACCCAGAGCGACGCCGTCGCCCGGACGCTGGCCGAGCATCGGGCCATCCTCGACGCGATCGAGGGGCACGAGCCCGAGGTGGCCAGGTCCTGGGCGACGGTGCACATCGCCGGCGTGGAGCGCTGGATCCAGGAGGCCGTCAATCTTGACGACGAGGAGCTAGCTCCACCAGGACTGCCGAGGGCATCGGCAGCGTCAGGTCGAGACCTGAGCCGGTCCACTCCAGTGGAGTACTGACGAGCTTGCTCCGCTCGGCCAGCTCGGCCAACTGCTCGTCGGTCGGCCAGTCGCCGAGGCCGAGCTCGCCGGCGGCCGTGGCCAGGTCACCGGCGCCGATACCGAGCGTGGTGGCGGTGGCCTGCCAGGACGGGTCCGCGCCGGGCAACTCGATGTGGACCGTCCTGGACAGTTCGGGGGCACCCGCGGCCTTGGTCTGGTCAAGGGTGAGATTCCACAGCAGTACTGCGATCCGGTCGCGGTCCCGGGACGCCCAGGCCTCGACCAGACTCCCGCCGCCGTCACCGGTGAGCGTCACCGGCAGCTCGACCGGCCCGAGCCGGCTCAGCAGGCTCATCGCGTGATAGCGCGGTTTCGCCAGCCCACCAACGGTTTGCAGCCCGAAGCCGCCGTGCAGGAGTCTCGGCGGGCGGCCCAGCTCCTCGAAGTGGTCCGACGCGACCCAGTATGCGAGCGCGTCGACCCGTCCGGCCGCCGACCGCATCCCGCGCAGCAGGAACACCCCGGAGAACACCGAGTCGTTGATCGGGTTGAAGTGCGTCGGCGTCACACCCCACTCGGTCCACAGGATCCTTGCTTCGCTGAATCCGTGCCGATCGAGCGAGGCCTGGACGTCGAGAGGTGGCGAGCCATAGGTGTGCGTGGACACGAAGTCCACCGGTGATCCGTGGGCCGCGGCGTGGGCGAGCAGGTCGTCGACCCACCCGGCCGCGGCCGACGACGGACCCCCGACCGCGAGCCGCTCGTCCACCGACTTCACGGCCGCCGCGGTGGCGTCGTACAGCCGCATCCATTCGGCCTTGGTGCCGGACCAGAAGACCTCCAGGTTGGCCTCGTTCCAGACCTCGAAGTCCCAGGTCAGCACCTCGTCGAGGCCGTACCGCTCGACCAGGTGCTGGACGAGGGCGCGGACCAGGTCGTGCCAGCGTTCGTAGGACTTCGGCGGCGAGATGATCGCGCCGTACTCGAAGACCTTCTTGGACGGATCGCTCGCCAGGTCGCGGGGCATGAAGCCGAGCTCGACCACCGGCCGCAGCCCGATCCCGAGCAGCTTGTCGTAGATCGCGTCCACGACCGAGAAGTCGTACGACGGCTCGCCGTCGATCTCGGCGTACACCCGGGTGTCGTCGTGGAAGATCGCGTGCGCCCGGACGGTCCGGACGCCGATCTCGTCGTGCATCCGGCGCAGTGCCTGCTCGAGCTCGGCGCCGATCTCGTGACCGCCGGTGCGGTCCGTGCAGAGCAACTGGCTGAGCCGCTCGCTGCCGATCATCGGCACCCACGGCCGCCGCAACTCGGTGCCTTCGGCAACTGCGTCGACGGTGACGCCGACCTGCGGGACCGTGCCGTCGGCAACCAGCGGTACGGCGCCGACGGCCTGGCCCGGCCGGCCGCTGACCGTCACCTCGGGCACGCTCGCGACCGCGTAGCGGTACGGCGTCCCCGGGGTGATCGTGGTGTCGACGTACGGCGGTGCCGGGACCGAGAGGATGTCGCCACTGTGGTGATCGACCGGTTCGAGCGGGCCGCGCTCGCCGGTTCCCCGCAGGATCAGGTACCCGGCCGCGCCGTCCACCGGCGACCAGTCGATCGTCACCTGGCCGACGCCGCCGACCGCGGTGACCTCCTTGGGTGGATCGAGGTCCGGGAACGCGAACTCGCGTTCCTCGTCACTGCGGATCGCGATCCGGGCGTCCCAGTCGGTCTTCGCGTCGTGCTGCATAAAGAGGTCTCCTGTTGGTTACTCGAGGCCGGATTCGAACTGCTCCATCGCGATCAGTGGCCGGATCCGGCTCTCGACCGTCGGGCCGGCGAAGTTGCGCCGGATCAGGTCGTTGCCGAAGACGTTGCCGATGGCACCCAGCACCATCGCCTGGTCGAGGGCGAGGTAGCGCTTCGCGATCAGGCCTGACTTCACCGCGACCGAGTCGTAGAAGCCGCCGCCGCCGTACGCGTGCAGGTTCGTCTCGATCCGGCTCAGGTTCTCGATCGCCTGCCGGGGTGCGTAGGCCATCGCGAGGAACGCCGCGTGCGGGGTGACCACGCCGTCGCCGTACGCCGGGTTCGGGTTGGTGCCCTCGCGGCAGCCCTCGAAGCCGGCGTCGAAGTTCGTCGCCTCCAGGTCGGACGGGTAGCCGCCCGGGTCCATCCCGATCGCGTCGACGCCGTAGACGGAGTACCCGCCCTTCGGGTTCGAGGCGGGGGAGAAGCCCCAGTAGCCGTACTTCGCGTCGTCGAGACCGTGCTCGATGTGCGCGCGGACGGTGAGTGGGTGGTTGATCCCCCAGCTGCGCGGTGCCCAGGTCGACTCGGGGACGAACAGGTCCGGCATCAGCGACTCGAACATGTCGCCGCCCCAGGACGGCACGAGCCGCATCCCGCGGTAGGAGTAGGTGCCCTCGAACACGTCGAGGCCGAGGTAGGTCCGGTGCACACCCTTGGGCCGCTGCTCGACCCAGGACCAGTCGCACGAGTCCGGGAAGGTCCGGTAGGTGGCGAAGTACTGCGTGTGCGGGACCTGTCCGAGGGCGAAGCCGACGTACCCCGCGATCCGGGCCTCGGTGTTGCAGGTGTCGTAGTGGAACTTGCGGTAGTACACGTCCGGGCCGGTGCCGGCGTGGTTGCCCTTGTCGGTCTCCTCGTCCGGCGGTGGGGTTTCGAAGAAGCCGCCGCGCATCAGGCCGCCGGGACGGGCCGCGGGGTTGTAGTAGTAGGCGAAGTTCATCTTGTTCAGCAGGGAGTCCGCGAGGGCCCGGGCGCCCGGCTCGGCGTTGCGAACGACCATCAGGGCGCAGGCCAACCAGCCGTTGTCGACACTCGACACGAACGGCGTGATCGGCCGGGTGCCGTCCGGGTCGGTGTAGCGCACCTCGCCGGTCGCCTCGTCGTACCAGTTGAAGTACATGCCGCTGGGCTCGTGGTGGTCGACGTTCTTCATCGTGGTGAGCGTCTGGGTGATCCGGCGGAGTGACTCCTGCGGCGAGATGATGCCGAGGTGGCGGGCGACCACCGTGCTCCACAGGTAGCCGCCGATGTTGGTGGGGGAGGTGTAGTTGCTGCGGACCGGGCTCGTGACGGACTCGCCGCTGTTGTCGGCGGGCAGGCCGGTGTGCTCGTCGGTCATCGCGACCATGCTGCGCCAGGTGTCCCTGGCCCACCGGCCGACCAGAGCCTTGTCCGCACGGCTCGGTTTCCAGCCACCCTTCAACAGCTCCGCGGGGGAAGGCGTTCCACCGAAGGCGGGCGTGATGGTGGCGGTTCCGATCAGGGCGGTGGCGCCGGTGGCGGCCAAGAGCGTGCGGCGACTGATGTTGGCGGTCATCTTGTCTCCAGAAGGGTCTATTTGAGGCCGGTGATCGCAATGCCCCGGGTGACGTGGCGCTGGAAGGCCAGGAACATCACCAGGACCGGTACGACGACCACGACCGCGCCGGCCATCAGCAGGCCGTAGTTCTGCGCGTTCTGTCCGGTCGAGTACAGCGCCAGGGCGACGGGAAGGGTGTACTTGTCCTCGGTCTGGGCGATCACCAGCGGCCAGAGGAAGTTGTTCCAGGAACCGAGGAAGGTCAGGATGCCGAGCGTGGCGAGCGCGGGGCGGGTCAGCGGCAGCATGATCCGGGCGAAGATGCCCAGCTCACCGCTGCCGTCCACCCGGCCGGCGTCCATCAGGTCGTCCGGCAGCCCGAGGAAGAACTGCCGCATCAGGAACACGCCGAACGGCGAGACCAGGAACGGCAGGATCAGGCCGGGGTAGCTGTTCGCCAGCCCGGCGTTGGTGACGAGCACGAACAACGGGACGAACGTGACCATGCCCGGGATCATCAGCGTGGCCATCACCACGACGAACAGCGTGTTGCGGCCCTTGAACCGCAGCTTGGCCAGGGCGTAGCCGATCATCGAGCAGAAGGTCAGGTTCCCGGCCGTCACGACCAGCGCGACGATCGTCGAGTTGAGGAAGTAGCGCGGGAAGTTCGCCTTGCTGAACAGCGCGTCGTAGTTCTCGGTGGTCGCGTTTTCCGGCCACCAGGTCGGCGGGACGCGGAGCAGTTCGCCCTGCGTCTTGAAGCTGCCCAGCACCATCCAGAGGAACGGTGCCGCGACGGCGACGAGGCCGAGCACCCCGATCAGGTAGATCCACCAGGTACGGCGCATCACTTCTCCCTCAGCAGCCGGAACTGGATGAACGTAATCACCGCGATCACGACGAACAGGATGTACGCCATCGACGTGGCCAGGCCGTAGTTGCCGAAGCCGAACTGCTGGTAGGTGTACATCGACACCGAGATGGTGCTGTTCAACGGACCGCCCTGGGTCATCACGAACGGCTCCTCGAAGAACTGCAGGTAGCCGATCCCCGTGGTCACGCTGGTGAACAGGATCGTTGGCCGGAGCAACGGCAGGATCAGGTGCCGGAACCGTTGCCACGAGCTCGCACCGTCGATCTGGCCGGCCTCCTCGACCGACTGCGGGATGCCCTGCAGACCGGCCAGGAAGATGATCATCGCGGAGCCGAAGTTCCGCCAGACCGCCATCGCGATCAGCGACGGCATCGCCCAGGTCTTCGACGCCAGCCAGTTCGGGCCGTCGATGCCGACCCAGCCGAGCACCGTGTTCAGCAGGCCCGAGTCCGGCGCCAGCACGAACCGCCAGATCACCGCGATCGCGACGATCGACGTCACCACGGGCAGGTAGTAGCCGACCTTGAACAGGCTCTGGAACCGCTTCACGCCCCGGTCCAGCAACACCGCCGCGGCCAGCGCGACCACCAGGGTCAACGGCACCCCGAGAATCACGAAGTACGCCGTGTTGAACGCGGCCTTCTGGAACGTCTCGTCCGACAACGCCTTCACGTAGTTGTCGAACCCGACCCCGTTCACCGCGAACGGCGTCCGCAGGTCCCGCTGCCGCATGTCGGTGAAACTCATCCCCAACGACCCCAGCACCGGGCCGGCCGTGAACGCGAGGAAGAGGAAGACGAAGGGAAGAACGAGGACCCAGGCCGCGGCGGCCTCCCGGGTGATCCTCCGTCGCGGGCGCCCAGGCGGCGGCGTCCGCCGTACCGCCTGGGTCCGCGTGTCCGTGAGGGTAGACATCGCGATCAGCTGCCGCCCGTGCCGATCTGCGTTGCCTTGGTCTGGATGGCCTTCGCCGTGTCGGCGGGGGACTGGCCGGCCTTGGCCATCTTCTCGATCTCGGCGTCGAACGCGGTCGCGACCTGCTCCCAGTTCACGATCGCCGGCGGCGCCTTGGCGTCCTCGAGCTGCTGACCGAAGACCGGCAGCAGCGGGTCCGACGCGATGCTCTGGTCCTGCCACGCGCTCTTCACCGCGGGCAGGTCGGACGACATCTTGAACCACGACGCCTGCGTCTTCGCGTCCGACAGCCACTTGATCAGCTTCCAGGCGCTGTCCTTGTTCTTCGACGCCTTGAACACCACGAAGTCCGAACCACCGACGAACGACGTCGACGTCTTGTTCTTCGGCAGCAGGAACACCCCGATGTTCGGCTTGATCGCCTCACCGCCGGCCTTCGCCACCGACCCGGCCATCCACGGCCCGGAGATGAACATCGGCACCTGCCCGTTGACGAACTGGGCCTCGGTCTGGTTCGGCGGCAGGTCGGTGCCGGCCAGCTTCTCGGTGAAGAAGCTCTGGTAGTACTTCAGCCCTTCCTGCATCTCCGGCGTGTCGAAGGTGAACTCCTTCTGGTCGTCGCCGGTGATGTTCGCGCCGGCCGACCAGGCGAACGGCATCACGGTCTGCCAGGAGCCCGCGCCACCCGGCTGCAGGTTGATCCCGTACTTCGCGCCGGCCTTGTCCTGCATCGCCTTGGCCATCGCCTTCAGCCCGTCCCAGTCGGTCGGCGGCGTGCTGAAGCCGGCCTTCGCGGCCAGGTCCTTGCGGTAGAACACCAGCCGCGTCTCGACGTACCAGGGCACGCCGTACTGGGTGCCGCCGACCTTCGTGGTGTCGAGCGCGCCCGGGTAGAAGCCGGAGTTGTCGAAGCCCTGCGGGGTCGGGTCGAGCGCGCCGAGGTCGGCGAACTCGCCCATCCAGGTGGTGCCGACCATCGCCAGGTCCGGCGTCGACTGCGCCGTGATCGCGGTGGTGAACTTGTTGTGCGCGGCGTCCCACGGGATCGGCGTGACGGTCACGTTCACGCCCGGGTTGGCCTGCTTGAACTGCTCGAGCAGCTTGGGCAGGTTCTCGCCCTCGGTGCCCATCGCCCACACGGTCAGGTTGCCGGTGGCGGGTCCTTCGCTCACGGTGGTTGTCGCTTGTGCCCCTCCACTGGGAGAGTCCTCGGACCGGCCACACCCCGCGAGTGCAAGGGCCGTGGCCGTCAGCGCAGCGCTGCCGATCACCAGCCGGCGGCGGATGCTGTGGGTGAACATCTGTTGTCTCCTCACTCGGTTACTTCTGCATCCCCCGGTTTCGTACCGCAGCTGGCCCGCAGCACGAGTTGTGTCGCCAGTACGTCGTTCCGCGACCGGGTCCGCTCCCCGGTTGCGCGTTCGTGCAGCCGTTGCGCGGCCAGCCGGCCGAGCTCGATCATCGGCTGCCGTACAGTCGTCAGCCCCGGCGACACGTACCGTGCCGCCATCACGTCGTCCCACCCCGTCACCACGATCTCGCCGGGTACGTCGAGCCCGTGCCGGGTGAAGCTGGTCAGCGCCGCGAGCGCGAGCTCGTCGTTCGCACACACCAGTCCGTCCGGCCGAGTGGTTGCCTTGAGCACCTTTTGGGCGACCTCACCGCCGGCGTCCTCGGTGAGCGGGACCCGCTCCGGCTCCGGCGCCCGCAAGCCGCGGGCCACGTGGGCCTGTGCGAACCCGGCGTACCGCTCGGAAACGTCGTACGAGATCGCCGGATCGCCGACGAACAGCAGGTTCGTGCGGCCGTGGTCGAGGAGGCGGGTCGTGAGTGCTTCCGCGCTCGAGGCGCTCTCGCTGCGGACCGAGTCGCACCCGGTGATCGGTGGGTGCGCGACCAGCACCAGCGGTACGCCGGCCTTGCGCAGGCCCTGGATCGTGGGCAGGTCGAGAGCGTTGCCGTGGACAACGATCCCGTCGACCCGCCCGGCCAGGTCGCGGACGCTGCGGCGGGGATCGGGATTGCCGTGGGTGACCGTGATGACGACGCTCTGGCCGTGCTCGCCGGCCCAGCGCTCGTACCCCATCAGCAGGTCGCCGTAGAACGGGCCGGCCAGGTCGGGCAGCACGAGCCCGTGCGCCTCGTGCCGTTGTACCGCCAGGCTGCGGGCGGCGCGCAGCGGTACGTAGTTGAGCTCCTGCGCCGCCTGGTCGACCCGCGCGCGTGCCTTCTCCGACACCGGTCCGGTCCCTTGCAGGACACGCGAAACCGTCGCGATCGACAGCTTCGCCCGGGCCGCGACGTCGTAGATCGTCGCCGGCCGGCCGGTGGGTCCGGATGCCACGTGCTCGCTCCTCGGGGTCAGAGTGGAAGCGCTTACAGTTTCCGACCCTGCCTTGTCCCGGGTGCATCGGTCAAGACCTCGGCGGCGATCTGGGACGATGAATCCCGTGACCACACACGAACGCGAGGATCAGTTGTTCCTGATCCGGCACGGCGAGACCGAGTGGAGCAGGTCGGGCCGGCACACGTCCGTCACCGACCTCCCGCTGACGCCGGACGGAGAGCGCGTCGCGGCAGGTCTGCGGCAGCGGCTGGCAGGGGAGACGTTCGACCTGGTGCTGACGTCACCGCGGCAACGAGCCCGGCGTACGGCGGAACTCGCCGGCTTCCCGGACGCCGAGGTCGACGACGACCTGGTCGAATGGAACTACGGGGACTACGAGGGCATCACCACCGCGGAGATCCGCAAGACCGTGCCCGGGTGGACGGTCTGGGCCGACCCGGTACCCAACGGCGAAACCCCCGCCCAGGTCGCCGCCCGCCTCGACCGCGTCAACGCCCGCATCGCCGCCGTCCCCGGCGACGTCCTCGTCTTCGGTCACTCCCACGCCCTCCGCGCCCTCACCGCCCGCTGGCTCGAACTCGACGTGACCGAAGGCCGCCACTTCGTCCTCAACACCGCCACCGTCTCAGTCCTGGGCTGGGAACGAGGCTCCCCCGCCATCCACCACTGGAACGCCTGACGCGTGCTGGGAAAGACCCACGCGCGCTGTCGCGGACGGACCTTCACCGCCGTGCACTCCGGAGCCGCTTTCCGGAACATTGTGGTCAGTGGGTGGCAGTGAAGTTCCGGAGACCCTCAGCGGACCGGGCAGGTGGGGCTGCAAGGTTTGGGGGTGAGGGTGGGGTCGGTTCGGCGAAGCATGCCCAGGACTTGTACGGCGGCTGCGCATGGGCGGTTGGTGATGTCGGACCAGCCGTAGCGCAGGGTGGATTCGGCGCGCAGGGTTGCGCGGTTGTCGCGGTCCAGGTCGCGCCACCGTTGGTGGGGTGCGAGGTGGAGACGTCCGTCGAGTTCGACCACGAGCTCGAATCCGGCGTAGAAGACGTCGGTGAACTCGCGGTCGACAGCGCGCTGCCGCTGTCCGGCCGGCAAGGCGTGGCGCCGTTCGACGTCGCGCAGATAGCGCAGTTCGAGCAGTGAGTGCGAACCCGCGGCGACGTCGGCGAGGATCGGCCGGAGCGCCCGGCGGTGCGGTAACCGCGGCCGGTCGATCAGGGACCGCTCGATGTCGGCAGGACTGACGCGTCCGCTCTGGCACGCCTCGGCGATCGCCGCCGCGGCCTGATCCAGCGACTGGCTGGCGCCGACGATGTCCAGAACTGCGTGTGCCGCCGTACGCCGCGGTGGGATGACGGCGGCGAGCCGGTCAGCCCAGTGCTCGTCGCGGTGTACGACGAGATTCGGCTGCGCTCGTACCTTCCGGCGTTCTGGAATGACCACGTGGACCGGACGGTTCCCGTCGGACTTGATCAGGCCGAGCTGTTCGGCCGCGGTGTGGTGGCTCCAGGCAGCTTCCGGCCCGGCGTAGAGCAGTCCCGCCAGCCGGCGTTCGTCGTACCCGATCGGTCCGGTGTGCGTGGCGTAGACACCAGGATGAACGCGCTGCCAGCGTCTGCCTCGCAGCCGTCGCCGGATCTGAGCGTCGGACCACCCCGCGGCGATCAGTTGAGCGCGTCCGACGATCCGGCCCTGAGTGTGGATCAGCGTGTCGATCCCCTCGGCCGCGAGCTGACCTCTCCACCACCAGTCCATCCCCTCCAGCCTGACCGATTCCCGCCACCCCCGCTGACCCCCTGTGGACAACCGGCAGCGGCTCCGGTTGGCGGAACATTTCGGTCGGTATGCGGCTGAGATGTTCCGGAAAGGTGGCTTGGTCAGCGGGTGATGGTGGCGAGGAGGAGGTCCAGGCGGGCTTGGTGGTGGGCGGGGCGGAGGCGGGCGCCCGCTCTGAGGGTGGCGAGGCCGTGGAGGGCGCTCCAGAACACCTCGGTCGCCGTCTCGGTGTCGCCGCGTGCGTACGGCTGGATCGCGGCGAGGATCTCCCCGAAGGCGGTGCGCAGGGGCTCCGGGGTCTCCTCGCGGCCGAAGACCAGGTCGGTCCGGCGGACGAACATCGCCTCGTAGACGGCTGGGTGCTGTTCGGCGTACTCGAGGTAGGCGTTGGCGATCCCGCGCAGGCCGTCGGTCTCGCGGGCTGTGCGGAGGACGTCGGCGAGTTCGGTGAGGCCCTCGACGGCGACGGCGCTCTCGATCGCGTGCATGTTCTTGAAGTGGCCGTAGAGGACGGGCTGGCTGTAGTCGACGGCGTCGGCGAGGCGGCGGGTGGTGACGGCGTCCCAGCCCTCGGTCTCGGCGAGGTCCCGGGCGGTGCGGACGATCAGGTCGCGGCGCTCCTCGCGGGCGCGCTCCCGGCGTGACGGTGTCGGCATAGACCGGATCTTAGCACCGCTAGACAATCTAGCAACGGCAATGTTAGCGTCGCTAGGAAACTTAGCGCTGCTAGATCACAGGAGAACCCGATGCGTCGCTTCACCACCGTCCTGACCGTCCTGCTCGGTGTCTTCCCGCTCACGTTCGGCCTGCGGTTCCTGCTCCTCGACCCGCACGGTGCCGCCGCCGGATACGGCGTCGACGCGTGGCCGAGCGGCGCCGCGGCGGGCTACCTCGCGGCGAAGGGCATCCGCGACATCGTCCTCGGGCTCAACCTGCTGGCCCTGTTCGCGCTCGGCCAGCGCCGGGCGACCGGCGTCCTGATGGCGATCACCGCGCTCGTCCCGATCACCGACATGATCATCGTGCTCACCCACGGTGGCACCGTCGCGACCGCCCTCGGCGTCCACGGCCTGACCGCGGTCGTCGTCCTCTTCGACGCCTGGCTGCTCCTCCGCGAACGCCGTACAGCGGATGTCGCTCAGCCGGTCGGAGTCCACTCGTAGAGATCGACCGTGCAGTACTCGCGGAACCCGAGCCCGGCGTACACCGACCGCCCGGCCTCCGACGACCCCAGTACGCCGTACTCCGCGACCTCCCCGGCTTCGCGGAGCGCGGCGTGGGTGATCGCGGCACCGATCCCGCGTCGCCGCGCCTCGGGGACCGTCATCACGAAGTACACCCCGGCCACGCCGGCGCCGAGGAAGATCGTGGTCGTCGCGACCGGCGTACCGTCGAGCAGACCCAGGTAATGCCGCCACGGATCGCCGTACCCGAGCTTCCGGTAGACCGACGCGACCCAGCGCGCTTCCTTCTCGCCCTCGCCGAACCCTTGCCCGAGCGTCCGCTCCCACGCCGCGAGCGCCTCGTCGTCGCCGACCCGAACAACCTCGAACCCGGGTACGGCGCGTGGGGTGATCAACTCGGGGATCCGCACAGCCATCCCCGGCTCGGATCCGCCAGAAGTGAAGCCGGCCGCGGTCAACTGCTCGGCCAACCCATCCATCCGCATCGACGGGCCGACATGCCAGCTCCCGGGAACTCCGAACTTCTTCAACGCTGCAAGGGATTCCGCCACCACATGGTTGCCGGAAGCACCGACCACGGCGTTGTGATAGTCGATCGGCGAACCACCGATCGTCCACCGTGCCACGGCATCATCGCGCTGCTCCCCGCCACCCGCGGCGCCCATCGCCATCAGCAGCTCAGCGGCGTTCTCCTCGATGGCCCGCGCCAGCTCAGCCCGGGAGAGCATTCCATTGCTCCAGCGTCGAGACGAGCAGCGTGGTCGTGGCGAGCGTCAGGAACTCGGACCGGGTGACGAACCGCGCATCCGAAGCATCGTCACCTGCGGTGAGGGTGCCGCCGACGGCGGTCGCCTCGTAGTCGCGGATCACGTAGAGCTGCCCCTGCGGACCTTCCCGTTCGACCTCGCCGACCAGGTCGCCGACCTCGACCGTGAGCCCGGTTTCCTCCGCGACCTCGCGCGCCACGGCCGCCGGATCGTCCTCACCTGGCTCGACCCGCCCGCCCGGGATCGACCACAATCCCCGCCCCGGCTCGTTCGCCCGGCGGACCACGAGCAGCCGGTGCTCGTCGTCGTACACCAGAGCACCCACACAGTCGACACGCCGCGCGTCCATGCACCCGAACAATAGGCGTTCTGGGGACAACTGCCAGGGGTAAGGGGTGAACGCGGATAGCATCTGCGGTGACAGAAGGCCTTCGAAGGGATCCGGACCGCTCGTGCGCATCGATCTGCACACTCACTCGAACCGCTCGGACGGCACCGACCCGGTGGCCGTCCTGATCGCGCATGCCGCGCAGGCGGGTCTCGATGTGATCGCGGTCACGGATCATGACACCGCCGACGGGTGGGCCGAGGGCCGGATCGCCGCGGAGGAGACCGGGATCGGGTTCGTCCCCGGCATCGAGATCTCCTGCAAGCTCAACGGCATCAGCGTCCACCTGCTCGGCTACCTGCTGGACCCCTCCTACCCGGAGCTGGCCGAGGAGCTGCGGATCGTCCGCGACGGGCGGACCGACCGGATCCCGTCGATCGTCGCCCGGCTGAACAGCGTCGGCGTTCCCCTGACCGTCGACGAGGTGCTGGCCCAGGCCACCGGTACGCCGTCGGTCGGGCGGCCGCACGTGGCCGACGCGCTGGTCGCCAACGGCACGGTCGCGAACCGTGGCGAGGCGTTCGACCGGTTCCTGGCCGACGGCCGGGCCGGCCACGTGCCGCACTACGCGATCGAGCCGGGCCGCGCGATCGACCTGGTCCGCGCGGCCGGCGGAGTCCCGGTGATCGCCCACCCGTGGGGACGCTCCAGCTACAAGGTGATGACCCAGGACACCATCGCCCGCCTGGTCGATGACCATGGTCTGGCCGGGATCGAGGTCGACCACCAGGACCACTCGCCCGAGTCGCGGGTGGCGTTGCGCGCGATCGCCGACGAGCTCGGCATCATCGCGACCGGCTCGAGCGACCACCACGGCGCCGGCAAGATCGACCACGACCTCGGCGTGAACACCACCGACCCCGAGCAGTTCGAGCGGCTGCTCGAGGTCGCCAAGGCGAATGCGGCCGCGGTCACCGGCGTGCAGGTCCCCGAGGCCTACCTGCCGTGAACAGTGTCATCAACATCGGACTGCTCACCGAGGTCATTGTGACGCTGTTCGTGATCATGGACCCGCCCGGGACCGTGCCGGTGTTCATCTCGCTGACCGCGGGCCAGTCCCGCGCGGTCCGGAAGAAGGCCGCGTGGCAGGCGGTGCTGGTCGCGTTCGGCGTGATCGTCGTGTTCGCGGCGTTCGGGCAGCAGATCCTGCACCACCTCGGCATCACGCTGCCGGCGCTGCAGTGCGCGGGCGGCCTGCTGCTCCTGCTGATCGCGCTGCAGTTGCTGACCGACACCGCCGAGGACCCGGTCCAGACCAAGAACGTGAACATCGCCTTCGTCCCGCTCGGTACGCCGCTGCTCGCCGGCCCGGGTGCGATCGTCGCCACGATGGTGTTCGTGCAGCGCGCCAACGGGTCGTTGCCGGACGTGGTCGCGATCTCGGTCGGCATCATCGCGATCCACCTGATCATGTGGCTGACCCTGCGGTTCTCCGGTGTGATCATGCGGATCCTCGGGGAGAACGGCGTCCTGCTGGTCACCCGGATCGCCGGTCTGCTGCTGAGCGCGATCGCGGTGCAGTTGGTCGCGGACGCGGTCTCGGACTTCATCAAGGTAGGCTGAGATGAGCGACATGCTGCCCGGGATGCCGGCGCGGCTGTTCGTCGCGACGCCGACCAAGCTGCTCAACTTCGCGGACTGCAAGCGCAAGTACCGCTACACCTACCTGGAGACGCCGCGTCCGCCGAAGGGTCCGCCGTGGGCGCACAACACGGTCGGTGCGATCGTCCACGAGGTGCTCGCCGACTTCTTCGGTCGCTGGCCGGCCGCCCGCCGTACGCCGGACGAGGTGGTGGCCAAGATGCGGTCGAGCTGGCGCAGCGAGGGCTTCCGCGACGAGCGGCAGTCGCTCGACTGGCGCGACCGGTCGACCGACATGGTGCTGGGTTACCTGCGCGACTCCGATCCGTACTACCAGCCCCGCGGCGTCGAGCGTACGGTCGTCTTCACCACCGAGCGGGCTTCGCTGCGTGGGCGGGTCGACCGCATCGACGAGCGTCCGGCCCGTGACGGCAGCGGCGGGACCGAGCTGGTGATCGTCGACTACAAGACCGGCCGGCGCCCGCTGACCTCGACCGACGCGCGGTCGTCGCTCGCGATGGCGCTGTACGTCCTGGGCGCTCGCCGCGTCCTGCACAAGCCGTCCACCCGGGTCGAGCTGCACCACCTGCCGACCAACACCGTCGCCGCGGCCGACCACGACGACGCGTCGCTGGCCCGGCACCAGCGCCGCGCCGAGTCGATGGCGGACGGCGCCGCCGCGGCCGAGAAGCGCTGGTACGAAGGCCTCACCCCCGCGGAGGCCGACGAAGCCTTCCCGCCGGAGCCGTCCGCGCTGTGCGGTTGGTGCGACTTCGTCCGCATCTGCCCGGAGGGCCGCCGCGAGTCCCCACCCCGGGACTCCTGGGCCGGCCTCGACGACAGCTCCCCGATCCCGATGGAGGACGCCGGCTGAGTCGGCGTACCAGCGCCGTGTGCGTGGGATGTCAGCGCCGGGGTGAACCCTGAGGGTGATGAGAAAGGGGATTGCCGGATGGGTGCGAAGACTGTGAACAGGCTGGCGGTGCCGGGGGCGACCCTGCACTACGAGGTGACCGGATCGGGGCCGATGCTGCTGCTGATCCCCGGCGGTGGGACCGACGCGGGGATGTTCGACGGGATCGTCGGGCAGCTCGCGGCCGAGTACACGGTGGTGGCGTACGACCCGCGCGGCAACTCCCGGAGCCGGTACGACGGTGAGCCGTCGGACGAGCGTGTCGACCGGTCGGCCGAGGACGCGCTGGCGTTGATCGACGAGGTGGCCGGCGACCAGCCGGCGTACGTGCTGGGCGCCAGTTCCGGCGCGATCACCGGGCTCGAGCTGATCACCCGGCACCCGGATCGGGTCCGGATGCTGGTCGCCCACGAGCCGCCGTGCACCGAGGTGCTCCCGGACGCGACGGATGCGCGGGCGTTCTTCGAGGACGTGTACGACACCTACAAGACCGAGGGACTCGCCGCGGCCGACGTCCTGTTCCTGGTCGGTACCGGGATGGACGACGACGCGATGCCGCCGATGGAGGACCTGCTGCCGGAGTACCGCGAGGTCGCCGAGCGGATACAGGCCAACGCGGCGAACTTCTACGAGCACAAGCTGCTCCCGTTCACCCGGTACGAGCCCGATCTGGACGCGCTCAAGACCGTGGCGGACCGGATCGTCCCCGCCGCCGGACTGGAGTCGATCGACCACCTGCCGGGCCGGCCGATCCAGCTGATCGCCGAGCACCTCGGGTGGCCGGTGGTCACGTTCCCGGGAGGGCACGGCGGGTACGCCAGCCACCCGGTGCCGTTCGCCACGCACCTGGCCGCGTTGCTGAAGGCCGACACGGTCTGATCACCCGGTTCACCGGTCCGGGTGCGGGTCTGAGGGGTCCCGTGCCCGGACCGGTCAATTGAGGTTGACGCCCGCTCGTCGTGCGGCGTACCGTCCGTTCTCTGCCTTGACAAATCGGTGTGGGTCACCCATGCCGTCACAGTGGTGTCCGAACCCCCCGGGTCCTACGGATTCGGGGTAGTTCCGCGTGCCGCTGGGGGATCCGGACGCCACTCTCGAGTAGGAGAGGAGGTCGCCGTGGGCGTCTACTGGGCGATCGGCGTACGGTCGTTCCGGCGCTTCTCGACGTACCGGATCGCCACCGCGTCCGGCGCGTTCACCAACACCGTGTTCGGGTTCATCCTGTGCGGGATCTACCTGACCCTGTGGCACGAGCGCCCGGGGCTCGGTGGGTACGACGTGTCCGACGCGCTGACGTTCGTGTGGTTGCAGCAGGGGTTGCTGATGCCGATCGGGATCTTCGGCGCGACCACCACGGTCGAGCTGGGCGAGCGGGTCCGCAGCGGTGAGATCGCGGTGGATCTGTACCGGCCGACCCGGCTGATGCTGTGGTGGTTGTCGGTCGATCTCGGCCGGGCGATGTTCCAGCTCCTGGTCCGTGGCGGGGCGCCGCTGCTGATCGGTGCGCTGGTGTTCGACCTGAAGTTCCCGAGCGGGCCGATCACCTGGCTCGCCGTCGCGGCCGGGCTGGTGCTGGGGATCCTGGTGAGTTTCACCATCCGGTATCTGGTCGCGCTGTCCGGGTTCTGGATCACCGATACGCGCGGCATGGAGCAGCTCGCGCTGCTGCTGTCGTGCTTCTTCTCCGGGACGATCCTGCCGCTGGTCGTGTTCCCCGGCTGGATCGGGGAGTTCGCGCGGGCGACGCCGTGGGCCGCGACGCTGCAGGTGCCGATCGACATCTGGCTCGGCCGCAATCCGGGCGGGATCACGTCGGCCCTGATGTTCCAGCTGGGCTGGATCGTGGTGCTGATGCTGGCCGGGCAGCTCGTCACGTCGGTGGCGACCCGGAAGGTGGTGATCCAGGGTGGTTGAGCGGCTCCGCCGGGCTCCGGCGCAGTACTGGATGCTGGTCGTGATGTGGATCCGGTCGTCGCTGGCCTACCCCGCGTCGTTCGTTCTGATGGTGTTCAGCTCGATGCTGATCACGGTCACCGACTTCGTCGCGATCGTGCTGATGTTCAGCCACATCGAGGCGTTCGGCGGCTTCACCCTCGCCGAGATGGCGTTGCTCTACGCAACAGCCTCGATGACGCTCGGGTTCGCGGACCTGTTCACCGGGTCGATCGAGCGGATCGGGCAGCGGATCCGGACCGGGGTGCTCGACGTCTACCTGATCCGGCCGGTGCCGGCGTTCGTCCAGACCGCCGCGGACGAGTTCGCGCTGCGCCGGATCGGCCGGCCGCTGCAGGCCGGGATCGTCCTCGGGTTCGCGCTGGCCAGGCTCCAGCTCGACTGGACCGTTGCCAAGGGCATCATGTTGGTGGTGTCGGTGATCGCCGGATCGATCATCTTCGCCGCGATCTTCGTCCTCGGCGCGGCGTTCCAGTTCGTCTCGGTCGACTCCGCGGAGGTGGCCAATTCCTTCACGTACGGCGGGCAGACGCTGACCCAGTACCCGTTGACGATCTTCGGCAAGGAGATCGTCCGGGCGGTCACGTTCGTCGTACCGCTTGCCTTCGTCAACTACTACCCGGTGCTGTTCGTGCTGGGTAAGCCGGCCCCGCTGGGCCTGCCGTCCTGGATCGGCCTGCTGTCGCCGCTGGTCGCCGTCGCGATGGTCGCGCTGGCGTCTCTGGCGTGGCGGGGTGGCCTCCGTCGTTATCGCAGTACAGGGAGTTGAGTCGCGTGCCAGTCATCGAGTTGTCCAACGTCTCCCGCGCTTTCACCGTGACGTCGCGGCGCGGGTTCCGCCGTACCCGCCGCGAGGTGCGTGCGGTGGACGGCCTGTCGTTCACCGTCGAACCGGGGGAGGTGATGGGCTACATCGGCCCGAACGGCGCCGGCAAGTCGACGACGATCAAGATGCTCACCGGCATCCTGGTCCCGTCGGGCGGAACGATCCGGGTGGCCGGCGTGGATCCGTCGCGTCATCGGCTGAAACTGGCCAAGCGGATCGGCGTGGTCTTCGGCCAGCGCACGACGTTGTGGTGGGACCTGCCGTTGAAGGACTCGTTCGCCGTACTGCAGAAGATGTACGACGTCCCGATGGCCCGGCACCGGGAGAACCTCGCGACCTTCGTGGAACTGCTGGACCTGGGCGATCTGCTCGATGTCCCCGTCCGCCAGCTCTCACTGGGCCAGCGCATGCGCGGCGACATCGCGGCCGCCCTGCTGCACGACCCGGAGATCGTCTACCTCGACGAGCCCACGATCGGCCTCGACGTGATCAGCAAGGCCCGCCTCCGCGAGTTCCTGGCCGAGGTCAACGCGGAACGCCGTACGACGGTCATCCTCACCACCCACGACCTCGACGACATCGAGGCCCTCTGCACCCGCGTCATGGTCATCGACCACGGCCACCAGATCTTCGACGGCACCCTCGACAGCCTCAAAGCCAGCCAGAACGCCCCCCGCACCCTGGTCGTCGACCTGGCCACGTCCCTCCCACCCATCACCGTGGAAGGCGCCACCGTCACCAAGGTCGACGGCCCCCGCCAGCACCTCACCTTCCCACCCACCACCAGCGCCGCCCCTCTCCTCTCCCAGATTGCGGCCAACTACCCCCTGGTCGACCTCTCCGTCGCCGAGCCCACCATCGAATCCGTCATCACCCAGCTCTACGCGCCCACCGTCCACTGACGCTCCGGATAACTCGGGTGGGTCACGGAATGGGGTGGAGTGGTGACTTGGGGGTGGTGGGGTCGTTGAAATGCGGGTAGGGACCCAACCGGAAGTGGGATTCGGGGGTAGACAGGGTATGCCGACGATGACGGATGAGCCCGCGGTGGTGGTGGGTCCGCCGGCCGACGGCGCCGGGGTCGTCGAGTGGGTGCGGCCGCACCTGCCGGCGATGGCCCGGCTGGCGGCGCGGCTCGCCGTGGGTGCGGACCGCGACGACATCGTGCAGGAGGCGCTCGCGCGGGCGTGGTCGAAGCGCGGGCAGTACGACACCGCCCGCGGCACCGCGTCGGCCTGGTTGCTCGCGATCACCGCGGACCAGGCCCGGAAGGCGGCCCGGCGGCTGCGGCCGGCCGGTGAGCTGGACGACCACGACGGCCCGGTCTCCCGGCCGGACCTGGACGCCCGGATGGACGTCGACCACGCGCTCACCTCCTTGTCGGCACGACAGCGCCTCGCGGTGGACTGCTACTACTTCGCCGACCTGTCGATCGCCGACACGGCCGCGGTGATGGGCTGCTCCGAGGGCACCGTCAAGTCCACCCTGTCCGACGCGCGGGCCCGCCTGCGCACCCTGCTGGAGGTCAGCGAATGAACCCGACCGACGAGGTCGACGACCTGCTGACGCGGGCCGGCGCGCGCTGGCGCGCGGACCAGCCGTCACCGCCCGAGCCCGACCTGGAGCAGCTCCTCGGCGGCCGCCGGCCGCGCCGCTGGGTCCCGGCCCTGGCCGCCGCGTCCGTCGCGGTGATCGCCGCCGGCGCGCTGATCGTCCTGCCCGACGGCGACAAGACCCCCGGCGACAGCTCCCAATCATTTGCTCAAGGCAACCAAGCGCCGTACGACGAGCTCCTCGTCCGCGACGGCGACCAGGTCCGGGCGAGTGGACAGGTGATCGCCGCGCCCGGCAAGGATCCGCTGTTCTGCGCGCCGGTGCCGAGGCTCACCGACCCCGGCTTCGCGAAGGGCCTCGAGTCCGCACCGACCTGCCCGGCGCAGTACGCCGTGACGCTGAAGAACCTCGACCTCGCCAAGCTCGCCGAGGTCAAGACGACCCAGGGGGTCACGGCCGGGTACGCCGTGCTGACCGGGATCTGGAGCGGCCGGACGATCGACATCCGGGAGCAGACGAAGCCGGAGGTGCGTTCGACGACCTTGGAGCAGAACCTCCCGCCGGACCGGATGCCGTGCCCGGCGCCCGCCGGCGGATGGAAGCCGGGCCAGATCAACGTCGACAAGGCCGCGGTCGCCAAGTTCCTCGAAGGACGCCAGGACCAGGCCACCGACCCGCGCGTGCTGTACCCCGACGGGCACGCGCCCGGCGCGCCCGAGGTGTACACGATCGGCGTGGCTCACGGTGATCTCGCCGCCTTCCGGAGCGCGTTCCAGAAGGTGTACGACGGCAACCTGTGTGTCCACCAGGTCAAGTTCAGCGAGACCGAGCTCACCCAGCTGGGGACGGCGGCCGGCGACCTGATCCCGAAGGGACTCGGGGTGTATGCGGCCGGCGGCTCGGCGGAGGAGGACAAGATCGACGTCTCGGCGCTGGTGTACGACGAGGCGCTGAGGACAGCGCTGACGCCGATCGGCCTGGACGACCTCAACCTCGAGGTCGCCGTGAAACCGGTTCGCTGACCTCAGTCGGTCGTGAAGCCGTCCCGGTCGTGGAAGAAGTCGACCAGGAGACGGGCGGTGGCTGCGGGCTGATCGATGGCCGGCGAGTGGCCGGCATCGGGGACGACCTGCGGCTCGACGCCCAGCGTCTCCGCCATCGCCCGCTGCACCGTGATCGGCCAGCCGTCGTCGGCGGCGCCGTACAGGACCTGGGTGCGTACTCCGGTCTTGGCGAGCCGGTCGGTCTTGTCCTCGGCGTCCATCAGGCGCCGGGTGATCTCCGCGAGGCTGACCGGGCCGTTGCTGGTGAAGCGCTTCCGGAGGAACGCCGCGATGTCTTCCGGCGGAGCGACGTACCCGGGGTTCTTGGTGTCGTGCTGGAGCTTCAGGTCGTAGACCTGCTCGATCGGCAGGTTGTCCAGCCCGAACGCGAGCATCTGCAGGCCCTGCAGCGTCTCCTGGTCGTTGAACGCGGACGGGCCCGAGCACAGCAGCGTGATCGTCGAGAACACCGACGGATCGGTCAGCACGGCTTCCCGCGCGACCAGTCCGCCGAACGAGTGCCCGACCAGCTGGCTGTAGCCGCCGAGGGCCTTGCTCATCGCCACCACGTCAGCGCCGAGCTCGGCCAGTGTGTACGCCGAGGGCTCGGCCGGCCCGGCGGTTTCGTACTGACCGCGCTGGTCTACCGCCACAGCGCGCCAGCCGTAGCGGCACAGGTGGTCCACCAGCGGAGTGAAGTCCTCCTTGCTGCCGGTCCACCCCGGCACGAGCAGGACCGTGCCGAGCGGGGTACCGCCTTGCGGTACGGCCGTCAGCGTGGCGAACGAGCCACGGTCGGTCTCCAGGGTCGCAGTGTGAACCCCATCGGGCAGCGTCAGCGTGCGCGGCGTACTCACAAGTAAAGAGGGTAACTGCTCAGGCACCCCGGACCAGCCTGGCGGTCACCACGGCGAGGGTCGTGATCATGACCGCGCTGACGACAGCCACCAGCTGTACGCCGTTGGTGTAGGCGTCACGAGCGGTCTCGAGCAGCTGCTGCGCGACCGGACCCGGCAGCTGCTTCGCGGCCGAGACAGCGCTGCCCAGAGTGTCGCCGACGGAGTCGGGAGCGCCCACTGGGACGGTCATGTCGGCCCGGTAGACCGCTGTGACCAGACTGCCCGCGATGGCGATCCCGAGCGCCATTCCGAGCTCGGTGCCGGTCTCACCCATCCCGGATGCCACTCCAGCGCGCTCCGGCGGGGCACTGCTGACGACGAGGTCGTAGGTGAGCGCCAGTACGACCTGAACGCCCATGCTGGTGATGGCCAAGCCGATGACGACGGGCCACCGTCCGGACAGCGCCATCAGAGCCACCCCTGGTACGGCGACCGCGAAGCCGATGGTCATCGCGGTACCGGGCCGGAGAACCCGGACCACCCACGGCGCGCCCAGCGTGCCGATGATGCCCGTGACCATCATCGGGAGCATCCAGAGTCCGGCCTCGAGCGGAGTCATGCCGAGCACCAACTGGAAGTACTGCACGGTCAGGAACTGCATCGCCGCCAGCACGTACAACCCGAAGGTCTGCGCACCGAGCGAGGCGCTGAACGCGGCCCGCCGGAACAGCCGCAGATCCATCAACGGCTCCCGCAGCCGCAGCTGCCGGCGAGCGAACACCACGCCCAGCGCGATCCCGGCGACCGCGATCCCGAGCGTACTCAGGTGGAGTCCGCTCTTGGCGGTCTCCTTGACCGCATAGACCACCGACACGATGGCAGCGATGGACAGGACGACGCTGAGCAGGTCGATCCGCCCGGCGTGCACGTTCCGGAACTCGGGGAGCAGCAGCGGACCCGCGACGAGCAACACGACCAGCGGCGGTACGCCGATCAGGAACACCGAACCCCACCAGAAGTGCTCGAGGAGTACGCCGCCGATCAGCGGGCCGGCCATGCCGCCGATCATGAAGTTGGTCATCCAGATCGCGATCGCCACCCCGCGCTGACCGGGATCGCGGAACATGTTGCTGAGCAGCGACAGCGTGGACGGCATCAGCGTCGCACCGGCCACGCCGAGCAGGGCGCGCGCGGCGATCAGCATCCCGGCGCTGGTGGCGAACGCGGCCAGGACGGACGCGGCCAGGAACCCGGCGGCGCCGATCAGCAGCAGCCGGCGACGGCCGATCCGGTCGCCGACCGTACCCATGGTGACGAGCAGCCCCGCCACCACGAACCCGTACACGTCGATGATCCAGAGCAGCTGCGACGAGCTGGGGCCGAGATCGGCGCTGAGCACCGGTGCCGCGAGATGCAGGACGGTGCCGTCGAGGCCGATCAGGATCGTGGGCAGTGCGAGGACGGCGAGGCCCAGCCACTCGCGGCGCCCCGCCCTGGCGGGCGGCCGGTCGTCGCAGTCGGGGGCGGGAGGGTCCGGGCAGATCGTCGTTCCGGTCATGTCCAGCATGCTGGGAGTTCAAGAGTGGTTGAAGTCAACCCGTCGGCTTCCGCCGGTCGCCGGGGCCGGGCGGTCCGCGGTGCGGCACAATGGCGGCGTGCCTCGCACTCTCGCGGTCGCGAACCAGAAAGGCGGCGTGGCCAAGACGACCACCGTCGCGACGCTCGGCGCTGCCCTGACCGAGCTCGGGCAACGGGTGCTGGTGGTCGACCTCGACCCGCAGGCGTGCCTGACCTTCTCGGTCGGCATCGACCCCGAGGACCTGGACAAGTCGATCCATCACGTGCTGCTCGACGGGGTGCCGATCGAGGACGTGCTGATCGAGTTCGACGACGCGCCGGACCTGGTGCCGGCGACGATCGAGCTGGCCACCGCGGAGGTGCGGCTGGCGGGGGCGAGCAGCCCGGAGCAGGTCCTGCAGACCGCGCTGCGTCCGCTGCGGGCGTCGTACGACTGGATCATCGTGGACTGCCCGCCGACGCTGGGACTGCTGACGGTGAACGGGCTGTCCGCGGCGTCCGACGTACTGATTCCCCTGCAGTGCGAGACGTTGGCACATCGTGGCGTAGGGCAACTACTTGACACGATTCACGACGTGCAGGTGCTGACGAACCCGAACCTGCGGGTGCTCGGGGTGCTGCCGACCCTGTTCGACGGGCGGACGAATCATGCGCGCGCGGTGCTGGAGACGATCTCGGACACGTACTCGCTCGACGTCCTGCATCCGGCGATCCCGAAGTCGATCCGGTTCGCGGAGGCTCCGGCGATCGGCGAGACCATCCTCAGCACGGCGCCGGCCTCGCCCGGTGCGAAGGCCTACCGGGCGCTGGCCGGCGCACTGCTCTGACCTACTGGGCTCCGTCCGGAGCCGGCGGGACGGCGGCCGGCTGACGGCGGATCCGGTGGCGGAAGCGCCACAGCGGTACGCCGATCAGCGCGAGCAGCACCAGGAACGGCAGGAGCGCACCGAACGCGGTCGCCAGCGCGGAGAACGTGGCCGTGAACGCGTTCCAGCCGCCCTTCAGCCCGGCCAGGAAACCGCGATCCGGGTCCTCGGCCGCGGCCGGCGGTGTGCCCTTCTCGGTCACCGTCAGGGTGAGGGTGGCGAGGTCGGTCTGGAGCGCGAGGTTCTTCTGCTTGGCCAGCAGGGACTCGAGGTCCGCCTCCCTGCGGGTGAGTTCGCTCTCGACCGAGACGATCTCGCCGACCGTGTTGGCCTTCGCCATCAGCGCGCGCATCCGGTCCAGGCTGGCGCGCTGGGACTCGATCCGGCTCGCCACGTCGACCACCTGCTCGGTGACGTCGCTGGACTCCTGGTGGATCTGCAGCCGCTTGCCGAGATCGGACAGCCGCTGGATCGCCGTCTCGTAGGACTTGGTCGGCACCTTGAGGACGAGATTCGCCTGGGTGATCCTGCCGTCGGCGTTGCTGCCGGTGTCCTCGGACGCGACCTGCCCGTCCAGGCCGGCGATCGCGGTGATCGCCTTCTGCCGGGTGGTCGCGACGTCCTCGGACTCGATGGTGAGCGAACCGGTCTTGATGATCGCCCGGGTGATCGACGGCTGCGTCTGGCCCTGGGGCTGCCCGGGTGCCTGCGGCGCCCCGTTGGTGGCCTTGCCGTCGGCCGCCGAACCCGACGCCTGCTTCTGCACGGGGGCCGCCTCGCTCGTGCCGGCATTGTCGTTGCCACTGGCCCCACACCCCGCCAGCAGCGCGAGCCCCAGCGCCGCCATCACCACACCGTTGATCGGCCTCATCACCCATGCCCCTCTCTTGTGGTTTCCGTCCTAGGACGGTCGCCGAGGGGCAGGGTGTTGCAGGCTCAGATCACCGTTTGGACACACTCATTCCGGCGCGGTGAACAGCGGCATGGTGGGCGTGCTGCCCGGCTCCGGCGTCGCCGCGGTGTCGGCGGCCGGCGCCTCCGCGGTCTTCCGGGTACGCGTCCGCGTCCGCTTGACCGGCGCCTCGGCCGGCTCGTCGGCGGAGGTCTCTTCGACCTTGACCTCAGCCTGGACCTCGGCGGGCTCCACGGACTTGCGGGTGCGCTTGCGCGGCTTCCGCTCGCGGACCGGCGCCTCGGCGGCCTCGGTGGAGGACTCCTCGGTCGGCGGCACCTGGGTCTTGGTGGTGACGTCGGACTCGGACTTCTCGTCGACCACCTGACCGGACCGGGTGCGCTTGCGGGTCCGGTTGCGCTTCCGGGCCGGGCGGTCGCCGTCCTCGGTCCGTCCCTCGCTCCGGCGACGGTCGCGGGCCGGCTTGTCCGCATCGGACTCACCGGACTCGCGCGGTTCGCGGACCGGCTTGATCCGGCCCTTCGCGTCGGTCGGGATGCCGAGGTCGTGGTACAGCTCCGGCGAGGTCGAGTAGATCTCCTGCGGGTCCTCGTACGGCAGGTCGAGCGCCTTGTTGATCGTCTTCCACCGGGTCACGTCCGGCCAGTCGACGAAGGTCACCGCGATCCCGCTCGCGCCGGCGCGACCGGTCCGGCCGATCCGGTGGATGTAGGTCTTCTCGTCCTCGGGGCAGGTGTTGTTGATGACGTGCGTGACGCCCTCGACGTCGATCCCGCGGGCCGCGACGTCGGTGCAGACCAGGACGTCGATCTTGTCGCCGCGGAACCGCATCAGCGCCCGCTCGCGGGCCTGCTGGTTCAGGTCACCGTGGATGGCGGCCGCCTTGAAGCCGCGGTCCTGCAGATCGTCGGTGAGCCGGGACGCCTCGCGCTTGGTCTTGCAGAAGATCATCACCCGGCCGCGGTCGTCGGCCTGCAGGATCCGGGCCACCACCTCGGGCTTGTCCAGATCGTGCGCCCGGTAGACGAACTGGGCCGTGGTCGGCACCATCTGGGTGTCCTCGTGCGACTCCGCCCGGATGTTCAGCGGGTGCCGCATGTGGGTGCGGGCCAGCGCGATCACGGCCGACGGCATCGTTGCCGAGAACAACATCGTCTGCCGGAGCTCGGGCGTCTTGCGCAGAATGCGTTCCACGTCGGGCAGGAAGCCGAGGTCGAGCATCTCGTCGGCCTCGTCGAGCACCAGCACCTTGATGTGGCTGAGGTCGAGGACACCGCGGTTCGCCAGGTCGAGCAGTCGTCCCGGCGTACCGACGACGACGTCGACGCCGGTCTTCAGGGCGTCCAGCTGCGGCTCGTAGGCGACGCCGCCGTACACGGTGAGGATGCGGACGGTACGCACGGTGGACGCGGTCACCAGGTCCTTGGCGACCTGGATGGTCAGCTCACGGGTCGGGGTGACGACCAGAGCCTGTGGCTTGCCGGGGGCGGCCAGCTCCTCGTAGTCGGCTTCGCCGGGGGAGATGGTGCGCTGCAGCAACGGGATGCCGAAGCCGAGCGTCTTGCCGGTGCCGGTGCGAGCCTGGCCGATCAGGTCGGTGCCCATCAGCGCGACCGGGAGGGTCATCTCCTGGATCGGGAACGGCTCGATGATGTTGACGCGCTCGAGCGCGTCGCAGATCTCGGGCAGGACCCCGAGCTCTCGGAAGGTGGTCAGGCTGATCGCCTCTCACATGCTTGGTGCGGACAGGTGTGCTCAGTGGCCGGGCGCCTGGGGCTTCTCAGCCCCGATCGTGAGGCGCGGGGACACTGTGCAAGCACCTCGCACCAGCTTGCCCATCTGGGCGCGTCACCGGCGAATCGCTCACCAGTGTAACCGCAACCGTCGTCAAGCCCGCTTCGTGTGGTTTGCGCCACTCGCACTCCGGGCCGGATAGGGTGCCGGGCATGGAGCAGACGGCCTTTGATGATCCCGCCTACCGGGCCGCGGCGGTGGATCTGCTGGGAGTGCTCGCGTACGGCGAGCTGACGGCGTTCGAACGGATCGCGGAGGACGCCAAACTGGCGCCGACGCTGAACGACAAGGCGGAGCTCGCCGCGCTGGCGACCACCGAGTTCGGCCACTTCCGGCAACTGCGGGACCGGTTGGTCGCGCTCGGCGTGGACCCGATGGAGGCGATGAAGCCGTTCGTCACCCCGCTGGACGCGTTCCACGACCACACGGCCCCGTCGGACTGGCTGGAGGGCCTGGTCAAGGCGTACGTCGGGGACGGCCTGGCGAACGACTTCTACCGCGAGATCGCGTCGTTCGTGGACGCGGAGACCCGGGCCCTGGTGCTCGAGGTGTTCGCCGACTCCGGGCAGGCCGAGTTCGTGGTCGACCGGGTCCGGGCCGCGATCGAGGAGGACCCCAAGCTGGGCGGCCGCCTGGCGCTGTGGGGACGCCGCCTGGTCGGCGAGGCGCTCAGCCAGGCGCAGCGGATCGCCGCGGACCGGGACTCGCTGGCCGCACTGCTGGCCGGCAGCGTCGACCGGCCAGGGCTGGACCTGGCCGCGATCGGCCGGATGTTCACCCGCCTGACCGAGGCCCACACCGCCCGGATGACCGCCCTCGGCCTGCAGGCCTGAGACACACAACGGCCGCCTGCCCGGGAGTGGGCGGCGGCCGTCGGGATGCGCGGGGAACTCGCCCCGCGGGCGGTTGCGGTCAGGCGGCTTTGGCTTTGCTGTTGCGCGACGAGATGAACGCGACGACGATCGCGGCGCAGATGATCTGAATCAGGTACTGGATCCAGTCCGGGCCGGAGGTGTCCTTGACGCCGAGGAAGTAGGCGATCAGACCACCGATGAAGGCGCCGATGCCGCCTCCGAGGATGGTCCAGCCGAGGCTGATGTTCTGCTTGCCGGGGAGCACCAGCCGGGCCAGCGGCCCGAAGATGATGCCCGCGATGAGACTGACGATGAGCATCCAGACCCAGTACACGGTTCCTCCTTTGAGGGATGGCCGACCTGCGCTCCGGTCCGTTTGCCCCGTAGCAACCAGACCACCGCAACGCAGGTCTTACGGCCATCGTGCCCCTTCGGTGGCACTCCGCAACCAAGACACGCGCGACTGTGTCCGGACCGCGATCAGATCGCGCCGAAGCCCACCTTGCGGATCGACACCTCGCCGATCTCGACGTACGCGAGCCGGTCGGCCGGGACGATCACCCGGCGGCCCTTGTCGTCGGTCAGCTGCAACAGACCGGACTTGCCGCTGAGCGCGTCGGCGACGGCCTGCTGCACCTCGTCCGGGCTCTGCTCGCTCTCCAGCACCAATTCACGATTGGCGTGCTGCACGCCGATCTTGACCTCCACGAAACCCTCCGGGCACGTTCCGACCGGCGGCTCTCGCCGGTGACGCTTCGAGCCTATCCGTTGCCGGCCGTCAGCTCTCACCCGTCCGCCCAGAGCAGAACAGCCGGGGCAGCACCTCAGGTGTCGGTGCGGGGGAAACCGCGAATGCCCCGCCAGGCCAGCGAGGCGACCAGGTCGGCGGCCTGCTGCTGGGCCAGCGTCGGGTCGTCGGAGGCCAGCCAGTAGCGGGCGCTGACCTGGGCCATCCCGACCAGGCTGACGGCCAGCACCATCGACTGCTCGCGGCTCAGGCCGGCGTCGGCGCTGATCACCTCCGAGACCGCCTCGGCGCAGGCGTGCGTGACCCGGTCCACCCGCTCCCGGACGGCCGGCTCGTTGGTCAGGTCCGACTCGAACACCAGCCGGAAGGCGCCCTGGGCGTTGGCCACGTAGTCGTAGAACGCGTGCATCGTCGCCGCGACCCGCAACTTGTTGTCCTCGGTCGACTTCAGCGCGTCCCGGACCGAGGCGATGATCGCGTCACAGGACGTGTCCAGCAGCGCCAGGTACAGCTCGAGCTTGCCGGGGAAGTGCTGGTAGAGGACCGGCTTCGAGACGCCGGCACGGTCGGCGATGTCGTCCATCGCGGCGGCGTGGTAGCCGTTGGCGACAAAAACCTCCTGGGCCGCCTCGAGCAGTTGCGCGCGGCGGGCCAGCCGCGGCAGGCGGCTGCCGCGCTTGGGCGCGGTCTCGGGTGTCGTCGACACGTCGGCTCCTTCGGTGGTTCGGCGCCGGCGGCTCGGGCTCGACCGCCGGGTCGTTCCCCGAATCCTACCCAGCAGTCCTCCCGGCCAGTAGCTTCCCCGCCGAACGGCGTTCGAACGTGAGAGCGCTCACCGGTAGTCGTCCTCGCCGGAGTCGCCGATCTCGCGGCGCTGCTCCTCCACATCGGCCGGGTCGGCCTCCAGCAGTACGCCGGAGTCCTCGGGCCGGTCGTCCACCACGGTCGAGCTCTGGCGCTGCTCGAGTACGTCGGCCTCCGGGGCGTCGTCCGGGACACTGCCGGCGGCAGGGCCCTCGTAGTCGCTCTCACTGGTCATGCGACTCGCTCTCCTCTCGGACTGCGATCTGAATGACTCCTACGACGGTAGCGGCTGGGGGTCGTCGTACAGCCCCTCCAGCACATCGCCGTACTCCTCGATCCGGGCCAGGACGTCGTGCGGGAGGAACCTGAGGTCCTCGGGCGTGGTGGCGGACGCCACCTCGTCCCAGTCGATCGGGGTGGACACCCGCGGCTCGTCCGACCCACGCAGTGAGTACGGCGCCAGCGTGGTCTTGGCGCTGGCGTTCTGGCTCCAGTCGATGAAGACCTTGCCGGGCCGGAGCGCCTTGGTCATGTTCGCGGTGACGTTCTCCGGCAGCGCCTCGGCCAACTGCTCCGCCAGTTGTTTGGCGAAGGCGCTCGTACGGCGGGACGACGCGGGCTCGATGGGCACGTAGAGATGCATGCCCTTGTTGCCGGACGTCTTCGGCCAGCCCTCCAGCCCGTAGTGGCCGAGCAGTTCGCGCAGGGCCAGTGCGACGTCGCAGCACTCGACGATGGTCGCGCCCGGCCCCGGGTCGAGGTCGAACACGATCAGGTCGGCCTGCGGGTCCTTGCCGTTGTCCGACAGGCCGATCCGCCACTGCGGTACGTGCAACTCGAGTGCGGCCAGGTTGGCCAGCCACACCACGGTCTGGATGTCGTCGGCGACCACGAAGTCGGCCTCGTCCCGGCCGGTCGAGCTGCCGGGCGTGGGAAGGGTCACGATCCGCACCCAGGCCGGCGTCCCGCGCGGTGCGTTCTTCTCGAAGAAGTACGGCGCCTCCGTGCCGTCCGGCCAGCGCTTTCGGGTCAGGGGCCGGTCGGACAGGTGGGGAAGCAGCAGCTCCGCGACCTGGTGGTAGTAGTCGATCACCTCGGCCTTGGTGAAGCCGGTCTGGGGGTACAGCACCTTGCCGAGGTTGGTGAGCTTCATCGTCTGCCCGTCGACCTCGGTCGTCAGCTGCTGCGGCGCGCTTGCCATGTGTTCCAGTGTCCAGCCTCAGAGCGTCTTAACATGGGTTTCGTGGAGAGTTACGCAGCAGTAACCGGCGACGGAGTGCCGTTGGGGGCACAGGAATGGCCGGCGCGACGAGTGCCGGTCGGTGGCGTGGATCTGCTCGTCAGAGATGCGCCTGGTGCGGCGGCCGACCTGCCGCCGGCGTTGTTCGTGCACGGCCTCGGTGGGTCCTCCCTGAACTGGACCGCTCTCGGGCTCCTGCTCAACGACACAGTCCGCGGTATCGCGCCCGACCTGCCCGGTTTCGGCCGTACGCCGCTGTCCGGACCGGCGGGGATCAGCGAGCAGGCCGCCGTACTGGTCGAACTCCTGGAGCAAGAGGTCAAGCGGCCGGTGCACCTGTTCGGGAACTCGATGGGTGGGGCGTCCGCGGTGACGCTGGCCGCGCGGCGTCCGGACCTGGTGGCGTCGCTGACGCTGATCTCTCCCGCACTGCCGCATCCGCGCGTGTCCGCGAGCGCCCTGTGGTTCACCGCACTCGCGACACCTCGGTTGGGATCCGTCGTCCTGGAGCGGAGCCGGCGGTTGCCGTTCGACCGGAGGTTCCAGGCGTCGCTGGCGATGGTGTTCGGCGATCCGCGGTCGCTTCCGCCCGAGGTGCGAGCGGCGTACGAGGCCGAGCTGCGGCGGCGGGACACCGATCCGTGGGTCGGGCAGGCGACGCTCGACGGGGCGCGGAGCATCCTGCGGTCGTCGCTGGCGCCGCCGCGCCGCTCGTTGTGGGCGGACGCGGCGAAGGTGGAGTGCCCGGTGCTGCTGATCTACGGCGGCAAGGACCGGCTGGTCGACGCCCGGATCCGGACCAAGGCCCAGCGCACGTTCCCGAACGCGCGGCTGCTCTACCTGCCACGGTCCGGCCATGTCGCGCAGATGGAACACCCGGACCAGGTCGAGCACGCGTTCCGCCAGCTGATCTCCTGATCTCGCGGGCTCCTGATCGAGTCGAATCCGACGCCGGACTGAGACACGACTGAGCGGCGGATCCGGTCAACTTTCCTCTCGCCCGGGAAGTCATGACGAACGACCCTGTTCGTCGACGAACGAGAGGACCACTGTGCGAGTGATCGCCCACGCCGTACGAAGTCTGTCGCTGGGGATGGTCGCACTGCTGGGTGTGGGGACGTTGACTGCTGCCGCCGCCCCGCCCGTGCCGCCGCCATCCGTTGTTAAGGGCAACAATTGGACCGTTGAACCGGTTGCCGGTGGCTACCGGCTGACCCTGCGCCTGGACGCGCCGGCGCCGCTGCGGGCGTCGCTGCCGCTGCTCGCGGCCGACGGCGTACCGCTGGGAGTCGCCGCGCAGTCGCCGGACCGGCGGACGCTCACCCTGACCAGTACGGACGCGGCTGTGCTGACGGCCCGCGACGTACGCCTGATCTGGTCCGGCGACCTCGGTAAGGACACCGGCCGGAACCGGAGTCAGGCCGGCGGACCGACCGACGCGGACTGGTTGAAGGCGCGGCGCGGGCCGTTGCTGCCTTCGGATCCGGGGGCGCTGGGGAAGTACAAGGTCGAGACGTCGGAGTACAACCTCGGTGACGAGGCCGCGTACCTTCCGGGCCTCGGGCAACGATCCGAGCTGCGGGGCAAGGTGTACACGCCGAAGGGCGCGATCGGGCCACGGCCGTTGGTGATCTTCCTGCACGGCCGGCACGAGTTCTGCTACGGGGACGACCCGGGCGAGGTGGACAAGCCGTGGCCGTGCCCGAAGGGGATGAAGCCGGTCCCGAGCTTCCGTGGGTACGACGCTCCCGCGACCGCGCTGGCGAGCAACGGGTACCAGGTCGTGTCGATCAGCGCCAACGCGGTCAACGCGTATGACGGCGGTGTCTACGACTCCGGCGCGCAAGCCCGGGCCGAGTTGATCCTCGACCACCTGGCGCTGTGGAAGAAGTGGTCGACGATCGGCGGCGGGCCTTTCGGCCGTGCGTTCGTCGGCAAAATCGATTTGCAGAACGTCGGACTGATGGGGCACTCGCGCGGTGGGGAGGGCGTCGCGCGGGCGGCGGTGCTGAACGCGGACCGCGGCGGGCACTACGGCATCCGCGCCGTGCTGCCGCTGGCACCGACCGACTTCGCCCGGGCCGCGGTTCCGGGGGTCGCGATGAGCGTCCTGCTGCCGTACTGCGACGGCGACGTCTCCGACCTGCAGGGGCAGAAGTTCTACGACGACACCCGGTACTCCGTCACCGGGGATGCCGCGCCGCGGTCGACCATCACCGTGCTTGGCACCAACCACAACTTCTTCAACACCGAATGGACGCCGGGGCAGTCCGAGGCGCCGTCCAACGACGACTGGTTCGGCGACGAGAAGGAGCCGCCGTGCGGTGCGAAGTACGCGGGCCGGTTGACGGCGAAGGAGCAGCAGGCCGTCGGTACGGCGTACATCGCCGGGTTCTTCCGGTTGCAGTTGGGGCATGAGACGAAGTTCCTGCCGCTGCTGGACGGATCCGATGCACGGGCGGCGTCCGCCGGGCGGGCCGTCGTACGCGTGGTGTCGCAGGCGCCGGTGCGGTCACGGCGGGACGTGAATCACTTGGACCAGGCACTGCCGGCCGGATCGGTCACCGGGAAGGTGACTGCGGCGGTGTGCGCGGGTGTGACCCAGCCAGCTGGTCGTTCTGCCGCTGTGGAGACCTGCATGACGTCGGACGATTGGGCTAACGCGCCGCACTGGGGCACAGCGTGGTACGCCGCGAAGACGCCAACGACTGCGGTGACCAAGCTGACCTGGAGCGGTACGAACGGGGTCGTGCGACTTGGTGTGCCGGCCGGGCAGCGCGACGTACGACGGTTCGCCGCACTGTCGTTCCGTGCGGCTCCGGACCCGGTTGGATCGCCGAAGACGGATCTGAGTGTCCGGGTGGTCGATGGGCACGGGCGGGCGGCCGTGGTGCCGGTGTCCGCGGTCAGCGATGCGCTGGTGCGGATGCCGGGGAACAGTGAGGCCGGACTGCCGAAGAACCTGTTGCGGACCGTGCGGATCCCGCTGGCGTCGTTGAAGGGGGTGGATCTGTGGGACGTGCGGGCGGTCGAGTTGCGGACCGACAAGGTGGCGCGAGGGTCGGCGTACGTGAGTGATCTGGCGTTCTCGTCGCCCGGGCTCGGGTTCTCGGCGCCGGCGGTGTTGCTGCCGAAGCTGTCCGCGTCGAACGTGACGGTTCGCGAGGGGGACCAGGGGGTTCGGTCGATGGACTTCTGGGTGACCATGTCGCGGCCGAGCATCCGTCCGGTCAGTGTGTACGTCGAGTCGAACGGCGACCTCGGTGAGTCGGTCGGGGAGGTGGCGCGGAAGCTGGTCTTCAAGCCGGGGCAGGTGCGGCAGAAGGTGAGTGTGCCGGTCACCGGGAACACCCGGGACAGCTACGACCTGCCGTTCAACCTGGTGCTGTCGGCGCCGCGGGAGGGGCTGCTGGACGCGTCGTTCGGCCACGGGCTCGTGGTCGACGACGATCCGACGCCGGCGCTGACCATCGGGAACCTCACGACGGCGGAGAAGACCGGACTGGTCAACTTCCCGGTCAAGCTGTCGGCGCCGAGTGACAAGTACGTCACGTTCTCCGGGGTGCTGAAGGACGGCACCGCGACGATCCGGAAGGACTACACGTCGGTGAACGACGACGGCACCGGCCCCGCCGCCCGAGCCATCGACGGCTTCGTCGAACCCGGCAAGACCACGGGCGAACTGACGGTGAAGATCCTCGACGACACCCTGAAAGAGCCGGCCGAGACCTTCACAGCCGTCATCCAAACCGTCGACGGCGCAACCCTGAAGGTCCCACTAACAGTCACCGCCACCATCCCCGCCAACGACTGAAACGCGTGCCGGGCGCCCTGGGGGCGCCCGGCACGCGGGTCGGCCTGCAGCCGCCGGCACCGAGTGCTGAAGCCACCCCCGCCACAGGCAGCACCACCCCCCCACCCACGCCGCCCGCCACGGGGCGGGCGGTGTTCGTGGGGTGAGATGGGGGGACCGGGATGTGGACCTGGGAGTGAGGGGTTGGGAACGTGCGGGAACATTGAGGAGGGACAGATGGTTGAAAACCGGAGATCCCGTCCGACGTCTTCCTGAGGAGCCGACACGTGTCACTGCCACCGCTGGTCGAACCGGCCGACGAGCTGACCATCGACGAGGTGCGCCGGTACTCGCGGCACCTGATCATCCCCGAGGTGGGGATGGCCGGGCAGAAGCGGCTGAAGAACTCCAAGGTGCTGGTGATCGGCGCCGGCGGCCTGGGCAGCCCGGCGCTGCTCTACCTGGCCGCGGCCGGTGTCGGCACGCTCGGCATCGTCGAGTTCGACACCGTCGACGAGTCCAACCTGCAGCGCCAGATCATCCACGGCCAGTCCGACGTGGGCAAGTCGAAGGCGCAGTCGGCCAAGGAGTCGATTCTCGAGACCAACCCGAACACGAACGTCGTCCTGCACGAGACCCGGCTGGACAACGACAACGTCTTCGAGATCTTCGAGCAGTACGACCTGATCGTCGACGGCACCGACAACTTCGCCACCCGGTACCTGGTGAACGACGCCGCCGTCCTGCTCGGCAAGCCCTACGTCTGGGGCTCGATCTTCCGCTTCGACGGCCAGATCAGCGTGTTCTGGGCCGAACACGGCCCGTGCTACCGCTGCCTCTACCCCGAGCCGCCGCCACCGGGCATGGTCCCGTCCTGCGCGGAGGGCGGCGTACTGGGCGTGCTCTGCGCGTCCGTCGGCGCGGCGCAGGTGACCGAGGCGATCAAGCTGCTCACCGGGATCGGCGACCCGTCGCTGGGCCGGCTGAACATCTACGAGGCGCTCGACCTGAACTGGCGTTCGCTGAAGGTCCGCAAGGACCCGAACTGCGCCATCTGCGGCGAGAACCCGACCGTCACCGAGCTGATCGACTACGAGAGCTTCTGCGGCGCCCTGACCGAGGAGGCGGCCGACGCGGCCGTCGGCTCGACCATCTCGGTGAAGCAGCTGAGCGAGTGGATCAAGCTCAAGGACAACGGCGAGAAGGACTTCGTCCTGATCGACGTCCGTGAGCCGAACGAGTACGAGATCAACAAGATCCCGGGCTCGGTGCTGATCCCCAAGGCCGACTTCCAGACCGGTGTGGCGCTGGAGAAGCTGCCGCAGGACAAGCAGCTGGTCTTCCACTGCAAGTCCGGCGTCCGCTCCGCCGAGGTGCTCGCGATCGCGAAGGGCGCCGGCTTCTCCGACGCGGTCCACGTCGGTGGCGGCGTCGTCGCCTGGGTCGACCAGATCGACCCGAGCCAGCCGTCGTACTAAATCTGCGAAGGGGGCTGGATCACTCCAGCCCCCTTTCCTTAGAAGTCCATCCGGCAACTGCCGACGGCTTCGACGGCAGCGGCATCACCGGTGATCACCGGTGCGTCGTCGCGTCCGGACACCGTCCGCATGTACGCGACGGCGTCGACCGAGGCGCGACCGACCGGCTCGTCCCTCCCCAGCCGGTAGGTCCCACCTCCCTGGCCGGTGAGCTCCAGGACGACGGCCGGACGGTCGCCCCAGAACGGGCCGGCGGCCTCCAGGTCGTAGATGACCTGCGCGATCAGCTCCTCGGCGTACGGACCGGCGTCGAACGAACGCCCCAGCGCCTGGCACACGTCGTCCCGATGCATCCACAGGTCCCGCGCGAGCAGGATGTCCCGCACATACCCGAGCGACATCCGTGGTACGTCGTCCACCTGCATCGTCATCCGCCGGAGCAGCTCCGGATTCCGTGAGATGCTGCGGGTCGCCTTCCCCCACAGCTGATCGAACGACGTGCGCAGCTCCGCCGGCGGCGTACCGCGGTGCTCATCGGCCTGCACCATCATGTGCGCGTCGAACCGGGGCACGCCGGGGTAGACCCGCTTCCCCTTCCGGAACCGCCGTGGGAACGACCACGGCCGGATCACGTCCTCGGCCTGCCCGATCAGGTGCCCGGCGATGTCGGCGACGTCCCACGCGTCGCAGACGGTACGGCGCTGCCACTCGGGCCCCTCGATCGACGCCAGCAGGTCGTGCCACGCCTGGAGCTCCGCGTCCCGGTGGACCCGGCAGCGTTGCCGATCGGCGCGTCCGATCTGCTCCGCGAGTACAGCTGTCATCTCTTCCCCCTGGTTGGTGCGTAGCGCTGGTAGAACATCTCGAGTACGGCGGGCAGCAGCCGGATGAAGCGACCGTCCTCGAACGACGCGTCCGGCTCGTTCGCGATCTGCTGCGAGAGCAGGCCCGCGATCACCGAGGTGAAGAGCGCGAGCCCGTCGTCGCTCGTCGCGTCCGGGTGCAGACGCCCGGCGTCCACCGCCGCCTGCAGGTGGTCCCGGAGATCCTGGAGCGAGTCCTGGGCCGGGGCGAACGCCTCCGGGCTCGGCTCGAAGCCGGGGACCGTCCGCCAGAAGAGCAGCTGCGAGTAGATCTGGTTCTCCAGGCACCACCGGCAGAACGCGCTGATCGCGATCAGGTCGTTCGCGAACGGGTCGGCGGTGGTCGCCGTCGCCAGCGCGGCCCGGTGCGCATCGCGCAGTTGCCGCGCGCCGCGCTCGAAGAGGGCGTCGTAGATGGCCATCTTGGACGGGAAGTACTGGTAGAGCGACGGTGGCTGCAGGCCGAGGCGCCGGGCCACCGCGGACAGGCTGAGCGCGGCGACACCCTCGGTCTCCATCAGTTCGATGGCGACGTCCAGGACCTCCTCGATGGTCTCCTGGCGGCGACGGGTCCGGCGGTCAAGCCCAGCGGTGCTCATACCTTGAGGAAAACCTAAGGCCATTAGGAAAGTCAATACCCCGTAGGTTTCGCGTTGGTTTGTCCCCGCGGCCGACTACTGTCTTGGCATGTGCAGAAACATCACGGTTCTCCGGGGACTCGAGCCGGCCGCGACCTCTGAGGAGGTCTACGCGGCCGCGTTGCAGTATGTGCGCAAGGTGACCGGCGTCGGGTCGCTGAGTGCGACCACCCGCGGCCCGATCGAGCGGGCCGCGACCGAGGTCGCGCGGATCACCGAGCAGTTGCTGGCGGAGATGCCCGAGCGCCGGGTGCCGCCGCAGACGGTCCCACCGCTGCGCCGCCCAGAGGTGCGCGCCCGCCTCGGCCTGGACTAGAGCTTCCCGGTGGGGGAGGAGGCTCGACCGGCCAAGCGCCGGCAGGGGGTGGTGTTCGCGCTGATCATCGTCGGCGTGCTGCTCGCGCTGACGAACACGAACGCCCAGAGCGAGCTGAGCCGTCGTCGTCAGGCCTCCTGCGACGGCACGTTGCCGCTGCCCACGAGTGTCTACTTCCTCGGCTTCGCCGGCCTGGTCGTCGGTGTGATCGCGCTGTTCCTGTTGCTGCGCTGGTTCCACCGCAACCGCCAGCCGATCGCCTTGGTCCTCTTCACCACCGCAACCGCCGCCGTCGTCTTCGAGGTCGTCGCCGTCATCACCGCCTTCCAGGAAGGCCGCCCGGTCGACGCCCTCTGCTTCGGCTAGTTCGCGACGACGGGCACGCATGATCGGCCAACTGCTGCAGTCCCGGTAGCGAGGTAGGGTCGCGTCGGGAAGCGATGACCTAGGAGGTCGGCATGCGGTTTGCGATCAAGACCAGGCCCGAGCACACCACCTGGCAGCAACTGCGGGATGTGTGGGTGGCGGCGGATCAGTTCGAGGTCTTCGAGTCCGCCTGGCACTGGGACCACTTCTATCCGCTCAGCGGTGACATGGCCGGCCCGAACCTCGAGGCCTGGACGACCCTGGGCGCGCTGGCGCAGGCGACCTCGCGGATCCGGCTCGGCTGTCAGGTGACCGGGATGATCTACCGGCATCCCGCCGTACTGGCGAACATGGCCGCGACCACCGACGTCATCTCGAACGGCCGGCTGGAGCTCGGCATCGGCGCCGGCTGGAACGAGATGGAGACCACTGCCTACGGCATCGACCTCTATCCGCTGAAGGAACGCTTCGACCGGTTCGACGAGGGCACCCAGGCGATCATCGCGCTGCTCACCGAGAAGGTCGCGAACTTCGACGGCAAGTACATCAAGCTCACCGACGCGTACTGCGAGCCGAAGGGCGTGCAGACCCCGCACCCGCCGATCACCATCGGCGGCAAGGGCCCGAAGCGCACGCTGCGCGCGGTGGCGAAGTGGGCCCAGCAGTGGAACGTGATCGTCCAGAGCCCGGAGGAGTGGAAGGCGCTCAAGGACGTGCTGGTCGAACGCTGCGATGAGGTCGGCCGCAACGTCGACGAGATCACCTGCTCGGTCAACGTGCGCATCGATCCGGACGAGCCGCTCGACGCCGCGGTCGCCACAGCAGCGGCGTACGGCGAAGCAGGTGTCGACCTGGTCGTCCTGAACCTCCCGCTCGACGCCCCGCCGTCCGTCCTCGAACCCCTCGCCAAGGCCGTCGCCCCACTCGCCTGAACTGTCCACGGTTCCCACTAGGTTTGGGTTCGTGGATCGGGAGGAGTACGTCGAGGCGGTGCTGCGGGCCGTGGAGTCGATCCCGCCGGGCAGCGTCGCGACGTACGGCGACATCGCCGAGTACGTCGGTCAGGGCGGCCCGCGTCAGGTCGGTGCGATCATGCGCGAGTACGGCGGGTCCGTGCCGTGGTGGCGGGTGATCCGCGCGTCCGGCGTACCGGCGGACGAGGTCGGCGACGAGCAGTTGCACAACCTCCGCTCGGACGGCGTCCGGGTCACCAACGGCCGGGTCAACCTGCGCGAAGTGCGCTGGGATCCGCAGGACTGATTCGGCGCAGAGTCAGCGCGCGACTACCCATGTCCTGTCCGCTTTCCGGCTATTGATGGACCTGCCGGAGTGGGCGATCGGGATTGTCGGTGGGGTCTGCTGGGATGGTGCGATGGTCGGCAGACAGGGGTCCCGGTACCGGTTGGTCCGGGCAGCGGGTCGGAGCACGTCGGCACCGGTTCTGGATGCGGATCAGCAAGCAGTGGTGGACCATCCCGGCGGACCTTTGCTGGTGCTGGCCGGACCGGGGACCGGGAAGACGACGACGTTGGTGGAGGCCGTCGTCGACCGGGTGCGGAATCGCGGGCTGAGTCCCGACGAGGTGCTGGTGCTGACGTTCGGGCGCAAGGCGGCGACCGAGTTGCGGGACCGCATCACCGGCCGGCTCGGGCGGACGACCCGGGTGATGCCGTCGATGACGTTCCATTCCTTTTGTTACGCGTTGCTCCGGCGGTTCACACCGGCCGACGCGTTCGACGTACCGCTGCGGTTGCCGTCCGGGCCGGAGCAGTCGCTGCGGTTGAGTGAGGCGCTGTCCGGCAGCCGTGAGGTCGGTGCGGTGCACTGGCCGGGCAGTCTGCATCCGGCGTTGAAGACGCGCGGGTTCACCGACGAGGTGCAAGCCGTGATCGGCAAGGCGCGGCAGCTCGGGCTCGACCCGGAGGACCTGTCCGCGATCGGGCGCTCGGCGGACCGGGCCGAGTGGGTCGCGGTCGGCGACTTCTTCGAGGAGTACCTGCAGATCCTCGACCACGAGCAGGTGCTGGACTACTCCGAGCTCATCCACCGCGCGGTGATCCTGGCCCAGCAGCCGCAGGTGCAGGCCAAGCTGCGGACCGAGTTCAAGGCCGTCTTCGTCGACGAGTACCAGGACACCGATCCCGGTCAGACCAAGCTGCTGCAGGCGATCGCCGGCGACGGCCGCGACCTCGTCGTCGTGGGCGATCCGGACCAGTCGATCTACACGTTCCGCGGCGCGGACGTCCGCGGCCTGCTGCGCTTCACCGACGAGTTCCGTACGGCGGACGGCGCGGAGGCGGCCCAGATCGCGCTGGGCACGACCCGCCGCTTCGGTACGACGCTGCAGCGAGTGTCTCGTAATGTCGTCAGCCGGCTCGGCGTGCCCGGCACACTGGACCGGGACACGTTCGACCGCTTCCGCAACCCGGACGCCAGCGGCTGTGTCTACGGCCACGGCAAGGTCGAAGCGAATCTGTACTCGACCAGTGGCGCCGAGCTCGAGCACATCGCGGACCTGCTGCGTCGTGCCCACGTGCAGGACGGCGTCGGCTGGAACGAGATGGCCGTGCTGGTCCGGTCCGGCAGCCGGTCGATCCCGCCGTTGCGTCGCGCGCTCGCGGCCGCGGGCATCCCGGTCGACGTGGCCGGTGACGAGCTGCCGTTGTCGCGGGAGCCCGCCGTACGTCCGATGCTGCTGGCGTTGCGGGCCGTTGCGGATCCGGCGACGTTGACGGTCGACGTCGTCCGCGCGTTGGCGTTGTCGCCGTTGGGTGCGATGGATGCCGGGCAGTTGCGGCGGCTGGCTCGGGTGCTGCGGCGGCGCGATCGGGAGGCGGCCGGCGGGCAGCGGCTGCCGCGGTCGTCGGACGAGCTGTTGCGCGACGCGTTGATGAATCCGCTGCTGCTCGACGAGGAGGCGTCGCCGGCCGAGGCGCGGTTCGCGGCCCTGGGCGAGAGGTTGCTCAAGGCAAGGAACATCGTGACCGCGGGAGCCGCGCCGGACGAGGTGATGTGGTCGCTGTGGTCGGATTCGCCCTGGTTGCGGCGGCTGCGCGGCCAGGCGCATTCCGGGGGCGAGCCCGCCCGCGCGGCGAACCGGGACCTGGATTCGCTGTGTGCGCTGTTCGACGCGGCGAGCCGGGCCGAGGAGCAGGTCGGGTTCAAGGGCGTATCGGCGTTCCTGAGTGAGCTCGAATCGCTGGACATCGCGGGGGACAACCGGTTCGACGGGACGTATCGCGAGGCCGGCGTCCAGCTGATGACGGCGCACCGGTCGAAGGGCCTGCAATGGCGGCTCGTCGTGGTGGCGAGTGTGCAGGAAGGTCAGTGGCCGGACCTCCGGCGGCGCGGGTCGTTGCTGGAGCCGGACCGGCTGGGACCTGACGGCCTCATCGATCCGTTGTCGGCCGGCGCGTTGCTGGCCGAGGAGAGACGGTTGTTCTACGTCGCGATCACCAGAGCCCGGGAGCGGCTGATCGTGACGGCGGTCCAGGCCCCCGAGGCGGACGGCGACCAACCCTCCAGATTCCTTGCCGAGCTCGACATTCCCTTGAAACTGGTCGCCGGACGGCCGCGGCGGCCGTTGTCGCTGCCCGGTCTGGTGGCCGATCTGCGGTGCGTGCTGGCGGATCCGTCCTCGTCGCCGGCGTTGAAGCGGGTCGCGGCCGATCGGCTGGCCCAGCTGGCCGATGCGGTGGACGATCGGGATCAGCCGTTCGTCCCGACGGCGGATCCGGAGCGCTGGTGGGGTGTGCGGGAGCGGACCCGGTCGGAGCGGCCGATCGCGGATCCGGAGCTGCCGGTGCCGCTGTCGGGGAGTGCGCTGACGACGATCGTGGACTGTCCGCTGCGCTGGTTCCTGACCCGGCGGGCCGGTGGAGAGACGCCGAGTACGTCGGCCACCGGGTTCGGCATGGTGTTGCACACGTTGGCGGACGCGGTCGCCACCGGGACGCTGCCGCCGTCGATCGACGAGCTGAACGGCTGGCTCGACAAGGTCTGGACGCAGCTGGAGTTCGAGTCCGCCTGGATCTCGGACCGGGAGCGGGTCGAGGCGGAGCAGGCGTTGCGGCGGTTCGTCGCTTGGCACCAGGGCCGGCCGGATCGGACGTTGGTGGGGACCGAGGTCGACTTCGACGTACTGCTTCCCGACACCGACAAGCCCGCGGTCCGGGTCAAGGGGCGAATGGACCGGGTCGAGCAGGACGCCGAGGGGACGATCCGCGTGGTCGACCTGAAGACGGGCCGCTCGATGCCGACCAAGCCGGCGGTGGCGCGGCACGTGCAGCTGGCGATCTACCAGCGCGCGATCGCTTCCCGGCAGCTGAAGACCGTCGGCGAGGACCCGGTCGCCGGCGGCGCGGAGCTCGTCCAGCTCCGCCACGACGAGGCCGGCTTCCCCAAGGTCCAGCACCAGGGCCCGCTCGAGACCGGCGACGACGGCAGGACCTGGCTGGACGAGGCCGTCGACGAGGCCGAGTCGATGGTCCGCTCCGAAGAGTTCACCGCCCAGCGCAACGACGGCTGCACCCGCTGCGAAGCCCGTGCGTTGTGCCCGATCCAACCGGAAGGCCGGGAGATCGTCTGATGCCCGCCGCGACACTGCAGACCACGGCTGAACTGTGTGATCTGCTGGGGATTCCGTTCTCCGATCAGCAGTTGGCGGCGATCACGGCTCCGTTGGCGCCTGGCGTGATCGTGGCGGGCGCCGGGTCGGGGAAGACGACGGCGATGGCCGCGCGGGTGGTGTGGCTGATCTGCACCGGGCAGGTGAAGCCGGAGGAAGTGCTGGGGCTGACCTTCACGAAGAAGGCGGCGAACGAGCTGGACGTGCGGATCCGCGAGGACCTGACGAAGGCCGGCGTACTCGGGTCGACGCTGCCGAGGGACCAGCACCCGATCCTCGCGGCGCACCTGCGCAGCAACATCCCGAACTGGGAGCCCGAGGAGCCCGGCGAGCCGGTCGTCTCGACGTACCACGCGTTCGCCGGGACGCTGATCGCCGAGCACGGCCTCCGCCTCGGTCTCGAGCCCGACGCCCGCGTCCTCGCCGACGCAACACGCTTCCAGCTCGCGGGTCGCGTCGTACGGCGATCCGCCGGGCCGATCCGGTTCGCGTCGCATCACGTGCCGACGCTGGTCAACAGTCTGCTGGCGCTCGACGGTGAGCTCGCGGACCATCTGCTCCGGGCGGACGACGTACGCGACCACGACGAGGCGGTGCGGCAGGAGGTCGCGGCGGCCGCCAAGCAGACGGTCGAGGTGCGCAAGCTCGGCGAGACCGCGCTGAAGCGTGGCGAGATCCTGCAACTCGTCGAGGAGTACCAGGCCTACAAGGCGGACCGTGGCGTCGTCGACTTCGCCGACCAGATGGCGCTCGGGGCGCGGCTGGCCGAGGAGTGCCCGGAGGTCGCGGCCGCCGAGCGGTCGCGGTACAAGGTGGTGCTGCTCGACGAGTATCAGGACACATCGGTCTCGCAGCGCCGGATGCTGACCGCGCTGTTCGCCGGGGGCGACGGCCGTGGTCATCCGGTCACGGCGGTCGGTGACCCGTGCCAGGCGATCTACGGCTGGCGTGGTGCCTCGGTCGCGAACCTGGACGAGTTCCCCACACATTTCCCCCAGGCCGACGGCTCGCCGGCGCAGCGGTATGTGCTGAGCGTCAACCGCCGGTGCGGCAGCCGGATCCTCGCCGCCGCCAACGAGCACGCGGCCGAGCTGTATGAACAGCATCCCGGAGTCATCCCGCTCGAGGCTCCCTCCGATGCGCCGGAAGGCGCGATCACCGTCGGACTGTTCGAGACCCGTTCGCAGGAGATCGAGTGGGTCGCCGACGCGGTCGTCGCCGCACACCGCACCCCGAACCGCCGGTGGAAGGACATCGGCATCCTGATGCGGACGAACGTCGACCTCAGCGCGGTCCACGAAGCGCTGATCGCGCGCAAGGTTCCGGTCGAGGTGGTCGGCCTCGGCGGACTGCTCGCCCTCCCCGAGGTCGTCGACGTCGTGGCGACGCTGCAGGCGGTCAACGACCTGACCGCGAACGCCGCGATGCTGCGGATCCTCACCGGCCCACGCTTCCGGATCGGTCACCGCGATCTTGCCTTGCTGGCCAACCGGTCGCGCGTCCTCGCCGATGCCGGTGCGCGGCCGGCCGCCGACGATCTGGTTGCGGCACTCGACGCCGCGGTCGCCGGGATGGACTCGACCGAAGTCATCTCGCTGGCCGAGGCGGTCGACGATCCAGGACCGGACGCTTGGGGTTACTCGCCGGAGGCACTGGTCCGCTTCAAGGAACTCTCGAGTGAGTTGCGTGAGCTGCGGACGCACTCGGGGGAGCCGTTGCTCGACCTGGTCCGACGGGTGATCAGTACGATCGGCCTGGACGTCGAGCTCACCGCCACGCCGGATCACGTCGACTCCGGACGGCGCGATCATCTGGCCGCGTTTTTGGATGCCGTTGGCAACTTTGTGTCCACGGAGTCGGACGGTTCGCTCGACGGTCTGCTGGCGTACCTGGCCGCCGAGGAGGAGTACGCCGCCGGTCTCGACCTCGCCGTACCGAGTGAGGCGGACTCGGTGAAGCTGCTCACCACGCACCGGTCGAAGGGGCTGGAGTGGCCGATCGTGTTCGTGCCGACGCTGGTTTCGAAGGTGTTTCCTTCGGATCGCGGGCGGGACAAGTGGACGACCAACGCGAAGGTGCTGCCGTGGCCGTTGCGCGGTGACGCGGACACATTGCCGGACATCCATGACCTGTCCAACGCCGGGCTGAAGGCGTTCGCGGACGAGTGCAAGAACGTGAACGCGCTCGAGGAGCGACGGCTGGGGTACGTCGCTTTCACCCGGGCGAAGGAGATCCTGGTCGCGACCGGGCACTGGTGGGGGCCGACGCAGAAGCGCCCGCGCGGACCCTCGTCGTACCTGTCGACGCTGAAGAAGCACGCCGGCGAGCGAGTCGTCGAGTGGGCCGAGCAACCTTCGGCGGACGAGAACCCGGAGTTGGCCGAGCAGACGCAGGCGCCGTGGCCGGCGCCGTACGACATGGAGTCGTACCAGCGGCGGCTGGACGCGGCGGCGCTGGTGCGGCAGGCGCGGACGGAGGGGCCGTCGATCGAGGCGGAGGAGTCGCTGCTGCTGGACGAGCAGGCGACGGTCGCGCGGTGGGACTCCGAGATCGAGCGATTGTTGTCCGAGGCAAGGGAAAGCCGGAGCCGGAAGGCGTACGACGTCGAGCTGCCGGCCGCCCTGTCCGCGACCCAGGTGATGCGGCTGGCCAAGGACCCGGACGGGCTGGCGTCCGAGCTGGCCCGCCCGATGCCGCGCAAACCCAACCGGGCGGCGCGGTTCGGCACCCGCTTCCACGCGTGGGTCGAGAGCTACTTCGGCCAGCAGCTCCTGCTCGACCCCGACGACCTCCCCGGCGCCGCGGACGAGGACATCGTCGACGACACCGACCTCACCGAACTGATGGACGCCTTCCGCACCGGCCCGTACGGCGAAACCACGCCGTACGAGATCGAGGCCCCCTTCGCCCTCGCCCTCGGCGGCCGCGTCATCCGCGGCCGCATCGACGCCGTCTACCAGGTCGTCCGCCCCGACGGCTCCCGCGGCTACGACGTCATCGACTGGAAAACCACCCGCACCGAATCCGCCGACCCCCTCCAGTTGGCCATCTACCGAGTCGCCTGGTCCGAACTGATGAACATCCCCCTCCCCCAAGTCACCGCAGCCTTCTACTACGTCCGCACCGCCGACATCATCAGACCCGAGAACCTGCCCGAAAAGCAGCAGCTCATCGAGTTGCTGAACGGGTAACTACAGGGCCGCACGGTTGGCACGGCGTACGAGCTCGGCCGGGACGATGCGCACCGGGAATGGGCGACTGGCCTCGAACACCTCGTCGTCCTTGAACGTCCGCTCGACGTAGTGGCCGTTCTCCAGTTCCAGCACAGTCAGCACTGCCTCGTCCGGCTCGAAGATCCAGTACGAACCGACGCCGGTCGCCTCGTACAAGCGGCGCTTCTTGAGCCAGTCCTTCGCGCGGGTCGACGGTGAGAGAATCTCGACGGCCAGGAGCAACGGCCGGCGAACGCTCGCCGGCTCGACGTCCTCGCAGCGGCACACCAAGAGGTCGGGCTGCAGCGATGTCCGGTCGTCCGGCCGGTAGTCGAAGGGCGCGAAGAAGACCTCCAGATCTTCTGGGCACGCTGAGACCAGCCGCAAGTTGATCTGATTGGCCGCTCTCTGATGAACGGCCAGCGGCGACGGTGTCACCAGCACCTGCCCATCCAGCAGTTCACGCCACTCGCCGTCGTCTGGCAGAGCGTCGAACTGGGCCAGCGTGAGGTTCGTCGGCTCGGTGGTCTCCACGGACACAATGGTGCCTCCTTGTCGGTCACGGGACCAGCATGGTGGCGTCGGACGGATGGTTGGTGCCGTTTCGTGCGTCGGCCCCGGGTTGCCCCACGATCTGCCCCGGGTTGCCCCGGACGAGGGCTAGTTCGTGAGGTTGGCGGGGGTGAGGCTGACCGGGAAGGGGCTTGTGGCGTTGAAGGTTTCTTCGGGGCCTACTACGGCCTGACAGGCGTAGGACGAGTTGGTTAGTTCGAGGACGGTTAGTTCTTGGTGGGCGGGGTCCAGGAGCCAGTACGAGGGGATGGCGTGGGATTCGTAGAGGGATCGTTTGAGGACTATGTCGGTGGTTCTGGTGGAGGGGGAGAGGACCTCTACGGCTAGGAGGGGTGGGGATTTCAGGAGGTGGGGGCCGGCGTCCGAGCGGTGGCAGACGAGGAGGTCGGGGCGGACGGAGACGTCCAGGGTGGGGCGGAAGTCCAGGGAGCCTACGGAGACCAGGAGGTCTCGTGGGCAGGACTGTTTGAGGTGGATCATCAGGGCCAGGACGGCGGCGTGGTGGGCCGGGGGCTGGGCGCCGGTGATCAGGAGGCGGCCGTCGACCACCTCGTAGCGTCTGCCGTCTCTGGGGGTTTCAACGCCGATCACCCCAACAGCTTGACCGATTCCGTCGACGCGCCGCGGGAGTTATCCACAGCGAAGGTGGGCATCGGCAACCGGGTGGGGGAGAAGCCGACGAACGATGGTTCGGCGGTGAGGAGCTCCAGGGCGTCCCAGATCTCCAGACCGTCCTCGGGCGAGACCGGAGCAGAGAGTACGGCGCCGCGGAACAACGCCTGTTGCCCGGTGGCCAGCGTCGGAACCACCGGCGTACCGCCGGCCAGCGCGGACAGCGCACCGAGCCGCGCCATCGACGTCTCGATCGCCTGGTTCCAGCCCGGGTCCGCGGCCGCGGACAGCCAGGACCCCTCCAGCCCGGCTGCCGCGAGCGCCTCCTCCAGTACGGCGGCGGTCGGCGCCTGCGGCGGTCCGGGCACGAACACGCGCGCACCCCACGCCAGGTAGAGCGGCTCGATCACGTCCTCCCGGCCGGCCGCGCGCAGCGCCTCGAAGACCCGCATCACCCGCAGCGATTGCTTGCCGGTGGCAACGGCGATCGCGCGGATGAACTCGGGCATCCCGAGCGCCTGCCGGTCGCCGTCGCGGATCCACAGGCTGTACGAGCGCAGGCTCAGCCGGAACCCCCGCTCGGGCGCCACGGACGTCAGCCAGCGGACGGCCAGCCAGCTCCACGGGCAGGCGGGATCGGCGTACAGGTCGAAGGTCTTCATCAGATTACCTCTCTGTTCATCAGAGTGAGACTATGATGAACAGAGTGATAGATTGACGACGTGGCTGTCAAGGACTCGCACCGCGCCCGGCAGGCGCAGGCGACGAAGGAGCAGGTGGCGCGGGCGGCGCGGGTGCTGTTCGCCGAGCAGGGGTACGTCGCCACGACGATCGCCGCGATCTCGGAGGCGGCCGGGATCCCGGCGCAGACGATCTACTCGGCGTTCGGCAACAAGCCGGCCATCCTCCGCGAGATCGCGCGGATCTGGATCGCCGAGGCCGACACCCGGCGGCTCGCCCAGGAGTCGCTCACGCTGACCGATCCCGCCGACCGGCTCCGCGCGGCGGCGCACTGGCAGACCCGTCAGTTCGAGACCGGGATCGACGTCATCCAGATCTACCAGGAGGCGGCGCGCGCCGACGCCCGGATGGCCGACGAGATGCACCGCGTCTGGGCCGCCCGGGAGGGCGAGCTGAAGATCTTCCTGAAGACCTTCAGCTTCGCCATACCGGCGGCGCGGGCGCTCGACATCTTCCTCGCCTGCACGGCGGCCGAGGTCTACCACCTGCTCGTCTTCGACCGGCACTGGCCGATCAAGGACTACGAAACCTGGCTGGGCGACACCCTGGTCAGTCAGTTGCTTCCGTGACCAGCGGATTCTCCAACGTCCCGACGAACTGCAGCGAGCCCGCGACATCGGTGAGGTCGACCATCTGCTGGTTGTTCTTCAGCTGCAGGCGGTTCAGGCAGGACAGCGCGAAGGACGGCGCGAAGATGTCGTACTTCGCGAACGCCTCGGCCAGCTCCGGTGTCGCGGCCTGGTAGTCGCGGATCGCCGCGGCCACCACCGTCCAGAACTCCGCCGGCGTCAGCAGATCCTCGCGGTCCAGCAGCGGGGACAGGAACCGGAAGATGCAGTCGAAGATGTCGGTGAAGACCGACAGCAGCTTCTCGTCCTCCGGGACCTCGGCGCGGACCCGTTCGGCCTCGGCCGGCAGCGGGGTGGCCGGGTCCATCACCGCGATCTCCTCGGCGATGTCCTTCATGATGACCCGGGTCGGCACCGCGTCCCGCAGTACCAGGATTAGGTTCTCGCCGTGCGGCATGAAGACCAGCTCGTACGCGTAGAAGCTGTGCACGAGCGGGATCAGGTACGCGTCGATGTACGCCCGCAACCACGCCGCCGGCTCGAGCCCGGATGCGCGGATCAACGCCGCGGCCAGTGAGGCACCGTGCCGGTCGACGTGCAGCAGACTCGCCATCGTGGCCAGCCGCTCGCCGGGCTCGAGGCCCGGCACCGGGCTCTCCCGCCACAACGCCGACAGCATTTTCCGGTACGGCGAGGTCTTCGGAGTCGCGTTCTCGTAGTACCGGTTGTGGTATCCCGCCGCCACGATCTCCCGCAGCACGGTGAAGCCGTAGCGTTTCAGGACGAGATCGTTCGAGACCAGTTCGTGGACCCAGTCGTTGATCGCCGGCGTCGCGGCCATGTACGTCGGCGACAGCCCGCGCATGAACCCCATGTTCAGCACCGACAACGCCGTCTTCACGTAGTGCTTCGAAGGCTGCGACCGGTTGAAGAACGTCCGGATCGACTGCTGCGGCTGATACTCGTCCGCACCGGACCCGAGATAGATGATGTGCCGCTGCGCGATGTCCGCGGCGAATGTGATCGACGTCTTGTTCTCCCACTGCCACGGATGCACCGGCAGGAAGGCGTAGTCCGCAGGGTCGGCGCCCACGGCAATGATCTTCGCCGCGAACTGCTGCAGCACAGCGGATCCCAGCTCTGCCTGCAGCAGCTCGTCGTACGAAAGCCTCGTACTGTGCGAGATCGTGGTTCGGTCACGACGGGTTGCGATCCAGACCAGCTCGACAGCCTCGCCGGTCTCCGGTGCGTACGCGCGATAGTCGCCGACCCCGAACCCGAGCCGCCCGTTGTTCGCGACGAAGCACGGGTGGCCCTCGGTCATCGCGGCCTCGATCGTCTGGAAGTCCGCAGTGACCAGATCGGCCGCGGTCCGGTCCGGCTTCGAGAGCTTGTACGCCGCACTCGCGAGCGTGCTGCTGATCTCCTCGAGGTATACCGGCAACATGTCCGCGCCGATCCCGAGCTGCTCGTGGAACTCCGTGATGAAGTCCAAGGCGTCGATCGGTTCGCCGCCGTTCTCCAGCGAGTCGGCGTCGATGTCCCAATGGTTCAAGGGATACCGCCGCGCCGTGAATCGGTAGCGTCCTACCGCGTAGCCGTTGCCGTCAGCAATCGGTTCGAGGATGCGCTCGTGCGCGAACTCGGAGATCGCCTTGCGCACCAGGGCGCGGTTGACGACGGCCCAGACGTCTGGGTTCAGGTGGTGGATCATTCAGCCTGCCTCATTCATCCGGGTCGCTTCGGCGTACTGGTCGCGGGTGCAGAAACTCAGCCAGGCCTGCTTGTCCGGCAGGTCCACGATGCTGTGCTTGCGGAACCCCATCCGTTCGTTCAGCGCCTGGATCTTCACGTTCCTGACATCCGGCTCGACCACGACCCGGTCCACCAGCGGATCGCTGAACAGGCTGTCCAGGATCGTCTCGAACACGGCGCCGGTGAAGCCGCTGATCGGTGTGTCCGGCGGCCCGACGAGCACGTGCATGCCGATGTCGCCCGGCGCCACGTCGTACACCGTGCCGACCGCGTCGTACGACGGCTCGTAGCGCTCCATCAGGAACGCAGGGCTGCCGTCGTGCTCGCCGAGGAAGGCGCGGTGGTGGCCGGATCGCTCGATCCGCTCGTACTCCGCGTGCACGTCCTCGACGGATGCGGTCAGCAGCCCCCAGTACCGCGCGTAGGGCTGGGTGACCCAACCGTGCAGGGTGCCGACGTCCTCGGTCAGGTCGAACGGCCGGAGGCTCAGGGTGCCGACGCCGGCGAAGAACCGCCGGAACGACGGCTCGGGCAGTGCTCTGGTCATGGCGGTCTGCTTTCGAGGTGGGCGAACCTGCTTAGCTAAGGCTTACCTTACTAGATCCCTGACCGTGCATCGAATCCCGATCCAGGGGTGGACCCGCCGGGTCGTCCGCGCGGTGGATGCGAGCGGGCGGAGGGTGTGCCTACGTTGGAGGCATGTTGATTGCCGAGGATCTCTTGTTGCTGCTGTACGACGACGAGAGCGGGAAGCCGATCGCGGGTTCACCCGGGCTGGACTATGCGCTGGCCGGAGCGGTCCTGATCGAGCTGACCGTGCTCGGGAAGATCGACGTCACGAGTGCCGGTGACGGGGTCAAGGCCGGTCGGTTGAAGGTGCTGGACGCCTCGCCGACCGGGGACGCGATCCTGGACGAGCGCTTGGCCTTTGTCGCGGGCAAGCCCGGTAAGCGTCCCAAGGACCAGATCGGCCGGTTGTCGAAGAAGCTGCGTGACCAGCTGCTCGCCCGGCTCGCGGAGCGCGGTGTGCTGCAGGCGGACCAGGGCAGGATGCTCGGTCTGTTCCCGGTGACGCGCTGGCCGGCCAAGGACGCGCGGCACGAGGCCGAGGTGCGGTCCAAGCTCGAGAGTGTGCTGAAGGTGGGCACCACGCCGGATGAGCGCACCGGCGCGCTGATCGCGTTGCTGAGCGCGCTGAACGTCGTACCGAAGGTCGTCACCGACGCGGTGGACAAGAAGGCGCTCAAGCAGCGGGCGAAGCAGATCGCCGAGTCGGACTGGGCCGCGGACGCCGTGAGGAAGGCCGTCACCGAGATGCAGGCCGCCGTCACCGCGGCAATCGTCGTCGCCAGCTCGACGGCCGCCGCGTCAGGGAGCAGCTGACTCCGCCAACCGGGACTTGATCTCCGGCTTGAGCACCTTGCCGACCTTGGAGCGCGGCAGGTCCGGCCAGACCAGCACGTCCTTGGGCGCCTTGACGCTGCCGATGCGTTGCTTCGCGAACGCGATCAGCTCGGTGGCATCCGCTGACGCGCTCGGCTGCAGCTGGACGACCGCCACGACCCGCTCGCCCCACTTCTCGTCGGGCAACCCGATCACCGCGCAGTCTTGGACCGCGGGGTGCGCCATCAACGCCTGCTCGACCTCGGTGGAGTACACGTTGAAGCCGCCGGTGATGATCATGTCCTTCGCCCGGTCGACGATGTACAGGTAGTTGTCGTCGTCCAGGTACCCGATGTCGCCGGTGTGGTGCCATCCGTACGCCGATGCGGCCGCGGTGGCCTCGGGGTTGCGGTAGTACCCCTTCATCACCAGCGAACCGCGGACCACGATCTCGCCCCGCTCCCCCCGTGGGAGCAGGGATCCGTCCGCGGCCATGATCGCGGTCGTGACCAGTGGCGACGGCCGGCCGGCCGACGCCAGCCGCTCCCGGGCAATGGTGCCGGAGGCATCGAAATGCTCCGCGGGGGGCAGGATCGAGATCATCATCGGTGCCTCGGTCTGCCCGAACAGCTGGGCCATCACCGGCCCGATCCGGTGCAGCGCCTCCTCGAGTCGCGCCACCGACATCGGCGCGGCGCCGTACCAGAAGCAGCGCAGCGACGAGAGATCCGTCGTGTCCAGCTCCGGAGCGGCCAGCACCATGTAGATCAGCGTCGGCGGCAGGAACGTGTGCGTCACGCCGTGCCGCGGGATCAGCTCCAGGAACACCTGGACGTCGGGGGTCCGCATGATGACGATCTCGCCGCCGCACGCGAGGACGGGGAAGCACAGTACGCCGGCCGCGTGGGTCAGCGGAGCGAGCGCGAGATAGACCGGCCGGTCCCCGAACGGATAGCCCATCAGCGTCAGCGCCGTCATCGTCTCGATGTTCGTCGTGCTGAGCATCACGCCCTTCGGCCGTCCGGTGGTTCCACCGGTCCCGACGATCAACGCCAGATCGTCGGGACCGGTGAGATCAGGTGCCGGCTGGGACACGCCCCCGCAGAACGCGTCCCAGCCGACGCTCCGGCCCACGAGGTGGGGGGAGGGGCCGGAGCCCGGATCCCGGTCCAGGCAGACGAAGGTGTGGACCTTCGGCAGCTCGGGCCGGATCCGGTCCACCAGGGGCTCGAAGGCCGCCTGGTAGATCAGAACCTCACAGTCGAACTGGTCGAGCAGTTCGCGATTCTCCGCGGCCTCGTTGCGCGGGTTGATCGGGCACCAGACCGCACCGGCCCGGCTGATCCCGAACACGCAGCTGAACGCGATCGGATCGTTCGCCGACAGGATCGCGACCTTGCCACCCGGCCGTACGCCGCTCGCCGCGAGGCCGGCCGCGATCCGGTAGGACAGCTGCTGGACCTCGGCGTACGAGAGCGTCTCGCCGTCGGTGGTCAGGCAGGCTGCGTCCGGACCGAGCGAAGCGCCCTTGTCGAGGTAGTCGACCAGTCGCACTGTGACTCCCTAGCGCAGCGACGTCAGCTGTGGCTCGGACACCAGCCCGAAGCTGCGCAGTACGCCGAGCAGCTCCCGGTGACCGAACGCCTGGCAACCACTGGCGAACCCGACGCGCTTCGGCGGTGTCTGCAGCAGTGAGTACGCCGCGTACGCCTGGAGCAGACCGGTCTGCTGGTAGTTGCTGTTGCCGTGGATGACGCAATGCGCCCGGCCGAGTGGACCGGAGGCGTGGACGGAGTCCAGCGTCTTGTTCACGCGCGGGTTCTCGCGGGGCGGCATCTGGTTCATCACCTGACGAGCGGTCTCGGTCAGCGCCGCGTTGCGTTCGTCCGGAGCCATGTCCTTGGTGGCTTCCAGTGCGGCGGCGACGATCTGCGGTACGCCGTTCATCAGTGCGGCGTTGAAGACACCGCCTTGGGACTTGCAGTTGGCGACCCGCGGGTCGCGCTTGAACCAGACCGGGTGCGACATGCCACCCCACGGCAGCGACAGCGCCAGCTCGTGCTGCCCGGGCACCACCAGAGGCACGAGGCCCTGCTCGGGGAACTCGACGTACGCGTTGTGCTCGAGGTAGTGCGCCTTGGACGTCGCTGCGTTCACCAGGATGGTCCGGGTCGACGCGATGGTCGGACTGCCGCCCCAGAACACCGCTATGTCGAGCGTGTCCAGGCCCGGATCCTCCAGACACAGCTGCGCGGCGATCTCGCTGGTCGTGTACATCTGTGCGATCCCGGGAGCCAGCAGCAGGCCCGCCTCGGCGAACTGCGGACCATAGGTCTCGTCACAGGTCATCAGCCAGTCCTGCTCGCCGGTCGTGTCGGTGTAGTGCGCACCAGCCGCGAGTGCGGCCTCGACAGCCGCAGGGCCGAGCTCACTGAACGGTCCGACCGTATTGAGCACCACGGACGCGCCCTTGAACAGATCGGTCAGTGCGGACACGTCGTGGTCGACGGTGGCGATCTCGTACTCGGCTGTCTCGATGCCGGGCACGTGGGACTCCATCGACTCCTTCAGCTTGTCCTCGCTGCGACCGGCGGCCACGAACGGGACGTGGTAGTGACGCAGGTACTCACACACCAGCCGGCCGGTGTAGCCGGAGGCGCCGTACACGACGACGGGCTTGGTGGTCATCGGCTCACATCCCCATTCCGCCGTCGACCGGCAGGCCGATGCCGGTGATGAACCGGGCCTCGTCCGACGCCAGGAAGACCACGGCGTCGGCCATGTCGCTGACCTCACCGAGCCGGCCGGCCGGAGTCAGCCCGATCACCGCGGCGACCGCGGCCTCGGGGGACTCGAACAGTCCGAGCTGCGCGACGTCGTTGGCCAGGCCGGCACCCATCGGGGTCGGCACCAGGCCGGGGTAGATGCAGTTGACGCGAACGCCGTACCCGAGCTTGCCGGACTCCATCGCGGCGACCCGGGTGAGCCGGTCGACCGCGGACTTGGTCGCGGAGTAGACCGCGATGCCCGGGAACGCGATGGTCGCGGCGACCGAGGCCACATTGATGATCGCGCCGCCCTGGCCGGCCAGCCCGTCCGGACGCATCGTCCGCAGGCCCCACTTGATGCCGAGCGTGGTGCCGAGCACGTTCACGTCGAGCATCTTGCGGATCTCTTCCGCGGTCACCTCGGTGAGCAGGCTGGTGATCTCGATGCCCGCGTTGTTCACCAGGATGTCCAGGCCGCCGAGGATGTCGTTGGCCGCGATGACGGCGTTCTCCCAGCTGGCCTCGTCGGTGATGTCGTGGGCGACGAAGCCGTTGCCGTCGCCGTACTCGCTGTCCAGCGCGTCCGCGACGGCTTCGCCGGCGTCCTTCTGCAGGTCGGTGACCACTACCTTGGCGCCGGCCGCCGCGAGCGCCTTCGCCATTCCCTCGCCGAGTCCCTGCGCTCCGCCGGTGACGAGGGCCTTGCGGCCAGAGAGATCGAGTCCGCCCATCTGAAGCTCCTTGTGGTCGAGGGACACCGGGGTCGTTTCACACTCTGGCCAGGCTTTTGACAGTCGTCAAGACTTTGTTTGACACTTGTCAAGAAATCTCCCCGCCACGGGACGCGCCTGGCCCGTGGCGGGGTACGCTGACGCGAACGAACCCGGCCGTGCGACAGGGAGTGGGTGGTGGCGTGACCTCGGCGAACGCCGCGCAGGAGGACCGGCCCGCCCGGGTCTCGGGGATCGACAAGATCGAACGCCGCCGGGTCGCGCTGGCCGAGTCGGCGCTGAAGACCCTCGGTGAGCTCGGGTACGCGCGGACCAGCCTGCGGGAGATCGCGAACAACTCCGAGTTCACCCACGGCGTCGTGCACTACTACTTCCGCGACAAGATCGACCTGATCAGCTACTGCGTGCGGCACTACAAGACCAAGTGCGCCCAGCGGTACGACGAGGTCGTCGAGACCGCGACCTCCGGCGACGAGCTGGCCATCGGGTTCCTGGGCAAGATGACGCAGACGCTGGTCGAGGAGACCCCGATGCACCGGCTCTGGTACGACCTGCGGGCCCAGAGCATGTTCGAGGAGCAGCTGCGACCGGATGTGGTCGCGATCGACCAGTTGCTCGAGCAGATGATCTGGCGCATCCTCACCCGCTACGCGGACCTGACCGGGACCACGCCGACGGTCGACGCGCCCACGGCGTACGCGTTGGTCGACGGCCTGTTCGAGCAGGCCGTCGTCGCGTACGCCGAGGACGCGGACAACGTCCCGGACCGGCTGACCGATCGGGTCAAGCAGGTCCTCCCGAAGCTGGTCGCCTAGCCGGAGCTACTCCGCCTGGCAGTTCACCTTGCAGAGCTTGTCGGTCAGGGTGAGGTTGGCGCCGGGTTCATCGGTGTCGACCTCGGCCGAGAACTCGACCAGCCAGTCGCCGGCGGTCATCTGGCCCGTGGTCTGACCCTTCTGCTGGTCGAACCAGGCGGCGATCTCCGCGCCCTGGTTGATGTGGGCCAGCTCGAGGACCTGCGGCAGCACCTTGGAGATCTCGGCCGACGAGGTCTCGACCGGCCCGGCCGCGTGCACCGACACCACCGGGGGACGTGGGTGCGAGCCGGTGAGGAGCCCGACCGACGCGGCCCCCGACGTACAGGTGACGTACGCGACGTCCGGGACGCATTTGTAGCCGGCGCCGGTGAAGGCTGCGACCACCTGGGTGGTGTTGATGGTCGACAGCACGGTCGGCGTCGGACTGGCCGTCGACGCCTGGGTCTCGGCCGGTTTCTCGTCGTTGGGTTTCTCGCCCCCGGACGAGGAGCACGCGGTCAGGAGCAGCAGGGCAGCCAGGGCGGTGGCGACCCGCTTCAGACCGGCACCTCGATCGCCGCGTCGAGGGCGATGGTGATCATCTCGGAGAACGTCGTCTGCCGTTCCTCCGCGCTGGTCACCTCGTGCGTGATCAGGTGGTCCGACACCGTCATGATGCCGAGCGCCCGGCGGCCGAACTTCGCCGCCAGCGTGTAGAGCGCCGCGGCCTCCATCTCGATGCCGAGGACGCCGTACTCCGCGGTCCGCGAGACCAGGTCCGGACGGTCGTTGTAGAACAGGTCGCCGGAGAACACCTGGCCGACGTGCACGTTCAGTCCGGCCGCCTCGGCCGCGTCCACGGCGGCGCGGAGCAGCTGGTAGTCCGCGGTCGGCGCGTAGTCGATGCCGTGGAAGCGCAGCCGGTTCATCTGCGAGTCGGTGCTCGCGGACATCGCCACGATCACGTCGCGGACCCGGACCGCCTCGGTCAGCGCGCCGCAGGTGCCCACCCGGATCAGGGTCTGGACGTCGTACTCCTCGAACAGCTCGTTCGCGTAGATGGAGGCGGACGCCTGGCCCATGCCGGAGCCCTGCACGGAGATCCGCTCACCCTTGTAGGTGCCGGTGAACCCGAACATGTTCCGGATCTCGGTGTAGCAGACCACGTCCGACAGGTAGGTCTCGGCGATCCACTTGGCCCGCAGTGGGTCTCCGGGGAACAGCACGCGCGGTGCGATCTGCCCCTTCTCGGCGGCGATGTGAATACTCATGCGGGGATGCTCTCACGCGGCCGGGATATGTTGAGTCATGTGGCCTACTCCATCGCTCCAGCTTCCCTAGCGCTGTCCCGGTCCGTTCTGGATCGGGCCGCCGACCGCCGACGTGACGAAGAGTGGCTGGCCAAGGCCTGGGCCGCGCCCGACACGCAGGTGGTCGTGGTGTCCGAGGACAAGCTGCGGCTGATCCCCGACCGGACCGCACTGCTCTTCGTGCCGCCCGCCGACGCGCCCGAGGGCGTCCGGGTCTTCCTGGGCATCGACCGCGACTCCGGCGCCGGCCAGACCGCGGACGGCCGCGCGGTGTTCGCCGTACTGGTCGGCAGCGAGGCCGACGAGTCGTATGGCGGCCTGCGTGAGATCGGCGCGGTCCTGGACGACCGGGAGGCGGGCATCGCGGTCAACGTGATCGGACTGTCCAACTGGCACGCCGTCCACACGCACTGCGCCAACTGTGGTGCGCACACCGAGGTCATCGAGGCCGGGCATGTCCGGCAGTGCCCGGTGTGCGGCCGCTCGCACTTCCCGCGCAGCGATCCGGCGATCATCGTGCTCGTCACCGACGACCAGGACCGCGCACTGCTCGGCCGCAACGAGGCGTGGCCGGAAGGGCGGTACTCGACGCTGGCCGGCTTCGTCGAGCCCGGCGAGTCGCTCGAGGCCGCCGTACGGCGTGAGGTCCTGGAGGAGACCGGTGTGGTCGTCGGACCCGAGATCGAGTACGCCGGCAGCCAGCCGTGGCCACTGCCGTCCAGCCTGATGCTCGGCTTCTACGCCAAGGCGTCGGCCTTCGACATCGAGGTGGACGCCGACGAGATCGCCGAGGCCAAGTGGTTCACCCGGGAGGACCTTCGTGCGCTGGTCGAAGCCGGCACGATGGCCCTCCCCGGCAACATCTCCATCTCCCGCCGCCTGATCGAAGGCTGGTACGGCGAGGAGCTCACCGGAAGCTGGTGATCACCGGCCCACGTCCGATCGGGCGGCGGCGACGCGGATCAGGATCCCCTCCCAGCGCTCCACCGTGCCGTCGGACTCGAGCTGCCTGAGCTTCTTGTCCACGGCGACGACGTAGGCGGCATGGCTCGGCCAGTCCGCCTTCGCATCGGGCAGGACATCGGTCAGTGTGCAGCCATAGCTGACGAAGCGGTTCTGCACGTGGCTGTTGATGTTCCCGGTCCACACTGCGGCCCGGATGTCGGACTGCGGACAGGTGTCGGCCGGTGGGGTGTACGAGCCCAGGTTGGTCGGGCTGGTGTAGCCGTCCGGCCGCAGCAGTGTGTAGTACGTGCCGTCCGGCGTCTGGGTGAGCCGGTTGAGGCCGTGGTCGCGCAGGATCGTCGACTCGCCGCTGAGGATGTCCAGGACGAACAGTCGACCGCCGGTGACGCCGTACAGGTAGCCGTCGCGCCAGGACAGCGCTCCGTCGTTGGCACCGGTGACTCCGCTGAACACCGGGAGCTGACGGATCACCTGGCCGGTGGACGGCTTGACCACGAACACGATCCCGTCCGCCAGGCCCCACAGGTTGCCGTCCGGTCCGGCGATCAGTTCGTTGATGCTGGCCGCGCCGGGCACCGGCACGATGTCGGACAGCACCTGGCCGGTCGACGGGTCGACCTTGATCAGGTGGGCCTCGGTGGCCTTGGGCACGGTGCCCTGGCCGCCTTCGATGCCGGAGCCCGCCCACACGTCCGCGCCGATCGGCAGGACGGACGCGATCGTCTGGTCGGCGACCAGGTTGCGGTAGACGGTGTAGGCACCGGTCGGGACATCGAGCACGGTCAGTGCACCGCCGTACTCGCCGTACGCCGGAGTGGTTCCGACGTACACACGGTTGCCCGCCGGTACGACGGACACCGGCCGGTTCTGGTGGTAGCTGTCGACCAGGCTGAACAGTTCCTTCGGATTGGTCGGGCTGTCCGGGGCGGTCGGGTCCCAGAGGGACAGGCGGCCGTACGGGTAGATGCCGACGTACAGCTTGCCGTTGCCGTCCCAGTTCCAGCCCTCGACCTGTCCCTGCCGGGTGGTGATCGTGGTCTTGCCGGTGGCTGGGTCGAAGATGCCGGTGGACCCGTTCAGGTAGACGTTGACGAACACCTTGCCGGTACTGGGATCGGCGAGCTCGTGCATGAGCGGCGACGGCACGTACTGGAACGGTGAGCTCCACTGTGCGAGCGTCCCGTCCGCCGGGTTGTACCGGAACGTTCCACCGGAGTAGTTGCCGGCCAGGCCGTACAGCACCGGTACGCCGTTCTCGGTCACCCAGCCGTACCCGATCGAGGCGCCACGCGTCACCGTCCGCGGCGGTGAGACCGGACCGACGGTGTTGGTGTCGAGGTCGTAGTGCGTGAGGGACAGCGTGTTGTTGGTGAAGTACACGCCACCCGGACCGGCGGCGGAGACGCCGCGGGCGGCGATCGGGTAGTCCATCACCTGCGTACCGGTGGCGGAGTCGGTGAACTTGACCTGCTCACCGGTGACCGCGTCGACCACGACCAGCCGGCCACTGGCGTTGGCGAAGACCTTTCCGCCGGCGTAGTCCAGGTCGATGAAGTCCTTCGCGGTGGTGCCCGGGGGAGTGATGTCCTCGACCGCCTTGGTCGCCACGTCGATGCGCAGGAGCCTCGCGTTCGGTGTGGAGACGCCGACGAACAGCTTGTTGTGATCCGGGTCGTAGACCGTCGACCGCGCGTACTGCTGCACCGGGTCGAGGGAGCCGTAGTCGGTGACCTGTCCGTTCGACGGGTCGTACTTGAAGGCGTGAGCCGTCGGATAGGTCCCGGCGTACACGTTGCCGTTCCGGTCGGCGGTCAGGCCGTAGATCTGGGACTCGCCCGGAATCGGCTGACCCAGGTCGGTCACCGTGCCGGTGGCGGGGCTGTAGCGGTAGAGGTGCGCGTTCGGGTAGGTGCCGAGGTAGACGCTGCCGTCCGGTGCCACGACGATCGCCCATCCGCCCGCGGCGCCCGGCAGCGGCGTCGCGCTGATCAGCTGGCGGGTGTGCAGGTCCACCACGTTGAGACGGGCGTTCTCACCGGCGGGTACGGCGTACACGACGTCGCGTCCGTCGGGCAGCCGGCCGACCGCGCCCTCCATGACGGTCAGCGAACTGACCGGCGAACCGAGGTCGCGGATGACGTCGTCCGCCGGTCCGAACGGAGTGGTCGGCGGCTGGATCGGGCCGTTCTCCGACGGGAACGGGAAGGGTAGTTCTCCTGTCCCGGTCGGATCAGGCGGCCCGGCGGTCGCGCCCGGGCCGCCGCTGGCCAGGAGGCCCAGCGTGACGGTCAGGGTCGCGACGGCGCGTGCGAAGGCAAGGCGGAGTGGACGGCGCGGAATCATGGGCGGGCTCCCTGCGACGTTGTTCACAGGAAGGTATAACGGTCATGACCGTAATGTCCATAACTCAGGCGATATGACCCGCCCGGGTTCCGGAAAGATCAGGCGACGAGCTTCTCCGCGACCTGGGCCAGCGACGGGTTCGTCATCGCGGTGCCGTCGGGGAAGACCACGGTCGGCACGGTCTGGTTGCCGTTGTTGATCTTCTCGACCAGCTTCGCCGCGTCCGGCTGCTGCTCGATGTCGACCTCGGTGAACTCGATACCGGCCCGCTTCAGCTGACCCTTCAGGCGGTGGCAGTAACCGCACCAGGGCGTCGAGTACATGGTGAAAGCCGGCATCGGCTGACTCCTTGAGAGTGGGAGGGGTTTCTGTCGGGCGACCCGTCTAGGGTTGCCTTCGACATATCCGAACCTTGCCGCAGGTGGTGCTGTTCCCTGATGTCCCCGTCCGTGAGCGATCTCACACACTCCGCGTCCGCGGACGCCCTGCTCGAGGCGCTCGATCCGGAGCAGCGGGCGGTCGCGACGACCCTGCACGGGCCGGTCGTGGTGATGGCCGGAGCGGGGACGGGCAAGACGCGGGCCATCACCCACCGGATCGCGTACGGCGTCCGGACCGGGACCTTCGACCCGCTGCGGGTGCTGGCCGTGACGTTCACCCAGCGGGCGGCGGGTGAGATGCGTGGGCGGCTCGCGCAGCTCGGGGTCGAGGGCGTGCAGGCGCGCACCTTCCACTCGGCCGCGCTGCGCCAGGCGAGGTTCTTCTGGCCCAAGGTGTACGGCGGGGAGCTGCCACAGATCGCGGACCGCAAGTTCCCGCTGCTCACCGAGGCGGCGTCGCGCTGCCGGGTCCGGGTGGACACCCCCGCCCTGCGCGACCTGGCCGGCGAGGTCGAGTGGGCCAAGGTGAGCAACGTCCGGCCGGACGACTACGCGCGGCTGGCTCCGCGCGCGGGCCGGACCCTGGCGGCCTTCGACCCGGCCACGATCGCCCGGATCTTCGCGGCGTACGAGGACGTGAAGCTGGAGCGCGGGCGGATCGACCTGGAGGACGTGCTGCTCTGCGCGGTCGCGCTGCTCGCGGAGGACGAGCGGGTCGCGGCCGAGATCCGGCGGCAGTACCGGACCTTCGTCGTGGACGAGTACCAGGACGTCTCGCCGCTGCAGCAGAGTCTGCTCGACCTGTGGCTGGGTGGTCGCGAGGACGTGTGTGTGGTCGGTGACCCGGCGCAGACGATCTACTCGTGGGCGGGCGCCGAGCCGGAGAACCTGGTGCGCTTCGCGTCCCGGCACAAGTCGGCGACGCTGATCAAGCTGGTCCGGGACTACCGGTCCACCCCGCAGATCGTGGACGTCGCGAACAAGATCCTGGACGCGGCCGGTCCGTCGGGTCTGCCGGGACGCGTGACACTGCGGTCGCAGCGGGAGGCCGGTCCGTCGCCGGTCTACCGCGAGTACTCCGATGAGGTCGCGGAGGCGGACGCGGTGGCGCGGGCGGTCACCCGGCTCCAGGACGAGGGCGTCGCACTGCGGGACATCGCCGTACTGTTCCGGACCAACGCCCAGTCGGAGAACTTCGAGCAGGCGCTGGCCGAGCGGAAGATCCCGACCGTGCTGAAGGGGGCCGAGCGGTTCTTCGAGCGAGCCGAGATCCGGCAGGCCGCCGTACTGCTGCGGGGTCAGGCGAAGGCCGGGGACGTGTCGGACGACCTCGTCGAGGTGGTCACCGGGGTGCTCGGCGGGGCCGGGTGGACGCCCGAGCCGCCGACCGGGACGGGTGCGGTGCGGGATCGGTGGGAGTCGCTGAGCGCGCTGGTGACGATGACGTCCGACTTCGCCGCGGCCAATCCTTCGGCTCGGTTGGGCGACCTGATGACGGAGCTGGACCGGCGTGCGTCGATCCAGCACGCGCCGCTGGCCGAGGGGGTGACGCTGGCGACGCTGCACGCGGCCAAGGGGCTGGAGTGGGACTGTGTCTTCATCGTGGGCGCGCACGAGGGGACGCTGCCGATCAGCTACGCCCAGACGCCGGCGCAGGTGGAGGAGGAGCGGCGGCTGTTCTATGTCGGCGTCACGCGGGCGAAGCGGCAGCTCTTCGTCAGCTGGTCGACGTCACGCTCACCGGGCGGCCGTGGTCAGCGCGGGCCGACCCGGTTCCTCGACCCGATCGGCGTTCGTACGGCGCGCACCGAGTGGAACTCGTCGTCCGTCGGCTGGGAGCGCCCGTCCCCCGAGGCCCGCTCCAGCCGGTCCGGCCGGCCCATCCCCAAGTGCCGGGTCTGCGGCCGGGGCCTGCTCGACCCGGGCGCCCGGAAGCTCGGCCGCTGCGAGGACTGCCCGTCCACCATCGACCAGAAGCTGTACGACGCTCTGATCGCCTGGCGCACCGAGCAGGCCGAGACCGAGCGGATGCCCGCCTTCGTCATCCTCACCGACGCCACCCTGACCGCGATCGCCGAGACCCGGCCGACCGACGAGCAGTCCCTGCGCAAGATCCCCGGCATCGGCCACACCAAGCTGACCAAGTACGGCGAGCACATCCTCAACCTCTGCACCGCCTAGCGCGCTTCGCGTGCCGCCAGGTTCAAGCGTTGGCTGCGGCCGGGTTGCCCTTCCGGGCAGAAATCTGTTGCCAGGCACGGGGTTCGAGGCGCACTCTGGAGGACGTGCCGAGTTCTGCTCCTGGCAGACGTGGCATTTAGGTGACAGAGGCAACGATCCCGGAGCGTGCGGACGGCGTCCCGGAGCGTGCCGGAAGCCTGTCGCGGCAGCCAGATCCGGTCGCCGGGGCGGCAACTTCCGGCCAAGTTCGCAAACTGGCGATAAATAGTTTGCGGGCTCCGACTCCGGCGGCGTACTGTTCTTTCTGCGGTCGAAGCCTGGCCGAAAACTTCAAACCACCATAGCGATCGAGCTAACCGCCCGCTTCGCCACAACGAGAGGAGGTGCCCTGGAATGATCACCAACACGGTCAAGAAGCCGTTCAGCAACGCTGCCGCGCTGCCGTGCGCCCCGATTCAGGGTGCCTCGCCGCGTCTGCACGTCGCGACCGTTGTGCTCATGGCTTCCAGCGCTACCCCGTTCCGGGGCGGAGCTGTGGGCGATGTGAAGTACGGCGGTTCGGGTTCTCGAGCATGGAGTCCACCGGTCTGACAGTTGTCAGAGCCGGCACCTCCAAGGCCGCGGAACCCGAAAAGGGTCCCGCGGCCCTTTTGTTTGTCCCTGAATTTGGCAGCCGTCAACCGGCGGCAGTCACCGACGACAAGAGATCAGCAACCAAAAGTCACTGGGAGGTGACCGGAATGAGCGTTAGCTTCCTCGATGTCTTCACCGAGGTGGCAACGTCGCAGGACCTGCCCTGTCGGTCCTACGCGCCAGAACTCTTCTTCGCCGAATCGCCGGCGGACGTCGAGTACGCGAAGTCTCTCTGCACGACCTGCCCGCTGAAGGCCGAGTGCCTGGCCGGAGCGCTCGAGCGTTCCGAGCCGTGGGGAGTGTGGGGTGGCGAGCTGTTCGTCCAGGGTGTGGTGGTTCCGCGCAAGCGGCCCCGTGGGCGTCCCCGCAAGAGTGACACCGTAACCGCGGCCTGACGAAACCAATCCGAATCGAGACTCCGAACCATGACCAGCCAGATTTCGCACAGGAGAACTGAGATGCATTTACTTCACGAAGATCTCGCCCGTGCTCATTGTCGTAGCTCGTTGCACGACGCAGAGCAGAACCGGCGCTTCCGCCTCGCTCACCAGATCGAGAAGGCGCAGAAGCAGGCCGAGCGGGCCAGCCGGCGAGCGGAGAGGGCCAGCGCACGCGCGCGCCTCGCACTCGCCCGCCTGGTCTGATCAACCAGCCACACCGCCCGCCGGGACCGGTCCGCAAGGAGGACCACCCCGGCAGGCCAGCCTGACCAGCTGAACCACCGAGGGGCGGCACCCACCAGGGCGCCGCCCCTCGGCCACACCCAGCCGCCCTCACCCACGCCCCTCACCCACGCGCCCGGCCAGGCTCCTCGGCCAGGCTCCTCGGCCGCGCCGGGCCACGCTCCTCGGCCGCGCGACGTCGGCCACACCCCCGGGTCACGGCCCCTCATCAACGCGGCGCCGGCAACGCGCCGGCCCACGCGCCCGGCCGCGCCTCTCGGCCACGTCCCTCAGCCACGCACCGCCGGCCCACGCCCCCCGGCCAGGTCCCGGACACGCGCCCCCGGCCGCGCGGCCCCGGCCGCGCGGCCCCGGCCGCGCACCCCGGCACGCCCCTCGTGCCACCCCCGGTCACGCTCGTCTCAGCCACCACTCCTCGGCCACGCCCCCGGTCACGCGCCCCCGGCCGCGCACCTCGTGCCACGCACCCCGACCACGCTTGTCTCAGCCGAACTCCTCGGCCACGTCCTCAGCCACGCCCCTAGCCACGCGCGCCCCGCGGCCACCCACCCCGGCCGCGCCCCCGGCCACGCTCGTCTCAGTCGCGTTCCTGGAGCAGCGTCTGTTGCAGGCCGAGCAGGGTGATGCCGCTGACGATCTCGTGCCGGGCGATCATCCCCGGGATGTCGGCCAGCGGGATCCACTCGAGCCGGTCTGACTCGTTTCGCTCGGTCGGCTCACTGCCGTACGTCGCCGACACCGCGCGGAACACGTGATGCGTCGAGTCCATGATCCCGGCCCCCGGCTGCGAGCGGATCAGCTCGGTCAGCGGCCCGGCCCGCCACCCGGTCTCCTCCTCGAGCTCACGTGCGGCCGCCTCAGCCGGAGCCTCGCCGGCCTCGATGATGCCCATCGGCAGCTCCCAACCCCAGGTGTCGGTCAGGAACCGGTGCCGCCACATCAGCAGCACCCTCCCGTCGACGGTCACCACCGTGGCGGCGACGTCACTCAGCCGCACCGCGTGGTAGTCCACCCGGCGCCCGTCGGGCTGCTCGACGTCCAACCGCCGTACGCTCAACCACGGACTGGCCCAGACCTCTTCCTCCGCATGAACTTCCCAGCGCATGCTGGGGAGCATAGGGGCCCGGCGGGGGACCGGTGCCCGGGGAGGTGCAGACTGATGCGCATGGTGAGAGCGACCTGTGGGTTGTGTGGTCAACAGGCCGAGTCGGAGGACGTCCCGCTGACGTGGGCGACGTCGGTGGAGGACGGACGGAAGCTCCTGTACTGCGACCGATGCGCCCGGGAGAACGTCCGCAACATCGAAGGCAAACTAGACACCGTCTACTGGTAACCAGGCAAGCGAGCCTCAAAAGCACGCCGCCCCCGGAAAGGCCATCGCTCCGCGGCGGCAGTCCTGTTTGCCGCCTGCGGCGGCGTGCGCAGAGCCGGGTCGCGGATCGGCGTGGTTGGCATCGGGTGCTCTGGGGGCGAAGGGGTACGTCACGCGGTTGCAGCTTCGCGGCGGCTGCTTAGTTGGTCGCCCTGGGCGGTTGGCGCGGGGCTGGGTCATGGGTCGGCGTGGTGGCGTCGGTGCTCTGGGCGAGGGGGCAAGTGAGGCGGTCGCCGTTTCGTGGCTGCAGGATGTGGCCGCCTTCGGCGGCGGGCGCGGGGCCGGGGCGCGGGTCGGCGTGGTTGGCGTCAAGGGCTCTGGTGGACGCGGCTGCGGGTGGGAGGGCGGCGCTTCGGGGTAGCAGTCCTGGTAGCTGCCTCCAGTGGGCGCGAACTGGTGAGGGATGGGCGGGCGGGTCGGCAGTCCGGGTGCCGTGATCGTCGGGCTGGAGCGGCGCGGACGGGCTGTTGTGGCGGGCGGGTGTGGTCGACCCGTGCCCGGCGTGCGTCCGCTTCGAGGTACTCCCCGGCGGCGGCTCGCCCACGGACGGGTTCCCGGGCGGCGCCGTACCCCGCCGGGCCGACGCTCCGACGGATCTACCCGGGGGATGTCGAAATCGGGGGGAGCTGCCCGACGCAGGGGTGACGGGACTCCTGGGGAAGGGTTTGATGATGGCGTTCACCACCGAAGGTGGGGCTGTGGTTACCGGCCGGCGGCCGTGGGTTGCGCTGGGTGTGTTGTGTTTGGCGACGTTGCTGGTGTCGCTGGATTTGTTTGTGATGTTGCTGGCTGTGCCGGCGGTGACCGAGGCGCTGGGGGCTACGAGTAGTCAGCAGCTGTGGATTCTGGATGTCTACGGGTTCATGGTCGCGGGGCTGATGATCACGATGGGCAACCTGGGGGACCGGATCGGACGGCGGCGGCTGCTGTTGGTTGCGGCTGGTGTGTTCGGGGTGGCCTCGGTTGTGGCGGCGTACTCGGTCAGTCCGGGGATGCTGATCGGTGCCCGGGCGGTGCTGGGGATCGCGGGGGCCGCGATCGCGCCGTGCACGTTGTCGTTGATCTCGACGCTGTTCCCGGATGCGCGGCAGCGGGCGACGGCGCTGGGAGTGTGGGGCGGTTGCTTCACCGTCGGGGCGACCGTTGGCCCGATCGTGGGTGGCGTGCTGCTCAACCACTTCTGGTGGGGGTCGGCGTTCCTGATCGGCGTACCGGCGATGGTTGTGCTGCTGGTGGTCGGTCCGGTGCTGCTGCCGGAGTACCGGAACGAGCGGGCCGGGCGGATCGACGGACCTAGTGTGCTGTTGTCGCTGGTGGCCATCCTGCCGGCGATTCACGGGCTGAAGCACTTGGCGTCGCACGGTGCGGGGGTTCAGTCCGTCGGGGCGCTGCTGGTCGGTGGAGTGTTCGGCTGGGTCTTCGTCCGCCGTCAGCGTCGGCTGGCCGACCCGCTGGTCGACGTACGGCTGTTCACCCGGCGGACCTTCAGCGCGACGCTCGGCAGCATGATGTCGTACTCGATGCTGTCCGGCGGCGTCATGGTGTTCGTCGCGCAGTACTTCCAGCTCGTGCAAGGCATGACCCCGCTGGCCGCCGGGATCGCGCTGGTGCCGGGCATGATCACCTCGACCATCGCCTTCCAGGTGGCGCCGCGGTTGGCGCAGCGGATCCGGCCGGGCGTACTGATTCCCGCCGGCATCGCGTTCACGATTGTCGGGATGGCCGTGATGACGCAGGCGACATCGACCACCGTCCTGGTGCTCGCGTTCGCGGTCGAGTGCATCGGTGCCGCGCCGCTGGTGACGCTGGGGACGAACCTGGTGATCGGGTCGGTCCCGCCGGAGAAGGCCGGGACCGCCGGCGCGCTGACACAGACCGGCAACGAGTTCGGCTACGCGCTGGGCATCGCGATCCTGGGCAGCGTGGTCACCGCGGTGTACCGCAGCCAGATGGGCGGCCGCGGCGGCAACTCTCTCGGCGAGGCGATCACCCAAGGCGTCCCGGCCGACGTCCTCGCCCAGGCCCGCGAGGCCTTCACCAGCGGCTTCCACCTCGCCGCGGGCATCACCGCCGTGGCCCTGACCGCCATCGCGATCCTGCTGGCGGTCACCCTCCGCGCGACCCCGCCGCTCAGCCGGTAAAGCCGCCCAGTCGGTGAAACGGCTCAGTCGGTGAAACCGGGCAGGAACTCCTCCAGGACGGACCGGAACGGCGCTTCCGCCTCGAGCTGCGAGAGTACGGCGATGCCGCCGATCCACACGCGGTGGATCAGCAGGTACGACGGCGGGAGGTTGATCTTGAGCGCCATCGACGCGCTGGGGGAGCGGAAATCGCCCGTCCGGTTCGCCTGGGCCCGCATCCAGGCCCGGCTGAACTGGAACGTCTCGGCCCGGGCCGGCTCGGCGAACGGCGACAGGTAGTCCATCAGCTGGTGAGGGTCGATCTCCATCCGCGGCTTGATGAAGCCCTCCTCGCGCAGCCCGGCCAGCACGGCCGCGGCGTCGCCCTCGAGGGAGATCCGCAGCAGCCGCCCGATCGCGGGCGGCAGGCCGTCCGGCAGCCGGGCACACAGCCCGAAGTCGACCACGCCGAGCCGGCCGTCGGCCATCACCCGGAAGTTCCCCGGATGCGGGTCCGAGTGCAGCAGGCCGGCGTACTTCGGTCCGCTGAACATGAACCGGACGTACTTCAGCCCGATCTCGTCGCGCTCCTGCTTGGTGCCGTCGGTGATGAACGACGACAGCGGCCGGCCCTCGATCCACTCGGACACGATGACCGAGGGGGAGTGCTTGATGACGCGGGGCACGACGAACTCGTCGTGGTCCTTGAAGGCGTCGGCGTACTGCTGCTGGGCCTGCGCCTCGCGGTCGTAGTCGAGCTCCTCGCCGATCCGCTCCTGCAGTTCGGTGACGAGCGGCTTCATGTCCAGCCCGGGGACGAACGTCCCGAAGGTCCGGGCGAACCGGCCGAGCTGGCGCAGATCCGCGCGGAGGGCGTCGGCGGCGCCCGGGTACTGCAGCTTGATCGCGACCTCGCGGCCGTCCATCAGGACGCCGCGGTGCACCTGTCCGATCGACGCGGCCGCGGCCGGCAGGTCGTCGAACTCGGCGAACCGGTCCCGCCAGCGCTTGCCCAGCTCCCGGGACAGGATCGTGTGCACCGTCGAGGCCGGCATCGGCGGGGCGGAGTCCTGCAGCTTGGTCAGGGTGGCCCGGTACGGCGCCGCGAGCTCCTCCGGCATCGCGGACTCCATCAGGCTGAGCATCTGCCCGAACTTCATCGCGCCGCCCTTGAGCTCGCCGAGGACGGCGAACAACTGGTCGGCGGTCCGGCGCTGGAACTCGGCGAGCACGGTCTCGGCCGGAGCGCCGCCGATGCGCTTGCCCAGGCCGACCGTCGCCCGCCCGGCGGCACCGAGGGGCAGGCTGGCGAGTTTCGCGGTCCGGCTCAGCGCCTTACGAGGAAGGTCCGACACGTTCCCATTCTGTCCGGTCACCCAAGTGCCTGTCCGGCCGGGTCACCGGCGGGTCGGGTACGGCGTTCGCCGTACTGCGGCTGTGGACCACGGAGGGGCGGCGTCCGGCACGCGCAACGTGCCGGTCACCGCCCCTACGACTTGGTGCGTCAGGCCTTGCCGAGGATCCGGTTCAGGTTCGTACCGCACTCGGGGCACTTGGCCTTGGCCATGCGCGTGCCCTTGTCGTTGACCTTGACCTCGCCGTCGGCGGTGCGCTTGGCCTTGCACTTGACGCAGTAGAACTCGCCGCTCCAGGTCTCTGCCATGAGGGCCCTCTCCTTGCTCTGAATACCAGCCCGGGGTTCCGACCCCGCGGCCGTCGTGGATGCTAACGGCAGACCGTTCTGCCGTAGGCCGTTCGGCCCAGTCGGGATTCACCCTACGGCAGCCTGGCTCACGCTCAAGCGCACCTCCCGGCCCGCGTGCCGCTGGAATCCCCCGAGGAAAGCCCTTTCCGAACCCCTCGGCAGCACGGAACAGGCTCCCGGGGATCCGCCTCCGGAACCGCTCGGCTTCCCCTCCGAACGGCCCCGGAGGCGGTCCGGGAGCCTGTTGACCCCGACGCTAGGTGGCGGCGGTGGAGGTGGCAAGCCCGGGTTGTCCACGCCTGTGGATAACCCTGTGCGCAACCTGTGGGACGCGCCGCCGGGCGCTGTGGACGGGCGGGGGAACAGGATGTGAACAACCGGGATCGGCCGGCCCAAGATCTGGCGTCTGACCTGCGAAAACGTGGATGCACAGGATGTGGACGGAAGAAAGTTGTCAGATTCTGGGGGTACATTTTTGACCCATGGCCGACTCTCCACCGCGCCCGATCCCGCCGTACGTGGACATCCGTCGCAGCAAACGGCGCAAGCGGACCGTCAGCGCCTACCGGGACGGCGAGCGGGTGGTCGTGCTGATGCCCGACCGGCTGTCCGCCGCGGAGGAGGCGCGCTGGGTCGAGACCATGCTGGCGCGACTGGACAAGCAGCGCAGCCGATCCCGCGTGTCGGACGAAAAATTGTTGGCCAGAGCACATGAACTCGCGTGTCGTCACCTCCCGGAAGTGCCCGAACCTGCGTCTGTGAGGTGGGTTTCGAACCAAAACAGACGGTGGGGATCCTGCACTCCGGCGGACAGATCCATCCGTCTGAGCACCCGTCTGCAGTCGATGCCGGGCTGGGTGGTCGACTACGTGCTCATCCACGAGCTGGCCCATCTGGTCGAGCCGGCCCACAACGCCGCCTTCTGGGCGCTGGTCCACCGCTACCCCAAGGCCGAGCGTGCCGAGGGGTATCTCGAGGGCGTCTCGGCCGCCTCCTCGCTGGACCTCGACGACTTCTGAGGCCCCTCCCGCCGGTGCCGTGAGGCGGGCCGAGACTACGACGCTCCGGGGCCGGAGCCGTCCCAAAGCTCCGATCACCCCGGTGTCGTACGGCCTACGAGAAAGGGTGGGGTGGGGTTAGCCCCAGGGTGTACTGGGTGGCTTCCTGCATGGTCGCGACCCCGCTTCGCCAGCCAGGCTTTTTCCCGTAGCCAGCGCCACGCCAGGTGCGCTGGGTGGGGCGCCGGTGGGTGCGCAGAGGGGCAGGGAACGTATGGCCAGGGGACAGATCACGGTCCGGGCGGCGCGCTGGAGCGCCACCCATCCGTGGCGGGCGATCGCGATGTGGGTGGTCGTCGTGATCGCCTGTTTCGCACTCGGCTCGGTGACCGGGACCAAGGAGTCCGAGAACGAGGGCGACATCGGTGAGGTGACCCGGGCGGACAACATCGTCAAGTCCGGCAACTTCGCCGACCCGGACGTGGAGAGCGTGCTGATCACGGCTCCGTCCGGGACGCTCGACCAGGCGGCGGCCGGCAAGGCGGCCGGAGTGGTGATCCAGCGGATGCGCGCCCTCGGTGGGGTCGCGGAAGTCGCCCAGCCGATGCCGTCGCCGAACAAGGAAGCGGTGATCGTCAGGGTCACCCTGAAGGACGGCGACGGTGACGAGCGGGTCCAGCCGCTCCTCGACACCACGGCCAAGATCCAGCAGGAGTATCCGGACCTGCGGATCGAAGAGGTCGGTGGACTGTCGATCGACAAGGCCTTGAACGAGACGCTCGGCAAGGACTTCAAACGCGCCGAGATGTTCAGCCTGCCGGTGACACTCGCGATCCTCCTGATCGCGTTCGGCGCGCTGATCGCGGCCTCTGTGCCGCTGGTACTCGCGCTCTCCGCGGTCGCAGCCGCGATCGGTCTGTCGGCGGCGGCGTCGCAGCTCATTCCCGCGGTCGACGCGGTGAACAGCGTGATCCTGCTGATCGGTATGGCGGTCGGCGTGGACTACTCACTGTTCTACCTGCGCCGTGAACGCGAGGAACGCGCCAAGGGTCGCGGTCACGTCGACGCGGTCGAGATCGCAGCGGCCACGTCCGGCCACGCCGTCGTCGTCTCCGGTACTGCGGTGATCATCTCGATGGCCGGGCTGTTCCTGGCCCGGGACGCGGTGTTCTCGTCCTTCGCGGTCGGCTCGATCCTGGTCGTCGCGGTGGCCGTCGTCGGCTCGCTGACCGTGCTCCCCGCCGTACTGGCGAAGCTCGGTCGCTGGGTGGACCGCCCGCGGATCCCGTTCGTCTGGCGGCTGACCGCGAACAAGGACAAGGCGCGGTTCTGGCCGGCCGTCCTGAAGCCGGCGCTGAAACACCCGGTCGCCACGCTGCTCGTGTCCGTCACCGCGCTGCTCGCGGTCGCGTCGCCGGCACTCGGGATGACGCTGAAGTTCCCGGGCACCGAGGACCTGCCGCGCACCACGTCGGTGATGAAGGCGTACGACCGGTTGACCGCGGCCTTCCCGAGCACGGGGACCAGCCACGAGGTCGCCGTCCGAGCGCCGGCCGACCAGGCGCCCGCGGTCAAGGCCGCCCTGGCCGAGCTGGTGCGGCTCACGCAGGACGACAAGCTCTTCGCCCAGGACGGTCTCGAGGAGCCGCGGGTCTCCAAGGACGGCACGGTCACGACCCTCGAGGTCGCCACGCCGTACGAGGGTGGCAGCCAGCAGGCGCGCGACTCGCTGACCAAGCTGCGCACGGAGCTGATGCCGGAGACGGTCGGCAAGGTGCCCGGAGTCGAGTACGCCGTCGGCGGGTTCGTGGCCGCGGATGTCGACTATGCGGCGCACACGCGGGACAAGCTGCCGCTCGTGATCGGGTTCGTGCTGCTGCTGACGCTGATCGTGATGATGGTGACGTTCCGGTCCGTGGTGGTCGCGTTCACCGCGATCGCGCTGAACCTGCTGAGTGCCGGAGCGGCGTACGGCGTCGTCACGGCGGTCTTCCAGAACACCTGGGCCGAGGGGATCCTCGGGTTCACGTCGAACGGCGCGGTGGTCAGTTGGTTGCCACTGTTCCTCTTCGTGGTGCTGTTCGGTCTGTCGATGGACTACCACGTGTTCGTCGTCAGCCGGATCCGCGAGGCGGTGCTGCGCGGCGTACCGACCAAGCAGGCGGTGGCCGAGGGCATCACCGGCTCGGCCGGCGTGGTCACCAGCGCGGCGGCCGTGATGATCGGGGTGTTCGCGGTCTTCGCGACGCTGAGCACGCTGGACATGAAGCAGCTCGGTGTCGGCCTCGCGGTCGCCATCCTGATCGACGCGACGATCATCCGGGCGGTCGTCCTGCCGAGCGCGATGACCCTGCTCGGCGAGGCCAACTGGTGGGCGCCCAAGTGGCTCCGCCGGACCCCGCGGAAGCACGCGATCGAGCCGCCCGCCGCCCCGGAAGAGGAGCGCGAGCTCACCCCGGTCGGCTGACCTTCCGTCACAACGCGAGTGCCCCACCAGCCGGTGGGGCACTCGCTCGTTGCGTCGGCTGCTAGCGTCCTTCGCTCTGGGGAAGGAGAGGCTGTGGATCAGCGGGCCGCGATGGTGGTGCAGCTGGCGGAGTTGGTGCTGGCCGCTAAGCATCGCTACCTCACCAAGTACATCCCCGGCGAGCGTCTGTACGTCGATCAGGTTCGCCCGCGAGACCATGCCCAGATTGTGGTGAGCAACGAGGATCCGGCCAGGCCGACCCTCACGAGACCTGCCGAGCGCGATGTGCGGCGGCTTTGACCCGGCTCTGACACTGGGGTGAGCAGAACCGGCGTTGGCCGTTGCGGGAGATGTCGACGAAGACGCGGTCGCAGTGCGGTGCCGCGCAGACGCCCAGGCGGCCGGCCAGGCCTGTACCCAGTGCCAGGGCCAGACCGGCGGCGCAGCCCGCGGCCCAGCCGTTGACGAGTCCGTCGTCCGGGCCGTGGAAATGCAGACTCCAGCCGTCGTCGCGCCGGTCCAGCTGGGGTCGGGAGTTGGTGTCGATGAGGAGGGCGTTGACCTCCGCCGCGGCCCGGTCGAGGTCGCCCGCGTGCGCCGCCTCGAAGACGATCCGCATCCGCCCCGCGAGCACCGCCAAGCGCCGTGCGTCCGCCGGCTCGACGGACGGCCGCGGGTAGCCGATGGCAGCCAGGGCCTCGGCGACGGCCTGCGCTTCGTCGGACGGTCCGGCGTACGCGACGCCGCCGGAGTAGCCGGGGGTCAGCCGGTTCACGTACTCGACGGACGCCGCCAGCACGTTCCGGGCATGACTATCAAAAGACACTTGACCGGTCACAGGGTCTCTCCGTAGGCTCGAGCTCGCGTGACCGATCATATCCCTTTAGACAGTCATGGAGCCGGAGATGAGTGCTGCCGCGACACTGACCGCGCCGTGGCGTGGGTTGTCCCCGGCCGTGTGGATCCTGGTGGTGGCGCGCGCGGTCAACCGGATCGGTACGTTCACGCTGCCGTTCCTCGGGGTGGTCCTCGCCGTGGAGTTCGGCGCATCGCTCGGGCAGACCGGTGCGATCCTGGCGCTCTTCGGGGCGGCCACGATCCCGTCCCGGCTGCTCGGCGGTCACCTCGCCGATCGCCTCGGGCGTCGCCGTACGATCGTCCTCGGCCTGACCGGCTGTGCCGTCGCGCAGATCTGGATCGCGCTCAGCCAAGTGCTCTGGTCCGCCGTCCTCGCCACCTTGCTGCTCGGGCTCGTCTTCGAGATCTACGAGCCGCCGAGCCAGGCGATGATCGCCGACGTCACCAGCCCGGCCGACCGGCCGGCGGCGTACGGCTTGTACAGCGCGGCACTCGCCGCGGCTGGAGTCCTGGCCGGCCTACTCGCTGCCGCGATCAGCCACGTGGACCTCCGCTGGCTCTTCGTCGCTGACGCCATCACCTGCCTCTCCTGCGCCATCCTGGTAGCCCTCGCCCTCCCAGCCGACGTACGCCGGGGAGGTGAGGAACACGTGACGCCCAAGGTGGTTTCGGTCTGGCGGGACCGGCGGTTGGTACTTCTGCTGGCGAGCGGCACCATCTTCGCCACCATTTATATGCAGCTGGTGATCGGTGTGCCGCTGACGTTGCTCGAGCAGGGGCTGCCGAAGTCCGGCACCGGCTTCATCCTGGCGGTCTCGGCAGTCACGCTGATCGTCGCCCAGCGTCTCCTGCGGATGCAGCACCTCGACGACTTCCGGGCGATGACGATCGGCTACGTCCTCCTCGGAGCAGGACTACTCGTCAGCGCCGCGGCGCACAGCCTCGCCATGTTCCTGCTCGCCGCGGTGCTCTGGAGCCTCGGCGACCTCTTCCTCCTGACGCGCTACCTCACGCAGGCGTCCGGCCTCGCGCCAGAGCATGCCCGCGGCCGCTACCTCGCCGTCTTCGGCCTGAGCTGGGGCATCGCGACCACCATCGCGCCACTGACCGTCACCCAACTCCTCGCCGCAGCGGGCCCGAAAGGTCTGTGGCTCACCAGCGCCGCGGTGGCCGTCGTCCTCGCCCTTCTCCAGCCGTGGTTCAGGAAGCGACTGGCTCCAGCCTGACCGTCAGGCCCTTCGCGACGGGTGTGTTGCTGCCCTTCGCGACATCGTCGGCAGCCATCAGCACATTGGTCTCCGGGTAGTACGCCGCCACGCAGCCCCGAGCCGTCGGATACGACACCAGGCGGAACCCGGACGCCCGCCGCTCGACACCCGCGAACTCGCTCACGATGTCGACGTACCCGCCGTCCTTCAGGCCGAGCTCGGCCAGGTCGTCCGGATGCACGAAGACGACCTCGCGCGTCCCGTGCACGCCGCGGTACCGGTCCTCGAGCCCGTAGATCGTGGTGTTGAACTGGTCGTGGCTGCGCATGGTCTGGAGCAGCAGCCGACCAGGTGCCGTCGGCAACCAGGTCAGGTCGTTCGCGGTGAACTGCGCCCGCGCGTCCGATGTCCGGAACTCACGCTTGTCGCGAGCCGCGTGCGCCAGCAGGAACCCGCCTTCGTTGGCCCGCAGCCGCGCCTCGAAGTCCTCGTACCCGTCGGCCACCCGCCCGATCCGCTGCCGGATCAGGCTGTAGTCGTCGGCGAAATCGGCCCACGGAATCTGCCCGACGTCCGGTACGACGGCCTGCGCCAGTGCACAGATGATGCCGATCTCGGACTTCATCTCCGGCCCCGGTGGGATCAGGTTGCCGGTGGACAGGTGGACCGCGCCTTGTGAGTCCTCGACCGTCACCGACTGCGGACCCGCCGCCGTGTGGTCGTGGTCGGTCCGCCCGAGCGTCGGCAGGATCAGCGCCTCGCGCCCGGTGACGGTGTGCGAGCGATTGAGCTTCGTCGACACGTGCACCGTCAGATCGCACTCCCGCAGACCGCGATGCACGACCTCGGTGTCGGGTGTCGCGGATGCGAAGTTCCCGCCCATCGCGAAGAACACGCGAACGGCGCCGTCCCGCAGCCGTTGCACGGTGGTGGCCGCGTCGATGCCGTGCTCGCGGGGTGATGTGAACGAGAACTCGTGGTCCAGCCTGTCCAGGAAGGCGTCCGGCACCTTCTCCCAGATCCCCATGCTGCGGTCGCCCTGCACGTTCGAGTGGCCGCGCACCGGGCACGGGCCGGCGCCGGGCTTGCCGATGTTGCCCTGCAGGAGCAGGACGTTGACGATCTCGCTGATCGTCGCGACGGCCTCGCGGTGCTGGGTCAGGCCCATCGCCCAGCAGATCACCGTCGCCTTGGACTTGATGAACCGCTGGGTGAACTCCTCGATCTCGGTCCGTCGCAGGCCGGTGGCCAGCTCGACCGCAGCCCAGTCGATCTCCCTGTTGTGCTTGGCGTACAGGTCGTACCCGCTGGTGTGGTCGTCGATGAAGGACTTGTCCAGCACGGTCCCCGGACTGGCCGCCTCGGCGTCGAGCAGCAGGTGGCCGACGGCAAGGAACAGCGCCTGGTCGCCGCCGATCCGGATCTGCAGGTGCTGGTCGGCGAGCGTCGTCCCCTTGCCGATCCAGCCGCGCGGGCGCTGCGGGTTCTTGAAGTTCATCAGGCCGGGCTCGGGCAGCGGGTTCACCGAGACGATGTCGCCGCCGTTGCGCTTGGCGATCTCGAGGTGGCTCAGCATCCGCGGTGCGTTGGTGCCCGGGTTCTGGCCGACGACGACGATCAGCTCGGCCTGCTCGAGCATCTCCAGCGTGACCGCACCCTTGCCGCTGCCGATCACCCGGGACAGGGCTGTCCCCGAGGACTCGTGGCACATGTTCGAGCAGTCGGGCAGGTTGTTGGTGCCGTAGGCGCGGACGAACAGCTGGTAGAGGAACGCGGCCTCGTTGCTGGTCCGGCCGGAGGTGTAGAAGACGGCGTCGTTCGGGTCGATCAGCGCCTTCAGGTGCCGCGCGACGACCTGGAACGCCTCGTCCCAGCCGACCGGCTCGTAGTGCGTCGCGCCGGCCCGGAGCAGCAGCGGCTCGGTGATCCGGCCGAGCTTGCCGAGCTCGAACTCGGAGATCTCGTTCATCGCGTCGACCGAGTGCTCGGCGAAGAAGGCGCGCGGGACCCGCTTGCGGGTCGCCTCCCAGGCCACCGCCTTGGCGCCGTTCTCGCAGAACTCGGCCGCGTGCTTGCGTTTGTGGTCGGGGTCCGGCCAGGCACAGGACGGGCAGTCGAACCCGCCGTCCTGGTTCATCTTCAAGAACACCTTGCCGGTCCGCGCCGGGCCCATCTCCCGGAAACCGAACTTGAACGACGAGAGCACCGCGGGGACGCCGGCCGCCTTCTTCTTCGGCTGTTCGATATCGACCATGTTTCAACAATAGGTCCACCTATCGTCACGCGCTGCTCTGATAGGCGAAGTTGTGGACAAGTGGCGCAGAACACCACTGACCGGGGTCGGGATGTGTGCCCGGATCCCATAGTGCGGCTGAGCCTGGATTTCTACAGTCGTCGGCCATGGAGACCCGTCGAGCCCTCGTCACCGGAGCTGCGTCCGGCATCGGCGCCGCGTGTGCCCGGCGCCTCGCGGCGGACGGCGTCCACGTCGTCGCCGTCGACTTCGACCCGGCCGGGCTCGACGCGCTCGAGGGTGTGGAGACGGTGGTGGCCGACCTGTCCGACCTGGAGCGTCTGCCGGACCTGCCGACGGACGTGGACATCCTGGTGAACAACGCCGGGGTCCAGCAGGTCGCGCCGATCGAGCAGTTCCCGCCGGAGCGCTTCAGCTACATCCTGCGGCTCATGCTCGAGTCGCCGTTCCGGCTGATCCGGCAGTCGCTGCCCCACATGTACGGCGCCGGCTGGGGACGCGTGGTCAACATCAGCTCGGTACACGGCCTCCGGGCCAGCCCGTTCAAGGCGGCGTACGTCGCTGCCAAACACGGACTCGAGGGACTCAGCAAGGTCGTCGCCCTGGAGGGCGCGGCACATGGGGTCACCAGCAACTGTGTGAACCCGGCCTACGTCCGTACGCCGCTCGTCACCGCACAACTCGCGGACCAGGCGGCCACGCACGGCCTGTCCGAGGCAGAGGTGCTGGACAAGGTCCTGCTCGAACCGGTCGCGGTGAAGCGGCTGATCGAGCCGGCCGAAGTGGCGGAGCTGGTCGCGCTGCTGTGCGGCCCGGCGTCCGCCTCCATCACGGGGAGCTCGTTCGTACTCGACGGCGGCTGGACCGCCCACTAGCAACTGGAGCCCGCCATGACAGCAACACAACCGGTTCGGACCCGGCCGGCGATCGTCCGCGTGGTCGGCGCGAGTCTCGTCGGTACGACGGTCGAGTGGTACGACTTCTTCCTTTACGGCGTCGCCGCGTCGGTGGTGTTCGGCGACCTCTTCTTCCCGAAGGGCGAGGAGCTGACAGGGACGCTCCTGAGCTTCGCCACCTTTGCGGTGGGCTTCTTCGCCCGGCCGATCGGCGGAGTGGTGTTCGGCCACTTCGGCGACCGATTGGGGCGCAAGCAGCTGCTGGTGCTGTCACTGCTGCTGATGGGCCTCGCCACCTTCGCCATCGGCCTGCTGCCGACGTACGCACAGGTCGGTGCGCTCGCTCCGATCCTGCTGACCGTGCTGCGGCTCATCCAGGGCTTCGCACTCGGTGGTGAGTGGGGTGGCGCCGTACTGATCGTGTCTGAGCACGGTGACCCCGCGCGGCGTGGTTTCTGGGCTTCCTGGCCACAGGCCGGCGCTCCGGCCGGTCAGCTGATCGCCAACGGCGTACTGGCCGGGCTGGCGGCGTTCCAGTCAGATGAGGCCTTCAACTCATGGGGCTGGCGCATTCCGTTCCTGTTGTCCGCCGTGCTTGTCCTGGTCGGGCTGTGGGTGCGGCTGCGGATCGAGGAGTCGCCGGTGTTCCAGGAGGCGCGGGAGAAGCAGCAGCCGACGGACAAGCTGCCGATTCTCGAGGTGATCACGCGCTACCCGCGTGAGGTGCTCACCGCCATGGGTGCCCGGATGGCGGAGAACGTCAGCTACTACATCTTCACGATCGTCATCGCGACGTACGCGAAGGAGCACCTGGGGATGGGCAAGTCCTTCGCGCTGAACGCCGTACTGATCGGTGCGGCCATCCACTTCTTCGCGATCCCCTTGTGGGGCGCGCTGTCGGACCGCATCGGCCGCCGACCGGTCTACCTGATCGGTGCGTTCGGAGTCGGCATCTGGGCCTTCGTCTTCATCGCCCTGGTGGACACGAAGAACTTCGCCCTCGCCACCCTGGCCGTCACCGTCGGACTGGTGCTGCATGGCGCGATGTACGGACCGCAGGCCTCGTTCTTCACCGAGCTCTTCGGTACGCGGGTCCGCTACTCCGGTGTGTCCGTGGGCTACCAGCTCGCATCGATCGTCGCGGGCGGCCTGGCGCCGTTCATCGCGGTAGCGCTGCTCAAGGCGTACGACTCCGGCTATGCGATCGCGGTGTACGTCGCAGTCTGCGCAGTGATCTCGATCGTCGCGGTGACGTCGTACACCGAAACGCATCGCCGGGACCTGACCACCCTGTAGGTGGCATCATCCCGGACATGGAGGAGCTGCTCCGGCTGCTGGCCGAGGACGCGCCCGGGAGTGAGCTGGCCCGGGCGGCGGGCGAGGACGCGGTGGCACGCGACCTCGCCCTGCGGATCCGGGCCGGCATCGACGCCAGCAAGAAGCGCGAGGCCGAGCTGTCCACGCTGGTCGACGTGGCTCGCGAACTCGCCTCCGCCCGCGACCCGGGCGGCGTGCTCGACACCATCGTCCACCGGGCCCGCACCCTGCTCGGCGCGGACGTCGCCTACCTGACCTTGCACGACGAGGCACGCGGTGACACGTACATGCGGGCGACCGACGGGTCGGTGTCGGCGGCCTTCCAGCAGGTCAGGCTCCCGCTGGGTGCGGGACTGGGCGGTCTGGTCGCGGAGACCTACAAGCCGTACTGGACCGCCGACTACCCGTCGGACCACCGCTTCCGGCACACCTCGTCGATCGACCACGCAGTCGGTGAAGAGGGCCTGGTCGCCATCTGCGGTACGCCGCTCGTCGTCGACGGAGCGTTCGTCGGCGTGCTGTTCGCGTCCAACCGGACCAGGAGACCGTTCAGCCGCGAGGAGGTCTCGCTGCTCGGTTCCCTGGCCGCACTGGCAGCGGTGACCATCGTCCAGGTCCGCGCCGCCGCAGAGACAGCGGCCGCGCTCGACCAGCTCTCCGCCGCGCACGCGGGTGTCGAGCACGCCGCGGCAGCGCACGACCGCTTCGCCGGGATCGTCCTGTCGGGTGGCGACGTGGACGCGGTCGCCGCCGCACTGGCCGAGCTCCTCGACGTCTGGGTCGTCCTGGTCGATGCTGTCGGCAACGAGCTGGCGGTGGCCGGTGGCGCACCCAGTACGACGGTGCCCTGGCAGGGGTCCGAGTCCGGTCGGTTGACCCGCGTCGGCGACTGCTGGGTGGTCGCAGCGACCGCCAAAGGTGAGCGACTCGGCGCACTGGTGATCGGCGGCGTCGACGACCTCTCCGGCGCCGACCAACGCATCGTCGAACGGGCCGCCGTTGTCACCACCCTGGTACTCCTGTTCCGCCGCCAGGCCGCCGAGCAATCTCAACGTGCACAGGCGGATCTGCTGGCCGACGTGCTCAGCGGCAGCGCCGACCCGAGGACGCTGACCGATCGACTCCGTCTGCTCGCGCCGAACCGCCGCCACGATCGCATGGTGGTCGCCGTGTGCCGCGGCGACCACTCCGCCGTACGTGCTCGGCTCTCGGCACCACTCGAGGACAAGCTGGTGCTGTCCGGTCCGTATGGCGGCGACCTGGTGCTGCTGCTCGGTCGCACGGACCCTGTCTCGGCTGCACGTGAGCTGGCCGAAGTGGCCAAGCGGGCCGGAGTGACCATCGCTGTGACCGGACCGGCCGGCTGGAGTTCGCTGGTCGACGCCCATCGACAGGCTGCCCGGCTCGCGGCGACCATGCTTCGCCTCGGCCGCACCGGCGAATCCGCGACACCCGACGACCTCGGCGTCGCCGGCCTGGTCGGTGCCGCGGAGGTCGACGTACAGGCGCATGTACAGCACGTCCTGGGCGCAGTCCTCGACTACGACGCGCAACGCGGCACCGACCTGGTCGGCACACTGGATGCGTACTTCGCAGCCGGCCAGAGTCCGACGAGAGCCGCGACCTCACTTCATATTCACCCCAACACCGTCCAGCAACGCCTGGACCGCATCACGTCCCTCCTTGACGACGGCTGGCAGTCGCCAGAGCGTGCCCTGGACATCCAGGTCGCCTTGAGGCTCCGTTCCGCACTCGGTTAGAAGACGCCGGGGAGCAGCGCCGCGGTCCGGGTGCGGTAGGTGGCGTACGTCGGCAGCGTGCCGATCAGGACCTCCTCCTCACGGAGCGCGCGGTAGACCTGCAGTGAGACGAGCATGATCCACGCACCGGCCGCGGCGACGGTGCCGGCCGCGATGGCGAGCCCGAGAGACGAGACGATCTCGCCCGTGTAGAGCGGGTGCCGGATCCACCGGTAGGGGCCGTGCTCGACGACCTCGCGCGCCTGGGCGATGACGGACAGGTTCCGGCCCAGGCTGCGGAGCGACCAGACCGACCAGGCGGTGCCGCCGACGAGAAGGATGTCTGCGACCAACTCTCGACCCACGCTCACCGTCGAGCCGGTGAGTATCGGAAAGGCGAAGGGGGTCAGCGTTGCGGTGATCGCGGCCGCGTGCGCGGTGACAGAGGTGCTCGTGGCCTTCGCCGGCCCTCGACGGAGATAGGCCCAGATGATCAGGCCGTAGAAGACGGCCACCAGGGCGTTGCCGACCCAGCGCAGGGTGCCTGCTGCTCCGGGCCCGGTCGAATGAGTGAGGATGATGGCGTCCGCACACAGCATCAGGGTGGCCCCGGGCACCATGATCAGGCGGCCGGCGTCCAGCCGGCGGTGGGCGGGCTCGAGGATGGTCATGGTGGGCTACTTCCCGAAGAAGACGTGGACGATGCTGATCGCGCCCGGGCCGATGATGACGATGAACATCGACGGGAACAGGCAGAACACCAGCGGGAAGAGGATCTTGACCGGCACCTTCTGCGCCTTCTCCTCCGCACGCTGCCGGCGGCGCAGCCGCATCTCCTTGGCCTGCTCGCGCAGGACGTCCGCGATCGTGATGCCGAGCTCGCCGGCCTGCACGAGGGCCGACACGAACGAGCGCAGCTCGGGCACCGTCGTCCGCTCGGTCAGGGAGCGCAGCGCCTGCGAGCGGGACTTGCCGATCTGGATCTCCTGCAGCACCCGGGAGAACTCCTCGGCCAGCGGGCCGGTGGTGTTGCGCGCCACCTGCGCGAGCGCGGCGTCGAACCCGAGCCCGGCCTCGACGCAGACCGTGAGCATGTCCAGCGCATCGGGCAAGGCCTTCTGGATCTTCTCCTGGCGCTTCAGACCGGCGTTGTACAAGAGGATGTCGGGCAGGAAGAACCCCGCGGTCGCGGCGACGGCGGCCGCCACGACGAGCAGTCCGATCGTGCGTACGCCGTACAGCGCGCCGAGCCCACCGAGGATGAACAGGCCGAGCCCCTTCGCCGCCAGGATCCGGTCGGGAGTCCACCCCGACGGGTTGCCCGCCAGATCGAGTCGGCGCTGCAGCGTGGCGCCGATTCCCGTCGGGGACAGGCGCACCGCGAGGGAGCGTAGCCATCCGGGGAGGGACGCGAACGGATCGCGATTGGCCTCGACGTCGACCGGTGTGTGCCGCGTGTAGTGATTGTCGATCGTGGCGAGTGCTCTGGCCACTCCGCCGTCGGCGGGGCGCGCGACGATGCTGACGACCGCCAGCACGATGGCCAGGCCCAGCGCGGCGAGCCCGCCGATCAGGAACACGGTTGCGGTCATCTCACGCCTCCACCTTGATCAGGGCACGGATCCAGAACGACCCCACGACGATGAGCGCGGCACCGCCACCGACGAGCATCACGCCGATCGGTGTGGTGAACAGCGGACTCATGTACTCCGGTTTGCTGAACGTCAGCCAGGCACCGAGCACGATCGGCAGACCGACGATGATGTAGCCGGACAGCCGGCCCTCCGCACTGAGAGCCCGCACGTGCCGGCGGGTCTGTGCGCGTTCACGCATGGTGTCGACCGTGTTCCGCAGAACCTCGGCCAGGTTGCCGCCGACCTCCCGCTGGATCCTGGTGGCCATCACCACCCAGCGCAGGTCGTCGCACTCCATCCGGTCCGCGACGTGGTCGAGCCCGGTCTCGAGGTCGACGCCGATCCGGGTTTCCGCCAGCGCGCGGGAGAACTCGCCCGCGGCCGGTTGGGTGCCGTCCCGGACGACGGCGTCGACGGCCTGCGCGAGCGAGAACCCGGAGCGAAGCGATCCGACGATCAGCTGCAGCACATCCGGGAGCTGCTCGCCGAAGGCAGCGCGGCGACGCCCGATGCGGAAGCTGAGGTACACGCGCTGAACGAGCCACCCGGCAACGAGTCCGATCGGCACGCTCAGCAGCCCGTTGACACCGAGGAGCATCAGCGTGGTCACCAGCGCGGCCGCGCCGCACAAGACCAGTACCACCCACTCGGCCGGCTTGCGCTTCAGATCCGCGAGATCGAGTCGATGCGCGAGGCCTTGCTCGGCACCACTCGACCGCAGGACCTGGCCGACGAATCCGACCGCGGTCCGCGCGGCGGCGCCCCCGGAGTCGTTCGCAAGGTGCTCGTCGCGCCGAGGTCCGTAGTGGCCCATCTGCTGGAGTAGCCGGCGCGTCCTGTCCTCCCGGACACCCTGCCAGCGCAGGAGAACCACGGCGAGCAGCACCACCAGGAAGACGCTGCAGAGCAAGGCGAGAAGCTGCCAGGACCACACTGTCCGATGAGAGGTCGCGGACTGGCCGGTGTGCGTCGGCGTCGGGGTAGCTGTAGCCGGTGCGACGGCGGCGAAGGTCACCGCAGTCGTTGCGCTGACCGAGCCGATGGTGACGCGCAGCATGACGCGACGACCGGCCAGTGCCTCGGGCACAGTGACGTCGATCTTCGTCCGCGCGGTGAAGTTGCGTGCCACGGCCGCGAAGGCAGCCGTCAGCTGACCGGCGTTCTGGGCTGTCAGCGTTCGCCCGCCCGCGGCCGCCGCGATGTGCTGAGCGGCTGAGGCGTCACCGCTCCCGTACCGGAAGGCAACCACGTCAGCCGGGATGCGTTCGGCGGCAAGCCGGCCGGTCACCGACTCGAGCGATGCCTTGCTCGACGTGTCCACACCGTCGGACAGCACGATCAACCTGCGCTGAGCCGACGGGCCGAGCCGAGCGGCATCGAGTGCCGCGACTGCTGTCTGCACTGCGTCGTACAGAGCTGTGTCTCCGGTGGCCTCAACCTGCGCCAGTGCGGTGCGGATCTGAGTGCGGTTCGTGGTGGGCCGGACGACGAGTCGAGGCCGGTCCGAGAAGGTGAGCAAGCCCGCCTGTACGTCGTTCGGCAGATGTGCGAGGTAGCTCAGTGCGGCCTGACGCGCGGCAGTGATTCCCGAGCCGGCCATCGAGCCGCTGGTGTCCAGCACGATCACCACTGCGCGCGGTGGAGCCGCTGTCACCGTCGTACTGCCGACCGGTGTGACTTCTGCGGGCAGTACGGTGCGTCCGGCCACGACCCGGACTGTCGCGGAGCTCAGCGTCCCCGACACGTTGGCGGTGGTCAGAACGAAGCCGGCATGACCTGGGCTGACCTGCACAGAATCGATCCGCGCCGACGGACCGTCGGCCGCGTGTGCGACGGTCGGCAGAACCACCGCCAGACCCACCACGGCAGTGCCCAGCAGTGCGCGCAGTCGCGAGGTCCTCATCGCGGGACCTCTTCCAGGCCGAACATGCGCGGTGACACGTACACGCCCCGATCGGCGAGCCGGTCCGAGAACCCCGGGCGCAGGCCCGTGGCCCGCAGGCAGCCGCGGAACCAGCCGCGCTCGTTGACACCGGCGTGGAAGTCGAACAGAAACAGGTCCTGCAGGGTGATGACGTCACCCTCCATACCGGTCACCTCGGTGATGTGGGTGATCCGGCGCGTCCCGTCCTTGAGCCGGCTCTGGTGCACGATCAGGTCGATCGCGGACGACATCTGCTCACGGATCGCCCGCTGCGGCAGGTCGACGCCGGCCATCAGCACCATGGTTTCCAGGCGGGACAGCGAGTCCCGCGGTGCGTTGGAGTGCACGGTCGTGATGGAGCCGTCGTGGCCGGTGTTCATGGCCTGCAGCATGTCGAGCGCGGCGCCGTCGCGAACCTCGCCGATGATGATGCGGTCCGGGCGCATCCGCAGCGCGTTGCGGACGAGGTCCCGGATCGCGATCTCGCCCCGCTTCTCCACGTTGGACGGCCGGGACTCGAGGCGCAGCACGTGCTCCTGCCGCAGTTGCAGCTCGGCCGCGTCCTCGATCGTGACGATGCGCTCGTCGTCGGGCAGGAAGGACGACAGCACGTTCAGCGTCGTCGTCTTGCCGGAGCCGGTGCCACCGCCGATCAGGATGTTCAGCCGGCCCCGCACACAGGCGTGCAGCAGCTCGGCCACCGGCCCGGTCAGCGTGCCGAACGAGATCAGGTCGTCGACGGTGAACGGATCCGCGGCGAACTTCCGGATCGTCAGCAACGACCCGTCCAGCGCGATCGGCGGTACGACGGCGTTCACCCGGCTGCCGTCGGGCAGCCGGGCGTCGACCATCGGGCTCGCGTCGTCGACGCGCCGGCCGACCCGGGAGACGATCTTGTCGATGGTGCGGCGCAGGTGGCTCTCGTCCGTGAACGCCGCCTCGACGGCGACCAGGCGCCCCTCGCGTTCGACGTAGATCTGGTCGTGACCGTTGACCATGATCTCGGAGACCCCGGCGTCGCGCAGGTACGGCTCGAGCGGGCCGTGGCCGAGGATCTCGTCGGCGACCTCCTGGGCGACACGCGTCCGGTCGGCCGCGGTCATCGGGGTGTCGTCGCGCTGCAGCACTGCCTGCAGGGTCTGCGTGACCTGCTGCTCGAGCTCGCGCTGGTCGAGGTGGGCGTCGTACAGCTTGGGACCCAGCGTCTCCAGCAGTCCCTGGTGAACGCTGCGCTTCACGCCGGCGAACGGATCCGCGTTCCGCGCCGCACGGCGGGGTACGTCATCGGCCGTCCGCGGGCTCGGTGCGCCGGTGGGCACCGACCCGGCGGAACGCTGGGCGAGTCTCTCGGACAGGTCCATCATCGCCTCCCCGCACCACGTCGTGCGAACGCCTTGCTCCGCGCCGGCGCGGACTGGCTCAGCAGCCGTTCCCGGGCGAACCGGGTGATCGCCTGGCTGACCGGATGGGTCGGCGTACCGATCACGATCGGAGTGCCTTTGTTGATGGAGATGGGAACGCTGCGGCTGGACGGCACGTGGGCGTTGATGGCGCTTCGCACGACGCGCTCGACGTCGCTCGCGGACAGCCCGACCTTCGAGTCGGATCGGTTGACGATCACCGAGCGGATGTCGCGCGAGTAGGACAACAGGTCGAGCATGTCCAGCGCGATCCGCAGGTTCTTCATTGCCGGTGTATCCGGGGTGGTGAGCAGCACGTGATGGTCGGAGACATCCATCGCGGTGAGCACGTGCTCGCTGAACTGGGCCGGGGTGTCGACCACGACGTAGTCGTACATCCCGCGCAGTACGGCGAGCAGTTCGCCGACGAGCGTTGCCGGGATCTTCTCGGCGTCGCCGGGCGTGACCGGCGCCAGCAACATGTCCAGCCCGGGCCGGTACGGCGTCAGCAGCGAGGCGGCTCCGGTCGTGTCGAGGTGGCCGGCCATCGGCAGCGCGTCGCTGATGGTGCGTACGGGCTCGAGCTGGACGCAGATGGCCACGTCGCCGAAGGACAGATCGAGGTCCACGACGCACACCCGGGTGACCTCGTCGGCAGCCAGGGCCGCGGCGAGGTTGATCGCGATCGTGGTCTTGCCGCATCCGCCCTTGGCGGCGAACACGGTGATCACCTTGCCCTGGTGCGCCGGCTCCGGGTCGTCAGTGGCGCGCACGTGCCCGGACAGCTCCCAGGAGCGCTCGCACGCCGCGGCCAGTGCCGCGTTGTCCCCGGCAGTGACCACTTCCCGTACGCCGGCCCGCAGTGCATCGGTGAGCAGGGCGATGTCGACGTACTCGCGCACCAGGATCACACCGGTGGTCGGCCGTTCCAGCCGCAGGTGTGCGGCGAACCGCAACGCCTCGACGGTGTCGGCGTCCGGTCCCACCACGACCAGGTCCTCGGCAGGGTCGTTGCTCAGGGCATCGAGCGCGGCGCCGAGATCGTCGACGCGGCGGACGGTCCCGCCGAGGCTCGAGATCGCTTCGTCCGGCGACACGGCCGGCTGGCACAGGATGGTCATCGTCCTTGTCCTTGCTTCGACTTGGCCGGTGGGAACTGGGGTACGACGTGGTCGTCGGGCTTGATCTGCGCGGTCGGACCGAGCAGCGCCAGGTACGGCAGCCCGGTCTGGGTCAGCAGGATCAGGCGTTCGGCGTCGTCCTGGTTCACCGCGACCGTCACCAGCGTCAGGTCGTTCTGCGCGGCGTTGCCCTGGGAGAACGAGCTGTTGGTGGTCTTGGCATCGTCCTGCGCCGTGGCCGCCGAGGCCGGGCCGATCGCGATCACCCGCACCTTGGGCACGACGACCCGGGTGTTGCCGATCCCCTTGCCGAGTTGCTGCTTGTGCTGACCGGTGCAGTTCGGCTGCGCACTGACCTCGCCGGTCGAGCCGGCGACGACGGTGCCGAACACCGCGACCTGGGACCCGACCTGGACGTTGCCGGCGACCGCCTCCGGACCGCACAGCGTGATCGTGACCGCGACCTTGCCGTCGGGAATCGTCAGCCCACCGGTGGCCTGCTCGGCAGACACCAGCATCGACTTCCGCAGCAGCTGACCGGCGGCGAGATCGGACGAGGTGACGAACGACTCCTGGGCCGGGTCGATCTCCGTGATGGCATCCGACGACACCGAGGAGGCGGGCAGGGTTTCCTTGCGCAGCGACGGTTTCGCGTCGCGGGCCGTGGTTCCGGACGGGATCGCCTTGTCGGCGACGAGCACGGTCACCGGCTGCTGGCCGGCCACCGCGCGGGCGTCCGCACGATTGACGTAGACCAGCACGGCACCTGTTCCGAGGACGGCCAGCGCCACCGCCAGCACGATGGTCACAACTCGACGTTTCATTGCTCTCTCTCTTCCGCTGACGGGACTAGCCGGCGAGCCTGATGGCGGCCGCACCGAAGTAGGTGCCGCCCCCGATGGTGGTGGTCACAGGCACGAGGGCCTGGGTGAAGTGCCCGAAGATGCAGGACGGAGTCGTGCCCCCGTTCGGGCAGTCCGCCTTCGTGAACGGCGCGGGGATCGCGTCCTTGAGCGGATTCATGTTCGCGTAGCCGGTGAGGACGAACGCGGCCAGTCCGACCAGGTGGTACGTCGCACCGCTGCCCGACCCGGTGGTGGTGTCGAAGATCGGGATGAAGATCGGCGTCCCGTTCGCGACGTACGACGTCAACGCGTCCTGACACGCCTTGGAGAGGTTCTTGCCCGGGTCGCTGCCCGAGATGATGCCGCTCTGGGTGAGGTCGACCGCGGCGGTGCATCCGCCGATGTCGTTCAGCCAGCCGAACTCACCGGGCGCGCTCAGGCCGGCGCAGGTGGGAGCGCTCGGCGCGTCGCGGACGAAGATCCGGACGTCGACGCCGAACCTCGGCGGCGTACCGGCCGTCGCCTGGGTCCAGGCACACAGTGAGAGCGTCATCGCGAGCGAGTTCGCGGTCTGCAGGGCCGGTCCCCACATCGCCCGGGCGCAGGCGAGAACCGTGCTGCCCTGGTAGCTCGCGTTTCCGGCGAGCGCACGAGCGAACACCGGTGGCAGCAGCGAGGAGCCGCCTGTTGTCTTGGTGGCCGTGTGGACATCGACGTAGTTCGTGCCGGCCGACGGCGCGGCCGGGCAATCGACCATGGTTCCCGAGGACGCCGGGCAGCCTGGCAGGCCGTTCCGCGCGTCGTGGCCGCAGACTAGGGTCACGGCGGAGACGCCGTCCTTGGAGTTGAGGTTCGCGTAGGTGGCCGCCGTACCAGGTGTGCAGGAGGAGCCGGCGACGACGCAACTCTTGGCGACGGCGATCGAGCCGGCGTCGGCGCCGTTCTGCAGCTCGGCGCGCTCCTGGTACAACATGCCGACGTCGATGGTCAGCGCGGCCATCCCGAGCAGAACGCCAGTGGAGAACAGCATGCCGACCAGGACGCCGAAGGCACCTCGGTCGTCTCTGCCGAGCAGGCGCAGCATCGGCCGGACCAGCGGCGGGACTAGGTTTCGCATGGCATGACTCCCCGGGCGGTCAACGTGGTCTGGCCGCTCAGGCCGGAACCACCGAAGAGGCCGACGAGATAGCCGAGCCCCGGCGTGAACTGGAAGTTGTAGCTGGTTTGGACCGCGCCGTTGCTGGTCGGACCGGCTCCGGCCGGGCACGCCGACTGGATCGCGACGCCGACCGGACTCAACCCGGTCGCGGCAGCCTGGGTGCGGCCCGCGACGTTCGGCTGCCCGAGGGCGACCAGGCGAGCGCCCTCGCGGGCGGCCTGGGTCAGCGTCTGCTGTGCGTTGAGCATCCGGCCGAAGTCGACGATGCCCATCACGAGCAGCAGGAGCAGCGGAAGCAGCAGCGCGAACTCCACAGCCGTGGCGCCGCGGTCGTCGCCTCGTCTCGGATGCATGCGGTCTCTCCCGGTTTCAGATAGGTCAGAAGGCACCGATGACGCCCGCGTACAGCGCGGCGACCAGGGGGCCGAGGATGACGACAGTGGGAACAACGACGATCGCGATCAGCGTCACCAGCAGGCCGTACTCGACGAGATTCGCGCCGCGGTCGTCGTGTCGCAGCGAGTCGGTGAGGGCTCTGACGAACCGCACGAGCTCGAACATCGGAACTCCTACCTCCGCAGGTCAAAGGCAAGGAAAAGAAGAAGGGTGGAGCCTGGGCACTGGCGGCCCGGCCGGTCCGGCCGGGCCGCATCACCCCGCGATCGAACTGGATGGATCGGCAGATCGTCCGGGTGGTTCAGAGGTTGCCGGCGATACCGGTGAACAGCGCGACGATGGCCGGGCCCAGGATCAGCAGCGCGGGAACCACGACGACGGCGATCAGGGCCACCAGCAGGCCGTACTCGACCATGGTCGCGCCACGGTCGTCGCGGCGCGCCTGGTCGAGGCGGTTCTGCACTGAGGCGAGCAAGTTGCTGAACATGTGAAGCTCCTTCTGCTGTCGGCGGGACGGACCCACCGGGTTCTCGGTCGAACGGCGATCTGCCGATCGGTACCGAAACGGTGCGGCATCGTCGCCCCGGCGCGGCATCGGCCGACCGGTCAGAAAGCGGCGACCGATCGGCTGACACGGCCGACCGGCCGGCCGACAACCGGTGACGTGCTTGTCAGGCGATCGGACGACACCGTCGGCCGGTCGGTCCGGCTTCAGGTGCCGGTCGGTCAGTTCTGCCGTCGCGTGGTTCCTTCGCCCGAGCGGGCGCCGTTAGCTTGCGAGCATGGACGTCATTTGGGCAGTGGCCGGGGGAGCGATCGGCTTCGTCGCCGGCATGGCGCTACGCAGCACGGTGTTCCGGCTGTCGGTGGCGTCCGGCGAGTCCGCGCGTACCACTTGCTCGCGGTGTGCGGAACCGATCGGCGGACGCTTCGTGGTGCGATGCGCGCACTGTCGAGGGTGGCTCGGTGTGCCAGTCGTCCTCGAGCTGGTCACCGCGGTGGTGCTGGCCTTGCTGCTGTGGCGGTTCGCAGGTCTCCCGGAGGTGGCTCCGTTCGCCTTTGTCGGTGCGCTCGGCGTGGCGCTGGCAGCGATCGACATCGCCGTCCAGCGGTTGCCGGACCGACTGACCCTCCTGCTGTATCCAGGGCTGCTGGTCTTGTTCGGACTCACCGCGGTGATCGACGGGCACCCGGCGTACCTGCTCCGTGCGCTGCTCGGCGGACTGACGCTCGGCGGCGGCTATCTGGTGCTGGCGATCGCCAGCCGGGGGCAGCTCGGTGGCGGCGACGTCAAACTCGCCGGCGGCCTCGGCATCGCGCTCGGCTGGCTGGGCTGGCCGACCCTGCTCACCGGGGCCGCGCTGGGCTTCCTGCTGATGGCAGTGGTCACCCTCGCGCTGCTGATCGCCCGCCGGATCACCCTCCAGCACTCCATCAGCTTCGGCCCCTTCATGCTCGCCGGAGCCCTGCTGGCCGTTCTCGCCGGCTGAAGTGAATCTTTGTCACTTAGTAACCAAGCGTTCAAGTACTTCGGGTGGAAAGCACCTGGACGGATCTCGTAACGGACAGTAGGTGCGAGCCGATCACAGTGGCAGTAGGTGATCTCAAACCATCTCCAGCTGGGGGCTCACAGGAGATATAGCGCGGGGGACCGTTATGCGGAGCTCGATCAAAGTCGTCGTCATCGACGGTCACACACTGACCCGGTACGGGTTGATCCGGCTCGTCAGCGCCGATGCCGATATCACCATCGTCGGTGAATGCGCCTGCGCCGCCGAGGCGGAGGATCTCGTCGCGTCGGTCCGTCCGGACGTCGTGGTGCTGGACGTCGCGTTGCCCGACACCGACGGACTCCAGCTCGCCCGGGAGCTCCGCGACCGCCACACCGAGCTCGGCATCGTCGTACTCACCGCCCAGGCGCAGGACGACGTACTGTTCCGGGCGCTGGAGACCGGTGTCTCCGCCTTCGTCGACAAGACCGCCCCGAACGCCGAGGTTCTCGGGGCGATCCGTCATGCCGCGGTGGCGGCCGCGTCCTTCACCGCGACCGGCCTCGCGCATGCTCTGGCGCGCCGCACCCAGGTCACCAGTGGGCAGTTGATCGGCGGCATGGGCGGCACGGGTCTGGCGCTCAGCCCGCGCGAGTGCGAGGTGCTGTCGCTGCTGGCCACCGGCCTGTCCGTCCCCGCGATCGCCGTCTCGCTGTTCGTCAGCCTCTCGACGGCCAAGACCTACGTGTCCCGGGTGTACGAGAAGCTCGGCGCCACCAACCGCGCCAACGCGATCATGACCGGCCTCCGGCTGGGCCTGATCGATCCGGAGCTCAGCGTCCCGGCCTGACCCGCTGTGACGGGTGGCTCGCAGAGACGAGTCTTTGACGCGGCAGCAAGCATCATGAGGCGGGCTCAGCTGGATTTACGGGGTCGAGTTGAGCCGGCCGTTCGTGCTGCCGCGCCCGAAGACCCCGTCTCCGTCGCTTGCCGGAGCATCTCAACAGAAGCAGCAGCATGAACCTCCGCCTTCGGGCCACCGTGGCCGGGACCATCCGCCCTGCGCGCAGCCAGTTCCGGCATCCACTAGACGCCTTCTCGGCGACACCACTCTCGGAGAGTTACTCTCTGCCGGGACGCACGTACTTGGAAGTGCGTACCGCACGACGAGGAGACTCATGCCCACCCGCACCGCCGCACAGCTCCGCGAAGAGGCAGCCCGCGAGTACGACGCCTTCCTCGGCACCGGCCCCGCCCGGCAACTCCTCGACCGCATCATCGACAAATGGGTGACGCTGATCCTCACCGCCCTGGCCGACGGCCCCCAGCGGTACTCCGACCTCTCCCGCCGCACCGCCGGCGTCAGCCAGAAGATGCTCACTCAAACCCTGCGCTCCCTGGAACGCGACGGCCTCCTTACCCGCACAGTCACCCCGTCGGTCCCAGTCCGAGTCGACTACGAACTGACCCACCTCGGCGAGACGCTGATGCCACTGATCGCCGCCATCAAGTCCTGGGCCGAGTCCCACATGCCCGAAGTCACAGCAGCCCGAACCGCCCACGACAACGCAAGCGCGACCGCATGACCCCGCCGGACGGGCGTGAGCGCGTCGGTCTGAGCTCGTCGGACCAGGGGGACCGCATCGGTCTGGGTTCGTCGGACGAGGGGGAGCGCGTCGGTCTGGGTTCGTCGGACGAGGGGGACCGCGTCGGTCCGGGTTCGTCGGACCAGGGGGACCACGTCGGTCCGGGTTCGTCGGACCAGGAGGACCGCGTCGGTCTGGGCTCGTCGGACCAGGGGGACCACGTCGGTCCGGGTTCGTCGGACCAGGGGGAGCGCGGCAGCGGGGCGTCGTCGGATCGGCGGGTGGTGGTGCTCGTCGTACCTGCGTTGGGTACGTGGGCACCTCCCGGCCGTGACCCCGAGGCGTGGCGACTGGCGCTGGCCGAGGACACGTACGAGGTGCTCGCAGCTCTGGATCGCGTCGACGTGGCAGTCGCCGTGTCCGGTGGCTCCGACTCCACACTCGCCCAGGTCGGCGACCTGACCTGGCCCGGGACACCCGTCTACGCCGTCGACCCCAACCGCCCGGTGCTCGACGCGGTGGAACTCGCCGGCCCGGCCGCAGCAGTAGTCGCCGTCTCCCACGACGTACCCGACCTGCCCGGCCTCCTCATCGGCAAACTCTTCCGCGCCCTCAGTACTGCGGACATCGCCGTCACCCCCGCCGAAGACGGCTCGCTAGCGGCGATCGGCGTCAACCGCCCAACCGCCGACTGGGTGGCAACCCTCGCCCCCACCTTCGACACCCCACTGTCCGAACTGGAGTCCCACAAACCCCGCCGGCACGCGGTCGCGATCGGCCCAGGCTGGCACCGTCTGCAATCATCCGCTGACATAGCGCGACTGGATCCCGGCCTCGAGGGCTGGGACGCCACAAGATCCCTACTTCGTCGCTCCTGACCCGTCACCTTCCCGCTCCCCGCTCGTTCACCAAGCAGCGGGACACTCCTGGGGGGAGTCCGGACTGATCACCGATGCCGTTCAGGGGCGGCACGCGGCCCAGCCCACCCCCGCCAGGGGTCACCCCCACGGGTCGCACCCGGGGAAACCCCAGCCCCAACCCCACCCTGACGGGGCGAAGGGCACCATCCACGGCAACCGCACGGGATCTGCAGTTCAAAGCAAGGTATGTGGGGGATAGCAGCACAACACGGGGGATAGGCACCACCACGCGGCTAGTAATGCAACGGGGGCTTCACAGGGATCGCAACGCAACCGGGGCTCACGGGCATCGGCAGTACGACGGGGTTCCACGGGGGATCGCGATAAAACGGGGGATTCACGGGGGCAGCACAACGGGGAATCGCAACACCGCAGGCACGAGGGGATGCTGCGCGGCACGGGGGACGGATAACACCACGGGGATCACACGGGGATCGGTAGTAAAGGGGGACTTCCACCGGGGGATCGGCAACGCAACGGGGGCTCCACGGGGATCAGCGACACAACGGGGATTGCACGGGGGATCAGCAGTACGACGACACCCAGGGGGATCGGCAGTACGACGAGACCCACGGGGATCGGCAGTAGGACGGGGATTGCACGGGGATCAGCAACAGCACGGGGGGTCGCAGTACAACGGGGATCGGCAGTGCAGCAAGAGAGCGGGGGGCTGCGCCGCACGGGGATGGCGGTACAGCGGGGGATTGTGGGCAGGGGTAGGGAAGCACGAGGGCTCTTCTAGAGGCAGGTGGGCCGGCTGAATCAGCCGGCCCGCAGCTCAGCCACACCCGACCACCCCGAACTCCTCCCCGAAGAAGGACCTGCGAGCGCCGCACGACCGCGGGCGGCACGTGCTCCAGGTGCGCGGGACCCGAGCATGCGAGACCGCGGGAGCCCGGGACTTGTACCGCGCTCGTCTGTCATTACCGGCGGCACCCAGACCTGTGACGGCGCAGAACCTCAGACACGCGATCCTGCAGGTGTGCGGGCCCGCGAGTGTGCGGGACGGTGAGAGCCCGGGACTTGTACGGCGCCGTCGCCGAACGCCGCAACCACCTCGGCCAGCCCGTCGGTCCCCTTGGCCGCTGGACCGCGAATGTGCCGGCGGCACCCAGGCCCTGTGACTGCGCGGGAAACTCAGGCAAGCGGGTCCTGCAAAGCCCGGACCGCGAGTGCGTTCGCGGGGAGCCGGAGTATGTGACCAGCGCAGGACTGCAGGGGGTGCGAGTCCTGCGGGCGCGTGGGTGCTGGCCGCGCGGTTAGTTGGGGTGGATGCCGTACTTGATTAGTTCATTTTCGACCAGGTGGAGACCCTGTTGGCCGGGGAGGGCGTCGATTTTGGCGTCTACCTTGCGGACTTCGGCCAGGCCTTGGGCGCCGCCGTACAGGTAGTTGAGCATGTGCTTCACCTCGGCGGGCGGCATGATCGTCGAGCCGACGATGCCCCAACCTTTCGACAGGGCGAAGCGGGCGATCTTCTGTGCTTTCTTGCTGCGCAGCAAGCGGTCTCGCGCCTGACTGTTGTAGAACGCGACGTGCCGCGTCTCCTGCTTCGCGATCCGCTTGAGGATCTCGGTCAGTACCGGATGGCTCTCCGACTGGATCAGTCGCGTGTACGCCGAATGCGCGCACCACTCGTTGATCGCGCCCCACGCCATGTGGGTGGCGATGAAGTCCTCGCCGATGATGTTGGCGAGCAGTGACTGCCGGATCGGTGCCAGGCGGTCGCGCCAGCCGAGGCGGGAACGTACTGCGCGCGTGTGTTCGGGGCCGGTTGGGATGCCGTGCCGCTGGAGGATCTCGTCGAGCACCTCGCCGTGCCAGTACTCCTCGAGGTTCCACATCGTCAGGAAGACGGTCACCTCTGGATCGGCGTGGGACGGCGTGACGAGCAGATCGCGCAGGTAGCAGACGGTGTGGGTCTCCACGTCGCTCATGTAGCTGAGGCAACGAAGCGCGTCATCGGACAGTGGCTGGGTCTCGAACGAGGACATGTCGAGGTCATCCCAGCGGATGCGGATCGAAGTCTGGGCGTAGTGATCGATGTCGAAGCTCACGAACATCCTTCGGCGCACTAGGGCGACCGGATGGCCGCAATCCGACGGTGACAACGAGCGTACGACCATCCCCCGACCCACCGCCACGACTTCCGCAACAGCCAGCGGATGGCGGTTGCACGGGACCTGGTGCCGCACTGCCACCACGCGTAGGGGCTCGGGACTCAGCAGGTTGTGGACCAGGTGTTCGAAGGACTCGGGCGGTCAGGTTTGCCGGCTCGGGCAGTGAGGACAGCGCCTCGGTCGCCACGGCTGGGAGGGGTGATGAGGTGGGGAGCTCAGTCAACTGACGGCTTGGGGACGGTGGCGTGGTCGATCGTCTAGCCAGTGGGCAGCGGTGATGGCGTTCTCAGCCCCACCGGGTCGGGTGCAGACGGGCGGCCTAGCCGTGATGGTCGGGGGCTCGGCTCGACGGCCGAGGAGAGTCCGTGATGAGGAGGTCGCGTGCTCCGTCGCCCCGCAGGAGAGGCAGTGTGCGGCGCCAGCTATCGGGTCCGGGGAGCGGTTTTGAGGTGGCGGTGCGCTCGGTCGACTATCCGGCCGGAGGAGAGCGGTGGTGTGGCGTCCCCCAGTTAGCTGGCCGAGGGCAGGTAGTGCTCGGTCGACTACCGGGAACGGGATGCGGGGTGGGCGTGCTCTGGCAGGCAGCGGGTGGGGCGGTGGTGCCCCCTTGACTGCTCAATGGAGGGACGCGGGTGAGGGTAGGGCCTTGGTCAGCTAGCTGGTCGGGGAGTGGTGATGAGGTGGTGGGCTTGGGCGGCTAGTTGTTGGACGGTGGTGTCTGTGTCGGCTGGGAGGGCGTTGAGGGGGAACCAGGCTAGGGCGTGGGACTCGTCGCTGACGGTGTAGTTGGTTTCGGCGGTGGCGGTCACGAGGAACTGGACGTCTAGGTGGTAGGTGCCTGCGCAGCCGCCGGCGAGGATTTGGTGGCGGGAGAGTAGGAGTGGGGATGGGGTGATTGTCAGGTTGTTGAGGCCTGATTCCTCGGTGGATTCGCGGAGGGCTGCGCCGGCCAGGGTGGTGTCGCCGGGTTCGCAGTGGCCGCCTAGTTGGAGCCAGCGGCCTACTGTTTTGTGCAGGGTGAGTAGGGCTTGGGTGCCGGTTGCGTCTACGACTAGAGCGCTTGCTGTTATGTGCTCAGGTCGGCAGCTTCGCCACATGCCGTCCGCGTGCTGTGCCAGGTGCTGGAGATAGTGCTCGCGCAGCCTTTCCTGCTCAGGATCGGGCGCAGTCCAGCTCTCCAACGTCGTTACCGCATCCGCGTGAAGCATCCGCCAAGTCTCCACCATCCCGCTCGAGCTCAAGCAGGCCGCCCGAGCTCACCCGCGCAGTCCCGCCTGGAGTCACTCGCGGCCGTTCAGCTGGTACGGAGGTGCGCGGGTAGGCGACCCGGTAGGCGTCCGGTCTGGCCGGGCTGACCGTGGTCCGGCCGGGTACGCGGACGTACGAGCGCGCCGGCTCGGGCGTACGGCCGTCCACCTTGAGCCAGTTGCGTCCCGCAGAGTGGTGTACGGCGTGGTGGTGGCTGACCTGGGTGTGGACGTGGGTGCGGTCACCGCGTGATTCTTCGAGGAATCTCTCACAACCCACTCGAAGAGAAGAGCACTGCGATGACCGCATCACCCAGTATCGACCCTGCCGAGTTCCTGCACGAGCATCTCGAGCAGGCCAGCCCGGACCTGCTGCGGGAGTTGATGGAAGGCTTCATCAACACGCTGCTGTCCGCGGATGCCGACAGCGTGTGTGGTGCCGCGTTCGGGACACGTGACCCGGACCGGGTGAACTCCCGCAACGGGTATCGCCACCGTGAGCTGGACACGCGGGTCGGGACGTTGGATGTCGCGGTCCCGAAGCTGCGCGAAGGCAGCTACTTTCCCGACTGGCTGCTGGAGCGGCGCCGTCGTGCGGAAGCGGCTCTGACGTCGGTGGTGGCGACGTGTTACCTGCTCGGGGTGTCCACTCGGCGGATGGACCGACTCGTGCAGTCGCTGGGCATCACCGGGCTGTCCAGGTCGCAGGTGAGCGTGATGGCCAGGGATCTGGACGAGCTTGTCCGCGACTTCCGCGAACGACCCTTGGCCGAGGGTCCGTACACGTTCCTGGCTGCCGATGCGTTGACGATGAAGGTCCGCGAGGGTGGCCGGGTGATCAAGATCGCGGTCATGGTCGCCACCGGCGTCAACGCCGACGGGTTCCGCGAGATCCTCGGCGTCGCCACCAGTACCGCGGAATCCGGTGCCGGCTGGAACAGCTTCTTCAAAGATCTCGTCGCCCGCGGCCTGAACGGCGTCGCGTTGGTGACTTCCTACGCGCATGCCGGGCTAGTCGACGCGATCGGCGCGAACCTGCCCGGAGCCTCATGGCAGCGCTGCCGCACCACTACACCGCCAACCTCATGGCCACCTGCCCCAAGCACGCCTGGGGCGGGGTGAAGGCGATGCTGCACTCGGTGTTCGACCAAATCGACGCCGAGGCCGTCCAGGCGCAGTACGACAAACTCCTCGACCAGATCCAGACCACCCTGCCCGAGGTGCATGCCCACCTCGATGACGCCCGCGCCGACGTGCTCGCCTTCACCGCGTTCCCACGCGATGTCTGGCGCCAAATCTGGTCGAACAACCCCAACGAACGGCTGAACCGCGAGATCAGGCGCCGCACCGACGTCGTCGGAATCTTCCCCGATCGCGGCTCGATCATCCGCCTCGTCGGCGCCGTCCTGGCCGAACAACACGACGAATGGGCCGACGGACGCCGCTACCTCGGCCTCGAAGTACTCCACCGCAGCAGACTCACCCTCATCAACACCACCAACCCCGAGGAGGACACCCAGCCCGCCGGCGCAATCAGCGCCTAACCAGACAACGACGAATCACCAAACGTCGTACACCACTCCATAGGACTTGACCCCTGAGCCCACCACAGTCCGCCCGGGCTCACCCTGGTCCGCCCGGCATCACGGGGTCCACACGGTCCGCTCGGTGCTCGACCGGTCCGGCCGCGCTGGCCGTGGTCCGGTCGGCGCGCCGGTGCGACATGGTCCGCCCGGTACTCGACGGTCTGACCGGGCTGAACGTGGTCCAGTCGGCATGCCGGTTCGTGGGTGTACGACCAGGCCCGCCGGGGCGCGACTGGTGGCAGCTCGGGCGGTACTGCCATCCGCGCGAGCCCACGCCGCCTGCCGCAGCTCACCGCCGTCCATGTGGGCTCATCGCCGTCCGCGCGGGTTCCCCGCCGTCCGCGCGGGCTCATCGCGGTCCGCCCAAGCCAACCGCCGTCCGGCCGAGCCAACCGCCACCCGCCCGGAGTCGGCGTGGTTCGCACGGGGCGTGGGCTGTGGTCGGGCGGGTTGGGTGCTGGGGGCGGGTGGGTTGGGGGAGTTACTTGGTTGGGTTTTCGCCTTCGTCGTTGGGTGGGGGCTCGTTGGGGAGGAAGTCGGTGATGTCTATGTCGGCTAGTTCGCCGGCGTGTTGGGCGAAGCCGATGGGGTCGTCGAGGTCGGCGGCGCTGGGGAGGAGGTCGGGGTGGGACCAGAGCTCGTCGCGGCCTTCGATTCCTCGGGCGTCGCGGACTGCGGCCCAGAGGTTGGCTGCGTCGCGGAGGCGGCGGGGGCGTAGTTGGAGGCCGACGAGGGTGGCGAAGGTCTGCTCTGCGGGGCCGCCGGCTGCGCGGCGGCGTCGTACTGTCTCGGCGAGTTGGACGGCGGAGGGCATCCGGTCCTTGGTTGCTTGGCGTACGACGTCGTCGACCCAGCCCTCGACCAGTGCTAAGGCGGTCTCAAGGCGCACCAGGGCTGCCTTTTGCTGCTCGGAGTCCTCGGGCTCGAACAGGCCGCCTGCGAGTGCCTCCTGCATGGCCTCGGGATTCTGCGGGTCGATGTCGGCCATCGCGCGCTCGATCTTGCCGGTGTCGACCTCGATCCCGGCGGCGTAGTCGGCGACCGCTGCCAGCACGTGCTGCCGCAGCCACGGCACGCCCGCGTACAGGCGCTGGTGGGCGACCTCGCGGAGGGCCAGGTAGAGCCGCACGTCCTCGTCGGTCAGGCCGAGGCCCTCCGCGAACTTGGCGACGTTGTCCGGGAGCAGGATCGCCTGACCGGTCGGGCCGAGCGGCAGCCCGATGTCGGACGAGCTCACGACCTCGCCGGCGAGCTCACCCAGCGCCTGACCGACCTGCGCACCGAAGACGGACCCGCCCAGCTGCCGCAGCATGCCCGCCATCGGGCCTGCGAACTGCTGAGCCTCGGCCGGCAGGGCATTGCCCATCGCGCCGGCGACGTGCTCGGCGACCGGGTCGACGATCGTCTGCCACACCGGCAGCGTGTTCTCGACCCATTCGGCCCGGCTCCAGGCGGCGGAAGTGGCGGACACTTCGGGCAGCGTGGTCGCCTCGTCTAGCCAGTGCTCGGCCAGCCGGACGGCGTCCGACACCCGATCGGAGTCGGCAGGCGTGATGGAGCGGTCCCCGGCGGCGGAGACGGTCTTGCGGGCGATGTCCTTGGCCAGATCCCAGTTCACCGGCTTGCCGTCGGTCGAACCGCTCAGCAACTGCTGGACCTGGGCGAAGATCGCGTTCAGGTCCGGGGTGCCGCCCGCGCCGGCCGCACCCGAGAACTGCTGGAACATGGCCTCGAACGGAGTTCCCTTGAACGGGTTGTCCGGTTCGTCGCTCATCGGAGTGGGCCTTCCTGTGCGGTGGGGCGTACAACTCCAACGTACTGGTTCCACCGACCGGTTCCTCCCCGGGCGAACGCTTTACCGTTCCAGTTCGCCCCAGGCAGACCCGATCCCCGCCCGCAGGCCGCACAGATCGCGGGGTAGGTGACCAAAGCAACAGTCTCGCGGGGTGCGCGACGGGCCACGGACAGCAGTTTCGGGGTACGTCGGGTGGCCGAAATGGGAGGGGATGTGCGGATAAAGAGGTATGGGAGGGAGAATCGACGGGATGGGGGACGGTTCGAGGCAGGTCGACGAGGTCGGGGCGTGCTGGGAATGAGGGACGGATGAGCGACGCGATCAGGCTTCTGGACATCCGGGAGGACGTGCTGTCCAGCGACGAAGTGCTGGCCGCTGTCTCCGACCCGACCGCCGGTGGGACCGCACTCTTCATCGGCACCGTACGCAACCACGACCAGGCCAAGCCGGTCGATCGGCTCAGCTACGAGGCTCATCCGGACGCGCTGGAGCACCTGCGGAGGGTGGCGCAGCGTATCTGCGACGATCCTGCGGTGACCGCGCTGGCCGCGATCCACCGGACCGGGGACCTGAAGATCGGGGACGCCGCGGTGATCGTGGCGGTGGCCGCGTCGCACCGTGACGTCGCGTTCGCTGCCTGCCGCAGGCTGATCGACGATCTCAAGGCCGAGGTCCCGATTTGGAAACACCAGCACTTCACCGACGGTGCCAGCGAGTGGGTAGGCGCTCACTGACACGTACGCTGGGCGCATGAAGGTGGCCCGATGAAGGTTTTGGCGTGGCTGGCGTTCCCGCTGGTCGCCACGCTGCTGGCGATGTGCTGGGCGGCGTGGCGCGGGCGAAGCCGCGGTCCGCGCCGATCCGGTGGCGCCTTCGCCTCGGTCGAGGACTTCCGCCGTTTCAACGAGGCACTCGCCGCACCCGGTCCCAGCGCCACCCGTGAACGCCGCCGCGGCTTCGGCCGTCGCACCTCCGCGACCGTCCCGGGTGCGGCTCGCAGCCACACGTCCGATGACGAGCCCGCCCCGGTCACCGACGGATCGGGGACGGATCCGGGTGCTGGGACGTTGGATCCGGCACAGGCAGTCACCAGGAAGCTCGGTCCGGCCGAGATGTTCGGTTCCACCAAGATCGCAGGGCAGGGTTCGTGACACGTCGTACCGCCACATTGGTCACCTCGATCGTCGTGCTGGTCGTCTCGCTCGGCCTGCTCACCGTCTTCCCGGTGCCTTTCGTCTCGTTCAGCCCCGGGCCGGTCAAGGACACCCTGGGCTCGACGAAGAACAAACCGGTGATCGAGATCACCGGTCACGAGACCTTCCCGACGACCGGTCAGCTCGACCTGACCACCGTGTCGGTCACCTCGCCGGACCGTGAACTGACGCTCCCGCAGGCGATGCGGAACTGGCTCGACCCGCACCACGACCTGTTCCCGCGCGACATCATCTATCCGCCTGACCAGAGTGCCGACGAGGTCGAGCAGCAGAACACCGCCGAGATGACCGGCTCGCAGGACAGCGCGATCGCCGCCGCCCTGCAAGCGGCCAAGGTCCCGTTCCACGCCAAGGTCTCGACGGTGGCGAAGGACACGCCGGCAGACGGCAAGCTGAAGGCCGGCGACATCGTGCTGGCCGTCGACGGACAGACGGTGACGCAGGTCCCGCAGGTCGGAGAGCTCGTTCGAAGGCACAAGGTCGGCGAGAACGTCATTTTCCTGATCCGCCGCGGCAGCACCGAGCAGACCGTGCAGCTGAAGACCGCGGCCACGCCCGGCGAGGCCACCCGCCCGATGGTCGGTATCAGCATCGGCGTCGACTCGCCGGTCAAGGTGACGGTGAACCTCGGCCAGGACATCGGCGGCCCGAGCGCTGGTACGGCGTTCGCCCTGGCGATCTACGACAAGCTGACACCGGGCCCACTGCTGGACGGCAAGCACGTCGCAGGGACCGGGACGATCGACGCGCTCGGCCAGGTCGGGGCGATCGGTGGCATCCAGCAGAAGATCGCCGGAGCCAAGAACGACGGGGCCACGGTGTTCCTGGTTCCGGCTCCGAACTGCGAGGCGGCGTTGCACGCCGGCGTGAAGGGCATCCGGCTGGTGAAGATCACCACCTTGAGCGAGGCGATCAGCGCCCTGACGGCGGTCGCCAGCGGAAAGGGAGATGTCCCGGCATGCACACCGTGAGTTATCTGTACGCACTGGCCAGCCAAAGGGGAGATCTGCCCACATGGAATCCGTAGGCACTCTGCCTCCTGACGCGCTCAGTCGCGCGGTGGTCGAGATCGAGAAGCACGTGAGCAGCGCGGGCTGGGACCAGCCCGCGCAGTTGTTCGCGCTGGTCCCTACCCAGGAGCTGCTCCGCGCCGAGCCCCAGCTGGCCGCGCAGCTCGGCGCGGAGGACGCGTCCCAGCCGTTGACCCCGGTCGCCCAGGGCGAGCTGCCCGGCGGCCTCGAGGACGAACACCTGGCCGACGCGCTGGCCCAGATCGAATGGCCTGACGGTGTCACCGGATGTGCGCTCGCGATCGAGCGGATCGTACTGCCGGCCACGGCGGAAGCCGGTCTGTCGAGCGTCGAATCGGACGAGGAACTCGCCCGGATGGCCGGCAGCGACCCACGCCGCCACGAGGTCCGGATGGTCGCCGCGGTGCTCCGCGAAGGCGACCGGTTCGGTGCCGTCCGGCTGCGTTCCCACGACGAGGACAGCGCCGTACTGACCGGCACGGACTTGGTCCCCACGCTGTGCGAAGTACTGTCTTTGACATTCGAACCTTCTCTCGGCAGCCGGCCGGGCGAGGGTCCGGGGGTCGAAGGCATCAGTGACGACGAGGAGAACCGACCATGAGTGACGGCGTCTACGACATGCCGGAGGAGCCGCGGCGCACGCGGCGAACCTCCGGTGGTCGTCCCCGGGCCCTGCTGCCGACGATCGCCACGCTGATCGTCCTGCTGATCCTGTTCAGCGTCTTCACCGACGTCTGGACCCAGCGACTCTGGTACCGCTCGGTGGACCTCGGTTCCGTGTTCAGCACGGTGCTCGGGACCCGGGTGCTGCTGTTCCTGGTGGTCGGCCTGCTGATGGCGGCCGCGGTCGTCGCGAACATCGTGATCGCCTTCCGCACCCGACCGCGGGTCGCTCTGGCACCGTCGCCCAGCCCGGGCTTCGAGCGGTACGGCGATCTGCTCCAGCAGCGCGGCAAGATCGCCATCGGCGTGGTCGCGACCCTGATGCTGGTCTTCGGCGGATCGGCCGCCTCGGGGGAGTGGAAGGTCTTCCTTGCCTGGCGGAACCGGACGCCGTTCGGTGTCACCGACAAGCACTTCAACAAGGACATCTCGTTCTTCGTCTTCGACTACCCGTGGCTGCGCGTACTGCTCGGCTTCGGCTACTCGATCGTGCTGCTGTCGCTGGTCGCCGCGATCATCACCCATTACTTGTACGGCGGCTTCCGCCCGTCCGCAAAGGGTCAGAAGGCTTCCGGTGCGGCGCAGGTGCAGTTCTCGGTGCTGCTCGGTCTGCTCGTGCTGCTCAAGGCCTTCAGCTACTGGCTGGACCGCTTCGGTCTGACGACGTCGGACAGTCGATTGTTCACCGGTATCTCTTACACAGGTGACAACGCCGTCCTGCCGAGCAAGGAGATCCTTGCTGTCATCGCGGTGCTGTGTGCCGGCTTGTTCTTCGCCAATGTGGTCCGCCGGACCTGGCTGCTCCCGGGTGTGGGCACGGTCGTCCTGATCCTGTCGGCGATTCTGCTCGGCGCACTGTGGCCGGCCGCGCTGCAGCAGTTGCGCGTCCGTCCGAGCGAGCCGGTGCGTGAGGCGCCGTACATCACGAAGAACATCGAGGCGACGCGGCAAGCGTACGGCCTGGAGAAGACCCAGGTCATCAACTACGCGGCGACCACGACGGCCAAGCCGTCCGAGCTGCTCGCGGACACCGAGGTGCTGCCGGGTATCCGGCTGATCGACCCGACCGTGGTCGGCCCGACCTTCGAGCAGTTGCAGCAGGTCCGTGGCTTCTACTCGTTCCCGACCGATCTCGACGTCGACCGGTACAAGATCGGCGACAAGGTCAACGACACCGTGATCGCGGTCCGCGAGGTGCAGATCGACCGGCTGCCCGCCGGCCAGCGCAACTGGAACAACGACCACACCGTCTACACCCACGGCTACGGCGTCGTCGCCGCCAACGGCAACCAGCGCGCCGCCGACGGTACGCCGGTGTGGTCGGAGAAGGACCTGCCGCCCACCGGCCAGCTGGGCGACTACGAACCGCGGATCTACTTCGGCGAGCAGTCTCCGGACTATTCGATCGTCGGCGGCCCGAAGGGTGGCCAGGCGGTCGAGCTCGACACCCCTGAAGGCAAGAGCGGTGGCGACCCGACGCTGAACACCTACCAGGGCAAGGGCGGTGTCCCGGTCGGGAGCTTCTTCAACCGGTTGCTCTACGGGACCAAGTTCCGGGACGCGAACATCCTGCTGTCCAGCCGGGTGAACACCGACTCGAAGATCCTGTACGACCGCAGCCCGCGCGAGCGGGTCGAGAAGGCCGCGCCGTGGCTGACGCCGGACGGCGACCCGTACCCGGCGATCGTGGACGGCCAGGTCGTCTGGATCGTCGACGGCTACACGACCTCGGCGAACTACCCGTACTCCGAGAAGGTCGCCCTGGACGACAGCACCCGGGACACGACCACCGGCCGCGGCACCATCGCGCAGCAGCCGAGCGAGCAGATCAACTACATCCGCAACTCGGTCAAGGCCGTCGTCAACGCGTACGACGGATCCGTCGAGCTCTACGCCTGGGACGAGAGCGACCCGGTCCTGAAGACCTGGATGAAGGCTTTCCCCGGCACGGTGAAGCCCCGCTCGGACATCTCGCCCCAGTTGATGTCTCACCTGCGCTACCCGGAGGACATGTTCAAGGTCCAGCGCGACCTGCTGGCCAAGTACCACGTGACGGATGCCGGCACCTGGTACCAGAACAGCGACCTGTGGCGCGTTCCGGCCGACCCGACCGCGGTGTCGTCCGGCAGCGATTCGGCTGCTCAAATCAAACAGCCTCCCTTCTATCTCTCGTTGCGGATGCCGGGTCAGGCCGATCCGAAGTTCTCCCTGACGTCGGTGTACGTGCCGAACGCCGAACGTGAGAACCTCACGGCCTTCATGGCGGTCGACTCCGAGGCCTCGTCGCCGGACTACGGCCAGTTCCGGATCCTCCGATTGCCGGGGAACCTGCAGATACCCGGTCCGGGCCAGGTCTTCAACAAGTTCCAGACCGACGACGGCATCAGAACGGCGTTGTTGCCGATCAACCAGCCGACCAGCGGCGCAAGAGCCCAGTTCGGGAACTTGCTGACGCTGCCACTCGGCGGTGGTCTGCTCTACGTCCAGCCGGTGTACTCGGTCCGGACCAGTGGACCCGGTAGCTATCCGGTGCTCAGATACGTGCTGGTCTCGTTCGGTGATCGGGTCGCCTACGGCTCGACGCTGACCGAGGCGTTGAACAAGGTGTTCAACACCAGCGTCACCAACCCTGAGGAGCCGGGCGGTACGAAGCCGCCGACCACGCCGGTGAACCAGACGGTCAAGCAGGCGCTGGCCGAGGCGCAAGCTGCGTACACGGCCGCCCAGGCCGCACTGACGAGAGGCGACCTGGCGGGCTACCAGGAGCAGGTCAACAAGATGAAGTTGGCAATCGACCGGGCCGTCGCAGCCGGAGCTGCGGTCACGCCGACGCCGACGGGGACACCGACGACGACACCGTCGGGGACACCGACGACGACACCGTCCGAAACCACCGCACCGCCGTCAACCCCGTCGACCTCACCGTCGGGCTGATCCGCAGGTCGCTTCCCGGGGCGGCGACACCGACACCAGTCGGGGTCGCCGCCCCGTTCTGTTGCCCCCAGCACCGGGGCGACTAGTTGCCTACGGCATCAGGTGGTGATCTCCGGGTGGAAGCCGGCAGCCGTGTCGAGGAGGTCTTCGTCGGTGAAGCGGTCGTGGTCGATCGTCACCTCGGCCGCCACTCCCGGCGCGACGAAGTAGAACACCTCGTCCCCGGCGAACAGGCCGTCGTACCCACCGACCTTGACCGGGGTCAGCTCCCAGTTGCCCGGGTCCTTCTCCTCGTACTCGATCAGGAACGCCTTCAAAGCCTCGAGATCGGTCAGCTTCTCACCGCGGAGCGTCTTGACCGTCAGATCGACCTTGAACGCGCCCTCCGGATCCGGGCCGGTCTCCCAGACCCGGCTGTGGAAGCTCACGTCCTCCCACTCGTACTCGAAGTCGCTCGGCGCACCGATGCCGTCGGGGAGGTGGTCGATCGCGAAGCCGTCCAAGGTGCATGCCCTCTGCTCGGTCGATGGAGGTGTCACGGAGAACCCCGAGCGCGGCCCGGGCTCGCTCGCCGCGGCCGAGGTGGTCGCCAGGACGCCGAGTGAGGCGAGGACGACCGCACTCCCGATCACGATACGACGGGCCGACGGCACGACTCGGGAGCGAAGGGACGAACGCGACATGGCTGCCTCCTGGGAACCGCGACGTCCCGCCTGCTGCGAGACGCCTTCTTGCCCAAGAAGATGCAGCGATCACCCCGCCCCGCCGCCCACGAATTCGAACCTGTGGAAAAAGCTCAGTACCCGATCAGCCGGTGCAGCCGATGGAACGTCTGCTGGAACCCGAGCTTCGGCCACGTCCGCGACGACAGCAGGTTCGTCACCCGCCAGTCCGTCACCACGGACGTGTATCCGGTGTCCGCCGACCACTGCAGGACGGCCTCACCGAGCGCCCGCCCGGCACCGTGACCCCGAGCCGCCGGCAGTACGGCGGCGAACCCGAGGAACCCGGCGTTGTCCGGCTGCGCCAACCCACTGTGCGAGCTCGACTTCTCCAGCGAGCACCCGACCGACGACCCGATCACCTGACCGTTGTACTCGGCAACGAAGGTCGCATAGTCCTGGTCGTCGATCGACTCCTCCCAGTCGGCCACCGCCTCCTCCAGAGTGGGGATCTCCCCGGCAGAGAACACCGGCGAGAGCCCCTGGTGCTGCGGCAGCGCCAGATCCAGCTCAGCGAGTACGGCGATGTCGCCGCGGGCCGCACGCCGTACGACGAGATCGGATGGCGGCGGGAGCGGCGTAGTCGGCGCCGGCCGGATCGCGTGAGCATGCTGCGCACCGAATCCCAGCCGGAACCACGCGTCGATCAGCTCGGGGTCGTCCGGCACGAGCACGTAGTGCGCGATGCGGCCGTCGTCGACCCACTTGGTCGCTGCGGCGGCGTAGAGGTCGCGGATCTGTTCAGGCTCACGAACGGCGTGGCCCGCGGACTCCACCCAAATGTTCGGGCCCCACACAGGCGAAGGCTTGGGGGCAGCCAGCAAATAGCCGGTCACCTCGCCGCCCTCGCTCAGCACCGCACCGGAGGCGCTCTCGCTCTCCCACACGGCCGTCACCTCGACCAGCGCGAGCTGGTCGTCCTCATAGTCGGCTGGAAGCAGAGGGTGGCGCTTGCGATGCTCCTTGTGTCGCTGCGCAAGCAGATTGGCGGCCGCGGGCAGATCCGCCTCCTCGAACGGCCGGATGACGTGTCTGGACATACCCGGACGGTACGCCGACAGCCCCGCCCGTGACACGGGTTTTCACCGACCCGGAGCCACACCGGGACCCGATTTGGTTGCTCAGCCCCGATCCCCTAAACTAAAGACACAACGACGCGGGGTGGAGCAGCTCGGTAGCTCGCTGGGCTCATAACCCAGAGGTCGCAGGTTCAAATCCTGCCCCCGCTACGGAAGAAGGCCCGGACCATTGGTCCGGGCCTTCGTTTTTCCAGCGGAAGGAAGTCGCTGGGAATGGTTCCGGCGGATCCGTGTGAGGGTCGGGGCCTCGGGAGGTGCGGCGATACGCTTTCTGGTCAGGGTGGCGTCCGCGTCGGCCATGGCTGACGGGCTCGGCTGCGCCGCGGGGAGAACTTTCTTCGGGGCCTTGTCGATCCGCGGGCCGCTCGTTCGACCTGTGGGTGCGAGGGCCGAGAGGCGGCCCCGCCGGACGAGGAGAACGCGATGTCGCAGTACATGCTGATCATGCGGGGCACCGATGAGTCGAACGCGGCCATGATGGCCGACATCGAGGAGTTGATGGGCGCGACCCGCCGGTTCATCGAGGAGATGGCCAAGGCCGGCGTTTACGTCGCGGCCGAAGGGCTGGACGATCCGGCCCTGGGCGTCGTGGTGCACTTCGGCGACGAGGCTCCGGTGGTCACGGACGGACCGTACGGGGAGACGAAGGAACTGTTCGGGGGTTTCTTCCTGGTCGATGTCGCCTCGAAACAGGAGGCGGTCGAGTGGGCCAAGCGGGTCCCGGCGGTCCCGGGGGCCAAGGTCGAGGTCCGGCGGGTGCCCGGGGAGGACGAGGTCCCGCAGGACAGCGGGAAGTTCGTCAAGGACGAGGCCGTGCGCGAGAGCAGCGGCCGGATCTGATGGAAACGGCCGACGTCGAGGCCGTCTGGCGGATCGAGTCGGCGCGGATCGTGGCCGCGCTGACCCGGTTCACCGGCGATTTCGGGTTGGCCGAGGATGCGGCCCAGGAAGCGGTGGCCGAGGCACTGGTGTCGTGGCCGCTGGCCGCTCCGGCCAGTCCGTCCGGCTGGCTGATGGCCACGGCCCGGCGGCGGGCGATCGACGCGATCCGCCGCCGGACCGCCCTGAAGGACCGGTACGCCCTGCTGGCGGCGGACCCGGTGGTCGACGAGGAGATCGACCCCGACCGGATCGACGACGACATCCTGGCGCTGATGTTCATCAGCTGCCACCCGGTGCTCTCGCCCGAGGCCCGGGTGGCGCTGACCCTGCGCGTGGTCGGCGGCCTGTCCACCGAACAGATCGCCCGCGCGTTCCTGGTCCCGGTGCCGACCGTGCAGGCCCGCATCACCCGGGCGAAGAAGACGATCGCGGCGGCCGGGGTGCCGTTCGAGCTGCCGCCGGCCGATGAGCGCCGGGAACGGCTGGGCGGCGTGCTCAGCGTCGTCTACGTGATCTTCACCGAGGGGTCGACGGCCACGTCGGGTGACCGGCTGCTACAGCCCGGCGTCGCGTACGAGGCGATCCGGCTGGCCCGCACGCTGGCCGCGCTGCAGCCGGACGAGCCGGAGGTGCACGGTCTGCTCGCGTTGTGCGAGCTGACGGCCGCGCGCTTCCCGGCCCGCACCGGCCCGGACGGTTCGCCGATCCTGCTGATGGACCAGGACCGGCGGCGGTGGGACTTCTCGGCGGTCCGCCGCGGGCTGGCCGCGCTGACCAAGGCATCGGCTCGCGGGCTCGGCCCCTACGGACTGCAGGCTGCGATCGCCGCCGCGCATGCGTCCGCGCCGTCGGTGGAGGCGACCGACTGGGAGCGGATCGTGGTGCTGTACGAGGCGCTCGGCCGGGTCGCGCCCTCGCCGGTGGTCGAGCTCAACCGGGCCGTCGCCGTGGCCATGGCCTCCGGTCCGGCGCAAGCGCTGGCCATCGTGGACGAGTTGATCGCGTTGGACCGGCTCCCCGGTTCGCATCTGGTGCCGACCGTACGCGGTGAGCTGCTGGTCCGTCTCGGTCGGCGACCGGAGGCGCGCGCCGAGCTGGAGCTGGCGGCCCGGCTGTGCACCAACCAGCGCGAACGCTCGGTGTTGCTGCGCAAGGCGGCCGCGCTCGGCTGACGCCGGCGAATCCCCGAACGCGGACGGCCCAATCGTCCCGCAGGGGTGATGCGGTGATCCCAGTTCTGCGGAAACGTCGGCCGCGTATCCGGATTGCAGGGTGGGGACTCCGGCTCGTGCGACGAGCGGCGCCTGCGAAGGACAGGAGGGGCCCGACGGATCGACGCCCTCCGCCACATCTGACCGCTGGAGGTAGACCATGACTATCAATATCGATGAGCTCGGTCCGGTCGATTGGATCGTCGTCGAGTTCCCGGGGACCAAGCTGACCGGCGAGATCGCGCCGATCCTCACCGACTACGTCGACCGGGGCCTGATCCGGGTCCTCGACCTGCTGTTCCTGATGAAGGACGCGGACGGCAGCGTCGAGGCGTTCGAGGCGGCTGATCTGGAGGATTCCGAGATCGGGCAGCTGCGGGCGTTCGAGACCGAGATCGCGATGCTGCTCAGTGAGCAGGATGTCGCGGATCTCGCCGAGACCATCGAGCCCGGCAGCTCGGCCGCGGTGCTCGTCTGGGAGAACCTGTGGGCCGCGCCGTTCGGCTCGGCGGTGCGGCACGCCGGCGGTCAGCTGGTTGCGAGCGGACGCATCCCGATCCACGCGGTGATCGCCGCCATGGAGGCCGACGCGGCAGAGGCCCAAGAGACCACGTAGGCAGCGGCCGAAGACAAGTAGGCAGCGGCCGAAGAGACCAAGTAGACAGAGGAAGGAGCCTGACATGCCACTTGCAGCCCGACGCAGGCGCAGGACCGCAATGGCCGTGGGAGGTGCCGTGGTTGTCGCACATGGCATCAACCGCCGCCACGACCGCCGTGACGACCGGCGTGAGGACCGGCGTGACGACCGCCGCGACCGCCGCGACTGACCCTTTCGACCACGGCAGATAGCGACCAGTGGCGAAGGCCCGGACCTGATGGTTCGGGCCTTCGCTTGTCCTGGGGGAAAGTTGGGACCTGGGTCCCGTGTGGGTGGGGCTGGTCCGGGGTGACGCTCTGCTCGACAGTCAGTCGAGTCGAGGAGCAGATCATGACCGTCATCGTGGAAGACAGGCCGGCGGCGCAGACCGTGTTCGCCGGGAAGGTTCGGTGGGTGGCGGCGGCGCTGGTCATCGTGGGGGCGGCTCTACAGGTTGCGGAGTTCCTGCTCGAGCCGGGAGGGAGTGCCGGGTCCGCGGAGCGGATCTCGTGGTGGTTGGCGCATCCGGACCGGATCGCGCTCTCCAAGGGGGCCGGCATGCTGGCGGTTCCGTTCCTGATCGGTCAGTTCTTCGTGCTGGTGGCCATCGCGCGGCGGCACTCGCGCCGGATCTCGATCGCCGCGGCGGCGTGCCTCACCGCCGCGATGAGCGGGCTGGCCGCCATCCAGGGCGTCGAGATGGCGGCGCTGTGGGCGGCGCAAGCGGGGCATCGTGAGGTGGCGGTGAGCATTCTGGACGTCAGCAACCCGGGAATCCCCGGAGCGGTGCTGTTCGTGCTGTTCCTGGGTGGCGCGCTGTTCGGCACCGTGGCGCTGAACGTTGCCCTGTGGCGGTCGCCGTACGTGCCGCGGCTCGTCGTGGTCTTCGGTGTGGGCTTCGTGATCATGGACCTGGTGCTGGGCTGGGGCATCGCCGGTCACCTGTCGGCGCTCGCGGCCGGACTGGTGATGGCATGGGCGATCATCACCGGCTACGCCCGCCGTAATCGCCAACAGAGCGCACACTGACGTTGAGATGAGCGTTCGAAGGTGGCCTCTGGCCCCGGCGGTCTTCGCCGGGGCCACCGGCGCGCTCGCGATCACCACCTTGACCCTGGCACTGTCCGCTTACAGCACCGCGGGCGAGCTGATCGCGGACAATCGCGCCAATCAGTGGCTGGCCGGCCTGGCCTTCGGCATCGTCGGCGCACTGGTAGTGCGGGCTCAGCCGGGTAACCGGCTCGGTTGGGTGCTCGCGGCGTCCGGCCTGTGTGCTTCGCTCGGCTCGGCGGGTTCGGAGTACGCCAGGATCGCGCTCGACGCGACTCCGCTGCCGCTCGGTGGGTTGGCCGCGTGGCTGGCGGCGGTTCTCTGGCTGCCGCCGTTCCTGATCACTGTCGCCGCCGTACCGCTGATGTATCCCGAGGGTCGGCTGTCGTCGCGTCACTGGCTGTGGCCGGCGCGGATCGCTTTCGCGGCCGGTGTGCTCGCAGTGATCGCGTTCGGCACGAGCCAGGCGGCGGTCGACGACGCCGGCTTCCCGCAGTTCGACAACCCGATCGATCTGCCAGCCCCGGACCCCGTGCAACTCACAGTCGTGGCAGTCTGCCTATTCATAGTTCTGGCAGTCGGTGTGGCCGCGGCGCTGGCAGTCGTCGTACGGATGCGGCACGCGGACGCCGTACGCCGGCAGCAGTCCGCGTGGTTCGTCACCGCCATCGTGCTCGCCGGGCCGGCCGCGTTCGTACCAACGCCGCAGCTAGTCGACTTCGTCCTCAACGTCATCGCCGTCACCTGTCTCACGGTGGGCATCGTGCGCCACGGCTTGTTCGACATCGAGGTCGCACTGTCGCGGACCCTCGTGTACGCCGTACTGACGGCAATCGCCCTCGGCATCTACCTCGCCGCCGCGGCACTGCTCGGCTCCAAGTCCAGCGCCGGCCTCGTACCCGCACTGGTCGCAGCCGTCGCGGCGATGCTGCTCGCAGGAGCTCGCCAACGCCTGCAGACATTCGTCGACAAACTGATGTACGGCGACCGCCGCGACCCGATGTCCGCACTGACCACCCTGGGGGTCCGGCTAAGCGCCGCACTCGACACCGACGACGTGCTGCCGGTGACCGTCGAGGCTGTCCGGTCCGCCCTCAACCTCCCGTACGCCGAAGTCCGTCTCACCGGCGAGGACAGCCCGGCGTTCACCTCGGGAGCAGAGCAGGACCGGGTCGCCAGGTTCCCACTCAGCCATGCCGGCGAAGCGGTCGGAGTGCTGGTAGTGGGACTGCGACGCGGTGAGCAGGAACTGTCCCGGTCCGACCGTCGATTGCTTGAGGCCTTCGCCCGGCAGGCCGGTGTTGCTGCGCACGGAGTCCGGGTGACGAGGGAGCTGCGCCGTTCCCGCGAGCGGATCGTCTCCTCGCGGGAGGAGGAGCGCCGCCGGATCAGACGGGACCTGCACGACGGCGTCGGTCCGACCCTGGCCGGCATCACCCTCGGTCTGGAGACGGCCGGCCGAGTGGCCCGCCGCGACCCGGCCGGTGCGTCGTCCCTGCTCCAGGAACTGCGGACCGATGCCGCGGACTGTATTGACGAGGTACGCCGGATCGTTGCCGACCTTCGGCCACCCGCACTGGACGCCGGACTGACCACAGCCCTCCGGCACCGGGCCGATCTGCTCACCGAACGGTCCGGTGGTCGCCTCATGGTCACTGTCGCCGACCACGACGCAGCGTCCGACCTCCCGTCGGCGCTCGAGGTAGCGGCGTACCGGATCGCGACCGAGGCGATGACCAACACGCTCAGGCATGCGCACGCGAGCACTTGTGACGTGGATGTGCAGTACGACGGCCAACTGCTGGTGCTCCGGATCACCGACGACGGCAGCGGCGAACCACCGAGCTCGGTCGGGACTGGGTTGACCTCGATGCGGGAACGCGCCGAGGAGCTGGGCGGTGTCTGCACGGTCACCTTCCGCCCCGGCGCCGGCACAGCTGTCGCGGTGTCCCTGCCGTACCACGCGAGTACGCCGTGATCCGCGTACTGGTCGCCGACGATCACCCGGTCTTCCGTCGCGGACTGGTCGGCGTACTGACCGAGGAGCCGGGCATCGACGTCGTGGCCGAAGCGCCCGATGGTGACACCACGATCGCACTGGCCGCGGAGCTGCGCCCCGACGTCGTCCTGATGGATCTGCACATGGCAGGTACGGGCGGCATCGCCGCGACCCGGCGTCTCACCGCCGAGGTACCGGACGTCGCCGTACTCGTGCTGACCATGCTCGACGACGAGGAGTCGGTGCAGTCAGCTCTGCACGCGGGAGCCCGCGGCTATCTGGTGAAGGGTGCGTCCGGCGATCGCATCCTGGAGGCCGTACGCGCGGTGGCCGACGGAGAAGTCGTGTTCGGTGCGGACGTGGCCGGCCTGGTCCTCGGCCGGCTCACCGCGGAGCGCAAGACCATGCGAACCGGGCCGTTCCCGATGCTCACCGACCGGGAGGTCGAAGTACTGACGCTGATCGGGCTCGGCCGCTCCAACACCGAGATCGCGCGCCGCTTGGTGGTGTCGGACAAGACCGTCCGCAACCACATCACCAACATCTTCGCCAAGCTCGGTGTCGCCGATCGGTCCCAAGCCATCGTCCGCGCCCGCGACGCCGGCCTGTCCTGACCGACTAGCGCAACCACACCACGATCCCGGTGTGCCCGGTCAGCACACTCGCGACGCCGACCCGGACGGCAGCGGCGGCCCGCTCAGAGGTGAACGTCTTGGGGTCGAACGACGTGGACATGCCGAGGCCTTCGCCGCGGAACGATGCGCCGGCCCAGGTGGCGGCGGTGACGTTGGTGGTGGGCTCGGCCAGTTCGGCGCCGACGACGAGGAACTGCTGGTCCAGATGGCTCGCGGTGACGAGGGCCAGTGGATCGACCAAGGGGTTGCCGGCGCTGATGATCAGGTCGGGCTTGAGATTCATGGCCTCGGCGATCTTCCCGACGTAGTCGCCCGGGGCGTTGACGGTCTTGAGACTGACCTTCTCCGCGGACGCCCAGTCCCGCACGGCGGTCGCCAGGGTCTTCGTCTGCGCGTCGTCGCCGGCGGTCAGCAGGACGACCCGGTAGCCCTTGGAGGGACGGACTCCGTCCCACGAGCCGGGGCTCGGCGTGATCGTCGCCTCCGGGGACGGTGGCGCGGCGGGGTCCACGAAGCCCGGCCCGAGGGTGCCGACGGGGGTCGGCTCCGCGCGGGGGCGGGACCAGTCGTCGGTCGAGTTGCAGCCGGCCAGCACCAGGACGAGCGTGAGCACGCAGGCCGACCGAAGTCGCACGAGCACGGGGGATGATCCTTTGGCGAAAGGTAAGCAGGTCGTCCCCTTCATACCTGATACGTCACTGTCCACAGCCTCGGTACGCCCAGCGTTCGCCCGCGATCCGACAGGTGTTCACCGACCAGGTGCAGCGTGCGCAGCATGCAACACCTCGTGCGCCGTTGCGCATACCTCTTCGCCGTGGCGGCAGCACTTGTCCTGACCGCGGCACCTGCCAGTGCTCACGGCTTCAGCTCCACCGTGTTCGTCGACCTGACCGCGCCGGCGAAGGGACACGTGCGAGCCGAGCTCGGACTGGAGTACGACCTGCTGGTCGTGTCCGTGGCGGACTACGAGAAGGACGACTCGCTGTTCAAGCTGGGCACGGCGGCGTTCGACTCCGGAGACTCGGCCAAGCAGGCTGCCGCGCTGGCGGCCCACTCCGACTCGGTCATGAAGTACGTGACCCAGCGGTTCGGCATCACCGCCGGCAGCCAGGCCTGTACGGCGACGCAGGAAGGCGACTTCACCATCCAGCAGCGCGACGGCGTCCCGTACGCGTTCATGGTGCTGGACTACCAGTGCCCGGCAGCGGATGTGCATGAGGTCCGCAGTGGTCTGTTCCCGGACAGCGAGACCTACGTGCGCGGCACGAAGACGATCGTCACCTACGACCTCGACCTGCAGAAGGGCAGTAGTGCCCTCGACTCCGGGCACCCGTCGTTCTCCACGCACCAGTCGTTCGCCGAGCGGTTCTGGGAGTTCTTCCGGCTCGGAGCCGAGCACCTGCTCACCGGTCTCGACCACATCCTGTTCCTGCTCGCACTCATCGCGGGGTCACGCCGGTTGCGCGAGATCGTGCTGGCGGCAACGACTTTCACACTCGCCCACTCGGTCACCTTCATCCTCGCGGCGCTTGGCGTGGTCCACGTGTCGCCGTCGTTCATCGAGCCGGTCATCGCGCTGTCGATCGCAGTGGTCGCGTGCTGGCATCTCTGGCGGATCTGGCGGCGCGGACGGCTCGCGACCGACCTCGAGACGAGCGGTCGCAGTCACGTGAGCCTGGACCGGGCCGGCTGGACCCGATTGGGTGTCGTGTTCTGCTTCGGCCTCGTCCACGGTGTCGGCTTCGCCGGTGCGCTCGGGATCCAGCAGGCGTGGTCGTGGACGCTGCTGTGGTCCCTGCTGGTGTTCAACGTCGGCATCGAGACCGTGCAGCTCGGCCTCATCGCGATCACCTTCCCGCTGCTCATGCTGCTGAGGCGGAAAGCACCGTCCGTGGCGCTGTGGGTCACCGGGGTCATCGCCGCCGGAGTAACGGTCGCCGGACTGGTGTGGTTCGTACAGCGGCTCTAGTGCGACCGGTAAACCGGCGTTCACATTGATTCCACCACGCTGGTGGAGATTCTCCGATGGGCCTGTCCGGCCCGACTCGTCACCATTTACGGACGGACACTTGATGAAGCTCGTCAACTGGGCACGGACCAGTCTGGCCGCGTGCGTCACCGTGGCGGTCGTCGGTACCGCCACCGCGTTCGGAGGCGTGGGCGTCGCCCAGGCCGACGCCAACGCAACCCCTACCGGCATTGTTCTCGGCGTCGGCGCGAAAGAGTCGCAGCGCGTCGTGAGCTGGTACGCCCCGACCGGCACCGCACAGGTGGTGCAGGTTGCTCCCACCAACCGGCTGAGCCACGGCAAGTTCCCGTGGAACGCCACCACGTTCCCCGCCACGGTCGCGGCGAACAGCGTCAACGGCGGTTTCAACGGCCACGCGACCATCGACGGCCTGCGTGAGCACACGTCGTACTCGTACCGCGTCGGTACCGGCGGCAGCTGGTCGCCGACGTACTCGTTCAAGACGCAGGACTTCGACGGCAACTTCAACTTCCTGTTCTTCGGCGACCCGCAGATCGGTTCGTCCGGCGACGTCGCGAAGGACGGCGCCGGCTGGCTCGACACCCTGAACGTCGCGCTCGCCGCGAACCCGAAGACCGAGCTCCTGGTCTCCGGTGGCGACCAGGTCGAGACCGCGAACACCGAAGCGCAGTGGGACGCCTTCCTGGCGCCCGACAAGCTGCGGCAGTACCCGTGGGCCGCGACCATCGGCAACCACGACGTCGGTGGCAAGGCCTACGAACAGCACTTCTGGACCCCGAACACCGACCGCTCGGCGGGCTTCTACCGCGGCAACCCGAGCACGGAGTCCGGCGGCGACTACTGGTACCTCTACAAGGACGTGCTGTTCATCGACCTGAACAGCAACGCCTACGCCAACGGCGCGGACGCGGCGCACCTCGACTACGTGTCCAAGGTGATCAAGGCCCACGGATCCCAGGCGAAGTACACGGTGCTCGTGTACCACCACTCGATCTACTCGCCGGCCGACCACGCCAACGACGCCGACAACCAGGTACGCCGTCAGGACTTCCCGACCGCGTTCTCGAAGCTCGGCGTGGACCTGGTCCTGCAGGGTCACGACCACAGCTACTCGCGCAGCTACGTGATCAAGAACGGCAAGAAGGCCAACCCGGCCGAGCAGCCGGGCGCGGCCCAGGTCGTGCAGGGACCGGGCGGGGTCATCTACGTGACGGCCGACTCCGCGTCGGGTTCGAAGTACTACGACCTGACCGCTCCGGACACCACCAAGGACCCGAACTACGGTCCTGACCCGCTGAACCCGAAGAACCACTGGGCCAACTCGGTGGAGAACCAGGAGCACGTCCGCACCTACGTCAAGGTCGAGGTGCAGAAGGACAAGCTCGTCGTCGAGAACGTCCGCAGTGGCACGTGTGCGGCTCCGAACGCGGCCGTCGAGCGCGGCAACGTCTCGTGGTGCGGCCCGAACAGCGGCGCCAGCCCGGCCAAGCCGGTCGGCTCGCTGGTCGACAAGGTCACCATCCGCCCGTACAACGCCCACGGTCACGGGGGCTCGGAGCCGGGCCACCACGACTGGACGGTCAGCAAGAACCAGAAGGGTGTCACGACGCTCACCGATGTGAGCTGATCACCTGATCAAGGGGGTGGGCGTCAGGAGGCGCCCACCCCCTGCTCTGCACGACAGAAGAGGAAGTAATGCGCGGAGTATTCGCGGCAGTCTTGGTAGCGCTCAGCGTGATCGCCACTGGCGGCACCGCCCGAGCTGACGACGACGTTCCCTGGACGGTGAGCACCGCCGCCAACAGCTACGGCGCGGACCGGCCGAACTACAGCTACACCGTGAACCCGGGCGGACAGGTCGAGGACGGCCTCGTCGTCGCCAACAGCGGCAAGACACCGCTGACTCTGGCTGTGTACGCCGCCGACGGGTTCACCACTGACGCCGGCAAGCTCGACCTGCTCACCCAGGACGCGAAGTCGACGGGTGTCGGTACGTGGGTGCACACACCGCAGAGTCAGCTGACCGTGCAGCCAGGGCACTCCGCCCTGCTGCCGTTCACTCTGCAGGTCCCCGCAGATGCCACACCAGGTGACCACATGGGTGGCATCATCACATCGCTGGAGAACCACCGGCTGGCCATTCGCATCCGTGTCCGCGTGAGTGGTGAGCTCAAGCCGGCCATGTCGGTCGACGACGTACACCTGCGCTACTCCGGCAAGGGTGACGCGACCCTCACCTACACGATCCACAACACCGGCAACACCATGCTCGCGGCCAGGCCGTCGACCGCCGTCTCCGCCCTCTTCAAGAGCAAGGATGCGAGCACGGCCGCCGACACACCTCAGCTCCTGCCGGGGGAGACCTGGAAGGTCAGTACGACGGTCCACGGCGTCACACCGATCCTCCGGCTCACCGGCAAGGTCACTCTTCTCCCATTGCTCATGGACGCGGCCGGCTCGACCGCAACACTGGACACCGTCACGACCACCACGCACACCTGGACGTTCCCCTGGGTGCTGCTAGTACTCGTAGTTGTTCTCGCTGCGCTTGTCTTCGGTGCCTATCGGCTGATCAAGCGGACCTGAAGTGATCGCCTCTGCGGAGGGCGGTCTGCGGGTGGAACTGGCCGTTGACGGTCGTGTTCCGGAGGAAGACAGCGGACGTGGTCAGGCCTGGGTTGTACTGGCTGGCGTCGAGCTGAGGCCGGTTCTGGATCTGCAGGTGCAGGTGGGGTTCGTCGGTGTTTCCTGAGTTGCCGACCTGAGCGATGGGCTGGCCGGCGTGCACCCGGTCGCCTGCGGAGACCTGCAAGCTGTTCTGCCGCAGATGGGCGAGTACGACGAAGCGGCCGGCACCGATGTCGACGATCAGGACGTTGCCCTCGGGGTGATCGAGGTCAACGCTTCCGACCGGCTGGTCGGGGAGCGTGCTGATGGCTTCCGTGACCACACCGTCGCCTGGGGCCAGCACTGGCTCACCGAAGGCGTAGTAGTCGTCCAGGTTGCGTCCGGCACCGGTGTGAGTGCTGTTGTCGTGCACCTTGAGGATGTCGAGCGCGTCTCGCTGGTTCGCCGCGATGTGGTGGTAGTTCACCAGTTCGGCGTTTCCCCCGTGCCCGACGTACCACTCGCCTGTCAGCGGTGAGTCGATGGCGACACCGTCGCTCGCCGGGCGGAAGGTGATCGCGAGCTGGGCGGCGAGGAAGACGGAGCCGATGGCGACCAGTGCGTTGGTCGCCGCGAAGGTGCGGCGCCGGGGAATCAGGATCGCGGCTGCCGGCAGCACGATCATGCCGACGATGAAGATCGGGTAGGCATTCCCGAAGTCCGCCCGCAGTACGTCGTACGTCCCCGGCAGGATCGTCAGTGCGACGAGGGTCCAGAAAACCAGGTGGATGACGGACAGCCGACGGCCGGTGCCGGACCGCCGCTGCCGCAACCTCGACACGATCAGCACAGGCACCACCAGGTAGACCAGTGCGACCAGCCCAAGGAACGTGATGCCGCTGGTGAAGCACACCGCCCCGACGACAAAGCCCGTCACCGCAAGCTGCGCAGTACGTCGGGTGACGTCGAAGCGGGGCGCCGGTCCGTCCACCCGGGTCAACCCGAGCGGGAGAGCGATCACGGCGAGGGCGAGGACAAGCAGTCCGTTGAAAGCGATCTCCGGGCTGCCCGGTAACGCGACCAGGACCCGCGTCAACACCGGCACGAGCGCCAGCACCGCGCAACCAGCGACAACGACCACACCGATCGCGACGTTGCGCCGACCGAGTCCGACATAGCCGGTGTCCGTCGAGGTGAGCCACGCGAGCAGCAGCCCGATCACGCAGAGACCAACAGGCACAGGCGCGACGCCGAGATCCAACAACGCCATGGCAATCCCGACGCCCCCGAGGATGAGCGCCGTACGACCCCTGCGCCGTTGACGCGGGGCAAAACCAGTAGAGGTAGTCATACCCCGACCCTCACCGCCGCCCTGCCCCACCAGCCAGGGCACCACCTCCCAGATCCCACTCAGGACCTGACTCCCACCTCTCCGGGACAGGTCAGCGTCACCTGCAAACCCAGGTGGTCGGTGAGGTACCCCGAACCGCTCGGCATCGGCCGGCGGTCGGCAAAGAAGTTCACCACGTCCACCTCGGACGCCTCGAACGCACCGGCGATCGCCGTGTACCGCTCGCTCAGTTGGGAGCCGACCAGCGGGATACCCCGGGTGTTGAGCGAGGCGACGGTCAGTTGGTGACTCATGGCCCCAGTCTTACCGGCCCGGATCGAGCGCGGTAATACTGATCGGATGGGGGTAGCTGAGGCTCGACGGGCTTATGAGGCGCGCGCGTGGGGGCGGGCGTACGAGTTGTTTGCGGCGGCGGATGGGCTGGATGCCGAGGATTTGGATCGGTATGCGGTCACCGCGATGCTGCTGGGGCGGATGGAGGACTATCACGCCATTCGAGAGCGCGCGTACGACGAGTTGCTCCAGCGGGGCGACCTGCTGGGGGCGGCCGCGGCGGCGTTGTGGACCGGGATGCAGCGGACGTTCGTCGGTGAGGTGGCGACCGGCGGTGGCTGGATGGCTCGTGCGAAGGGGCTGGTCGAGGAGGACGGGACGGACTCGGTGCCGGCTGCCTACCTCAGGATGAGTCAGGCCTTCGCGGCGACCAGTCCGGAGCAGGCGGTCGCGATCAGTGCCGAGGCGGTTGCCGCGGGGCGCCGGCTCGGCAGCAGGGACCTGGTCGGGCTGGCGTTGCACCAGGAGGGTCTGTTCCTGCTCGAGGCCGGACAGGTGGCTGACGGTCTGGCGAAGCTGGACGAGGCCATGGTGGAGCTGAGCTCGGGTTCGCTCTCGCCGATGGTGACCGGGATCGTCTACTGCGGCGCGATCCTCGGCTGCTGGACGGCGTACGAGCTGCGGCGCGCTGAGGAGTGGACGACCGCGATGGCGCGGTGGTGCGAGGCCCAGCCGGACCTGGGCAACTTCACCGGCGAGTGCAAGGTACGCCGGGCCGAGCTGAAACAACTGCGTGGCGCCTGGACCGACGCCCGCACCGACCTGGCCGCGGTCAGCACGGCGGATGTCGACGTGTGGGCAGCCGGTTGCGCGGCGTACGTCCGTGGCGAGCTGGACCGGCTCCAAGGACGCTTCGATTCGGCTGAAGAGTGCTTCGCCGAGGCAAGCAGCCTCGGCTACGACCCCCAGCCCGGGCTGGCCCTGTTGCGTCTCGCCCAGGGCAGCACCGAGGCCGCCGCCGCGATGATCAAGCGCCGGCTGGCCGAGTCACAGGCCGACGCGAAACGCGTGGAGCTTCACCTGGCCGCGACCGAGATCCTGCTGGCGGTGGGTGACGTCGGGTCGGCCGCCGACGCTGCCGAGGGGCTGCGCGTCCTCGCGGACCGGTTGCGGACGACGCTCGTGGAGGCCTCGAGTGCGCAGGCGCAGGCGATGGTCCGGCTCGCCGAGCAGCGGCCGGATGCCGCCCTGCCCCCAGCACGGTCGGCGCTCCGGAAATGGGTCGAACTGCGAGCGCCGTACCAGGAGGGGCGTACTCGCCTGCTGATCGCGGACGCGTGCCGTGCGCTCGGTGACGACGAGTCCGCGGACCGGGAGACCGCTACCGCGCGAGCGACCTTCGAGAAGCTGGGTGCGTACACCGAGCCCACGGATCGGCTGCTCTCACCGCGCGAGATCGAAGTACTACGGCTTGTCGCCACCGGGGCCACGAATCGGGCGATCGCGGCCCAGTTGGTGCTGAGCGAACGGACCGTCGACCGGCACGTGAGCAACATCTTCACCAAGCTCGGCGTCTCGTCCCGGTCCGCGGCGACGGCGTACGGCTTCGAGCACAAGCTGGTCTGACGGGTACCCACAGACCCAGCCGACGCGGTTGGGTGATTTCGCCGACGCGGCACCCCAGCCGGGATTCCTACCTTCGAAGCACCATCGAAGGAGGAAAACCATGCAGTACGAAACAGTAGTGATCGGAGCCGGCCAGGCCGGTCTGTCGGCGGGCTACCACCTCGCCCAGCGCGGTGAGCCGTTCGTGATCCTGGACGCGGCCGATCGGGTCGGCGGATCGTGGCTCGAGCGGTGGGACTCGCTCGCGCTGTTCACCCCGGCCGGTCACAACGGGCTGCCCGGCGTCAAGTTCGGCGGCTCCTACCGATTCCCGTCGCGGGACGAGATGGTCGCCTACCTGGAGCGGTACGCCGAACGGTTCGAGCTGCCGATCCGGCTGGGAACCCACGTGGACGGGTTGTTCCGCGAGGGCGACGGCTTCCGCGTCACCGCCGGGGCGGAGTCGTTCGTCACCCGCAACGTGATCCTGGCGACCGGCTATCACCGGGTGCCGAAGACGCCGGCCTTCGCGAGTGAGCTGGCGGCCGACATCGTGCAACTGCACTCCGCCGACTACCGCAACCCCGGGCAGCTGCAGCCGGGCACCGTGCTGATCGTCGGCGCCGGGAACTCCGGGGCCGAGATCGGGGTCGACGTCGCCAAGGACCACAAGGTGCTGCTGTCCGGGCGCAACGTCGGCTACATCCCGATCGAGATCCGCAGTTGGCAGGGCAAGGTGTTCTTCCCGGTGATCTGGTGGGTGTGGGAGCACATCCTGACCGAGGACAAGAAGCCGGGCCGGAAGATCCAGGCCGAGTCCCTCGCCGGCCACAGCGAGTTCCTGATCCGGCAGAAGGAGAAGGATCTCGTTGCCGCCGGCATCGAACGGGTCGCCCGCGTCGAGGCCGTGGTGGACGGACGCCCGCAGACCGAGGACGGCGTACGCCTCGACGTCGCCAACGTCATCTGGTGCACCGGGTTCACCCCCGGCTTCAGCTGGATCGACCTGCCCGGCCTGGACTCGTCCGGACGCCTCGCCACCGAGCGCGGCGCGGTGATCGGCCAACCCGGCCTCTACGTCCTCGGCCAGCAGTTCGAGTACATGTTCAACTCCCACACCGTCGGCGGAGTCGGCAAGGACGCGGCGTACGTCGTCCGCCACCTGGCGCAGCGGACGACCCGGACCGAGACCCCCAGCGAGGTCTGAGCTATTTGACCTCGAGTTCGCCGAGTTCGGACCAGTCGTTCTGGTCGAGTTTGAAGTTGACGATGCGCGGGGTCTCGACCAGGTGCCGGGGGAGGTGTTGCTGGGCGGCCTTGAAGTGGTCCGACGTGACGTGGGCGGAGGCGGCGGCGTCGTCGGCGAAGGCTTCGACCAGGACGTACTCGGCGGCGTCGTCGAGGGAACGGGACCAGTCGAACCACAGGCAGCCCGGCTCGCTCCGGGTCGCCGCGGTGAAGTCCGCGGTGATGGACGACCAGTTCTCCGCATGCTCGGGCTTCACGCGGAACTTGGCGGTGATGAAGATCATGGGGCTAACCTCCGCTGAATCGATGGGACCGGGTCGATGCTATCGGTCACCGCGCCGGGGTCGTCGTCGCAATCTGAGATCAGCGCAGCGTGAACCCGGTACCCACGGGGTCCCGGGGGTCGAGGGTGAAGGTGGCGGTGCCGGTGCGGTAGGCGGCGCCGGCCACCTCGGTGACGACGCCCGCGGCGGTCTCCTCGACCACCCGGCCGACGAACGTGGTCCCGACGATGGAGTCGTGGTGCAACACCTGACCGGGACCCAGCCGGCCCTCGTCATGCAGCAACGCCAGCCGGGCCGACGTCCCCGAGCCGCAGGGGGAGCGGTCGGCCTCACCGTCGGCGAAGATGGCGATGTTCCGCTGGTGCGGATCACCGTCCACGGAGCCGAGGTCGTCGTACAGGATGGTCCCGTAGAGACCGCTCAGCCGGGGATCCGTGGGATGTACGGCCACCGGGTCGAGCGCCCACTTGATCTCACGCCCGATCGCGACGAGCCCGGCGTACGACGAGGGCTCGACCGAGAGCCCGACCGACGACGCCGGCACCGACGCGTAGAACGCCCCGCCGAAGCTGATGTCCGCCACCACCTCACCCCGCGACGTGGACACGGGCACACCCCGGGACACGACGTACGCCGGAACGTTGCGAAAGGCAACGCCCGTGACGGCGCCGCCGGAACAGGTGACCCGGGCAACGACCCGTCCGGACGGTACGTCGATCACCACGTCCGTGTCGCCGTCCGCGGCCGCCGGAACCAGCCCGGTCTCCACCGCCCACGTCCCGAGCGCGATCGTCCCGTGCCCGCACGCGGTCGAGTAGCCGTCCTTGTGCCAGAACAGCACGCCGAAGTCCGCGCCGTCATCGTTGCCTGGGACAACGAAACAGCCGTACATGTCCGCGTGTCCACGCGGTTCGTTCACCAGGAGCCGGCGAACCGCGTCGATCGCCTCGGACGACTGGGCGGTCACCCGCCGGTCGGGCACCGACGTCCCGGGGACCTCCACGGAAGTGACGATCCGGAAGGGCTCGCCGGCCGTGTGGTAGTCGACGACGCTCACCGCATTCACGGTCAGAACCCCAGCTGCTGTCGGAGCGACTCGAGCGTGTGCGCGGACTCCAGGGTCCGCTCGGTGTCCGCCGCCGCGACGGCCTGGGCCAGGGCGTCGGCGGTCACGATGGTGGTGAGCACCTCCGCGGTGATTCCGGTGACCGTGTTCGGCACGTGGACCGCGACCGTCACGTCACCGGCCAGCTGCTCGGCGATGATCTGCTCGCTGAGCAGGATGATGCCGGCCCCGACCGCGCGGGCCCGGTCGATCACGATCTCCGCGTCGATGAGGAGCCGGCCGGGCGCGATCACGATCACCACGTCGTCGGGCCCGACCGCGAGCAGGTCGTCGGCCAGGCGGAAGCCGGCCGTCTGGATGCACCGGCTGCGGAGTCCGAACCGGCGCAGCTTCAGCGTGAGGTGCTCCGCGGCGACGTAGTTGGCGCCGAACCCGTACGCCACCACCTCGCGCGCGTTCACTATCAGCCGGACGGCCTCCTGGAACGCGTCCATGGACATGTGCTGGTTGAGGAACTCGATCCGCTCGATCGCCTCGGTGATGACCCGGTCCCAGACGTGCTTGGGGTCGCCGCCGGTGGCTGCCAGCCGGCTCTGCAGTCTCTCTTCCCGGCGGCTCTGGTGCTGGAACGGCGAGGCGACGAGATCCTTCAGCTCGGCCAGGCCGGCGTACCCGAGGGACTGCAGGGTCCGGATGACCGTCGCGTTGCTGGTCTTGCTCGCCTGACCGAGCTCCTGCGCGGACAGGTAGAGCAGTCGCTCCGGCGAGATCTCCGACAGCGACCGGCAGACCGCGCGGGACGCGGGCGTGAACTCGTCCCAGTGCTCGCGGATGCGCCGGCGGAGATCGGCCAGCGCCGGATTCTTCGTAACCCCTGCTACCTCATCGGCCATCTGTGTATCATCCGTTCCCATCGCCGCTGTAACAAACCATCCAACAGAGCTGGTTCTGTAATACATCGTAAGGAAGCTCATGCGGGCCCCAGCATGCCTGCACCCCGATGCCGATCTCACCGAAGGACGTCCATGACTGATACCTCGGCCTTCTACCAGCGTGGCGCGACGCCGATCTTCGCGTCGCAGGCGGATCCCCGGCTGCACTACTGCCTGTACGTACCGCAGCGCCTGACCGATGACGACCGTGCGCCGCTGGTGGTGGTGCAGCACGGAACGGCCCGGTCGGCGACGAACTACCGCAACCAGCTGAAGGACTGGGCCGAGGACCAGGGCGTGGTGGTCCTGACGCCGATCTTCCCGGCCGGGCTGGTGGATCCGAACGACCTGCACAACTTCAAGTTCATCGAGTACCGGGGGATCCGGTTCGACCGGATGCTGCTGGCGATCGTGGACGAGGTCGCGTCTCGTTTCCCGGTGGCCGCCGAGCAGTTCTACCTGCACGGGTTCTCCGGCGGCGGGCAGTTCACGCATCGCTTCCTCTACCTGCATCCGGAGCGCCTGGCCGCCGTGTCGATCGGCGCGCCCGGGCGGATCACCCAGCTGGACGACACGTTGCCGTGGTGGCTGGGGACGAAGGGGTTCGAGGAGAAGTTCGGCCAGCCGATCGACTTCGACGCCCTCCGCCGGGTGCCGATCCAGCTCGTCGTCGGCACCGAGGACGTCGAGAGCTGGGAGATCATGAACCCCGGCGAGTCCAACTGGATGGACGGCGCCGAGCTCACCGGCAGCACCCGGATCGAACGCCTCCGGACGCTGGAGAAGAACTACCGGTCGCACGGTCTGGACATCACCTTCGACCTGGTCGAGGGCGCCGCCCACTCGGGCCGCAAGATCCTCCCGACGGTCGAACGCTTCTTCACAGACCAACTCAAGAACCGGTGAGCCCCAGGTAGGTCAGTACGGCGAGGACGCGGCGGTTGCTGGTGTCGTCGTCGGTCAGACCGAGCTTGCCGAACAGCGACGTGGTGTGCTTGCTGATCGCACTCTCGCTCAGGAACAGCCGTTGCCGGATCGCCTGGTTGGACAGGCCTTCGGCCATCAGGCCGAGTACGTCGTGCTCGCGCTCGGAGAGCCGGTCGAGTCGCTTGTTGGCCGTACCGCTGGAGAGCAGTTTGGAGATGACGGCCGGGTCCATGGCGGTCCCGCCGGCGGCTACGCGTTCCAGTGCGTCGATGAACTGATCGGCCTCGAAGACGCTCTCCTTGAGCAGGTAGCCGACGCCGCTGGCGCCGTCGGTCAGGAGCTCGCGCGCGTACAGCTGCTCGACGTGCTGGGACAGGATCAGCACCGGCAGGCCAGGCACCTCGCGGCGGGCGGCGAGGGCGGCTCGCAGGCCCTCGTCCGTCTGCGTCGGTGGCATCCGGACGTCGATCACCGAGACGTCCGGCCGCCACTTCAGCAGCGCGTCGAGTGTTTCGGGCCCGGTGGTCGCCGTCGCCACGACCTCGTTGCCGTAGGCCTCGATCAGGCGAACCATCCCGTCCCGCAGCAGGTAGAGGTCTTCGGCTACAAGGATTCGCATGGCACCGTCATCTTCGCACGCGTCGGGCCACCGGCCGGGCTGCTGATCTCCAGCGACCCGTCGAACGCCGCGAGCCGTCGGCGCAGCCCGCCGAGCCCGCCGGCCGCATTCGCCTCGGCGCCGCCCCGGCCGTCGTCCTCGACGGTGACCACGATGGCGGTGTCGTCGTGCGTGATCGTGATCCGGGCCTGGTCGGCCTGGGCGTGCTTCACCGCGTTGGTCAGCAGTTCGGCGATTCCGAAGTACATGGCGGACTCGATCGGCGGGTCCAGCCGCAGTTCACCGTCGGCGCTGACCTCCGTCTCCAGCGAGCTGTCCAGGGCCAACGCGCGTACGGCGTCCACCAGCCCGCGCTCGTTCAGCACCGGTGGGTTGATGCCGCGGACCAGTTCACGGAGCTCGGACAGCGAGGTGGCCGCGCCGACCCGGGCTTCCTTGAGCAGCGCCTTGGCCTGCGCCGGGTTGGTCTCCATCAGCTTCTCCGCCGTCGCCAGCGACAGCCCGAGCGCGACCAGCCGCGCCTGCGCTCCGTCGTGCAGATCCCGCTCGATCCGGCGGATCTCGGCGGCCTGCGCGATCGTCGCGTCCGCCCGCTGCGCGGTCAGCTCGTCGACTCGGTCCGACAGGGCCATCGCCGGCGTCGGGCGCAGGAACAGTACGGCGATCGGCCCGAACGCAAGCCACGCGTACGGCGCACTCGCCACCGCCACCGCCAGGCCGACGACTCCGAGCACGGGCATCGACCGCGCGAACCCGAGCACCGCTGCGGCAACCCCAGCCGGCGGAATCGCGGCGGCCGGCCCGGCCGTCACCGCCAAGATCGCGGCGAACCGCAGATCCCGCCAGTTCGCCGGATCCGTCCACCGCACCCGCATCGCCAGATCCTTCTCGGCGTCCCGGCGGCTGCGTTCGTACGAATGGCCGTTCCACCAGTAGCCGGTGGACAGCTGGGTCACCGGCCCGCGCTCCCGATAGCCGGCCGGGATCACCGTGCCGGTCCACCGGGCGACGAGCGTACGGACGATCCCGCAGACCGGCCGGACGAGCAGGACAGTGCCGACGCCGGCCCACACCAGCGGCGCGATCCAGGTCCACGGGTTCCGCCACCAGATCGCCACCAGTACGGCGGAAGCCCACACGGCCGGCACGATCAGGCTGATCGCCACGACGATGCACGCCCGGACGAACCCCACGCCGGCCCTCGCTACCCACGCCATCGAAAACCTCTTCCTCGTTACGGTTGGTGATTTCACTGTGCACCATCCCCACCGCGAAATCGGCCGGATCGACGCTGAAGTAGGGCTAGCCCCACCCCACTGTCCGTCCAGCCGCATATCGGGCCGCCGGCACTCTCCGTAGCGTCGGAGCCATGCCGAACAACACGCTTCCGGACACGTCAGCCGCCCCGATCACCACCGCCGCGTCGCGACTGTGGTTCGTCGACAACCTGCGGATCGTGCTGATCTCGCTGGTGATCCTGCACCACATCGCGTGCATCTACACCGGGCTCCCCGCCTGGTACTACACCGAGACGCCGACCAGTGGAGCCGCCGGGCTCGGCCTGTCGGTGTTCGTGATGCTCAACCAGGCCTGGTTCATGGGCGCGTTCTTCCTGCTGTCCGGGTACTTCTCGCCCGCGTCGTACGACCGCAAGGGACCGCGCGCCTTCCTCCGCGACCGGCTGATCCGGCTCGGGATCCCGTTGCTGGTGTTCTACTTCGTCCTCAACCCGATCCTGTACCTCGGCTCCGGCAGTTACCTGCGCACCATCGGTTCCGGGCCGCTGTGGTTCGTGCTCGCGTTGCTCGTGCTCGATGCGTCGTACGCCGGACTCCGTCAGCTGACCGGGTCACGGGTCCGCGATCCCAAGCCGCTCACGGTCCGCATGGTGCTCGCGTTCGTGGTGGCGCTCGCGGTGGCGACGTACGTGCTGCGGATCGTGATCCCGATGGGGTACGGCGTACCGGTGATCGACTTCCCGAGCGCGGACTACCTGCCGCAGTACGTCAGCTTCTTCGTCGTGGGGGCGGTGGCGTATCGGCGTGGGTGGTTCCAGACCACGTCCGCCAGGACGGGCAAGGTCGGACTCGGCCTGGCCGTCGGGGCCACTCTGGTGTTCCTCCCGCCCGCGATCGGCGACGGGAGCGGAGCGTGGGTCGGGCATGGTTCGCTGAGCTCACTCTTCTACGCGCTGTGGGACTCGACCTTCTCGGTCGGCCTCGTTCTCGCGCTGCTCACGTTCTTCCGGCGGAGGTTCAACACGCAGGGCCGGGTGCGCCGGTACCTGTCCGCTCACGTGTTCACCGTCTATGTCATCCACGCATTGCTGGTGACCGCGGCCGGCCGGGTGCTCGGGATGTTCGAGCTGCCGTCCCTGGTCAAGGTCGGGATCGCGGCGGTCGTGGTGCTGCCGGCCTGCTTCCTGCTCGCCGGACCGGTCCGGCGGCTACCCGGCGTACGGCGAGTGCTCTGAGACAGACGTCAGCCGCTGTGCCCGGCATGGGCAGCAGCGGCTGACGTTTGCTGTAGAGCGGCCTGGACGGGTGGGTCAGGCGGCTTGCGGCACGCGGTTGCGGTTCTTCGCGGCCCAGACGGCCCGGCGCAGTTTGGCCTTGTCCGGGTAGCCGGCCGTGCGGCCGATCTCGTACACGTCGTGGCTGCGCATGTTGACCATGCCGGCGACGTACCAGACCGGGCTGCCCTCGGACAGCATCGTGATGATCATGTTCTCGGTGGTTGCGGTGGTGTTCATCCTGACCCTCTCCTTTGGTCGCTCTTACTGGTACGTCGCACCAGGGGTGCCGGAATCGACACCACCGCGACAAGTTTTTTGGCTAGTTTTGGCGCGGTGACGATCACTCCGAGCGATCCGTACGCCGCCTACTCCGCCCTCCGCCTCTCCGGGCCGGTCCATCGCATCGCCGGACCCGACGGAAGTCCCTCCTGGCTCGTCACCCGGTACGACGACGTCCGCCGGGCCCTCGCCGACCCACGGCTGTCCGTCGACAAGCGGCATGCACTGCCCGGGAACTACCGCGGGCTGAGCCTCCCGCCCGCCCTCGACGCGAACCTGCTCAACCTGGACCCGCCCGACCACACCCGCATCCGGGCCCTCGTCGCCCGCGCCTTCACCCCGGCCCGCGTCGTCGCGCTGGCCGACCCGATCCGTCGTACGGCGCGCGCCCTGCTCGAACCCGTCGTCCGTGAGGGCCGGGCGGACCTGGTCGCGGACTACGCGGCACCCCTACCGATCACGGTGATCTGCGACTTGCTCGGCGTACCGGAGGACATCCGGACCGACTTCCGGGCCTGGACGGACACCATGCTCGCGCCAGCGGGCCCGGACGAGGCTCGATCGGCGATCGGCGCGATGCTGCGGTTCTTCGCGGAGCTGATCGCGAGCAAGCGGTCGGTGCCCGGCGACGATCTGGTCAGCGACCTGATCGCGGCGCGGGACGACGACGATCGGCTGACCGACGACGAGTTGACGTCACTGATCTTCCTGATCCTGTTCGCCGGTTACGAGAACGTCGTTCACCTGATCGGCAACGCGACGCTCGCACTGCTCGACGACCCGGCCCTCTGGGACCAGCTGCTCCGGGACCGGTCGCTCCTGCCCGGCGCCGTCGAGGAATTGATGCGGTACGACGGGCCCGCGCCGCTCGCGATCAGGCGGTTCCCGACGGAAGACGTGGAGATCGGTGGCGTGGTGATCCCGGCGGGGGAGACCGTGCTGCTCGGGCTGTCGTCGGCGAACCGGGATGCGAGCCGGTTCGCGGACCCGGACCGGGTGGACTTCGACCGCGTCGCCGGCGGGCATCTCGCACTCGGTCACGGCATCCACTACTGCCTCGGTGCGCCACTGGCCCGGCTCGAGATCGCGATCGCGCTCGAGGCGCTGCTCGACCACACCCCTGAGTTGGCCCTCGCCGTCCCGCGATCCGAGCTGCGCTGGCGCGACACGATCCGTACCCGCGGACTCCTCGAGCTCCCGGTGCTGACCAAAACAGAGCGCCCCGATCGATGACCGGGGCGCTTGTCCGTGTGGGTCCCGGGGGGAGTGGGACCACCACACGTTGGGGGGACTTTGACGTTAACAAGGCGAGGGGGTCATGCGCGAACCCAGCTCGTCGAAAGGCACCAAACCTGCGCTCAATGGCTGGTTCGCTTCCGGTACAACCAAGTCGCCAGCGTGACCGAGAACAGGAGTAGACCACAACACCACGCGAGTGCGATCCAGCCGTTGTTCCCCATCGGCGTCCCGATCAGAAGACTGCGCACGGTCTCGATCACCGGCGTGATCGGCTGGTGCTCACTGACCGGCCGTAACCACGACGGCATCGTCTCGGGCCGGACGAACGCGCTGCTCAGGTAGGGCAGGAAGAGCATGAAGAAACTCAGCGTGCTGGCCGATTCGACCGACTTCGCGATCACGCCGAGCCCGGCCGCGAGCCACGACAGCGCGAGGACGTAGAGCAACAGCAACCCGATCGTCGCGAGCCAGTCGAGCACGCCTCCGGCCGGCCGGAACCCCATCGCCAGCGAGGCGAGGATGACGATGGCTGTTGACGCGGCGTTCCGCGCGACACTCCCGGTGACATGGCCGGTCAGGACGGCGAAGCTGCGGATCGGCAGCGAGCGCAGCCGGTCGATCATCCCGCTGTGCATGTCGTCCGCGACCACCATCGCCGTCGACGCGGCGCCGTACCCGGTGGTGAGCAGCAGGATCCCGGGGACGACGTAGTTGATGTACTCCGTGCCGGTGCTGATCGCCCCGCCGAACACGTACACGAACAGCGCCATCATCAGCAGCGGCATCAGGATCGAGGCGAACAGCGTGTCGACGTTCCGCCGCGCGAGCCGGACGCTGCGATCCATCATCGTCACCGCGTCCGAGATTCCCTGGAATGACATGTCGGCTCCTAAGCGGTCAGCGCGAGGAAGACGTCGTCGAGCGTCGGCCGGTGTGACGACACGCGCTCCGGCTGCAGCCCGTTGTCCCTCAGGACGTCGAGCACGTGATGCAGGTGCGCCGCTGTACCGTCCGACGGAAGGCTCAGCACGTCCTGGCCGACGGTCCCATCGAGTACGCCGGTTGCCTTGAGCAACTCGGGTTCGGTGCGGAAGCGGAGCTCGATCCGTTCGCCGCCGATCTGCGCCTTGAGCGCATCAGCGGTGCCGGTGGCAACGATCCGGCCGTGGTCGAGTAGCACGATCCGGTCGGCCAGCCGGTCCGCCTCTTCCAGGTACTGCGTGGTCAGCAGGATCGTCGTACCGTCGCGGACCAGGTCGCCGATCGCGTCCCACATCGTCGACCGGCTGGCCGGATCGAGGCCGGTGGTCGGCTCGTCCAGGAAGATCACCCGCGGCCGCGCGATCAGGCTCATCGCCAGGTCGAGCCGCCGGCGCATCCCGCCGGAGTAGGTCTTCACCCGCCGGTCCATCGCGTCGGTCAGCCCGAACTGCTCCAGCAGCTCACCCGTCCGGCTTCGGGCCGCGGGTCTGCCCAGATGCATCAGGCGGCCGATCATCACGAGGTTCTCCCGGCCGGTCTGGTTCTCGTCGACCGCGGCGTACTGCCCGGTCAGGCTGATCACGCCGCGGACCTTGGCCGGCTCGCGGAGTACGTCGTACCCGGCGACGGTGGCCCGGCCGGCGTCAGGTCTGGTCAGCGTGGTCAGGATGCGCACGGTGGTGGTCTTGCCGGCGCCGTTCGGTCCGAGCAGGGCGAGCACCGAACCCTCGCGGACCCGCAGGTCGACGCCGGTCAGCACCTCGGTCGCGCCGAACGACTTCCGCAGTCCGGCTGCCTCGACGATCATGGTCCCCTCCTTACTGCGTATTGAGTACGCTAAATAGCGTAGCAGGTACGCAGTACGGCCTGGCAAGCCCTACACTGACCGGGTGGACGCGGGAGAGAAGGCCGAGCTGCCCGAGTTGCCGGCCGACGTGGCGCTGATGTGGCGCTTGCGGGAGTCGCCCCGGCGCGGGCCGAAGCCGTCGCTGACCCTCGACGACATCGTCCGGGCCGCGATCGAGATCGCCGACGAGGAGAACGACCTGGCCGCGGTCTCGATGGCCCGGGTCGCCGAGCGGCTGGGCAACTCGACGATGGCGCTCTACCGGCATGTGAAGAGCAAGGACGACCTGCTCGTGCTGATGTCGGACGCCGCGATCGAACGCCCCGACCCGACGCCGGCCGGGATCGACTGGCGGACCGGTCTGACGTTCTGGGCGGACAACGTGCTCACCGCGATCCGCAGACACCCGTGGTACGCGCGGATCCCGATCTCCGGCCCACCGGCCGGCCCGAACAACCTCGCCTGGTTCGACTCCGCCCTCGCCGCGCTGCAGGACACCGGCCTGCCGGAGGAGGCGAAGGTCGGCATCGTGATGGGCCTGATCACCTACGTCCAGGGCGAGGTCCGGATGGCCTTCGACCTGGCCCGCGGCTACAAGGACAACCCGGCGGCCTTCCAGCAGTTCGGCGCCACCCTGGCGCGGGTCGCGGACCCCAGGGTCTACCCGGCGGTCGCCCGCACCGTCGAAGCGGGCGTCTTCGACGAGGTCGGCAGCTTCGAGGAAGACAACGAGGCCGACTTCGACTTCGGCCTGCAGCTCTATCTGGACGGCGTGGCCGCCTTCATCGACCGCGTCTGTCAGTCCAGCTGAATGATCGCGTCGGCTGACGGCGCGGTGGCGGCGATGAGTCGGGCGTTGCGCTCGTCGGAGCCGAAGGCTCGTTCGCGGGCCTCCTCGGGGGAGCGGCCGTAGCGGCGGTGCCTGGCTTCCAGCCGTTCGTGCCGGAGTTGTTCGGGCACTTCGACGTACCAGCACTGGTCGAGGAGCGTGCGGATGGTTGCCCAGGGCAACTCGTCGAGGAGGAGGTAGTTGCCTTCGGTGATGATCAGCGTGACGTCCGGTGCGACTCCGATGCTCGCGGCAATCGAATCCTCCAGGCCGCGGTCGAACCGCGGTGCCCAGATCAGCTCGTGCGGGGTCTCCTTCAGCCTTTTGAGCAAAGCGACGAAGCCGTAGCCGTCGAACGTGTGCGGCGCCCCCTTCACGTCAGCCAGTCCCAGCTCCTCCAGGACGGACTGTGCCAGGTGATACCCGTCCATCGGCACGAGCGCGACCTTGTGCCCGTCGGCGGTGAGCTTTGCGGTGAGTTGCTCGGCGTACGTCGACTTGCCGGCCGCGGGTGCTCCGGTGATCCCGAGGATGGATCGCCGGCCGCGAGTGGCCAGGGCGACGGCACGGTCGTAGGCGGCGGCCGGGTCGAGTGTGAGCACCCGTCGATCCTAGGGTGTGCCGGTCGCGCGCAGGCCGAGGTCGCTCTCGTGCTGCTCGTGGACCAGGCGACGTGCGACGGATCCGGTGGCCTCGAGTTGGAGGGTGTGCGGTGCGTCCGGCAGGCGGAAGCCGAGCGCGGTCATCGTGTCGAGGCAGCGGGCGCTTCCCAGGATCGCCCAGCCTGTGCGTGCCGCCGGAGAGAGATCCAGGTCCTCGGCCAGGGCTAGCTCGTCGCCGATCCAGGCGCGGGTGCTGGTGTGCAGCGCGCCGCCGACCTCACCGTGCCGGCCGAGGACCAGCGACTCCCTGAGCTCGGCCGTGCATCCTGCTGCGAGGCGTACGGTCGTGGTCCGCGTGACGTCGGCATCCGCGGAGACGACGAACGGTTCGCCGTACCAGTGCAGGCTCGCGTTGTTTGTCAGCTGGATGTCGACGTCCCAGCGCGCGGACGCGCCGCGCATCCCGTAGGCGACGGTGCCGGCCGTTTCGATGATCTCCAGTCGCACCGGCCCGTCGGCTGCGACCTCGATCCGTACTTCGTCCCCGGCCAGCAGCAGTGCACCCGCGGCGACCAACGCGATCCGGACGGCGCCGGGCGGCGCGGGGAGGCGGCGCGGCGAAAGGTGATCGGTGCTCACCATGCACCGATCGCGGACCGGATCCGCGACCACGTCGATACGCGCGGACATGCTGTCGCGTTCTCAGCGTCCGTGGGCGTGGGTGTGCGTGATCAGTTCGCCGTTCTCACCGACGTGTGAGTGCGGTGCCATCGGCCCGGGGTCGACGGGCGTGTGATCGCCGCTGCGAACAGTGGCCGTCATCGACACCACCCAGTGTTTGAGCTGCGCGACGGATGCGGGGTCGGTGCGGGAGAGCGCGAGTACCGGCTTCCCGTCGCGTGCCGCCTCGGCGTCCTTCACCATCTGATCGACGTCGACCCCGACGTACTGCGCGAGGTCGGTCTTGTTGACGACGAGCAGGTCCGCCCGCGCGATCCCCGGCCCGCCTTTGCGTGCGACGTCGCCACCGCCGGCCACGTCGAGGACGAAGATCTGCGCGTCGACGAGGGCGGGGGAGAAGGTCGCGGTCAGGTTGTCGCCGCCGGACTCCACGAGGACGACGTCGAGCGGGGCGAAGTCGCGTTCGAGATCTTCGACGGCGATCAGGTTCGGGGTCACGTCGTCGCGGATCGCGGTGTGCGGGCAGGCGCCGGTCTCGACGGCGCGGATCCGCTCCGGATCGAGTACGCCGGCCGACCGCAGCAACCGTGCGTCCTCGTCGGTGTAGATGTCGTTGGTGATCACGCCGAGTCGCAGCTCGTCGGCCAGCTCGCGGCAGACGGTCGCGATCAGCGAGCTCTTCCCGGTGCCGACGGGACCTGCGACGCCGAGCCGGAAGGACCTGGGTGCGGTTTCAGGCATGGAACAACCTCACCTTCTCGGTGGAGTGGTTCTGCGCGAACAGGTCGACCAGCGGTGCGCCGTTCGCGGGAATCTTCTCGATCTCGGTGAGCGCCGCGACGTCCGTGACGAGCCGCTCGATGTCGTCGTGCAGTCCGATCAGCCAGCCCGCCGCGTCGGCCGGATCGACCGGCAGCAACTTGAGCGAGGCGGCGACGACCGTCTGCGCGTCGTCGTACGCCACCAACCGCGCAACCTGCTCCGCCGACAACCCGGTCACGGCCCCGATCACGCCAACCACAACCGGCCGGGCGACCTCACTATCTGCCGGCAGACAACCCACCACCTCCGGCCAAATCCGAGCCGCCAACCGCAAGTAGGCCCGCCCTTGCCGCCGCGAGGCCGCCCGCAACACTTGACTGGGTGTTCGCGCCGCCCAAGCTCCTTCAACCACCCCGACATCATGGGAGCTGGTGAGGGTGGTGTGGCGAGCCACCACCGCGACGGCGGCCTCGACGCGAGTGATCGACCGCAGGCGGTCGCGGGCGTAGGCGGCCACGTCGCCGAGCTGCTTGCCGTCAGCACCTAACCCGGCCCGGACCGCGGGCTCCAACCCAGCGGACTGCGTGTGCCCACCGGTCGGCAACCGCCCATCCGCGAGCATCAGCGCAACCACGTCCGGCGAGCTCATCAGAACATCGCATAGAGCTGGGCGAGCGGGAGAACCTCGGCCGGAGCCGGCTGGATCAGATCGCCGTCGACCTTGATCGCGAACGTCTCCGGATCGATGTCGATCGCCGGCAACGCACTGTTGTTCTTCATGTCCGCCTTGCCGATCTCCCGCGTCGGCCGTACGCCGAGCAGCTGCCGGCGCAACCGCAGTCGTTCCGCCAGCCCGTGCTCCAGCGCCGCCGGCGAGACGAACGTGAACGACAGATCCGCCCCGATCGCATCCCCGAACGCCGGCCGCATCAGCACCGGCTGCGGTGTCGGGATCGACGCGTTCGGATCACCCAGCGCCGCCCACGCGATCGCGCCGCCCTTGATCACCAGGCTCGGCCGTACCCCGAAGTACCGCGGATCCCACAGCGTCAGATCCGCCAGCTTCCCGGGCTCCACCGACCCGACCACCTGATCGATGCCATGGGCAACCGCCGGGTTGATGGTGTACTTCGCGACGTACCGCCGGACCCGCTCGTTGTCCGCCGGCAGGCCACCGTCGAGCGCGCCGCGCCGGTGCTTCATCACGTGCGCGACCTGCCAGGTCCGCGTGATCACCTCGCCGATCCGGCCCATCGCCTGCGCGTCGGACGACGTCACCGACAACGCGCCGAGGTCGTGCAGGATGTCCTCGGCCGCGATCGTGGTCGCCCGGATCCGCGACTCGGCGAAGGCGAGATCCTCCGGCACGTCCGGGCTGAGGTGGTGACACACCATCAGCATGTCGAGGTGCTCGGCGACGGTGTTGACGGTGTGCGGCAACGTCGGGTTCGTCGAGCCGGGGATGACGTGCGGGTACGACGCGATCGAGAGGATGTCCGGCGCGTGACCACCGCCCGCGCCTTCGACGTGGAACGCGTGGATCCCGCGACCGGCGATCGCGTTCAGCGTCGACTCGACGAAGCCGGCCTCGTTCAGGCTGTCCGCGTGGAGCGCGACCTGCAGACCCCACTCGTCCGCGGCCCGGAGCGCGGCGTCGATCGCGGCCGGCGTCGAACCCCAGTCCTCGTGCACCTTGTACCCGGCCGCACCCGCGAGCGCCTGCTCGGCGAGCGCCTCCGCGCTGACCGTGTTCCCCTTGCCCAGCAGCAGCACGTTGAGTGGGTACGCGTCCAAGCTCCGATGCATCTGCTCGAGGTGCCACGCGCCCGGCGTGACCGTGGTCGCCTTCGACCCTTCGCTCGGCCCGGTCCCGCCGCCGACGATCGTGGTGATCCCGGTCGCCACCGCTTCATGCAACTGCGACGGCGACAACAGATGCACGTGTGAGTCGATCGCCCCCGCGGTGAGGATCCGCCCCTCACCCGCGATCACATCCGTCGACGGCCCGATCCGCAGGTCCGGGTGGACGCCGTCCGCGATGTCCGGATTCCCCGCCCGCCCCAGCGCGACGATCCGCCCGTCCCGGATCCCGACATCGGCCCGCACGATGCCCCACCAGTCCACCACCAGCACGTTGGTGATGACAGTGTCGGGAGCCCCATCCGCCCGGGTCGCCGTACCCTGCCCCATCGACTCGCGAATGGACTTCCCCCCACCGAACACCACCTCCTCCCCACCGACGGTGAGGTCCTCCTCCACCTCGACCCAGAGGTCGGTATCACCCAACCGCACCTGATCCCCAGCAGTCGGCCCGTACAGGGCGGCATACGCAGCCCGCGAAATCTCAACCATCGCGCTTCACCTGAATCCCAGGCACGCGACGCAATCCCTTGAGCGCAACGAGCTGTACCTCGCGGGAGGCGCCCGGCTCGAAGCGCTGCGACGTACCTGATGGGATGTCCAGTCGGAAGCCCCGAGCGGCCGCGCGATCGAAGGACAGCGCAGTGTTCGCGTCCGGCAGGTGCAGGTGGGAGCCGATCTGGATCGGGCGGTCGCCCGTGTTCACGATCACCAGTCGCAAACGCTCACTGTCCGAACGATCTGTGTTCAGCTCGATCGTTCCCGGTCGGACGCGGATTTCACCTGGAGCATTCATGCGTCTCCTTCAGATGATCGGGTGGTGGATGGTCACGAGCTTGCGGCCGTCCGGGAAGGTCGCCTCCACTTGCACGTCGTGGAGTAGTTCGGCGACACCGGGCATGACCTGTTCCCGGGTGAGGACGGTGCGGCCGGTCTCCATCAGGTCGGTGACGCGGGCGCCTTCGCGGGCGCGTTCGATCACCCACGTGCTCAGTAGCGCCACGGCTTCGGGGTGGTTGAGCCGGACTCCCCGGGCCAGCCGGTCGCGGGCGACCATGCCGGCCACGGAGAGCAGCAGCTTCTCGACGTCGGAGGGTGTGAAGTTCACGGTGCGACCGGGAGGACGTGGTCGGACACCTTGTCGGTGCTCAGGCAGAGCGAGCAGACGGCCGCGTCGTGGGTCGCGCATGCGGTCATGTCCGGCCGCTCGTACTCCTGCCTGCACACGTGACACGTCAGCGCCGCGCCCGACGGGTTCCCGTGCTCGTCGTACATCGGCAGGTCCAACCCGTCGTCAGTACGGCGCAAGTAGTACTTGCCCCGCGTCACCACGGCCAGGATCGGCGGCAGTACGACGGCCAGCCCGATCGCGACGAGTGGTGAGTACGGCTTGATCGTGTCGCCGAGTCCACCGAAGAAGACCAGGATCGACACTCCCGCGGCCACCGCCATCGAGACGAAGCCGACCGGGTTGACGGCGTACAGCATGCCCCGCCGGAACTCGGGCGCCTTCGGCGACAGCTTCAGCAGGTACTTGTTGAAGACGATGTCGGAGGCAACGACCACGATCCACGCCATCCCGCAATTCGCGTAGAAGCCGAGGATGGTGTTGAGGAAGTCGAACATGTTCGCCTCCATCAGCACCAGCGCGATCACCAGGTTGAAGCCGAGGAACACCAGCCGCCCGGGGTAGTGCCGGGTCAGCCGGGTGTACGAGTTCGTCCAGGCGAGCGAACCGGAGTACGCGTTGGTGACGTTGATCTTCACCTGGCTGATCACGACCAGTACGACGGCCAGCGTCATCGCCAGCCACCCTGGCAGGAACCCGCGGTAGATCTCGAGGAACTGATGAACCGGCTGGTTCGCGATCGTGGTGCCGTCGGAGACCTGAGCGATGATGTAGACCGCCAGGAAGAGGCCGATCACCTGCTTGATCGCGCCGAAGATCACCCACCCCGGACCGGCCAGCAGCATCGCGGTCCACCACTTGCGTGAGTTCTCCGGCGTCTTCGGCGGCATGAAGCGCAGGTAGTCGATCTGCTCGGCGATCTGGGCGATCAGCGACAGGCACACACCGGCCGCCAGCAGCATCGAGCCGAGGTCCGCGTCCGGGCCGTAGTCGAAGAACGTCGACACCGAGTCCGGGTGCGAGACGACCAGGTAGACGAACGGCAGCACCATCAGGATCAGCCACAGCGGTGTCGTCCACACCTGCAAGGTCGACAACACCTTCATCCCGTAGATGACCAACGGGAAGATCACCAGCGTGGACACGGCGTACCCGAGCCACAGTGGCACGTGCAGCCCGAGCTCGAGACCCTGCGCCATGATCGAGCCCTCGAGGGCGAAGAAGATGAAGGTGAACGACGCGAAGATCACGTTCGTCACCACCGAGCCGTAGTACCCGAAGCCGCTGCCGCGGGTGATCAGGTCGAGGTCGATGTTGTACCGGGCCGCGTAGTACGCGAGCGGCAGGCCGGTCACGAAGATCACCACCGCGAAGATCCCGATGCCCCACAGCGCGTTCGTGGTGCCGTAGGAGATCCCGATGTTCGCGCCGATCGCGAAGTCGGCGAGGTAGGCGATGCCGCCGAGCGCCGAGACAGCGACGACGCCGGTCGACCACTTGCGATAACTGCGCGGCGCGAACCGGAGGGTGTAGTCCTCCAGCGTCTCCCGGGTCGCGGCCGTCTGGGTCGGTAGCTGCGCGGAGGGGTGGGCGGGGGTGCGGTCGTCGAGCGAGGGTTCAACAGTCATGGCGGAACTCCTGCGGCACCTTCGGGCGAGCGGTGCTCCGGCGGACCGGCGACGCTGCCGGCGGGGATGCACCCGAATGGAAGGAACCTAGGAACGCGGTGTTACCGCTGTGTTGCCGATCCGCTACGTTCGTGTATTTCCATCTGGAAGTAATCCCCGAGGTCGGCCTCGAGATCCCGCTGGGTGGCCGCGAGGCGGTCCGCGACGGTCGTGCCGACGGGGGACAGGGCGGTGACGATCCGCCGCTTGTCGTCCGGGTGGATGCGCCGCAGGACCAGACCGCGCTCGACCAGCTTGTCCACGTGCCGGGTCAGGCTCGCGGCCGGGAGTACGGCGGACTCGGCCAGAACCGACATCGGCTGACCGGGCTCCTCGTGCAGCGCCGACATGATCCGCCACTGCTCGATCGTCAGCCCGAACTCCTCGAGCAACGGCGCCAGACCGAGCTCGATCCGGCGCTCGGCCCGCTTGAGCAGCAGGAGCAGGCTGGTCGGCATCCGCACTCCTCCCGTCCTAAGGCCGCGTCTAGGTGCTGGGAAATATAGCCGTTCGCTCGAAGTTGCGCCTCCGGTGCGGTCACACTGTTCGAATCTGCGGTCTGAGGAGGTGACTGTGCGGCGTTCCGATGTGCTGTCGATCGCCTTCGTGGTGCCGCTGCAGGGCCCGACCGGGATCTATGGGCCCTCCTGTCTCGCCTGCGGACAGCTCGCCGTCGAGCAACTCAATGCGCGCAACGGCATCGCCGGTCGCCGGATCGAGCTCGTCCAGGTCGACGCCGGCCGATCACCCGAAGTCGTGGCCGAGGACGTGGGCCGGCTCGTCGACGCCGGCCGGGTGGACGCGGTCGCCGGCTGGCACATCTCCGCCGTCCGCGTCGCGCTCACCCGACGCATCGGCGGCCGGGTCGTCTACGCCTTCGCCGCGATGCACGAAGGCAGCGACGACACCCCGGGTGTCTTCATGCTCGGCGAGCGCCCGGTCAACCAGTTGCTGCCGGCAACCCACTGGCTCCGCGAACATCACGGAGCCCGTCGATGGGTGGTCGTCGGCAACGACTATGTCTATCCGCGCGTGACCGGCTCGGTCGCCCAGGAGGCCTTACAGGGAACGGGATCCGAGGTCGTCGAGTCGGCGTACGTTGCGCTCGGCACCGAGAACTTCAGCCCGGTCATCAATGAGCTGAAGGCAACCAGGGCCGACGGGGTGATCATGCTCCTGATGGGCCAGGACGCGGTCCACTTCAATCGCCAGTTCGCCCGCGCCGGCCTGAGTGAGAACCTGCTCCGCCTCAGCCCGGCGATCGAGGAGAACACGCTCCTCGGCGCCGGTCCGAGTGCCAACGACGGTGTCTACGCGGCCGCGGCGTACTTCGACGGCCTGCAGACCGTGGAGAGCGGCGAGTTCGCCCGGCAGTACTACGCGCGTTTCGGCCGCTTCGCTCCGGCCCTCAACGCGGTGGGCGAGTCCTGCTACGAGGCCATCCGGTTCCTCGCCCGCCTCGGTGAGGTCAGCGGCTCGATCGCGATGTCCTCGGTGGCCGCCCTGCCCACCGGCCACTTCTACGACAGCCCCCGCGGCCTGCTCCGCCTCGACGGCAACCTGGTCGACCAGGACGTCTACCTGGCCGCCGCCGACGGACTCGAGTTCAAGGTCCAGGAGCAGATCGCCCACACTGCTTAGGCCAGGTAGCCGTCGGAGCGGATCAGGATCTCGTCGCCGTCCGCCGCGTGGTAGTGGGCGAAGGCTTCCGGGGAGGTGTACGTCGTCCCGATGTCGACGGTGTGCGGGTGGGTCGAGGGGGTGGTGGGGGAGAAGCGCAGCAGGGTCTCGTGCGGTCCGCGGAAGAGCTCGAACAGCCGGACTTTGTTGCCAGCGGCATCGGTGAGCGGAGCGTCCGGAGCGCGGTCGCCGGACGTGATCGGACGGGTGTCCGACGGGTCGCGGTAGGAGACGTCGAGCTGGCGGGTGTTCTCGCCGCGCTCCATCGCGGCCTCGTCGCCGTCGACGTGCTTCTGCAGCAGGTCCTCGCTGATCCCGAGCACGCGTTCGGCGTTCGTGCGGCGCTCGGTCTCGTACGTCGCCAGCACCTCCTCGCGCCCGTCCGCGAGCTTCCAGCCGAGGTTGTACGCGTCCTGGACGCCGGTGTTCAGGCCTTGGCCACCGGTCGGCGGGTGCACGTGCGCCGCATCGCCGGCGATGAAGACCCGGCCGACCCGGAACCGCTCGGCCAGCCGGACGTTCGGCCGCCAGACCGTCGACCAGGTCAGGTCGCGGAGCTTCGCCGTACCCGGACCGGCGTACCGATCGACGAGCTCCTGCAGGGCCTCGATCGACGTGTCGGCCTCGTTGGTGTCGAGCGGAGCGCCGAACTGGAACTGGTCGCCACCCGAGAGCGGTGTCATCGCGATCCCGGCCATCGGGTTCTCCTTGGTCGCGAACCAGTAGCCGAACTCGTGGTCCAGCCCGTCGGCCGCGACATCGCCGAGCAGCGTCCGGATCGACTCGTCCGTGGTCCCCTCGAACGCGATCCCGAGGTGCTTGCGGACGAAGCTCCGGCCGCCGTCCGCGCCGACCAGGTAGGTGGCCTCGACCGTCTCGCCGGTGGAGAGCTCGGCGGTCACCGAGTCGTCGTCCTGGGTGAACCCGACGATCGCGGTGTCGAGCTCGACGCCTACGCCGTACTCCGCAAGCTTGTCGCGCAGGATCTTCTCGGTGCGCGACTGACCGAGCATCCGGGCGTTCGGGTACGGGATGTCCGGGGTGGGCTCGACGGGCTCGGCCATCCGGCGCTCGTCGACCAGCGTGCCGTCGAGGGAGATCTTCATCAGCGGGATCGCGATGCTCTGCTGCAGGACGTCGTCGACCACACCGAGGTCCTCGAACACCTCCAGCGTCCGCGGCTGCAGCCCGTCGCCCCGCGATCCGTTGAAGAACTCCGTCGCCTTGTCGATCACGCGGACGGCGACACCCCGCCGGGCGAGGTCGATCGCCAGCGTCAGGCCGGTCGGCCCGGCACCTGCAATCAAGACGTTCATACTGGTCTCCTTGGGTGAATTATGATTCACTGAATTTAGATTCAGTGTGAACCTGGCTAGGGTTCGCTGTCAAGGAGGTTCCTGGTGACGGACGCGGTGAGCCGCCGGCAGCGGGCGGCCGGGACCGAGGTGGCGCTGAAGCAGGCCGCCCGGGAGGTGTTCGCCGAGCGCGGATACCTGAACACGAAGATCACCGACATCACCGCGGCCGCGGGCCGCGCGACGGGGTCGTTCTACAACCACTTCGCGAGCAAGGAGGAGCTGCTCGAGGCGCTCCTGAAGGACATGCTCCTGGAGGCGGACGAGGCGGTGCACGACGACGCCGGCCACGACGCGGACTTCAGCAAGGTGTCAGCGGTCCGCTGGCACGTGGCGGCGTTCTGGCGGTTCTACCAGGCGCACCTGCCGGAGATGATCGCGGTGAAACAGGCCGCGATGGTCGACCCGGAGCTCGGTCCCCGGCTGCAGCAGATCATGGCCGACGACGACCAGCACATGATCGAGCACTTCTCCCGCCTGCCGAACCCGCCGGCCGATCCGCTGGTGCAGATCTCCGCCATGAACGCGCTGATGGAGGGCTTCGCCTACACCTGGCTCGTGGTGAACCCGCCCAACGGCCAGACGATCACCGACGACCAGGCCATCGACGCCCTCACCAACCTCATCCACCACGGCCTGACCGGCGGTGCGCGCTAGCTCGTCCTGTGCACAATGGGAGGATCTGTGGGCCCTGTTGGGGAGGCATCGTGGCCGACATCGAATCCGTGCAGCCCAAGATCCCGCTCGGTCACAAGGTGCGGGCCGCACTCGGCGCTCTGCTCGCGCTGCTGGTAGTTCTGACCGGTGTCGCGATCGTCCTCGTCGTCAGCCTGAGCCGGGACGAGTCCCGGGTGAAGGAGGACGTCCCGTTCGCGACGGCGATCGCCTCGGCGTCTCTGGACGCGAAGAGCGTCGCCAACGACCAGCGCGGCTTCCTGCTGACCGGCGACCCGATGTACCTGCGCGAGGCCGACCAGAGCGTGGCCGCCGTACGCCGGGAGCTCGCGACCGCGGTGCGAGTAGCGACCACGGACGAGCAACGCCGGGCGGCGAATGCGTCCAGTGCCGGCTTCGAGCGCTGGTGGACCGCCACGCGCGCCGAGTTCGCGAGCTACCAGGCCGGTGACAAGCAAGCAGCCATCGCCGCGTCGGTGGGACCGGACCGAGCCCTGCGCAAGCAGTACGAGGAGTCGCTGCAGCAGACTCGGAGTCTTGGTCAGACCACACTGCAGTCCGCCACCGGCTGGCTGCCCAGCTCGGCGACGAGAGCCGTCGTGATCCTGGTCGGCAGCCTGCTCGCGGCGTTGCTGGCCGGCTCGGTGATCGCGTACTGGCTGGTCCGGCAGATCGCCACGCCGATCTTCAAGCTCGCGGCGATCCTGACTGCCGACCCACTCTGACCCGGGCTACTCGTCCGGCGGGGGTGGCTCCTCGGCGCCTTCGCGTTCGTCGCGGGCGGCCCACTCCATCAGGGTGTCGAGGGAGTAGACGTTGTCGTCGATGGTCTCGTGCAGGTCGCCCAGCTCGGCGAAGCGTTGGGGAACCGTGGCGATGGTGAACGCGCGCGGCTCGACGTCGTCCACCTCGTCCCAGCGGATCGGGGTCGAGACGGTGCCCTCGGGGTTGCCGCGGACCGAGTACGCGGCCGCGATCGTGTGGTCGCGGGCGTTCTGGTTGAAATCGACGAACAGCTTCTTCGGGTCCCGGTCCTTGCGCCACCACGTCGTCGTCACGTCATCGGGTGCACGCCGCTCGACTTCCCGCGCGAACGCCAGGGCAGCCCGGCGTACGTCGGAGAATCCGTACGTCGGCTCGACGCGGACGTAGATGTGGATCCCCGAACCGCCGGACGTCTTCGGATAGCCGACCGCACCCAGGTCGTCGAGGACCTCGTGAGCGACGTGCGCGACCCGGCGGACCCGGTCGAACGGGCAGTCCGGCATCGGGTCGAGGTCGATCCGCCACTCGTCGGGCTTCTCGGTGTCGGCACGCCGCGAGTTCCACGGGTGGAACTCGACCGTCGACATCTGCACCGCCCAGGCGACGTGCGCGATCTCGGTGACGCACAGCTCGTCGGCGGTCCGGTTGTAGCGCGGGAACTTCACCCGCACGGTCTCCATCCACGGCGGCGCTCCATGCGGCAACCGCTTCTGGTGCACCTTCTCGCCGGACACGCCCTCCGGGAACCGGTGCAGCATGCACGGCCGCTCCCGCAAGGCGCGCACGATCCCGTCGCCGACGGACAGGTAGTACTTGACCAGGTCCAGCTTGGTCTCGCCGCGGGCAGGAAAGTACACGCGGTCCGGATTGGAGATCCGCACCGTCCGGTCGCCGACCTCCAGCTCGATCGCCGGAGACTTCGCCTTCCCCTTGGACTCAGCCATGCCCTCAACCTAGCGGCGCCCAGGGACAAACCGCACTAAGCCAGTCTGGTCAGCCAGTTGCGGGTGTCGGGGGTGCGGCCGTACTGCAGGTCGAGCAGGGCGCTGCGGATCGACCGGGTGACCGGGCCGACGCCATAGTCGACCGAGTGGTCGCCGATGGTGAGATCGCCGTCGGGCCAGGCGACCCGGCCGATCGGGGTGATGACCGCGGCCGTGCCGGACGCGAACACCTCGGTGATCTCGCCGCTGCGCACGCCGTCCTTCCACTCGTCCGCGGAGATCAGCCGCTCCTCGACGGTGTGCCCGAGATCCTTCGCGAGCTCGACGACCGAGGCCCGGGTGACCCCTTCCAGGATGGAACCGGTCAGCTCCGGGGTCGCGATCCGGCCGTCGGCGTACACGAAGAACATGTTCATGCTGCCGATCTCCTCGAGCCACTTGTGCTCGACGGCGTCGACGAAGGCGACCTGCTCGCAGCCGTTCGCGACCGCCTCGGCCAGTCCGGCGAGGCTGGCAGCGTAGTTCCCACCGCACTTGGCCGCACCGGTCCCACCGGGCGTCGCGCGAATGGTCGAGGTCGTCAGCCAGATGGAGACCGGCTTGGGGCCGGTGTCGAAGTACGGACCCGCGGGCGAGGCGATGACCCCGAACAGCACCTCCCGCGCCGGCCGCACGCTCAGCGCGGCCTCGGTGGCGATCATGTACGGGCGCAAGTACAGACTGGTCTCGCCGTCCTCGGCCGACGGCACCCACGGCTCGTCCACGGTCACCAACGCACGTAGGGCCGCGATGAACGCGTCCTCCGGGACCTGTGGCAGCGCGAGCCGCTCAGCGCTCGCGGTGAAGCGGGCCGCGTTTCGATCCGGCCGGAACGCCCAGACGGATCCATCCGCGTGCCGATACGCCTTGAGGCCCTCGAAGATCTCCTGCGAGTAGTGCAGGACGGCGGCGGCCGGGCTGACCGTGAGCGGCGCGTACGCCGTCACCTTCGCATCATGCCATCCACTCTCGGGCGTCCAGTTCGCCACCACCATGTGGTCCGTGAACGCCTGCCCGAACGCCGGCTTGGCCAGCACCTCCGCCCGAGCCTCCGCACTGGCCGGATCACTCCGCAACTCGACCGCGAAGTCCCACGCGTCTGTCACCGTCGTCTCAGCTGTCACCCTGCGCACGCTACTCCCGACACTCACCCGACCACGACCCGCCGCCCACACTCCGGCCGTTCAGGTACGCCCGGCGCTCCAGAAGCACCTGCAAATCCCGTACGCCGGGCAGCCCGGGCGCACGCTCTCGCACGGCGGACAGCACCCGGTCGGCGTCGTCGTACAAGTAAGAGGTGTGCCACTCGCCCGGAAGCTCGACCAGGACTCGCATCGCCAGCGCCAGCGCGGCAGCGACCTCTCCCTCCAGTGCCAGGCACTCCGCCTGCGCGACCTGCAGTCGTGCTCGCTCACCCAGGTTGCCGTCGGGACACAGCTCCAGCGCACGCCCCAGCAGCAGGCATCCGGCCGTCCCGTAGCCCAGGCTCGTGCACACTCTGCCTTCCAGGGCATGCACCTGGTACGTCGGCAGGTCGGTTGCCGAGGGCAACGCATCGGAACAGCTCAGCAACCGTTGCAGAGCCCGGTGTGCCTCGACAGCGTCGCCCAGTGCGGCGAGGACGCGTGCACGCACCGCATGAGCCCGGAGAACAGCGCTGGTGTGCTGAGCAAGCGCCAACGCTTCGTCGGCCATCTCCAGCAGCTGCGGCAGGGGCCGTCGCTCCGTCAACCCGCTGACCGCTTCGGCGGCGCGCACCTCACTCCGGAGCCGGCCCTCACCCGACTCGTCCGCGACCGCTCGGGCGGCCCACCACCAGCGCCCCGCGCCGCGCGACTCCCCGAACCCGGTCAGTGTCTCGGAGATCAGCACACACAGCCGCGTAGCCCGGGCCGCTTCCGGCCCGCGGGCCTGGAGCAATCGCAGCTCGCTCACCAGCTCGGGCAGCAGTCGAGCCGGCGGAACACTCTCCGGATCTGCGCACTCGTCGACTTCGCCGTACCCACTGGTCAGCTGGTGCCACGCGGCGCTCAGCGGATCAAGGGGGACCGGCTCGATCGGAGGGCGCTTGCGGTGCGCCTGCGTGTAGGCGTCGGTCAGCCGGCTGCCGGTGCCGAGCTCGCGGTCGCAGAGGCGCGCCAGATCGGCGGATCCCGGGCGTTGGCCGCGCTCCACCTGCGACAGGTAACTGTGGTCGTACCCGACGCGGCCTGCCAGTTGCCGCAGGCTCAAGCCGGCCGCCTGCCGGCACTGCCGCAACTGCGTGCCGAACCCCGTTCCGAAAGCTGTCCCGAAGGTTGTCTCGGCCACAGGATCACCCCCGTTCGCGCTCCGAGCCCTCCGGCCCGCTCACTGGTCCGCCTGGTGGTTGCGGTGCGTGTCGACGACGGTACGAGCCCCCACCGACAAAACCAGCCCAAGCGGGGCAGTCAGGGGTGTGGGCTGTTCGCACAGCCCACAGACCACACCTGTTGTGCACAGCGCGCGCTGGGCGAAGGTGCAGAGGTGAACACGATGCAGCGACAGGCTCGCCTCTTCCGTCTGGTCCGCCACACCGACCCCTCCGGCGTCCACGCAACCGGCACCCTGGCCGAAGGCGTGGAGTGGTCGGACGGCACCGTTGCGCTGCGGTGGCGCGGCCCGTGGCCGAGCACGTCGACCTGGGACGGCGGCGTCGACTCAGTGCTCGCAGCCCACGGCCCCACCGGCCGCACCCAGATCCACTGGCTCCCCAACGCGCCCGCGGTCGTGAGCAGGACGTCGGCACCGGCGAGAGCAGCAGGACGCGTGACGACCGTCTGGCTGCCGGCGCCCGGCGCGGACGGCCTGTGCTCCCGCTGCGGCCGGCCCTGGCCATGCCTCAGTTGCGGACCGTAGCCACCTGGGTCGAGTGAGGTGAGACAACGCTGTCAGGCGTTCGCTGATCCGGTTTAGTGTTAGGGGATTTGCTCAGGTGCGGGAGGGGTGGTGTCGAGTGGCGGACGGTGCGGTTGTGGATCCGCTGGACGAGTTGGACGCACAGCTGGCGCGGCTGCGGAATGTGGCGGACGAGCTGCGCGGGGCGCGCGGGCGGCCGGTGCTGGAGGGAAACCAGGTCGAGCTGATCGAGGACGGTCCGACCCTGCTGCGCGCGTACGAGGAGTTGCAGAAGAGCTCGCGGTACGAGGTGCGGGTGCTGGATCGCCCGCCGTATGTGACGCCGCCCTCGGCGCAGCAGAAGCTGGAGCTGGACCGGCTCGCCGACGGCGTCGGGTATCGGGCGATCTACGGGACCGAGATCTTCGAGTCCGAGGACATCCTGGGCGTGTTGCCGGAGCTGCAGGCGGCCGGCGAGGTGGGCCGGGTGCTGGCTCAGGTGCCGATGAAGATGGCGGTGGGGGACGACCACACCGCGCTGATCGGGCTGACGAAGCGGGCGCCGGCCGAGTCCAACCTGCTGATCAGATCGTCCGGATTGCTCGACGGGCTGATCGCGACGTTCGAGATGTTATGGGCGTTGGCGATCCCGATGCCGGCCCTGCTGGCCAACGGGGATGTCCCGGCCCTGCGGGCGCCGGACCGGGACATCTTGCTGTTGCTGGCCGGCGGGGCGACCGACGACATGATCAGCCGCCGGCTGCGGATCAGCCCCCGGACGACCCAGCGCCGGGTCCGCGCACTGATGGAGTCCCTCGGTGCGCAGACCCGGTTCCAGGCAGGTGTTCAGGCCGCCCGGCGCCGCTGGATCTAGTTGATCGTCACCACCGTCCCGGCCCGGTTCGGGAACTCGACGAAGCCGGTGGAGCGCTTGTCCGTCGGCAGGCCCGACCAGGACGCGGTGACCTGGAACGGTTTGAAGGCCGCCGGTGCCACCGGTGGGCTGACCTGCAGCGCACGACCCGACGTGGACGTCACCACGTTGGTCTGCATCGTGTACTGCGTGGTGTCAGCGCCCGGCGGGTTGGACAGGGTGATCGCCAGCACGCCCCACACACCGAGCGTCGGTGCCGGGACGGTCGCCGACGCCTGGTTGGAGCCGTCGCCCACGAAGGACAGCAGCTGCATCTGACCGTTCACGACCTTGTAGAGCACCAGCCAGATGCTGCCGGCCGGGTCCACGGTCTTGATGTTCCACTGCACGGCCTTGGTCTGCGCGGTCACTGTGACCGGGTAGTTCGGCAGATCCGCGTCCGCGGCACCGGCCGGGACCGCACCCGGTACGAGCGGAGCCGACACGACGCCGTACGAACGGATCGGAGCGCCTGCCGCGCCGGACGTCGCCTCGAAGGAGACGCTGCCGGCGGCGCCGGAGCCGGTGACGTTCGCCGGTGCCAGCACCGACGTCGGGACCACGGCGATCGGGCTGCGGACGCTCTTGCCGGCGCCCTGCCAGGTCAGCCAGCCGCTGGTGGTGTCACCCGACGCCGCGGTGTCCAGCGTGAGCTTCACCTTGAAGGTCTTGGTCTGACCGGCCGCGGTGAAGTTGAGGATGGACGGCGTCACCACGGCCTTCATGCCCGGCACCGAGACAGTCGCCCGGTACAGCCCCGGCGTCACCGCGGTCACCCGCCGGGTGATCGTCTGCGTGCCGAGCAGTTGGCCGACCGCGATGGACGGAGCGTTGTAGTCACTCGGGTCGATCGCCGGTGCGCCGGTTCCGGTGTCGACACCGCTGCCCTCCAAGTAGCCCAGCCAGTCCGCATCACCCGAGTCGTAGACCAGTCCGGGGTCCAGCATCTTCGACGGCTGCACCTCACCGGCACCGCGGTCGAACGGGTTGCTGTCGACGGCACCAGTAGAGGTCAGTACGTCGCCGGCAGTCGTCATCAGCGCCGACTTGACCGCCATCGGCGACCAGTCCGGGTGCTTCGCCAAGTACAACGCCGCCAGGCCGGCCACATGCGGTGCGGCCATCGACGTACCCGAGTAGAAGGCGTAGCTCTGGCCGGCGTTCGTCGGCGGTGCGACCGCTGCCAGCACGTTCACGCCGGGCGCCGCGAGGTCCGGCTTCAACAGGTCACCGTTGCTCGCGGTCGACGGCCCACGCGACGAGAAGTCGGCCATCTGCGGGTAAGGATCGCCCACGCCGGTGGTGTTGCCCGGCAGGAGCTCCGCGGTCCCGCCACCGCCGGCCGCATAGGCCTTGACGGACAGGGCACCCGGCACGTTGAGGTGTACAGTCGGTACGACGTGGGAGTCGCCGAGCGCGTCCTGGTCGAACAGGTTGAGTAGCACCATCCCCACACCGCCGGCCCGCTTCACCTCGGCGGACTTGTCGACCCGGGCACCCACGCCGCGCTCACACACGACGATCTTGCCCGCGGTCTTGGCCGCATCGAGCGTGCCGGGCAGACATCCCAGCGCATCGGTGTCGCTTGCCGCCGCGGTCTTCACGGCCGGCCCGTTGACCAGCGGGTGTGAACCGGTCTCGGCGGCGATGCTCGTGCTGATCCCGGCGTACTTCTGCCCGTTACCCAGCACGACAGTCCCCGCGTACGGCGCTACCGTGCTCGCGCCGACCGTGGTCACCCAGGGAGAGGTGTTGTCGAGCGTGGACGCGTCCGGACCGGAGTTACCGCCCGCCGCGGACACGAAGATGCCGGCCGACGCCGCGGACATGAAGGCGAGCTGGACCGGGTCGGTGTGCGCGGACTCGAAGATCGAGCCGACCGAGTAGTTGATGACGTCGACGCCATCGGCCACGGCCTGGTCGATCGCGGCCAGGATGTCCGACGTGAAGCCGCCGGAGTTCTGGCCGTCCTTGCCTTCCCAGAGCGCCTTGTACACGGCGATCTTGGCGGCCGGTGCGACGCCCGAGACGGTGCCGAAGCCGATACCGCCCACCGAGACGTCGACACCCGGGTTGCCCGCGGCGGTCGAGGCCGTGTGCGAGCCATGGCCCTCACCGTCACGAGGGGAGACGTAGTCCGCTCGTGCTTCCGGCGGGACGAAGCCGAGCCAGCCGTCACCGAAGTACTTGGCGCTGATCAGCTTGGTGTTGCACAGGTCCGCGGTGAACTGCTCACCCGCCTCGCAGCTGCCGGTGAACGTGTCGCCGTCGGCTTTCTGCATGACAGTGGTGTCGCCGGAGCGGTACGGCCGGTAGGGGTCCGCTGCGGTCGGGGGCGTCGTGCCGAGCGCCGGTCCGGCGAACGACGCGCTCTCCGGCCAGATGCCGGTGTCGACGACGCCGACCACGACACCCTTGCCGGCTGACGCCGTACCACCGAGTGCGTTCCAGACTCCGGTCTTGCCGGAGAGCTTGAGGAAGTCGGTCGACTTGCGGTCGTCCAGAGCGACGCGCAGCTGGTCAGGGACGACCGAAACCACGCCCGGCGTCTTGCTGAGCTCGTTGACCTGCTTGGAGGTCAGTGAGGCCGTAAAGGCGTTCAGTGCGGTCGAGTAGTCGTGCGAAACCTTGGCGCCGACGTGCGCCGCGACCTGTGCGTGCTTCGAGCTCAGGAAGCTGCGGTAGCGCTTGGCGTCGGTGCTGTTGACCTCGACCTTGCGACCGGCAGCGGGCTTGGTCGCCTTGAGACCGGTCAAGCCACCTTGGTACGTCGCGACGGGCTTGTCGGCCAGTGTGACGACGTACCGGCCCGGTGCGAACGTGGGCAGACCCATCGAGGTTTTCGCCGACTCGGCCGGTGGCTGTGCGGAGCCTGGTGGAGCCACCAGGGCGGTGGTGATCAGCACAGCGCCGGCGAGCAGTGCGGCCCTCCGGCGCAGGTTGGGATGGTTCACGTGATGCCTCCACGGGGGACGGTGGGTCCCAGTAGTCCTGACCGCGGCTGTAGCCCCGGTCGCCCGCCCCCGAGCCCGGACGTCGAAGAGCCTGCCAATCCGGCGCTCCGGGTACACGGTTTTGGCTTCTACTGGCCGCTGGCGAAAACCTGCCATCGGCGGCGTCGGGTTCCTGACAGAGTCGGGTTTCCGACCGCTGTGACGCATTGACCTGTAGTTATGGAGGGTCTCTACTTAATCGCTATGCGATGGCTTGCGGTTGTCTTCGGGGTCCTGTTGGCCGGCATCACGGTGCCCGCGCAGGCCGCCAACATCCTGACCAATCCGGGGTTCGAGTCGGGCTCGCTGAGCGGCTGGAGCTGCTCGGGTGGCTCTGTCGTCACCAGTCCGGTTCGAACGGGTGGCTATGCGCTCAACGGAGGCGTGACCAGCTCGGACTTCGCGCAGTGCAGTCAGACGGTCGGCGTGCAGCCGAATACGTCGTACACGCTGTCTGCGTGGGTGCGCGGGTCCTACGTGTATCTGGGAGTCACCGGCGGCTCGTCCACCTGGACGCCGTCTGCCGCCAGCTACACGCAGTTGAGTCTGTCCTTTACTACTGGGGCGAGTCAGACGTCCGCACAGATCTATGTGCATGGCTGGTACGGCCAACCGGCGTACCAGGCCGATGACTTCAGTCTCGACGGCCCGGGCGGTACTCCGGGAGCTCCGAGCGTTCCTGGTACGCCGAGTGTCACCGGTACGACGAACTCCGCCATCTCGCTGAGCTGGCCGGCATCGACGGGCACAGTCACCGGCTATCGCGTGTACGAGGGGGCGAGCGTCGTACAGACCGTCACTGGTACGACGGCGACCGTCAGTGGACTCGCGGCGTGCAGCAGTCACACGTACTCGGTGGCGGCGTACAACAGCGTCGGTGAGTCGGCCAAGTCGTCGGCAACGACGGGTACGACGGGCGGCTGCACCAGCACGGGATTGCCGAAGCACGCGCTGATCGGCTACCTGCATGCGAGTTTCGCGAACGGATCCGGGTACGTGCGGATGGCCGACGTACCGGCCGAGTGGAACATCATCAATCTGGCCTTCGGAGAGCCGACCAGCGTCACGTCCGGAGACATCCGGTTCAACCGCTGCGCGGCGAGCGAATGTCCGAACGTGGAGAGCGATGCGGACTTCATCGCGGCGATCCGGGCCAAGCAGGCGGCCGGGAAGAAGGTGCTGATCTCGATCGGCGGTGCGAACGGGCAGGTGCAGCTCACCACCACGGCGGCCCGGGACGCGTTCGTCAGCTCGGTCAGCACGATCATCGACCGGTACGGGCTGGACGGGCTGGACATCGACTTCGAGGGACACTCGCTGTACCTGAACGCCGGTGACACCGACTTCCGCAACCCGACCACTCCGGTGATCGTCAACCTGATCTCGGCGTTGAAGACGCTGAAGGCGAAGTACGGCGCGAAGTTCGTGCTGACGATGGCGCCGGAGACGTTCTTCGTCCAGGTCGGCTACCAGTTCTACGGCGGCGCCGGTGGCGGCGACAACCGGACCGGGTCGTACCTGCCGGTGATTCACGCGATGCGTGACGCCCTCACCGTGCTGCACGTCCAGGACTACAACTCGGGACCCGTGATGGGGCTGGACAACCAGTACCACACCATGGGCGGCGCCGACTTCCACATCGCGATGACCGACATGGTGAAAGCCGGATTCCCGGTGGCGAACACCGGTCAGGCGTTCCCCGGACTGCGGGACGACCAGATCGGATTCGGACTACCGGCGGCGGTCAGTGCCGGCAACGGCTACACCGCCCCGGCAGCCGTGCATCAGGCGCTCGACTGCTTGGTGAAGGGGCAGAACTGCGGTGGTTACAGCCTGCGCGGCGGTACGTCGCCGGCGTTCCGCGGGCTGATGACGTGGTCGATCAACTGGGACCGGTACTACAACTGGGAGTTCCAGAACAGCCACGCGCCGTACCTCGCAGCCCTGCCCTGAGACCCGCGGTCCGCGGGCGCCACAGCGCCCGCGGATCGCCGGTCGAACCGATCCGGTCCGCGCCCAGCCCCCGCGGACCGGATCAGGGCTGTGGATTACCGATCCCGCTTTGTGGCTTCGCGCTGGTATGAAGGAGGCATGACAGCGTCAACGACCCGCCCGGTGATCCTCACCGTGGACGACGACCCCGGCGTTTCCCGGTCGATCGCCCGTGACCTCCGCCGTCGGTACGGCGAGGAGCACCGCATCGTCCGGGCGGAGAATCCGGCCCAGGCGCTGGACGCCCTGAAGGAGCTGAAGCTCCGCGGCGAGCCGGTCGCCCTGCTGCTGGCCGACTACCGGATGCCCCAGATGTCCGGCATCGAGTTCCTCGAGGCCGCGATGGACCTGTTCCCGCTCGCCCGCCGCGTGCTGCTGACGGCGTACGCCGATACCGACGCGGCGATCCAGGCGATCAACGTGGTCGACCTCGACCACTACTTGCTCAAACCGTGGAACCCGCCGGAGGAGAAGCTCTACCCGGTGGTCGACGCGATGCTCGACCTGTGGAAGGAGACCCCGGAGCCGTCCACCGACGAGACCAAGGTGATCGGTCACCGCTGGTCGGCGCCCTCGTTCGCGGCCCGTGACTTCCTGGCGCGGAACGCGGTGCCCTACCGCTGGTTCGGCGTCGACGACGACGAGAGCCAGCGACTGCTCGCCGCGGCGGGCATCGACGGGTCCACCCTGCCGGTGGTGATCACTCCGGACGGGACGGTGATGGTCGCGCCGAGCGAGGCCGAACTGGCCGACAAGGTCGGGCTGCTGACCGCCCCGACCCAGGACTTCTACGACCTCGTCGTGGTCGGCGGAGGCCCGGCCGGCCTCGGCGCCGCGGTGTACGGCGCCAGCGAGGGACTGCGGACCGTGCTGGTCGAGCAGTTGGCCACCGGCGGCCAGGCCGGCCAGTCCAGCCGGATCGAGAACTACCTGGGCTTCCCGGACGGTGTCTCCGGTGCACAGCTCACGGACCGGGCCCGGCGGCAGGCGATCCGGTTCGGGGCTGAGCTGCTGACCGCTCGTCAGGTGGTCGGGCTGGAGACCCTCGGCAACGCACGGCGGTTGATGTTCTCGGACGGCAGCGAGATCTCGTCGCACTCGGTGATCCTGGCGACCGGGGTGTCCTACCGGACCCTCGAGGCGCCGGGGGTCGACGACCTGTGCGGCCGCGGGATCTACTACGGATCGGCGACCACCGAGGGTCCGGCCTGCGCCGGCCAGGAGGTCTACATCATCGGCGGGGCGAACTCGGCCGGCCAGGCCGCGGTCTATTTCTCCAGGCATGCCAAACGCGTGCATATGCTGGTGAGAGGACCATCGCTCACCGCGACGATGTCGTCGTACCTGATCGACCAGATCAACGACATCGACAACATCGAGGTGCACACCTGCACGCAGGTCGTTTCCTGTAAGGGCTCGGAGCACCTCGAGGTGGTGACCCTGCTGAACAGCCAGACCGGCGAGAGCCGCGAAGTGAGCACGGAGTGGATGTTCGTGTTCATCGGAGCGGCGCCCCGGACGGACTGGCTGCCGACCGACCTGCTCCGCGACGAGCGCGGCTTCGTGCTCACCGGTCCGGACCTGCACGGCAAACCGCTGGGCTGGCCGCTGGACCGGGAGCCGTACCACCTGGAGACGAGCATGCCGGGCGTGTTCGCCGCCGGCGACGTCCGCGCGGAGTCGGTGAAGCGGGTCGCCTCCGCGGTCGGCGACGGAGCGATGGCCGTGACACTGGTGCACCGATACCTGGAGATGCTCTGATGACTGACCACACCGAGGAAGAGCGCCGGCTGACTCCGGACGAGCTGCGCACGCTGTTCCTCTTCGAGAGCCTGACGGACGAGCAGTTGGAGTGGCTCGCCGGGGTCGGGTACGTCGAGTCCTGGCACGACGGGATCGTGTTCAACGAGGGCGACGAGGCGACCTGCTGCTACGTCCTGCTCTCCGGTGAGATCCGGCTCTGCAAGCTCTCGCACGGTGAACTGGTCGAGATCAACCGGACCGGCCAGCGCGGGGTCTACTCCGGTGCGTTCAACGCCTTCTTCGGCGCCAACGACCACAAGTCGTACACCGCGACGATGCAGGTGACGCAACCGTCGGAGTTCTTCGTCATCGGCGCGGACACGATGGCGACGATGATGAACACCTGGTTCCCGATGGCGGTGCACCTGATCGAGGGCTTCGTGATGGGCATGCGGCGGACCAACGAGACGCTGGGCGAGCGCGAGCGGTTGCTTGCCCTCGGCTCCTTGTCGGCCGGCCTCACCCACGAGCTGAACAACCCGGCCGCCGCGGCGGTCCGGGCCGCGGCCACGCTGCGGCAACGCGTCTCCGGGATGCGGTCCAAGCTGGCGATGCTCGCCGACGGCACGCTGGACGCGACCAAGCTGCACCAGATCGTCGCGCTGCAGGACGACGCGGTCGAGCGGCTGGAGAAGAACAAGGACAAGGACATCTCCCCGATGGAGTTGTCCGACGCCGAGGACTCGTTGACCGACTGGCTCGACGACCACGACGTCCAGGCCAGCTGGGACGTCGCGCCGGTGCTGGCCGCGGCCGGCCTGGACGTGCCGTGGATGGAGGAGGTGCTGACCGCGGTCGGCCCGAAGTACCTCGAGGGCGCGGTCCGCTGGCTGATGTACACGATCGACACCGAGTCCCTGATGAACGAGATCGACGACTCGGTCACGCGCATCTCGACCCTCGTCGGCGCCGCGAAGCAGTACTCCCAGATCGACAGAGCGCCGTACCAGATCGTCGATCTGCGGGAGCTGCTGAAGTCGACGCTTGTGATGATGTCGGGCAAGTTGCAGGGGCTCGAGGTGGTGAAGGACTTCGATCCCGAGCTGCCGCCGATCCCGGCGTACGCCGCCGAGCTCAACCAGGTGTGGACGAACATCATCGACAACGCGGTCAGCGCGATGGGCGGATCCGGCACGCTGACGATCCGGACCAAGCGGGACGGCGCCTACGCGGTCGTCGAGATCGGCGACACCGGTCCGGGGATCCCGGCGGAGATCCGGCGCCGCATCTTCGAGCCGTTCTTCACCACCAAGCCGATCGGCGAGGGGACCGGCCTCGGCCTCGACATCTCGTGGCGCATCGTGGTGAAGAAGCACCACGGTGACCTCCGGGTCGAGTCCGAGCCGGGCGACACCCGCTTCAAGATCGTCCTCCCGCTGGACCCGGAGAAGGAGCTGGAGTCCGACCCGGCGCTGCTTTCGTAGCTCAGGGCAACCAATCGAGGATGGTGGTGACGGCCTCGGGGTCGACGTGCTGGGCGGTTTGGTAATCAGCCAGGGTCGACGGCTCGGAGCCCGGGAAGAACAGGTGGTTGTCGGCGGCCAGGACCTTGATGGTCGCGGCGGGGACGCCGTCGCGCCAGGCGGGGAGGTCGTCGGCGGCCGTCACCTGGTAGTCGCGGCCGCCCTGGAGGATCAGGATCGGTACGTCGAGTTTCGCGGCCGTGGCGACGGCGTCGTACGCGCGGAGGTCGAGCCAGTAGGAGCCCGGCATACCGAACGGGAGGTCCGCGGGCGGGGTGTCCGGTGAGAGGTCCGGGCTGTCGACGACGGCGGCCTGGCGTTCGAACAGCTCGATCGTCCCCGGTGGAACGGCTTCCGGGTTCGTGGTGCTGAGGTAGGTCATCACGCGGACGGCGGCGTGGTGCATGGGCTGGGTGTCGCCGGCCATGATGACGAGTCCGGCGACGAGGGGTTCCTCGGCCGCGATCTTCGGTGCGACCTTGCCGCCCATGCTGTGACCGATCAGGAACACGTGATCGACGTACTGCTTCAGGCTGTGTACGGCGGCGATCGCGTGCGGGACGTACTCCGCCGTCATGGTGTAACCCGGCTCGGTCATCACCTCGGGCCGGTTGGCGGAGAGCTTGTCGAAGCGCAGGACGGTGATGCCCTGGCTGGCGAGTCCCCAGGCCAGATCCTTGAGCGGCTTGTCGGGGCCGCTGGTCTCGTCGCGGTCGAAGGGGCCGCCGCCGGCCAGCAGTACGACGCCGCTTCCGGTGGGGTGCGCAGGCAGTGTCACGGTTCCCGGCACCACCCGGCCGCCGGCATCGAGGGTGATCTCTTCCTCGGTGAAGCGGGCGGGATCGGCGTACGGCGGAGGAGTCCAGTCGGTCATCGACTCACCTTTCTCAGTGTTTGAGAAAGGTAGCATGGCGTGAGATCGTTGCGCCATGGGTCCCTTGGAGCTGCTCGGGCATCCGGTCCGGCTGCGCGTCGTCCATGCGTTGCGGGGTGGGCGCGAGCTGACGACGGGCGAGCTCGGTGAGCGGATCGCGGATGTCTCGAAGGCGACGCTGTACCGGCATGTCGAGCTGCTGGCCGAGGGCGGGATCCTCGAGGTCGCCGAGGAGCGCAGGGTGCGGGGCGCGGTCGAGCGGCGGTTCCGGCTGCGGCAGGAGCGGGCGTCGATCAGTGCTGAGCAGGTGGAGCAGCTCACAGTGGACGATCATCGGCGAGGTTTCGCCGCGGCGATGGCAGCGCTGGTGGCTGAGTTCAACGCGTACCTCGATCACGAGGGTGCTGACCCGATCGGTGATCTTGTCGGCTATCGGCAGCATGGGGTCTGGTTGAGCCGGGAGGAGTTGGAGCAGTTGATCGAGGGGATGCGGGCGGCGATCCTCCCGGCGCTGGCCAACGAGGCGACGCCTGACCGGAAGCGGTATCTGCTCAGTCCGATCCTGTTCCCGGTGGAGGACTCCTGACGTGGTCACACTTTGTCGCTCGGATGCGTCAACAGGACGTAGCCGAGATGACGAGGAGACAATGATGCGGACGAGTGAGCAGGCCGTCGTGCGGTTCCACACGTACGTCGTGGAGCCCAAGAATCTCGAGGAGTTTCTGATCCGCCGGGCCGCGGTGATCGATCTGATCCGGGCCGCTCATCCGGGGCTGGTCTCGACCCGGCTGGTTCGGCTCGAGGACGACAGCTACACGGATACGTGGCAGTGGGAGTCGATGGCGGCGATGGCGGCGGCCTTCCCGCTGGCGAAGAGCCCCGAGGCCGCCGCAGCCTGGTCCCTCACCTCCGACTCCTCCGCCGTCAACGGCGAGGTCATAGCCGACCGCTAGCTCCCAAGGTGGGTGTGGTCGGGAGCAAGGTCTCGGCAAGGCGTCGGCCGGGTGTCGGGGGAGGTGGGGCTCGGGGTCGCGGGTGTCGGGGCAGGTGGGGCTTGGGGTCGCGCGTGTCGCGGCGGGCGGGGCTCGGGGTGGCTGGGGGTGGTGGGCCGGTGTCGGGGCAGGCGGGGGCGGTCAGGGGATGGGTTGGGTGGCTTCTAGGTCGGCGATGGCTTCGCGGGTGGCGGTGGTGAAGGTCCAGAAGAGGCGCAGGGTGGTGTGTTTGCGGTCCTCTCGGGTGTTGATGCGGAACATGGCCCGGCGCAGCGGGGTGGTGAGCTCGAGTTGGGCGCCGGCGCCGAGGAGGGTGCGGTTGGCGATGTTGGTGGGCTGGTCGCCGTTGAGGTCGGGGACGGAGACGGCGTCGACGGCGCGGATGCCGGCCGCGTCGAGCCTGGTCAGCAGGTGGGTCTTGAAAGGCTCGCTGAGACCGCCGACGAGGACCGCCCGGGTGCCGTCCGGGAGTTCGGCCTGGGACGTCGTGCACCCATGGAGACCGATGGCGTTGAGTGAGCCGGCGGTGATGGCCCGGGCCACGTGGTCGTCGCAGCCCGTGGACGTGACATGGAGTTCGCTGTTGCCGGCACCCCGCAGGCCCTCGAACATCCAGTAGTCGTGGACCGGCCCGCCAACCGGCCTCGGGTTGAGGTCGGCCGGGTGATACCCGGCGATCGCCACGCACAACTCCGACGTACCCGCCTCGATGCCACCTCCGTGGGGAGCCAGGATCGCCGTGTGCTGGACACCGAACCGCTCGGTGAGCTCGTCGTCGAACCACCCATGCCGCCGGTACCGCCGCGCGTAGTCGACGCCCTCCGTCAGCTCGGTGTCGGCGTACAGCTCGGTGTTGGTCGAGAAGCTTCGCGAAGTCTCCACGCCGATCTCCCTCCCACCCACTCTGAACCTAGCGCGGCCGCGCGTACTTAAGAACAGGAGGTAGTCCGGGTTTTCGGCGCAGAGCCGAGGGGATTGACGCTCAGCCGGGGATATACGTAGACGACTACGTCCCGTTCTTGGGTACGGCGATCAGCGGAGTGCGGTGCCGTGGGTGTGGGTGAGGAGGTGCAGGTCGTCGCGGGTGGGGAGGGATTCCCAGTCGCCGAGCGCGGTGACGCAGAAGGCGCCGGAGGTGGTCGCGCGCTCGAGGCGGGCCTCGGGGGTGAGGTTGTCGAGGGTGGCGGACAGGTAGCCGGAGACGAAGGCGTCGCCCGCGCCGATGCTGTCGACGACGGTGACCGGGAGGGCCGGGCGGTGGATGGTGCCGTCGGAGGAGTGGACCCAGGCGCCCTTGCCGCCGGCGGTGACGACGACCTGGTCGACGGTGCTGTGGGCGAGGAGCTCGGTCACCGGGTCGGCGGCATCGGTGAGGAGATCGAGTTCGTCGTCGGACGCGAAGACGGTCTGGACATGGGGGAGCAGTTCGCGGAGAGCGGTCGCGGCGTCGGGGCGGGACCAGAGGCGAGCGCGGTAGTTGACGTCGAGTGAGACCTGCACGCCGGCGGCGGACGCCGTGCGTACGGCGGCCAGCGTCGCGGCCCGGGCGGTGTCCGAGAGGGCCGGGGTGATGCCGGTGACGTGGAGCAGGCGTGGTTGCGTGGCGTCGATCGCCGCGACGCACTCGTCGGCGGTGAGGGTCGAGCCGGCCGAACCGCGGCGGTGGTAGCTGACCCGGGTGATGTCGTGCGACGGCTGGTCGAACGCGATGAACCCGGTGAACGACGCGTCCGAGAACCGCAACCGGCTGGTGTCCACGCCCTCGGCGCGAAGCGTCCGCCGGATCAGGCGGCCGGGCTCGTCGTTGCCGACAGCACCTATCCAGGCGGCCTGGTGGCCGAGCCTGGACAGGCCGATGGCGACGTTGGTCTCCGAGCCGGCGATCGACAGGTGCGCGTCACCGCCGAGCCGCATCGGGCGGGCGGTGCGCAACGAGACCATCGTCTCGCCGAGGGTGAGCAGGTCGGTCATCAAGGAGCTCCGAAAGGTTCAGACGCCGAGGGTGCTGCGGAAGGTGGCGGCGCGCGCGGCCAGCTCGGCCTGCGATCCGCCCGTACCGGCGTCGCCCTGCAGCGGAGAGCCGACACCGACGGCCAGCGCGCCCGCAGCCAGGTACTCCGGGGCGGTGGCGGCGTCGACCCCGCCGACGGCGATGAGCGGCGCATCGGGGAGTGGGGCGCGGAGCTCGCGGAAGTAGCCGGGGCCGTAGACCTTCGCCGGGAAGATCTTCACCGCGGTGGCGCCCAGGTCCAGGGCGGCCACGACCTCGGTGGGGGTGAGTGCGCCGCAGAGCAGCGGGAGGCCGAGCTCGACGCTGCGGTGGGCGCCGCGGGTGATGGCGGGCGTGACGACGAAGCCGGCGCGTGCCGCGGCGACCTCGTCGGCCTGGGCGGCGGTGATGACGGTGCCGGCGCCGATCAGGATGCCGGGGTCGTACTCCGAGCGGGCCTTGGCGATCGCGTCCACCGCGCCGGGCGTGGTGAGGGAGACCTCGAGTGCGGTGATCCCGGCCTCGACCAGGGTGTGGATGCACTCCAGCGCGCGGTCGGGTCCATCGGCGCGGATGATCGCGAGCATCTTGCGGTCGCGGAGTTCGGCAAGCAGGTCCATGGTCTCCAACCTAGGGGATCGATTCAGACATAGGACGTCCCATGAGCTCTGTTCTGGACGGTCTGATTGTGGCTAAATAACGGAGAGAACAACCCGCCCCGTTGTTTACTTTCAGTTCATCTGGAGGCATCCGCCCATGCCCAAACGCCTTCCACTGCTCATCGCCGTCGCCCTGGCCGCCGCCGGGCTGACCGTCCCGGCCGTACCCGCGCAGGCCGCCATCACCCAGACCGTGCTCTTCAACAAGGGTGACGCCGGCTACGGCTGCTATCGCATCCCGGCCATCGTGAAGACCAAGGCCGGCACCCTGCTCGCCTTCGCCGAGGCGCGGCGCACCTGGTGCGCGGACTCCCAGGAGATCGACCTGGTGATGCGTCGCTCCGAGGACGACGGCCGGACCTGGTCGGCGGCGCAGACCGTCCTGTCCGGCACCGACACCGACCCCAACGCGGTCGCGACCCGTGGCAACCCCGCGCCGATCGTGGACTACGAGACCGGTCGCATCGTGCTGCTCACCACGATGGACCCGGGTACGACGACCCGCCCGAGAACGCCGTACGTGCAGTTCAGCGACGACGACGGGAAGACCTGGAGCACGGCCGAGAACATCGGTGACCAGATCGACGATCCGGCGTGGGGCTGGTACGCGACCGGGCCGGTGCACGGCATCCAGTTGACCCGCGGTACGCACGCCGGCCGGTTGGTGGCCGGGACCAACTACGACAATGGCGCCGGTCTGAACGCGGGCCAGCTCGTCTACAGCGACGACCACGGCGAGACCTGGCACAAGGGCGCGACCGATCTGCGCTCCGATGCGACGCCTCAGGAGATCAGCGTCGTCGAGAAGGTTGACGGCGGCATCTATGCCGGTGCCCGCAACAACGCCGGCGGTGCCGGAGCCAGCCGGATGTTCGCGGTCAGCAACGACGGTGGTGAGACCTACGCGGCGCCGTACGCAACTGTCGCCGGACTGACCACGCCGACCGTGCAGAGCTCGCTGCAGCGGCTGCGGGCGGTCGATCAGGGGGACAAGTACAACCGGATCCTGTTCGCGGCTCCGGCCGATCCGGAGCGGCGTCGGTACATGACGATCCGGTCCAGCTTCGACGAGGGCAAGACCTGGCAGTCCGTTGCCGACGGCACCCGAATCACCAGCGACTGGTCCGGATACTCCGACATGGCCATCCTCGACACCGGCGAGATCGGGCTGCTGTACGAGGGCGGGTCGGTCGACGCGCGGGACCAGATCCGGTTCGCCCGCTTGACCGAGACCGATATCGGTCACCCGGATGCGCCGCTGGGTACGACGACGCCGGACGTCTCCGGCTACGGCAACAACAGCTACCTCCGCGGCGGGACAACCTCGGTCGCGGGGAAGTTCGGTCAGGCCCGCGACCTGGACGGATCCGACGACGCGATCCAGCTGCCGTTCGCCGAGTCGCTCGCGGTCGGCGCCGGTGACTTCACCGCGATGGCGTGGATCAAGTACGGCGCGAGTACGGCGAACCAGGTGATCTTCTGGGGCTACGGGATCAACGAGTTCTCGCAGTTCTGGCTGCGCGCCGAGCCGGCGGACGGCCGCATCCGCGGGCTGATCACCACCGGCGGAAACACGGCGGCCGTCGCAACCACCAAGGCCTACAACGACAACGCCTGGCACCACGTCGCCCTGCAACGCAAGGCGGGCACGCTGTCGATCTGGGTCGACGGAACGGAAGCCGCCAGCGTCACCGCACCGACCGGATCGGTCAGCCCCGGTCGCCCGTTCAAGATGTACGTCGGTCAGCGGCTGGACGGCGCGCATCACTTCGACGGGTCGATGGACGAGGTCCGCCTCTACAAACGAGCGCTCACCGCAACCGAAATCAACAGCATCCGCACCACGAACAGCACGACGGTGCCGAACGTCGTACTCGACCTGCCGCTCGGGTGACATCAGACCGGCCTGGCGGAGAGGGTCAGCCGCCAGGCCAGTTCACCGCTGGCCGGCACCACCGCGGCATCCTCCGGCCCCGCCTCGGCGAGGTCGAACACCCGGCCCAGCATCGGCTCCACACCGAGACTCCGGTACGGCGCGTCGTCCGGGAAGCCGCCCTGGTTGCGCCAGAACGCCGTGGAGACTGGTTGCCCAGGGCAACTCAAAGTCATCGTGAGCTCGGCGCCCCGGTCGCGGACCGAGACCGACGGGCAGTCGACCAGAACCCCGCCGACCGCAGTGCCGTCGGAGGGGCCGTAGGTGGTCAGATCAAGTGGTGTCGGCCAGGCGGTCGTGACCCAGGGTTCGCCGTCAGGCCAGGCCCAGGGGAGCAACGGTGCGGCCTCCGGGTAGAGGCAGCAGGTAGTTCCGCCAGGTGCCGCGATGGTGGCGCCGACGGCGCAGTCCAGGAGCGCATGGGCGGCCCAGACGAAGCGGAATCCGGCCGGCGCCTCCAGCCGGTAGTCGACGGCGACCGTGTCCGTGCCGGAGGTGATCGCGCGGGTCAGGGTCGCGTCGCCATAGGTGACCGCGCCGTCCCACGGCTGGTTCCAGAGACCGCCATGGTCAGGTGTTCCGCGAACGGTGGGGAAGCATTCGTCGACCCCACCGGCGTCGATGAACGCCGTCATGCCGGTGCGAGGACCCGTCACCAGAGCCGGGCCTGGCCAGAGCCATTCCCGGTTGGCCAGTTGGAGCGAGGTCCAGCGGCCGCCGTCGACGAGGTCTACGGTCACCATTCGGCGAAGGAGCCGTCCTCGTGGGCCCAGACCGGGTTGCGCCAGGCGTGGCCGGTCTTGTCGGCGGCGCGGACGGCGTCCTCGTCGATCGTGATTCCCAAGCCAGGCAGGGGATTCCACTCGGCGTGCCCGTTGACCCAGGCGAACGGCGCCGGGTCCGCGACGTACGACGTGAGGTCGCTGGTCAGGTTGTAGTGGATGCCGCGACTCTGCTCCTGGATCAGGAAGTTCGGCGTCGCGAACGACACCTGCAGGCTCGCCGCCAGCGAGATCGGCCCGAGTGGACAGTGCGGCGCCAGCATCGCGCCATGCGTGTCGGCCAGTACGGCGATCCGCCGCAACTCGGAGATCCCGCCCGCGTGCGATACGTCGGGCTGGACGACCGCGACGCCGGCGTCGAGGGGCGCCACGAACTCGGCGCGATGGTAGAGCCGCTCGCCCAGCGCGACCGGAACCGTCGAGGTGCTGACCACCTCCGACAGGTGGGTCATGTGCTCGGGCAGCACCGGTTCCTCGACGAAGAACGGCTGCAGGTCCTCGACGGCGTGCAGGATCCGCCGCGCGCCGGCAACTCCGACCCGGCCGTGCAGGTCGATCGCCACGTCGCGGTCGTCGCCGAGGGCCTCCCGGGCGGCGGCCAACCGCGCGACGATGTCGTTGATCTCGGCAAGAGACGGCGACGGCTGGATCCTGCCGCTCCCGTTCATCTTCACCGCGGTCATCCCCGCGGCGACCTGTTCGGCGACGGCGTCCCCGACCTCGGACGGCTCGTCGCCACCCACCCACGAGTACACGCGCACCCGATCGCGGACCCGTCCGCCGAGCAGCGCCGCGACGGGAGCGCCGTACACCTTGCCGGCGATGTCCCAGAGCGCGTGGTCCAGCCCGGCGACGGCGCTACTCAGCACCGGCCCGCCGCGGTAGAAGCCGCCCTTGGTCAGCACCTGCCAGTGCCGCTCGATCTGCAACGGGTCCTGGCCGATCAGGTACTCCGACAGGACGTCGATCGCGGTCCGGACGAGCTCGGCCCGGCCCTCGACCACGGGCTCGCCCCAGCCGACGACGCCGTCGCTCGTCTCGATCCGGCAGAACAGCCAGCGCGGTGGGACCAGGAACGTCTCGATCCGCTCGATCTTCACCGGCGCCGTCCACGGGAGGAACCGCGAACCTCGGTCAGGTCCTCCGCGGCCTTGGCCAGCAGCTCCCGCATCGCCTGCTCGGCGGCGACGGAGTCGTGCGCCCGGATGGCGTCGAGCACGCGCCGGTGGCTCGGTATCGGGTCGTCCGACGGCTTCACCTTGTGCACCAGCCGGTCGCGATCGGCGAGCCCGGTCTCCATGATCACTTCCATCTTCGTCAGCAGTTCGTTGCCCGTTGCCGCCAGCAACGCCCGGTGGAACGCGAGGTCCGCGGCCGCCGCGGCGAGGTTGTCACCCGCGGACTCCATCGCCGCGAGCGCCTCGTCGAGTGCCGCGAGGTCCGCGTCGTCGGATCGCAGCGCGGCCAGCCGGGCCGCGGCCGGTTCGACGATCCCGCGCACCTCGTGCAGCTCCTCGAGCAACTCGGGCCGGGCGTCGGCGTCCTTGAAATGCCAGCGGATCATGTCCGCGTCGAGCAGGTTCCAGTCCGAGCGCGGGCGGACGAACGTGCCGCGCTTCTGTCGCGCGTCGACCAGGCCCTTCGCGGTCAGGACCTTCAACGCCTCCCGGACCGCGGTCAGGCTGACCCCGAGGTCGGACTGCAGCTCGGTCACGTTGATGGTCGCGCCCTCCGGGATCTGCCCGGACAAGATGCGATCGGCCATCACCTCCACGATCTGCCCGTGCAGTCCCCGCGACACCCCGCGCTGGATCCCCGTCACACCGTTCTCCCTCATGCCGAGTCCTTCGCCGCGGACCATCCGCCGTCGACCACCAGGCTGGCAGCGGTCACGTACGACGCCTCAGCCGACAACAAGAACGCCACTACCTGAGCCACCTCGTCCGGCTGCCCGAGCCGCCCGATCGCCGTCGCCCGGGCACTCTGCTCCCGGCCGTCGGCGTCGACGCGGTCCCACATCGCGGTCTCGATCGGGCCCGGAAGCACGGTGTTCACCCGGATCGAGCCGCCGTACTCGACCGCCAACTGGCGACCGAGGGCGACCAGCGCGCCCTTCGTCGCCGCGTACGCCGGATGCCCGGGCAGACCGGCGAGAGCGTGCACCGACGACATCAGTACGACGGACCCCGCGCCCGCCGCCAGGTCGTCGTACAGCGCCTGGAACCCGAGGAACGCGGCGGTCAGGTTGACGTCGAGCTGTCGTTGCCAAGACCGCGGCGACAGCTCGTGGGCCGGTTTCACGTCGGCGAAGCCGGCGTTGCTGACGAGCCCGTCGATCGGGCCGAGCTCGTCGCGACCTCGGGACCGCACCTGGTCCCAGGTGTCCGGCGCGGAGACGTCCCCCAGTACGGCGATGGTCCGGCCCGGGACCTCCGGACACGGCTGGACGTCGACCTGCACCACGGACGCACCCTCGGCGAGGCAGCGCTCGACACACGCCGCGCCGATCCCCGACGCCGCGCCGGTCACCACGATCACCCGCCCAGCCAGCCGCACCCGCCACTCCTCCCACGCCGCTCCCACCCAAGCACGTGCGGCGAAGCGTTCCAACGATGAACGAGGCACCAGTTGACCGTGACGCCACTGCCACGTCAAGCGATTTGCTCGTAATTTACGAATTAATATTGACACCCGGGGCGGCTCGCCGCAAGATCGTCGGCAACAAGGACCACTCACTCGGCCGGTATGACCGTCGAGGCGATCTCAGGAGTTGGCATGACGGGTCTGGCAGCAGATCGGCGGACATTCCTCAAGGGACTCGGACTTCTCGGGGCGGCGGCCCTGGTGCCCGGGTGCGCGACCTCGACGAAGAGTCCGGGCAGCGGCAGCGCGGCCACTGGTGAGCTCTCGCTGCAGTCGAACCTCTCCAGCGAGCAGGCGAAGGCCGCGATGGAGAAGCTCGTTGCTGCGTACAACAAAACCGGCGGTTCCCAGGTCAAGCTGAACACGGTCGCGGCGGAGATCTTCCGCACCCAGCTGCCGACGTACCTGACCTCGGCGAACCCGCCGGACGTCTACACCTGGTACGCCGGCTCGGTCGCGGACTCGTACGCGAAGAAGGACCTGCTGCTCGACGTGTCGAGCGTGTGGGACAGCATGACGAACTACCCGAAGTCGATGCAGACGCTGTCCACCAGCAGCGCCGGGCAGAAGATCTTCGTGCCGACCAGCTACTACTGGTGGGGCATGTTCTACCGCAAGTCGAACTTCGCCAAGTGGGGCGTGACCCCGCCGAAGACCTGGGACGAGTTCCTGGCGGTCTGCAAGACGATCCAGAGCAAGGGTGTCCCGCCGATCGGGATCGGGCTCGGCGACACCCCGTGGGTGGCGTCGGCGTGGTTCGACTACCTGAACATCCGGATCAACGGGGCGCCGTTCCACCGGCAGTTGCTCGCCGGCGAGGGCCGCTTCGACGACCCGAAGGTGAAGGCGGTCTTCACCAAGTGGCGCGAGGCGCTGCCGTACTTCGACCCGAAGGGCAAGTCGTTCCCGTTCCAGGAGGCGACGTCGGCGCTGCTGGCCGGCAAGACCGGGATGTTCCTGATCGGGACTTTCTTCGCCGACTCCGCGCCGAAGGACGCACTGGACGACATCGACTTCTTCCAGTTCCCGATCATCGATCCCGCCGTACCGGTGGCCGAGGAGGCGCCGACGGACGGGTACTTCGCGTCGAAGAAGGCGAAGGACCCCGAGGGTGTGAAGAAGTTCATGACCTGGCTGGCGACGCCGGAGGCGCAGGAGATCTACGTGCAGAGCTCGTCCGGTACGGCGATCCCCGCGAACCCGGACGGGAAGTCCGCCGACACCCCGCTGGTGAACAAGGGCAAGGCGATGATCGAGAGCGCGGCCGAGCTGACCCAGTTCTTCAACCGCGACTCCAGTGACGCGCTCCAGCCGACCGCTGACGCCGCCCTCACCAAGTTCCTCGACAAGCCGGACCAGATCGACCAGATCCTCAAGGACTGGCAAGCCGCCGCAGACAAGGTCTTCAAGGCGTGACTTCCACTTTGACAGAGACAGCCCCCGGCCGGTCCGCGCCACGGACCGGCGGGGGTGCGTCCCGGCGTACCAGGAACTCGGGACCGCGGCGGGTGTCGCCGTTGATCCTGGCGTTCGTCCTTGTGCCGTTCCTCATTGAAGCGGTGTGGGTGTTCTGGCCTGCTTTGCAAGGGTTCTGGTTGGCGTTGACCAGTTGGGACGGGTTGTCGGCGCCTCGGTTCGTCGGGTTCGGCAACTTCCGGGACATGGTGTCGGATCCGATCTTCCGGACTGCCTTGAAGAACACGGCGATCTGGCTGGTGCTGTTCGGCGGGTTGAGTGTGGTCGGTGGGTTCGGGATGGCGTTGCTGCTCCAGCGGGAGCGGCGGGGCGTCGGGATCTACCGGGCCGCGCTGTTCACCCCGGTCGTGTTCTCGCTCGTCGTCACCGCGCTGATCTGGCGCGTGTTCTACCAGCCGGACGGCCTGGTCGACACCGTGTTCCGATCCGTTGGCCTGGGCAACTTCATCCGGCCGTGGCTCGCCGACCCCGACACCGCCCTGTACGCCGTGATCGTGCCGGCGCTGTGGCGTCAGATCGGGTACGTGATGGTGCTGTACCTGGCCGGCCTGAAGGCGGTCGACCCGGCCCTGTACGAGGCCGCGAAGGTGGACGGCGCCTCGGCCTGGCAGCGCACGCGCTTCGTCACGATCCCGCAGCTCAAGGGCGTGAACTCCGTCGTCCTGTCGGTGATCGTGATCGACTCGCTGCGATCCTTCGACATCGTCTGGTCGATGACGAGGGGCGGTCCGTACCACTCGTCCGAGCTGCTCAGCACGTACATGTACTCGACCGCGTTCCAATCCACGCAACTGGGCTACGCGTCCGCGCTGGCCGTGGTGATCTTCGTCCTCGCGCTGGCCGTGATCCTCGGCTACCTGATCCGTGCCTTCCGGGAGGAGACATGAACCGGCTCAAGACGTCGGGCTACCACCTGGCGATGGGGCTCGTCTCGTTCCTGTGGATCGCGCCGATCCTGTGGGTGATCGTGATCTCGTTCCGCAGCTTCGACGACGTCGCCGCGAACGGGCTCGGGTCGTTGCCGCACTCGTTCACGTTCTCGACGTACAAGTCGGCGTGGGAGGACGCGGACGAGTTCCGGGCCTTGATCAACAGTCTGCTGGTGACGATCCCGGCGGTGATCCTCAGTCTCGGGCTGGCGTCGATCGCGGCGTACGGGCTGGCGCGGTACAGCATCCCGTTCCGGCGGACCGTGCTGCTGCTCATGCTGATGGGGAACCTGCTGCCGCCGCAGATCCTGCTGATCCCGATCTCGCGGTTCGTGGAACTGATCGGGTACTACGACACTCTCATCGCACTCATCGCCGTCCATGTCGGCTTCGGGCTGGGGTTCTACACGTTCGTGCTGCACGGGTTCATGCGGGATCTGCCGCGGGAGATCCAGGAGGCGGCGACGATCGACGGGGCCGGGCCAGGGCGGATCTACTCGAGTGTGATCCTGCCGCTGACGCGGCCGGCTCTGGCCGCGCTCGGTGCGTTGTCCTTCACGTGGATCTTCAACGACCTGCTGTGGTCGATCACGGTGATCCGCTCCGGCGAGAAGATGCCCGTCACGCCGGCATTGCTCGGCCTCCAGGGTCTCTTCGTCTCGTCCTGGAACGTGATCGCCGCCGGCACGGTCATCGCGGCCGTCCCGACGGTCGCCGTCTTCCTCCGCTTCCAGAAACACTTCGTCGGCGGCCTCGCGATCGGGGCGGTCAAGTGAAAACCTGGACCCTCCGCGGTACGACGACGTCGTACGTCGTCGGCGTACCCGATCACGGCCAGTGGGCCCAACTGGTTGCCTGGGGCCCCCACGCGGTCGCCGAAGGTCCGTCGGTCATAGCCCCGGAAGGCACCGAACACTTCCTCCCACGAGCCGACGTAGAACCCCTCGAGTACGCCGTTCGCGGCGTCCGCTACGCGGCACCCGTGGACCTGGTGGTGAGCGGCCCGGACGGCGTGGACGAACTGCGCCCGCAGTTCGTCCACGCAACCGCCGGGGATCAGCTGGAGCTGACCTTCGTGGACGAGCTGCGAGCAACTCGCCTCGTCCTGCACTACCGGATGGCCGGGGATGCGGTGGAGCGGTGGGTCTCCGTGCACAACGACGGGGACGACGAGCTCACCTTGCACCGCCACGACTCGGCCGGGTTCACCGTGCCCGTGGGCAACACCGTCAAGTACTTGTGGGGTGAGTGGAACAGCGAGTTCCAGCAGTCACAGGTGACGTTGGAGCGCGGGCGGTTCACGATCGGGAGTGCACAGGGGATCACCGGGCACTCGTACTCACCGTTCCTCGCGACCGACGGCGACCTGGCGTACGGCGTACAGCTGGCGTGGTCCGGGTCGTGGGAGATGACCGCGGACGTGGACACCACCGGTCAGCTGCGGATCCAGGCCGGGCGGGTGTCGTCGAGTCTCGGGATCAAGCTCGGGCCGGGGGAGACATGGGTCTCGCCGAAGGCGGTCGGAGCTTGTAGTGCGGAGGGATCCGACGGGCTGGCGCGGGTCTTCCACGACTACGAACGCGCGCTGTCGAGGAACCTCACCCCGAAGGTGCTGTACAACTCCTGGTTCGCCACCGAGTTCGACATCCGCGCCGACCACCAGCTCGAGCTGGCGCGGCGTGCGGCGAGCATCGGCGTCGAGACGTTCGTGGTGGACGACGGCTGGTTCGTCGGACGCTCGGACGACGCCGGCGGGCTCGGGGACTGGCACGTCGACCCAGCCAAGTTCCCGGACGGCCTCGACACCTTCATCGGGCAACTCAAAGACATCGGGCTCGACTTCGGCCTGTGGGTCGAGCCGGAGTCGGTGAGCCCGTCCTCCGAGCTGGCCGCGAAGCACCCGGAGTGGATCCTGCGCACCCCCGGCCGCGATCCGATCCTGATCCGCAACCAGCTGCTCCTCGACCTGAGCCGTGACGACGTCGCCGACTTCATCTGGACCACGCTCGACCGACTGCTGTCGTCGTACCGGATCACCTACCTGAAATGGGATGCCAACCGGCCGCGGCTCGACAGTGGCGACCAGCGCAGAGATCTGGACGGGCGCGTGGTCGCCAACCTGTACGCGATCCTCGACCGGCTCCGCGCCCAGCACGCGGACGTGTACGTCGAAGGGTGCGCGGGTGGCGGCGCTCGCGTCGACCTCGGGATGGCGGCGCGGGTCGACACGCTCTGGCCCAGCGACAATACGGCCCCGTTGGATCGGCTCAGGATCCAGCGCGGCTTCCGGACCGGCTTCGCGCCCCACCTGATGAGCTCGTGGGTCACCGATGCCGTCGGCACCCATGACGGGCGCGACCGGTCCCTCGACTTCCGCTTCCACGTCGCGATGTCCGGCGTTCTGGGCATCGGTGCGGACCTCTCGCGCTGGACCGACGACCAGCTCGCGACCGCCGCGCGACACATCGAGCAGTACCAGGGCATCCGCGATGTGGTTGCCAACAGCAAGGTCTACGGACTCGAGGCCGGCCTGCAGTACGTCGGTACGACGCGGTCCGTGGTGTTCCTGTGGGAGACGGGTGACGGCAACGTGCGCGGGACGTTGCCGACCAGGCCGCGACGTGTGCCGCTCGTCCAGCTGGATCCCGCGACGAACTACCGGGTGGGAGACGAGGTCCACCCGGGCAGCTATCTGCTGCAGGTCGGCGTCCGCTGGGACGGCTCGGCCGATTCGAACTGCCTGGTCGTCGAAGCACTCGACTGACCGCTCCGCTCAACGGCAGCAAAGGACAACAGATGAAGCGACTCCTCGGTGGGGTGATCGCGGCGGTCCTGGTGACCGCTTCACTCGCCACCACCACAACCTCAGCCACGGCCACTCCGGCCGCGGCGCCCGTGCTCAGCCCCACGCCGTACATGGGCTGGAACACCTACTACGGCCTCGGCGGTGACTTCACCGAGGACACGATCAAGTCGGTCGCCGACTCGCTGGTGAGCCGCGGGCTGGCCAAGGCCGGCTACGACATCGTCTGGCTCGACGGTGGCTGGCAGGCCGACCAGTCGCGCAGCGCGGCCGGTGACCTGGTCCCCAACCCGGCCAAGTTCCCGAACGGCCTCAAGCCGCTCGTCGACTACATCCACAGCAAGGGCCTGAAGGCCGGCATCTACACCGACGCGGGCCCGTACATCCCGGGCAAGTGCGGCCTCGGCAGCGGCGGCTACTACCAGCGCGACGCCGATCAGTTCGCCGCGTGGGGCTTCGACGCAGTCAAGGTCGACTACCTGTGCGGTATCGCGGCCGACCTCGACCCGAAGACGGTGTTCACCGAGTTCGCGCAGGCGCTGCGGAACAACGCGAGCCACCGGCCGATGATCTTCAACCTCTGCAACCCGGTCACCTCGCCGGACTGGGGCAACTACCCGGAATCGCAGCAGTCGATCAACTCCTGGACTTATGCGCCGGGGATCGCCCAGTCGTGGCGTACGTACACCGATGTCGGCTTCCAGGGCGACATCAAGTTCAAGGACGTCCTGCGGAACTACGACGCGAACGCGCGGCACCCTGAGGTGGTCAAGCCGGGGGCGTTCGGCGACCCCGACTACCTCGCGCCCGAGCTCGGGATGACCGACGAGGAGTTCCGGACGCAGTTCACGCTGTGGGCGGTCGCCGCGGCTCCGCTCGTGGTGGGCAGCGACATCCGCAAGCTCAGTGCGACGACGGTCGGCATGCTGACCGATCCCGACGTACTCGCGATCAACCAAGACCGGGCCGCGGTTCAGGCTGTCCGGGTCGGTGCCGCGGGGACGACGGAGACGTGGGTGAAGCGGCTCGCGGACGGTAGCCGTGCGGTGGTGCTGCTCAACCGTGGTGACAGTGCGAAGACGCTGACCACGACGGCGGCCGCGGTCGGTCTGCAGGGATCGCGGTTCACGCTGAAGAACGCGTGGACCGACAAGGTGACCGAGAGCGCCGGCGTGATCAGTGCGGCTGTTCCGGCGCACGGTACGGCGCTGTTCCGGGTGCAGCCGGCGACCGGCGTACCGGGGATCCCGCATGTCACGGCGGGAATTCCGCAGGTGACGAAGGTTGGCACGGACGCGCAGCCCGAGGGTGTTGCACCGGTGGTTGCCGGGGGCGACGAGCTGACGGTGCAGGTTGCCGTTCGCAACGATGGGCTGCTGCCGGTGCTCGAGCCGGCGGTGACGGTTGCCGGTGGCACCGGGTGGACGGTCAAGCCGTTGTCGAAGGCGCCGGTTTTGCTGGCCGGGGGCCAGCAGGCTGTGTTCGGGTTCACCGTGCAGCTGCCTGCTGGGGCCGCACCCGGATCCGCGAGTCTTACCGCGTCGACGTCGTACCAGACGATCGGGTACGGCGTGCAGCGGCAGACGACCGTGTCACCGGTGGTGGTCGCGCCGGCGCCGCCGGACGGGACTGTTCCGCTCTCGCACCACGAGTGGATCAGCGCGACCAGTGGCTGGATGTCGCCGACGATCGACGAGAGTGTCGGCGGTGGGAACCCGATCAAGCTCGTCGGGCAGACGTACCCGACCGGCATCGGCGTCGCGTCGCCGTCGCTGATCCGCTACTACCTGGGGAAGTCCTGCACCCGGCTGACCGGGACCGTCGGGATCGACGACGTGGTCAGCAACGTCGGGCCTGATGGTGGGACCTCGACGTTCCAGGTGGTCGGTGACGGCAAGGTGCTGTTCGACAGCGGCGTCGTCGACCGCTTCACCCCGAAGCAGGTCGATGTGGACCTGACCGGAGTACGCGTCCTCGACCTCATCGTCGGCGACGCCGGCGACGGTGGCTACAACGACCGAGCCGACTGGGCAGCCCCAACGGCTACCTGCTGATCTCCGGGGTGGGTGGGAGAGCCTGACCGGTCTCCCACCCACGCTGGTGGCGGCGGCTATTTCCAGGCGACGTTCGATGAGCGGAACCAGGTCCAGCCGCGGCGTTGCCAGGGGGCTGACTGGTGGGCCAGTCGGGCGGCGTAGTTGGGCCAGTTGGTGGGGGATTGGGGAGACCAGGACCTCTCCGCGGCTCCGGCGAGGCGGGGGAGGAGCATGAACTGGAGGTCGGACTCCGTGGGGATGGTTTCGCACCAGATGGCTGCTTCTACGCCGGCCACCTGAGCATCCGACTCGACGCCGGGAGTGTTGTCGACCGGGTCCCAGGAGATGCTGTCTCGGATGGAGGCGGGCGCGTAGAACGGGAGGCCGACGTGTTTGCGGGTCTCCTCCTGGGCGGGGTCGGACGACGTGTCGGCGTGGGGGCGGTCGAAGTAGAGCCAGGTGCTGGCTGAGACCAGGAGCCGGGCGCCTTGGGCGAGGGCCTTCGGGGCGTCGTGTTTGGCTTTCTGCAGGCCCTCGATCAGGATCGGGAGCAGGTCCTCGGGAGGCATCGTCGCGCCGGCGGGGGCGTCGTTCATCGAGTCGAGGTCCATGTCGAGCCAGTACTGCACGACGTCGGCGGGGTCGATGGTGGCGCGGGCAGTCTCCTGCCAGCCGACGACGCGCTTCCCGCGGGCGCGGACGAGTGCGGCGGCTCGCTCGACGAAGGCGGCGTGGTCCTCGTCGGACATGCCCCAGGCCTCGTCGCCGCCGATGTGTACGTACGCACTCTGCGGGAACTGCGGGATGACGGCATCCAGCACGTCCTCGACGAAAGCCCACGTCTCAGGCCGAGCCGGATCGAGCGTGCTGAGCTGCAGACTGGCTCCGTTGCCGAGTTCGATGGTGCGGATCTCCGCAGGCGCGAGCTCGGGGTAGCTGCGGAACACGGACGCGGTGTGGCCGGGCATGTCGATCTCCGGAACCACAGTGACGAACCGCTCGGCGGCGTACGCGATGAGCTCGGCCAACTCGGCCTGGCTGTAGAACCCACCAGGACGATCGTTGATCGCACCACTGGCGCCGACTTCGGTGAGCGCCGGCCGGGACGGGACCTCGAACCGCCAGCCCTGGTCGTCGGTGAGGTGTAGGTGCAGCACGTTGAGCTTGTACAGCGAGCACATGTCGATGACCCGCCGGATCGCGTCAGGGCCGTAGAAGGTACGAACGACGTCCAGCGAGAGCCCGCGCCAGGCGAACCGGGGCCCGTCGACGATGCGGGCCACCGGCAACGTTGCCGTGCCGTCGGCCACCTGGGCCGTGATCAGCTGACGCAGCGAGGTGAGCCCACGATGCACCGCCTCGGCGGTCGGTCCCCAGACCCGGACCCCCGTGCTGGTGATCTCGAGTCCATACCGTTCGTCGGCGTCAGCACGACCGTCGGCCCGCAGACCCGCCGCGGGCGCGACGTCGTCAAGGCCGGCGGTGTCGATCAGCACCGTGATACCGGCCCCCGAGGGCGCCAGCGATAGGCCGGCATCGAGCCGGACGTCGTCGGCGAACAGCGTGGCAAGGCCGGCCAGCTCGGCCGACTGGACGACGACCCCGACAGTCTCGTCAACGACGAACGTGCCGTCGTCACCGAACGTCCGGGCGGGGGCAGGAATCAGCGGGAGATTCATCCCCTGAGTCTGCGGCACGAGAGGCCCTCGGCGGCAGACCGAGCGCGGTCGGATTCTTTCCGACTTTGCCGACTCGCCGTTTGGTAGTGACATCGCGTTCCTCGTCGGGCAGGCTCATCCTGTCGGGAACTGCTTGTTTGGAGACTAAAGGAGACATTTGTGCGCAACGCCCGCCGCCCCCGCGCCCTCGCCGCCGGTCTCGCGGCCCTACTGACGACAAGCCTGGCCCCAGCCATCGCGCAGGCCGCCAACCCCTCCCAGCCGGACCACACGACCGCCTCGGTGCCGGTGCAGCTGGTGTCGATCACCGATTTCCACGGGTACCTGCGTCCACCCTCGCCGGCCGACGGCGGAACCATCGCCGGGCCCGATGGCACCACCCAGGTCGTCGGCGGAGCGGCGTACCTGGCCACCCACCTGAAGACCATCCGGGCCGGCCGGCAGAACTCGATCTTCTTCGCCGACGGCGACAACTTCTCCGGCTGGCCGTTCGAGGTGGACGCGCACGCGGACGAGCCGACGATCGAGGTGCTGAACGCGCTCGGCGTGGAGTTCTCCAGCGTCGGCAACCACGAGCTGGACGTGTCGAAGAGCTTCCTGGTCGACCACATGACCAAGGGCAGGTGCTTCGGCACGGTCGGCGTCGACAGCTGCTTCACCGACTCGACCGGCCGCCGCTTCCACGGCGCGGACTTCGAGTTCCAGTCGGCCAACATCGTCGATGCCAGAGGCCGTACGATCGTCGCCCCGTACACGATCCGCTGGGTCCGGGACCGCGGCCGCTCCTACCCGATCGGCTTCATCGGGATGACCGTGCCGGACACGCCCACCGGCTCCACGTCGTACCAGCCGGACCTGACCGCGCTGGACCCGGTCGGGTCCGCGAACCGGGCCGCGGCCGAGCTCACCAAGCGCGGGGTGAAGGCGATCGTGCTCAACATGCACGACGGCGGCACCGACGCGTCGGCGACGTACGACAACTGCGTCAACCCGACCGGTCCCGCGATCGACCTGGCCCGCACGGTGACGCCGCAGATCGACGCGATCGTCACCGGGCACTGGCACGCCGCGTTCAACTGCAGCATCCCGGACCCGGACGGCAACCCGCGCCCGGTCGTCGAGGCCGCGAACCACGGCCGGCTGATCAACGAGATCAACCTCCAGCTCGACGGCCGGACCGGTGAGGTACTGCGCGACCAGACGACGTCGACCAACCACGCCGTCACCCGCGACGTCACCCCGGACCCGAAGATCCAGGGGATCGTCGACTACTGGGCGGCCGCCGGGGAGCGCAAGTACGCCGAACCCGTCGCGACCATCACCGGCGACTTCACCCGGACCGCCAACGCCCACGGCGAAAGCACGCTGGCAGATCTGGCCGCCGACGTACACCTGTGGACCGCCCGGCAGAACGGCGGACGCGCGGACCTCGGCGTCATCGCGGCCAAGCCCGCTACCGGCTCCACCGCCCTGCGCGGTGACCTCCTGGTTGCCAACAGCAACAAGCCGGGCGACGCCGACGGCCGGGTCCTGCTCGGTGAGTCGTGGGATGCGTACGGCTACGGCAACCCGATCCTGACCGTCAGCCTCACCGGCGCCCAGCTGGACGCCGTCCTCGAGCAGCAGTGGCAGACGCAGACCAACGGCACCGTGAAGTTCGCCCCGCTGGCCCTGTCCGGCAACGTCACCTACGCCTTCGACGCCAGCCGGCCGGTCGGCGACCGCATCGCCCCCGCCGACGTCACCATCGACGGAGCCGCCCTCGACCCGGCCAAGACCTATCGAGTCGCCGCTCTCGCGTACACCGTCATCGGCGCCGACGGCTACTCGGCGTTCAAGAGCTACACCGACCCGGTCCGCAACAACACCGACCACGAGACCTTCGCTGCGTACCTCAAGGCCCACAAGACCTTGACGCCGGCACCGCTCGACCGCGTGACGCAGAAGGGCTGACCCGGCATAGTCGATGTGTGGTGCTTGCGTTCGACGGTGATCTTGAGTTCGACCCGGCCCTGTTCGAGGTACGCCGGGGTGGCGTCGCGGTGCCGTTGGAGCCGCAGGCCTTCGATGTCCTGGCGTATCTCGTCTCGCACCGTGATCGGGTGGTTCCGAAAGAGGAACTGATGGACGGGATCTGGGGCGGCCGTTTCGTCAGCGAGACGGCCGTCACCAGCCGGATCAAGCAGATCCGGCGGGCGCTCGGCGACGACGGCCACAGTCAGCGGATGATCAAGACCCTGCACGGCCGGGGCTACCGGTTCGTCGCGCCGGTCGAGGCGCGGGCGGTGCTGCGGGCGACCGAGCCGATCCGCTACACCGTCAGCGACGGCCTGCACATCGCCTACCAGGTGACCGGTGGCGGCCCGCTCGACATCGTGCTGATCTCCGGTTTCGTCTCGCACCTCGAGCTCGACTGGGGCGATCCCCGGCACGCACATTTCCTGCATCGGCTGGGGTCGTTCGGTCGGCTGATCCGGTTCGACAAGCGCGGCACCGGGATGTCCGACCGTCCGTCAGGTCTGCCGGACATCGAGACGCGGATGCACGACGTACTGTCCGTGATGGATGCCGTCGGCTCCCAGCGGGCGGTGCTCGTCGGGTACTCCGAGGGTGGCCCGATGGCGATCATGTGCGCGGCGGCCCACCCCGAACGCGTCGCCGGGCTCGTGCTGTACGGCACCTGGGCGAAGCGGATCTGGTCCGAGGACTATCCGTGGGCGCAGAAGCAGGAGGTGCGAGAGGCCTACACCAACCTGCTCGTGGACAAGTGGGACTGGGAGGCCGACATGCGGATGCGCTGCCCGTCGGCCGACGTACCGATGCAGCGGTGGTGGGCGCAGCGCATGCGCGCGTCCGCGACGCCCTCCACCGTACGGGCGTTGATGGACATGAACTCGCTCGTCGACATCCGGGACGCGCTGCCGGCGGTCCGGGTTCCGACGCTGGTGCTGCACCGGGTCGGCGATGCGCTCATCGACGTCGGCGGATCGCGGTACCTCGCCGAGCACATCCCCGGCGCACGGCTGGAGCTGCTCGACGGCGACGACCATTTCGTGACCGGTGACCCGGACCAGATCCTCGACCCGATCGAGCGCTTCGTGCGCGACCTGCCCGGGCCGACCGGTCGTGCGGTCGCGCTGGCTGCCGTCGCCGTGCCGGCCGGCCCCGGAGCCGGCGACCTCACCGCTGGTCTGGTCGCGGCCAGGGGACGCCGGCGCTCCGGTCCGGGCGGGCGACCGGTGGTGCTGTTCGACGGTCCGGCGACCGCCGTCCGTGCCGGGCTCGCCCAGGTCCACAGCACCGACAAGCTCGGCATCGCGATCGCGGAGGTGCCCGGTGACGAGGCCGAGCTCGACGCGTACGGCGTACAGGTCGCGATCGCACTGGCCGACCAGGCGGCGCCGGGATCGTTGTGGCTGACGTCGGCGGTGCGCGATCTGCTCGCCGGCTCTGGTGTCGTGACCGAGTTCGCCGGCGAGCAGGTGATCGGTGGCGCGGAACCACAGGCGGTATTCCGCGCCCTCTGATCAGGCGGTGGCGACGTCGATCGACACCGGGACGCCGTGCGTGATGACGTCGTACACCGCCGAGCGGTTGCGCGACTGCGCGACCAGGGCGGCCAGCTTCTCCGCCTCGGCGTCGCCCTTGACGTGGAAGACGACGCGGATCGCTTCGTACCCGTTGCGGACGTCCGGGTCGAGGCCGAGGATGCCGAGCAGGTTGATGTCGCCTTCGACGGTCGAGGTGACCTCTTCGAGGTCGATCCCGCGGGCCGCGGCGATGTTCGCCAGGCCGCTGGTCAGGCAGGCGGCCAGTGCGAGCAGCAGGTGCTCGGCCGGCGTCGGGCCGTTGTCGCCGCCGACGAGTACCGGCGGGTGGTCGGCGTCGAAGGTGAAGTCCGCCGGGCGCGTGTTCTCCTGGCCGGCTCCGTAGAACCCGCTGATCGTGCCGCGGTTGTGGGTGCCGCTGATCCACCGGTTGGTGGCGCGGAACTGGAACCGGGCGATCTCCGGCTGGGCCTTGACGGCGTCGAGGGTCGCGAACAACGTGGCGGTGTCGACTCCGTTGCGGCGGCCGTCGGTCGTGGTTGCGGTCATGATGCTCTTCCCTTCAAGCGGCGAGAGTTGCGGTGATTCCGGGAAACGAGGCCAACGCGTCGGCCTCCCGTTCGAGTGCGTCGCTGAGCCGGAGTTGCAGCTCGACGAAGCGGTTCGGCGGTGGGAAGGCGGTCAGTGCGCGGGTCAGGTCGAAGACCTCGCGGGCCATCACGTCCCGCATCCGCTGGTACGACGTCATCGCGGCCGGCTCAGCCGTGGCATCGTCGAGGCTGCGGCTGATGGCGGTGGCCAGCAGCTCTGCGTCGCGGAACGCGTCGGTGATGCCGTGCCCGGTGATCGGATCCCGGTGGTAGCCGGCGTCGCCGACGAGCGCCCACCCCGGGCCGTGTGCCTGGCGACGGTAGTTCGGCAGGTTCGCGGTGCCGCGCAGCCGCGTGGTGATGCGGCCGGCGCGGACCCGGCGGCCGAGGTCGGGCACCAGGAGTTCGAGTTCGGTGACGAACGCCGCGCTGCGTGCGGAGCCCGCCGTACGGATCGGTTCGAGCAGCGGGGTCGGGCGGATCAGCCAGACACACGCCGTACCGTCATGCGTCGGGAAGACGCCGGCGAGCGCGTCGGGCGCGATGTGGAACTCGTAGGTGTCCGAGCGGAGACCGGTCACGTAGGTGTAGAAGACCGCGCACGGTGAGGTGTGCTGCTCGAGTGTCTCGGCGCCGAAGTAGCCCGCCATGCGGGATCCGCGGCCGTCCGCGCCGACGACCATGCGGGCCGGCAGTTCGACCCGGTCGCCGTTCGCGGACCGGCCGGCGATGCCGGCGACCCGGCCGTCCTCCGATCGCAGCAGACCGGTCGCGGTCACCTCGGTCCGGAGCGCCGCGCCCGCGTCGAGCGCCGCGTCGACGAGCAGACCGTCGAGCACGTGACGACGGGGTGCGACCAGCAGGTCGACGCCGGCGCGGCACTTGATCCGCCGTACCTTCGACTCGCCCTCGATGTCGAACCGCACCTGCGTGACCGGCGGCGCACCACTGGCCAGGACCCGATCGAGCAGTCCCCACCGGGACAGCTGGACGACTCCACCCCGGATGAGTCCGTGCGTCGACACCGTGTCACTCGGCAGTCCCGCTTTGTCGACCATCAGTACGTCGCGCCCCGCCTCGGCCAGCAACATCGCAGTCGCCGCCCCGGCGCACCGCGCCCCAACCACCACCACGTCGTACATCTCAGCCCCCATCTCCGATAAGGCGACTCTGCTGCGGCTGCACCACCGGAAGCTTGGAGACAAGGTGGAGGATCCGATCTCCACAATTCCTCCACATTTCCATCGCCCGGCCGCCAAGCGGCCGCGCGCGATCCCGCGGACCTTGGGAGCATGGCAACACTTGTCGACAGCCGGCCGCAGTTGCTGGCGTTGCGGGACGCGGCCTCGGTCGCGATAGGCCTGGCCGCGTTCGGCGTGACTCTCGGGGTCACGGTCTCGGCGCTCGGCTTCGGCACGCTGCCCGGCCTGGTCGGTGCGCCCGTGGTGTACGCCGGAAGTGCGCAACTGACCGCGGTGACACTGATCCATCAGGGTGCGGGGCTGGCTGTGGTCGTGGGGTCGGCCGCGGTCGTGAATGCGCGCCTGCTGTTGTACAGCGCGTCGCTGTCACCGCGGTTCAGCGGACAGCCGGCCTGGTTCCGGTGGCTGGCGCCGCATTTCGTCATCGACCAGACCTATCTTCTGGCGAACGCCCGGCCCGATCTCGGCCCGCGCGCGTTCCGGCGCTACTGGGGCTGTCTGGGATTCTTCGTGCTGGTCGTCTGGTCGGCGTCCGTCGCGACCGGCCTGGTCGTCGGGCCCGCGTTGCCGGAGATGCCGCATCTTGCGTTCGTCGGCACCGCGATGTTCCTGGGCATGCTGGCGCCCCGACTGACGAACCGGCCGGCCGTGGCCGCGGCGGTGACCGGAGGATCGGTGGCCGCGGTCGTCGGCCTGGTCCGGCCGGAGCTCGGCATCGTGGTGGGAGCGATGGCGGGAGTTCTGGCCGGATCGGCGGTACGGCGGTGACCGCGATGGTGGCCATGGTCGCGCTGGGGGCGGTCAGCTGGGTACTGCGGATCGCCTTCATCACCCTGCTGCCGGCCGACCGGTTGCCGGCCCGGCTGCGGGACGGACTCGAGTACCTCGCACCCGCCGTACTCGCGGCGATCGTGGCGGTGGAGCTCGTCGGACTGGCTCGTGATGCCGAGCCGTTGGACGCGATGGCCTTGGCGGCGGCCGGCGCCGCGATCGGCGTGGTCGCCTATCGCACCCGCAATCTGTCCATCGCCTGCGCCCTCGGCGCCGGAGTCGTCATCATCCTGGACTTCCTGACAACGTGAGCAGTTCGTTCGGCTGACCGACGGGCCGGGGGGTGCGGTGCCGGCGGCTGGGACGGGGCCGCCGGCACCGGGTCAGTGGTTGCGGTGTTGTTCGGCGAGGTGCTTGAGGTAGTGGGCGCTCTGTTTCGGGGTGCGGGTCTGGGTGTCGTAGTCGACGCGGATGATGCCGAAGCGTTTGGCGTAGCCGTAGGCCCATTCGAAGTTGTCCATCAGGGACCAGGCCAGGTAGCCGCGGATGTCGGCGCCCTGCCGGATGGCGTCGGCGACGGCGGTGAGGTGCGAGGCGAAGTAGGCCGTACGGTCGGTGTCGGCGACGAACCCGGTGGCGTCGGGGACGTCCTCGAAGGCGGAGCCGTTCTCGGTGATGACCATCGGGAGGCCGGGGTAGTCGCGGGCGATGCCGACGAGCAGGTCGGTGAAGCCTTCGGGGACGATCTCCCAGTCCATCGCGGTCCGCGGCTTGTCCAGCGGGACGGTCCGGCTGACCGGCAGTCCGTCCGCGTCCACGGTGCTGCCGTCCTCGGAGTATCCGGTGAACTTCTGGCTGAAGTAGTAGTTCACCCCGAGCACGTCGATCGGCGCGGAGATCATCTCCAGATCGCCTTCGAGCACGGGCAGTTCGACACCCTCGCGGGCCAGGTCCGCGACGACATCCGCGGGGTAGCGGCCGTGCACCAGTGGATCGAGGTAGATCCGCCGGCCCATCCCGTCCGCCCGCCGCGCCGCGTCGACGTCCGGCTCCGCGTCCGACGCCGGGTACGCCGTTGCCACGTTCAACGTGATCCCGATGTCCAGCTTCCGTGGCGACGCCTCACGCATCCGCTGGGTCGCCAATCCGTGCCCGAGCAGCAGGTGGTGCACCGCCGCGAGAGCCGCCGGGTACTCGCGTCGGCCGGGCGCGTGAGCGCCGTACGCGTACCCGAGCATCGCCGAGCACCACGGCTCGTTCAGCGTGGTCCAGGTGTCGACCCGATCCTTCAGCGCGTCGAACACCAGCATCGAGTAGTCCGCGAACCGGTACGCCGTGTCCCGCACCGGCCAGCCGCCCGCGTCCTCCAGCTCCTGCGGCAGGTCCCAGTGGTACAGCGTCACCCACGGGTCGATGCCCTGGGCAAGCAGTTCGTCGACGAGCCGGTCGTAGAACGCGATCCCGGCCGGGTTCACCGGACCCTTGCCGCGCGGCTGCACCCGCGGCCACGCGACCGAGAACCGGTACGTGTCGAGCCCGAGTTCCTTGATCAGGGCAACGTCGGCCGGCATCCGGTAGTAGTGGTCGCAGGCCACGTCCCCGGTGTCGCCGTTGTCGATCGCGCCGGGCACGCGGCAGTAGGTGTCCCAGATCGACGGAGTCCGGCCGTCGGCCTGGACGGCGCCCTCGATCTGGTACGCCGACGTCGCGACGCCCCACCGGAACCCGGTCGGCAGGCTCGCAACCAGATCGGCGTCCCCCGAGACGGAGATTGTGCTCATACTCACCCTTCAGAGATGTAGGCCGGAGCCCGGCCGGGCAGCCAGCAGGCGACGGACCGGCTGGGATCGTTGCGTGCCGACGGGATCCCGAGCAGCGGGACCTCCGCCGAGCAGCGGTCGAACGCTTGCGGGCACCGCGGGTGGAACGAGCACCCGGACGGCATCCCGCGCAGGTCGGGCGGCGAACCCGGGATCCCGGCCAGCTCCTTGCGGGCACCACGCAAGGCCGGGAAGGACTTGAGCAGGCCCTCGCTGTAGGGGTGCAGCGAGTCCTTGTACAGGTCGGCCGACCGCGCTTCTTCCACGATCCGGCCGCCGTACATGATCGCGATCCGGTCGGAGAACTCGACCAGCAACGACAGGTCGTGCGTGATGAACAGGACCGAGAACCCGAGCCGCTCACGCAGCTCGACCAGCTGGGCCAGGATCTGCCGCTGCATCACCACGTCGAGCGCGGTGGTCGGCTCGTCCATGATCACGATCTGCGGCTCGAGGACGAGCGCCATCCCGATCATCACGCGCTGCCGCATCCCGCCGGACAACTGGTGTGGGTACGCGTCCATCCGATCGGCCGAGATGCCGACCAGCTTGAGCATCTCCTGGGCCCGGGCGACCCGAGCCTGCGGGCTGAGCTGGGGCTCGTGCGCCTTGATCACGTCGAGCATCTGGGTCGAGACCTTGTGGACCGGGTTCAGCGAGTTCATCGCGCCCTGGAAGACGATCGACGTCTCGGCCCAGCGGAACCTGCGCAACTCCGGGTCGGTCAGCGCCATCACGTCGTACGCGTCGCCGCCCGGCGGGTGGTAGACGACCGAGCCGCCGCTGATCACGCCGGGTGGCGGCAGCAGTCGGGTCACGCCGTACGCCAGCGTCGACTTCCCGCTGCCGCTCTCGCCGGCCAGGCCGAGCACTTCGCCGCGATGCAGCGTCAGCGTGACGTCGCGGACCGCCTGGACCGCCTCGTCGCCGAGGCCGTAGTCGACGTGGAAGTTCTTGATCTCCAGCACGGGCTCTTTCATGCCGCGTCCTCCTTCCGGCGTACGACGGGAGTCACCGGCGTGGCCTTGTCACCCAGGACCGGGGTGAACCCGACCCGCATCCGGACCGAGTGACCGTCCTTGGTCTTGACCCGGGTGTGACCGCTGCTGCGCAACCGCGGGCTGACGAACTCGTCGATCCCGAAGTTGATCAGCGACAACGCCGTCCCGAGGATCGCGATCGCGAGGCCGGCCGGGACGAACCACCACCAGGCTCCCTGAGCCAGGGCCTGCTGGCTTTGCGCCCAGAACAGGATCGTGCCCCAGTTCCACTCCGAGATCGTCGAGATCCCGATGAAGGCCAGGGTGATCTCGGACATCACCGCGAAGATCACCGTGCCGACGAAACCGGAGGCGATGATCGCGGTCAGGTTCGGCATGATCTCGGCGGTGATGATCCGCCAGGTGCTCTCACCCGTCGCCCGCGCGGCCTCCACGTAGTCGCGCCGCCGCAACGACAACGTCTGGGCCCGCAGCACCCGCGCGCCCCAGGCCCACGAGGTGAAACCGATGACCAGGGCAACCATGAGGTCGCCGGCCGAGGGGATCGTCGAGGCGACGATGATGATCAGCGGCAGCGCCGGGATCACCAGGAACACGTTCGACAGCGCGGACAGGCTCTCGTCCGCGGCGCCGCCTAGGAAGCCGGCGCTGACGCCGATCAGGATCGACAGCGCGGTCGCCACGATGCCGGCCAGCAGGCCGACGAACATCACGCCGCGGGTGCCGACCAGGACCTGGCTGAAGATGTCCTGCCCGAGGTGCGTGGTCCCGAACCAGTGCTTGCCGGACGGCGGCTGGATCAGGTCGCTGCTGCGCGCGGACGGGTCGTACGGCGCGATCCACGGGCCGATGATCGCGATCAGGCAGAAGAATCCGAGCACGATCAGGCCGGTCGCGGCCTTGGGGTTGGCGACGAACCGCAACCGGCGCCGCTTGGCCGGTGCCGCGGCGACCTCGGGACCTTCCGGCGTGACCGCGGTGATGGTGCTGGCTGGCGCTGACACGGTGATCAGCCCTCCTTCCGGGTACGCGGGTCGAGCAGCAGATACGCGATGTCGGCCATCAGGTTCGCCACCAGGACGGACAGCGTGATCACCAGGAACACGCCCTGCATCAGCGGGTAGTCCTTCGCGCCGACGGCCTGGAAGAGGTTGTAGCCGATGCCCGGGTAGGAGAAGACGATCTCCACCAGCAGCGTCCCGCCGACGATGAAGCCGAGCGACAGCGCGAAGCCGGACACGTTCGGCAGCAACGCGTTGCGGGCCGCGTAGCTGACCATCACCCGGCGCTCGGGCAGGCCCTTGGCGTGGGCCACGGTGATGTAGTCCTCGGACGCGACCGTCACCATCATGTTCCGCATGCTGAGGATCCAGCCGCTCACCGACGAGATCAGGATCGTCACCGCCGGCAGCAGACTGTGCTGGATGGCGCTGCCGATGAACTCACCGTTCCAGGACGGCACCAGGCCCGGTTCGTACCCGCCCGACGACGGGAAGATGCTGTTCGGTCCGGCCAGCAGGGTGATCGCCAGCAGACCGAGCCAGAAGTACGGGATCGACGACAGGAAGGTTGTCACCGGCAACAGTCCGTCCAGCCACGAGCCGCGTCGCCAGCCCGCCAGCACGCCGAGCGACGTACCGATCAGGAAGCTGGCGAACGTCGTGATGCCGACCAGCGCGATCGTCCACGGCAGGCTCTGCCGGAGGATCTCCGAGACCGGAGTGGGGAAGAAGGTGAACGACAACCCGAGGTCGCCGTGGAACACCTGGCCCCAGTAGTCGACGTACTGACTCCACAGCGACGCGTTCTTGTCCAGGCCGAACAGCACGTACAGCGAGTTGATCGCCTCGGTGCTCATCTGGCCCTGGAACTTGTTGATCAGCGAGGTGACCGGGTCACCCGGGATCAGCCGCGGGATGAAGAAGTTGATGGTCAGCGCGGCCCACGCGGTGAAGAGATAGAAGGCGATGCGCTGCAGCAGGAACTTCACTTCGCCGCTCCTTCCTCGTAGAGCCAGCACGCGGCCCAGTGCCCATGATTCGTGGGCAGCTCGAAGCGGGGCGGGAGGTCGGTCGAGCACTTCGGCATCGCGTGCACGCAGCGGGGGTGGAAACGACACCCTGTCGGCGGCGCGATCAGGCTCGGCGGCTCGCCACTGCCCTGGTCCTCGGGCGCTCGTGGATCGCCGACGCGATCGAGGCGGTCCGGGTCCGGGGCGCTCTCGATCAGCAGGCGGGTGTAGGGATGGGCCGGGGTCTGCGTGACGGTTTCGGAGTCGCCGCCCTCGACGATGCGACCGGCGTACATCACGAGCGTCTCGTCCGCGAAGTACCGGGCCGACGCGATGTCGTGGGTGATGTAGAGGATGGCGAGGTTGAGCCGTTCCTTCAGGTCACGCAGCAGATTGAGGACGCCGAGCCGGATCGACACGTCGAGCATCGACACGGGCTCGTCGGCGAGCAGTGCCTCGGGATCCGCGCCGAGCGCGCGGGCGATCGACACCCGCTGCCGCTGACCGCCGGACAGTTCGTGCGGGAACTTGTCGAGGTAGCGCTCCGGCGGGGTGAGCTGCACCTGGACCAGCAGGTCGCGGAGGTTCTGCTCGAGATCGCCCGCCCGGCCGTGGATCTTCAGCGAGCGGGTCAGGTGGTACCGCACGGTGTGCGTCGGGTTCAGCGAGGCGAACGGGTCCTGGAAGATCATCTGCACCCGGCGGCAGTACGCGCGGAACCGGCGGCCGCCGCGGACCGTGATGGACTCGCCGTGCAAGCGGATGTCACCGGACGTCCGCCCGTACAACTGGGCCAGCAGCCGGGCGACGGTGGACTTGCCCGAGCCGGACTCGCCGACCAGCGCGGTCACCCGGCCCCGCCGGAGCGTGAGCCGGAGGTCGTCCACCGCGTGCACGACCTTGCGATCGCGGGTGAGCAGGTCGCGGACGCCGCGCCGGACCGGGAAATGCTTGGTGAGGCCATCGGCCTCGAGAACCACCTCGGTGTCGGTCACCGTCATGGATTCGGGTCTCCTGTCGTGGCACCGCGGGCGCCGGACCAGGTGGCCCGGCGCCCGCGGTCCGGCGTCACTGGCTGCCGGCGGGCTTCAGGTTCAGGACGATCTGCAGAGCGTTCTGCTGGGTCGGCTGCGCCGGCCCGTACTGGTTCTGCTCGTCGGGCCAGCCGACCCAGTTCTTCGTGCTGTAGAGACCGCCGACGTTGGACGCCGAGGTGGGGATCACCGGCATCTGCTCGACCATGATCTTCTGCAGCGTGTTCAGCGCCGTGGTCCGGGCGGCGTCGTCGGTGGCGTTGGCGTACTGGTCCAGCGCCGTGGTCGCCTCCGGGCTGTTGAACCGGCCGTAGTTGCCGCTCACGCCGCCCTTGCCGACCGGCTTCAGGATCTTGCCGTCCATGATGTTCTGGTAGATGTCGAACGGCGTCGCGCCGCCGTTGGTCCAGTGCATCGCGGCGTCGAAGTTGCCCTCGTCGATGTTCTTGAACCACGCGTCCTGGTTGGCCTTGTCGACGGTGGCCTTGATCCCGATCGTGGACAGGTTGTCCTTGATGATCTCCAGGTCGGTGATGTAGTCGGACCATCCGGCCGGGTCGGTCAGCGTGATCGTCACCGGCTTGCCGGTCGGGTCCTTCAGGACGTCGCCCTCGAGCTTGAAGCCGGCGTCGGTCAGCTCCTTCTTCGCCGCGTCGACGTCGACGGAGTGCTTCTTGTCCTTGTACTCCGGCGCGATGAACGACTCACCGGCCGGGGTCGGGATACCGGTGACGGACTCGACCTTCGGGTAGAAGTAGCCGGCCTCACCCTGCTGGAAGATGTCGTCGCGGTTGATCACCTTGTCCATCGCCCGCCGCAGCGCCGGGTTGTCGAACGGCTTGCGGGTGGTGTTGATCCACAGGCCGTGGATGCCGAGGTTCGCCGGGAACCAGAGTTTGTGGTGCTCGGGATCCTTGTCCTGGTAGACGGCCTTCACGTTCGGGACGAAGACGAAGCTCCACTCCGACGCGCCGTTGGCCAGCGCGGTGGTCTGCGCGTTGTTGTCGTTGTACGACGTGTACCGCAGCTCCTTGACCTTCGGCAGGTCCTGCCAGTACGAGTCCCGCAGCGTCAGCGTGGTGGTCTGCGGCGTGAACGACTTGACCGTGTACGGACCGGTGCCGATCGGGTTCTTCAGCGTGTCCTGGGTCGGGTCCTTCAGCGTCGACCACTGGTGCTTCGGGACCACGAAGACGGTCAGGATCTTGTTCTGGTTGGTGAACTGCGACCGGGTGAAGGTCAGGTCGACCTTGTTGCCGGACGCGGTGATGGTGCCGTACGGGATCGCGTCCTGGTTCAGGCCCTCGTGGTCCTTGCGCAGCTGGAACGAGTAGGCCACGTCGTCGGCCGTCATCGGCTGGCCGTCGGACCACTTCACGCCGTCGCGGATCGTGAACGACAGCTTGGTGAAGTTCGCGTCCCACTTCCACTCGGTGGCCAGCCAGGGCTTGCCCGGCTCGGTCGGCTTGATGCCGTTGATCATCACCAGCGGCTCGAAGATCATCCAGCGGTAGCCCAGCGAGGCGCCCGAGGAGGAGCCGAGGAACGGGTTGTGGTTCTCGGTCTGTGGGCCGTTGGGCATGCCGACGTTCAGCACGGTGGCCGCGGTGCCGGACGAGTTGCCGGCGTTGTTCCCGTCCCCGCTACTACAGGCAGCCAGAGTGGCTGCCGCGAGCAGGCCCGTCAGGGCCAGCGCGACAGTGCGTCGTGCTCGCATCGGTTCCTCCTGTGTATCTGTTGGCGGATGCTCACGCCTGAGCCGCGTGAGCAGGTGCATCGTGGCGTGAGAACGCTCTCATGGGAAGAGCGGACGCCTTAACGGATCGATCTCGAGGGGGTACGCCGGCGGCGGGACAGGGGCAGCTGCCCCGCCACCGGAGCCTTCAGTGGGACCGGGATTTCGGGGCGGGTCTGGTCCTCGGAGCGGCTTTAGGGGCGGTTGAACTGCGGACGATCAGTGTCGTCGGCAGCACTTGGGGGTCCTCCGGCAGCGGGGTGCCGCCGAAGTAGCCCATCAGCATCCGGGCCGCCGCCTGGCCCATCTGGCGCATCGGCTGATGCACAGTGGTCAGGGGCGGCTCGGTGTGCTCGGCGTACGGGATGTCGTCGAACCCGACCACCGACACGTCGTTCGGCACGTTCCGCCCGGTCTCCCGGACGGCCTGGATGGCACCGCCCGCGGACAGATCGTTGTGGGCGAAGATCGCGTCGAACTCCAGTCGCTGGTCGAGCGCGTGCTGGACGCCGCGGCGTCCGCTCTCGTGGGTGAAATCGCCTTCGAACACGAGCCTCGGGTCGAGCTCGATACCGGCCTCGGCGTAGATGTCGCGGAAGCCGTCCAGACGTTCGTGGGTGCAGCCGAACCGTTCGACGCCGGTGATCACCAGTGGCCGGCGCCGGCCGAGCTCGAGCAGGTGCCGGGCGGCGGACTCGCCGCCGGCGTAGTTGGTCGTGGCCACGGACGGGAACTGCGGGCGCTTGGCCCGGTCGTCGATCAGGACGACCGGCAGGCCGCGCGCGTGGAGTTGCTCGATGTAGGTGAGCGTGCCCTCCGGCTCGATCACCAGCAGGCCGTCGAACGACTGGGCCGAGACCTGCGAGGCGAACTGGTGCATCGACTCCTCACCCCGGTTGAAGGTGAACAGCAGCAGTCCGTAGCCCTCGCTCTCGACCACGTCGACGGCGCCCTGCAGCACCTCGCCCATCCAGGGCCAGGTGAGCGACGGGACCAGCATGCCGACGATCCGGGTCCGGCCCCGGGCCAGGCCGACCGCGCGGGCGCTCGGCACGTACCCGAGCTCGGCGATCACCTGGCGGACCCGCTCGGCGGTGCGCAGGTCGAGCTCGCCCTTGCCGTTGAGCACGCGGGAGACCGTCGTCTTGCTGACGCCGGCACGCGCGGCCACATCGGCGATGGTGATCGACACTGCACTGCTCCCCTCGGGCGGGTGGGGCTCCGGCGGAACGCCGGAACCGGTTTCGGAAGCGGTTCCGTAGAGTGAAGCCGAGTGGACAAGGGGTCGTCAATCACGGGCCGGTAACGAATCGCGGCTTAGTTCACAACTTGGAGGAAGGGTCCTCTTCCGGTCGCACGGGGGACGTGATGAACTCTGGGCGAGCGGCCTGCCTGGGGCCGGACCAGGTTGGGGCAGAGGGCATGGATGTTCGGCGGACCACTGTGCGCGACATGCGGCGGTCCAACCGGTCGGTCATCCTGTCCAGCATCTACCGCGACGGTCCGCTGAGCCGCCAGGAGCTGAGCGTCCGGACCTCGCTGAGCGCCGCGAGTGTCAGCAACCTGGTCGGTGAACTCATCGCCGAAGGCGTGGTCGAGGAGGCCGGATCGGTCGAGTCCGAAGGCGGCAGGCCGCGCGTCCTGCTCCGGGTGTCACCGACCTTCCGGTACGTCGTCGGCGCCGAGGTCGGCGAGACCCGGGTCCGGGTCGAGCTGTTCGACCTGGCCATGAACGTGCTGGCCACCGTCGATCATCCGATCGAGGAACCGCAGCCGTCGCTCGTGGTGAAGCACGTGCTGGAAGGCCTCGCGAGCGTGATCGCGTCGGCCGGTGTGCGGCCGGACCGGGTCCTCGGGCTCGGCGTCGCGGTGGCCGGGATCGTCGAGGGCGATGCCGTCGTGCACGCGCAGACGCTCGGCTGGGACGCCGTACCGATCGGGCAGATGCTTGCCGAGGGCACCGATATCCCGATCCAGGTGGACAACGGCGCGAACACGCTCGGCCAGGCGGAGATGTGGTACGGCGCCGGCCGCGGAGCCACCGACGCGGTGGTCGCACTGGTCGGATCCGGCGTCGGCGCGGCGCTGGTCACCGCCGGCTCCAGCTACCGCGGAACTCGAAGCAGTGCGGGGGAATGGGGCCACATGACGATCGCGTACGGCGGTCGCCAGTGCCGCTGCGGCGCGGTCGGTTGCCTGGAGGCGTACGTCGGCGCCGAGGGCGTGCTCGACCGCTATCGCCAGGCGGGTGGGTCCGAGCTGTCCGCCGACGAGGAGACGGCGTTCAGCGAGTTGCTCGAGGCCGCGAGCAGTTCGGAGGTCGCGGCAACGGTCGTGAACGACACGATCGGGTATCTCGCCGCGGGCTTCGCCAATCTGGTCAACCTGGTCAACCCCGAACGCATCGTCCTCGGCGGTTGGGCCGGCCTGCTGCTGGGCGAGCGATACCTGCCGCAGTTGCGTGAAGAGGTCGGCAAGCACGCCCTGCGGCAGCCGTACCAGCAGGTCTCGATCGTCCTGTGTGCACTGGGCCGCGACGCCGTTGCTCTCGGCGCCGCGACCCTTCCGGTGTTCCGGTTGCTTCGCGATGGAGGCGTGCTACCTCCGCCGCGTTAGACGTTCCACTTCTGGTTCGCGCCGCCCGTGCAGGTCCAGGTCTGCAGTGGTGTCGAGTTCGCGGAGTTGTTGCCGGTGACATCGAGACACTTGTTCGCCTGTGGATTCACCAGGTCACGGGCCGCGGTGTAGGTCCACTTCTGGGCGCCGGATCCGTTGCAGGTCCAGAGCTGGACTTTCGCACCGTCAGCAAGGGATCCGGCGTTGACGTCGAGGCACTTGCCCAGGGCCCGGATCGTCCCGTCACCGGGCCGGGTCCACTGCTGGGCGTTCGTACCGTTGCAGTCGTAGAGCTGGACCGGCGTACCGTCCGCGGTGTTCGCGGCCGCCACGTCGACGCACTTGCCGGCCAGTCCGGTGATCTGGGAACCGCCGGAGCTGGAGCCGAGGGTGGAGACGCGGACGTAGTCGACCGTCATCGTCTGCGGCATCACCGTCGAGCCGTCGGGATAGCCGGGCCAGTAGCCGCCGACCGCGACGTTCATGATCATGAAGAACGGGTGGTTGTAGACCCAGGTCTTGCCGTTCAGGTCGGCCGGTGTGCGGCGCTGGTACTGGACGCCGTCGACGAACCAGGTGATCGCGTTCGGCTCCCAGTCGACCCGGTAGGTGTGGAATCCGTTCCGGAACGGCTGCCCGTCCGGAGAGTTGTACGCCGCGCCGATGCCGGCGGCACCGGAGTAGCCCGGGCCGTGGATGGTGCCGTGCACGGTGTTCGGCTCGCGGCCGATGTTCTCCATGATGTCGATCTCGCCGTCGTCCGGCCAGTTGCCGCCACCCAGCATCCAGAACGCGGGCCAGACCCCTTGCGTGCCGGGGATCTTGATCCGGGCCTCGAACCGGCCGTAGGTCTGGGTGAATGTCTGCGCGGTGAGCAGCCGGGCCGAGGTGTACTGGCACGGGCCGTAGTGACACTGGAAGCCGCCGTTCTCCTGGCGGGCGGTGATCACCAGGTTGCCCTGGCCGTCGAGGGCGGAGTTGCGGGTGCTGTTGGTGTAGTACTGCCGTTCGTCGTTGCCCCAGCCGGAGCCGCCGATGTCGTAGCGCCACTTGGCGGGGTCGGGGGCCTGGCCGGCCGGGCCGTCGAAGTTGTCCTCCCAGATCGTCGCGGCCGCCGCGGCGGGCGCCTGTTGACGGGCCTGGGCGGGAGCTTGCAGGAGGGTGGTGCCGACCACCGCGGCACCGATCGCGACCAGCGTCGCAATGCGGGAACGCCTCATGGATGCCTCATTTCTCACGGGGGGCGTCGGGAGTCCGGGCTCGGCCGCAGCCTGCTGTGAGAACGCTTTCACGTCAAGGCCGGGACTAAATAAAAGACCTGAAAAAAGTCTCGGCACGGCGTTGACACGACGGTTCACCGATGGTTACCTCTTGGTGACCACCGGTTGCGGCGCGGGCAGACGCCGGCAACTCCCTGTTGTCCCGAAGCCCTTTAGAACAAGGGAGAACCGCCCCATGCCCGCGAAACGCCTCCTGCCGGTCGCGGTCGCCGCCTTGTGCGTGGCCGCCGCCGGACTCGGATTCGGCACCGCGCCACCGGCGCAGGCCGCCGGTGAGCAGGTCAGCATCTGGCTGACCACCACGAACGACGCGGCCGGCCAGAACGTCACCCGCGGCCTGCAGCAGCAGACGCCGGTGAACTTCGGCCCGGCCGGCGGCTCGGCCAACCAGACCATCACGGTCAACGAGAACACGACGTACCAGTCCTTCGAGGGCGGCGGCGCGTCGTTCGCCGACAGCTCCGCCTGGCTCTTGAACAGCAGCAACACGATCTCGGCCGCGACCCGCAACCAGGTCATGAAGGACCTGTTCGACCCGGTCGACGGCATCGGCCTGGCCTTCATCCGCAACCCGATGGGTGCCTCCGACCTGGCCCGGTTCAACTACTCCTACGACGACACCTGCTGCGACCTGAACGACTTCAGCATCAACCACGACCTGGCGGACGTGGTCCCGCTGACCAAGCAGGCCCGGCAGCTCAACCCCGCGGTCAAGGTGATGGGCTCGCCGTGGAGCGCGCCGGCCTGGATGAAGGACAACAACGACTTCGTCCACCGCGGCTGGCTGAAGGCCGAGTACTACCCGCTGTACGCGCAGTACTTCGTCAAGTACCTGCAGCAGAACGAGGCCCAGGGCAACCACATCGACTACGTCTCGGTGCAGAACGAGCCGACCTGTTGCGGTAACGACAACACCGGCTACGCGTCGATGAACTGGAACGGCGCCGGCCTGCTCAACTTCACCAAGAACCACCTGTTCCCCGCGCTGCACGCGGCCGGACTCACCACCAAGGTGCTGATCCTCGACTACAACTGGGGCAACTACAACGACCTCGGTTCGGTCCCGATCGCGGACGCCGGCCTGCGCAACGACCCGAACTTCGGCGGCATCGCCTGGCACGGGTACGGCGGCGACGTGAACCTGCAGACCCAGGTCCACAACCAGTACCCGACCGTGAACGCGTACATGACCGAGCACTCGGGCGGGACCTGGATCCCGAACCAGCAGGTCGAGGACATGAACAACCTGATCGACTACACCCGCAACTGGGACAAGTCGTGGGTCAAGTGGGGCATCGCCCTGGACGAGAACCACCTGCCGTTCGTCGGGGCCGGCTGCAACGTCTGCACCGGGCTCGTCACGGTGCACCGCAACGACAGCCAGCGCGGTCAGGTCACCAAGACCGTCGAGTACTACACGATGGGCCACCTGACCAAGTTCGTGAAGCCGGGCGCGCTGCGGATCGACTCGAGCGCGAACAGCTCGGTGAAGAACGTGGCCTGGAAGAACCCGGACGGCTCGAAGGCCCTGATCGCGTTCAACACCACCGGCAGCTCGCAGTCGGTGCGGGTGAACTGGGGTTCGCAGTCGTTCGTCTACACGCTGCCCACCAAGACGTCCGCGACCTTCACCTGGTCCGGTACGCAGGGCGGTGGCGGCGGTGGTGGCTCGGCGATCACCGGGCTGGCCGGCAAGTGCATCGACGTGGCCGGCGCCAACAGCGCGGACGGCACCGCGGTGCAGCTCTACGACTGCAACGGTACGGCGGCCCAGCAGTGGAGCCGCCCCGGCGACGGCACGATCCGTGCCCTCGGCAAGTGTCTCGACGTGAACGCCGGCTCGGTCGCCGATGGTGCTCGCGTGCAGCTGTATTCGTGCAACGGCACCGCTGCCCAGCAATGGACCTATACGAGTGGGAGAGATCTGGTGAATCCGCAGGCGAACAAGTGTCTTGATGTCACCGGCAACAACTCCGCGAACGCGACTCCGCTGCAGATCTGGACCTGCACCGGCGCGGCGAACCAGAAGTGGACCGTCTGATGCGCCGGGTGGCGGCGGTCGCCGCGGCTCTGGTGCTCGGGGCGGGACTGCTGATGACGGCGGCACCCGCACAGGCGGCGACCGGGACGATCACCGGGCTGGCCGGCAAGTGCGCCGACGTTGCCGCGGCCAACAGTGCCGACGGGACCGTCGTACAGCTGTACGACTGCAACGGGACCGGCGCGCAGAGCTGGAGCCGGAACTCCAACGGCACGTTGACCGCGTTGGGCAAGTGCCTCGACGTCAGTGCGGGCTCGGTGGCGAACGGTGCCCGGATCCAGCTGTGGACCTGCAACGGAAGCGCCGCGCAGCAGTGGACCTACACCGCCGGCCGGGATCTGGTGAACCCGCAGGCGAACAAGTGTCTCGATGTCACCGGCAACAACTCGGCGAACGGTACGCCGTTGCAGCTGTGGACCTGCACCGGTGCGGCGAACCAGAAGTGGAACGTCCCGGCGGCCGACGACGGACCGCCGCCGGCCGGTGGCGCGCCGATGGCGGCAGCGCCGTACCTGTACCAGGGCTGGGGCAGCCCGCCGAACCCGGCGACCGTGATGAACGCGGCCGGGGTGAAGTGGTTCACGATGGCGTTCATCCTGTCCAACGGGTACTGCAACCCGATGTGGGACGGCGGCCGGCCGCTCACCGGCGGCACCGACCAGCAGGCGATCAACACGATCCGCGCGAACGGCGGTGACGTGGTGGTGTCGGTCGGTGGCTGGTCCGGCAACAAGCTCGGGCAGAGCTGCAACAGCGCGAGCGAGTTGGCGGGCGCGTACCAGAAGGTGATCAACGCGCTGTCGCTGAAGGCGATCGACGTCGACATCGAGGACCAGGAGTTCGCCAACGCCGCGGTCCGGCAGAAGGTGATCGACGCGCTGAAGATCGTCGAGCAGAACAACCCGGGCATCGCGACGTACCTCACCTTCGGTACGACGACCTCCGGGCCGGACGGGAACGGTCAGGACCTGATCCGGCGGGGTGCGGCCTCCGGGCTGAACCTCGACGGCTGGGTGATCATGCCGTTCGACTTCGGTGGTGGGTCGACCAACATGGGCACGCTGACCCGGCAGGCCGCTGACGGGCTGAAGAACCAGGTCAAGTCGGCGTACGGGCTCAGCGACGACGCGGCGTACCGGAAGATCGGGATCTCGTCGATGAACGGGATCACCGATGTCGCCGGCGAGCGGGTCAACCTGTCCGACTTCGAGTCGATGCTGTCCTACGCCTCGGAGCACCACCTGGCACGCTTCACGTTCTGGTCGGTCAACCGCGACCGCCCCTGCACCGGCGGCCCCGCCGACTCCTGCAGCGGCGTCTCCCAGCAGAACTGGGACTACACCAAGGTCATCGGCCGCTACCGCGGCTGATCCTTGTCACACGAGGGGTGGACGGGCAACTGCCCGTCCACCCCTTCTGTTTGACCCTCCGGTAACCGGAGGGTGGAAGCTTGTCGCATGACGGCAACGGTGACAGTCGGCGAGTTCTCCCGCCTGACGCATCTCAGCGTGAAGACCCTGCATCACTACCACGAGATCGGCCTGCTGGCGCCAGCCTCGGTGGACCGCTCGTCCGGCTACCGCCGCTACGCCACCGCCCAGGTGGAAACGGCCTTGCTGATCCGCCGGCTCCGCGAGCTCCGGATGCCGCTGCCGGAGGTCCGCGAGCTGGTCGAGACGACCGACGGCAGCAAGCGCGAGGAGACCCTCCGCACGCACCTCGAGCGGATGGAGCAGGAGCTCGCGCACACCCGCGAGGTCGTCGCCTCGTTGCGTGAACTGCTCACGCCCGGCCGCCCGTCGCTCGACGTCGAATACCGGTTCATCCCCGCGTTCCGGGCGTACGGCGTGCGCGATCGGGTGGAGCGGGAGGGGATCGGGCCGTGGTGCGAGTACGCGTTCGGGCGGCTCAACGCGGTGGCCGGTGACATCACGGCGACCGCGGGAGCGACGTACAGCGACGACTTCTTCGCCGAGGATGCCGGCGAGGTCGTCGCGTTCCTCCCGGTCGCGCCGGACCAGGCGCCGGCCGACGGGGTCGAGCTCGTCGACCTGCCCGGCGGGTTCTTCGCGATCGCCGTCCACAGCGGGCCGCTGACCGACTTCGACCGCAGCTACGGCGCCCTCGGTACGCACGTCGCCGAGCACTGCGAGGTCGCTCCGGGCCCGATCCGCGAGCTGTACGTCGTCGGGCCGGGGGACGACCCCGATCCCACCACCTACCGAACCGAGATCTGCTGGCCGATCCAGCGAATCCCCGCACTGAAAGGCTGATTCATGTCCATCACCCTCGAGAACGTCGTCTTCGACTGCGCCGACGCCGCCGCCCTGGCAACCTTCTGGGCCGACGTGCTCTCGTCGGAGGTCGATGCAGACGGCAACCAGTTCTTCGCCACCGTGAACAGGTCGGCCGACGGCCCGACGCTGATGTTCGTCCAGGTCCCCGAACCGCGCTCCGGCAAGAACCGCCTGCACGTCGACCTCGCCACCGCCGACTGGTCCGCCGAGCTCGACCGCCTGGTCGGCCTCGGCGCCAAGCGCCTCGACGAGCACGACGAGTACGGCACCCACTGGATCACCCTCGCCGACCCCGAGGGCAACGTCTTCGACCTAGCCCGTGTCTGACGGTCCCACGCCTACTGCGCGGCACTCGGCACGGCACCTCGCCGCACTGGAGCAAAGGGCACGATGAACCACATCGAGGCCTTCGCTCCAGCACGCCGAGGCACCGCACCGAGCACCTGCTCGCTACGGCGCGGGACCGTCAGACACGGGCGCCGAGATCCGCTGACCACGTCTCTTGCGTGGGTGCGGTCGTGAGAGGAGGGTGGGAGGTGACCGGCGGCGCCGGCGGGGTGCTGCCCTGAGGGTAAGGGGGTGGACCGTGTACGCGCGTTCCACCACGATCCACGCCGCGCCCGGGTCGATCGACGCCGGTATCGCACAGGTGCGGGACGAAGTGATGCCGATGCTCGGGGAACTGGACGGCTGCGTCGGTCTGTCGATGATGGCCGACCGCGAGTCCGGCCGCTGCATCACCACCACGGCCTGGCGGTCGGAGGAGGCGATGCGGGCCACCGACGAACGGCTGCGGCCGGTCCGGGAGCGGCTCGCGCGGACGATCGGCGGGAGTCCGATGGTCCAGGAATGGGAGATCGCCGTCCTGCACCGCGATCACCGTTCGGTCGCCGGCGCCCGCGTCCGGGTCACCTGGGTGAAGGTCGACCCGATGAGCCTCGACCGGGCGATCGACGTCTACCGGCTGGCGTCGCTGCCGCGGCTCGAGGACCTGGCCGGCTTCTGCAGCGCCAGCCTGCTGGTCGACCGCGCGTCCGGCCGGGCGGTCTCGTCGGTCACCTACGACACCCAGGAAGCGATGGACGCGAACCGGGAGGCGGCCGCGTCGATGCGGTCGGCGACCGCGAAGGACGCCGGGGCCGAGATGCTCGACGTCTGCGAGTTCGAGCTCGCCCTCGCCCACCTCCACGTCCCCGAGCTCACCTGAAGTCCCGCTCACCTGGAGCAGTCGTCGGCGCATCCCGACCAGCACGGCCCGGACCCAACTCCGGGCCGTTGCTCAGTCCATCGTGTCGAGGTGCGCTTCCAGCGCATCCAGACGACCGCGCCAGAGATCGCGGTACGGCGCGAGCCAGGCGTCGACCTCCGCGAGCGGTGCCGGGCTGAGCCGGTACCACCGTCGCTGCGCGTCCTGCCGGACCTCGACCAGCCCGGCGTCGCGGAGGACCTTCAGATGCTTGGAGACCGCCGGCTGGCTCAGTGACAGCTGATCCACCAGCTCGCCGACCGGCCGTTCCCCGGCCCGCAGCAGATCCAGGATCTCCCGCCGCCGCGGCTCCGCCAGCACCTCGAACGTACTTGCCATATGAGGAATATACGTCGCCTACCGGCTGAGTTCGTGGCCGAAGGTCGCGGTGAAGGCGTCGCGGAACAGGTCGGGCAGGTCGGGCTCGCCGTCCTCGGAGGCCCAGCGCAGCAAGGCGACGTGGGCGATCCCCAGGCAGGCGCTGGCCGCGGCGCGAGCCTGGAACTCGAGAGCCGGATCGGCAGAGCCGGCGCGAAGTGCGGTGACGAAGGCTTCCTGCAGCCGGTTCTGGCTGTCGAGGTGGCGAGCCTGGAGCGCCGGCGTCGAGATCATCAACCGCAGCCGGGCGAGCAGCAGCTCCCGATCGGGCCCGGTGGTCAGGGCGAACGTCGCCAGCATCGTGCGCCCGATCCGGTCGGCCAAGGATCCGCCGGTCGGGAGTTCGCCGATCGTCGCCGCGGCCAGCTGATCGAAGTCGTCGTACAGGACCAGGTCTTCCTTGGTCGGGAAGTTCCGGTACACGGTCATCGCGGCGACGCCGGCCGCGCTCGCCACCTCGGTCACCGTGGTGGCGTCGTACCCCTGCTCGGCGAACAGCTGGATCGCCTGCCGCTGGATCCGCTGCTTGGTCTCCATCCGCTGGCGCGCCCTGAGGTTCACGTGGTAGATACTAACATCATGAGAGTATCTAACATGAATGACAGGGTGGCCCTGGTGACGGGAGCGTCGCGGGGGATCGGCCGGGCGATCGCGGAACGGCTGGCCGCGGACGGGGTCGAGGTCGCGGTGCACTACCACAGCGACAAGGCCGGAGCCGAGGAGACGCTCGAGCGCATCGGCGGTCGGGGATTCCTGGTCGGCGCCGAGCTCGGCGTACCGGGCGATGCCGACGAGGTCTTCGGGCAGTTGTCGGAAGGGCTGGCGGGACGGTCCTTGGGGATCCTGGTCAACAACGCGGCCGCGCCGCCGGCCGGTCCGCTCGAGACGGACACCGTCGACGCGTTCGACCGGCTGTTCGCGGTCAACGTGCGCGCGCCGTACTTCCTGATCCAGCGGCTGCTTCCGGTCCTGGCCGACGACGGGCGGATCATCTCGATCTCGTCCGCCGCGACCCGGATGGCGAACCCCGTCCAGACCTCGTTCGCGATGACCAAGGGCGCGGTCGAGACGATGACTCTCACGCTGGCCCAGGAGCTCGGGCGGCGTGGCATCACCGTCAACGCGGTGTCGCCGGGCGCGACCCGGACCGAGGCGAACGGCGCGTTCTTCGAGACCCCGGGACTGACCGACTTCGTCACGCACCACACCGCGCTCGAGCGGCTCGGTCGCGGCGACGATGTCGCCGAGGTGGTGGCGTTCCTGGCCTCCGACGCGGCTCGCTGGGTCACCGGTCAGACCGTGGATGCCACCGGCGGGCTGTTCCTCGGACCGCGTTTCGCCTGACGGGGTTGGGTTTTCCCCCGGTCTGTACGGTGGAAGGCCCGACCCGAAGACGGCGGTTGGCCCCAGTGTGTGGGTGGTCTGCACGGGCCTAGCGTCGTTGGCATGCACACGACGAATCAGGTGATGATGACCGCGCTGCAGGCGACACAGGAACCGACCGGAGGAGTGGCCGGGTGGGCCATCGACCTGATGGAGCGACTGGGAGCGCCAGGAGCGGGGCTCGCGGTCGCGCTGGAGAACCTGTTTCCACCGCTGCCCAGCGAGGTGATCCTGCCGCTGGCCGGGTTCGCGGCCAGCCGCGGTGACCTCGGGCTGCTGAACGCGATCCTCTTCACCACCCTCGGGTCGATCGTCGGTGCCCTCGCTCTGTACGGCGTGGGCGCGGGGCTGGGCCGGGATCGGACCAGGGCGATCGCGGGCAAGCTGCCGCTGGTGAAGGTGCAGGACGTCGACAAGGCCGAGGAGTGGTTCACCCGGCACGGGCCGAAGGCGGTGCTGATCGGCCGGCTGGTTCCCGTCGTCCGCAGCCTGATCTCGGTCCCGGCCGGGGTGGAGCGGATGCCGGTCGCGGTGTTCCTGGCGCTGACCGCGGTCGGCAGCCTGGTCTGGAACTCGTTGCTGATCGTCGCCGGCTATCAACTCGGCGAGCGGTGGCACGTGGTCGAGTCCTCGGTGGGCGTCTTCCAGAAGCTCGTGATCGCGGGCGCGGTGGCGGCGGTGGTGTGGTTCGTCGTCGTGAAGATCCGGGCCCGGCGTTCGGATTCTGAGAAAGTCAAGTAGCGCGCTCGACTTTGACTACGCTCGATCCAACACTTGCCGAGCACAGGAGTTGGGTCAGATGCCCTCAGTCGCGTTCGAACCGCAGGTCGTACCGGATCCGCCGGTCTGGCCGCAGTCTGTCGTCACCGTGGTCGGCAACCCCCGGCCCGGGTCCAGGACCGCGGCCGCGGCGGCGTCCGTGGCGGAGTTGCTCGCCTCCGAGCTCGGTACGCCGTACCGGATCGACGAACTGGTCGACCTGGTGACGTTCGCGCCGGCGATCTTCCAGGGGGAGCGGGCCGCGGACGAAGAGCGGGCGGCGCTGGAGAGCGCGGTCGATCTGGTCTCCTCGGCTTCGGTGATCGTGGTCGCGACGCCGGTGTACAAGGGCAGCTACACCGGTCTGCTGAAGAGCTTCCTCGACGTCCTGCCGCCGCAGGCGCTGGCCGGCGCGGTCGTGGTGCCGGTGACCGTCTCCGCGGCGCCTAGCCACAAGCTGCTCGCGGACCAGCACCTGCGTCCCGTTCTGGCCGAGCTCGGCGCCAGCGTGCCGGTCCCCGGGGTGATCCTCGAAGAGCGCGACCTCGAGGACCTCCAGGTCGTCCTGTCCACCTGGCTCCGGGCCAACGCCGGCATCGTCCAGGCAACCACCATCGCCCTCCAACCAGTAGCCGAGCCCACCCCAGCCCGCTAACGCCACCCCGGCCCAACCCTCCAGCCCAGCGGGCAGGCTTCAGTCTGCGTGGTTTGGCTGGGTGGGGGAGTGGCGGAGGGTTGAGGTGGCGGGTAGGAGGGTCGAGGTGAAGGTGAGGAGGGCGGCGGCTCCGACGATCACGCCGTAGATCCACAGCGGGCCGGTGGGAATGGCGCTGGTGGAGACCTTGGCCGAGTAGGGGAGCAGGCAGGCCAGGGCGACCAAGGTGCCGAGGGTGATGCCGGCCAGGGAGACCAAGGTGCTTTCCGTCCACAGCATGCGGAGAACCTGGCCGCGGGTTGAGCCGGTGAGGCGTTGGAGTGCGAACTCCCGGCGCCGGCGCAGCGTCGTCGAGACCAAGGTGTTGACGACCGAGACCGCGGTGTAGGCGATCAGCATTCCGACGAGCATGTAGTTGACCCACGCCTGTGTCTGCAGGTCTTCCGCGTTCGCGGCGACGAGGGTGTCCCGGTCGGCGACCTGTACGCCGGGATGCGCCGCGGCGAGTTCGGCGAGCGCCGGTCGTACGTCGGCTCCCGGCGCGGTGCGAACCAGGATCTGCTTGGTCAGCCCGTCCGTGGTGTGAGCCGCGACCAGCGAAGCGGGCAGGATGATGCTCTCGTAGCCGCGCTCGGCCGCGAAGGTCGCGACCACTCGCAGCGTCACCGCGGTGCCGTCGCCCAACGTCATGTCGATCGTCGAGCCCACCGGGCGGTCGATCTTCCCGGCCACATAGTCCGGCAGTGCCACGGTCGACCCGGTCAGGCCCTCGAGTGATCCGCTCGTCAGCCGCACCGGCGCCGTACCGTCGGCGCCCTGGGCGTCCACGCCGATGAGCGGAGCGCCGTCCTCGTCGAAGGGGGCGTTGCGCGGCTCGTCGATCGTTCCCAGGCTGGTGACGTACGCCGACGCACTCGCGACACCCGGCACCGCGCGGACCTGGCTCAGCACCGTGGGGGACAGGCCGGCGTCGGAGACGAGTACGGCGTCCGCCCGCAGATCCCGCGTGAAGGCCTCGGAGGACGCGTGGACCTGGGTGGTCTGCATGTAGAGGTTGGCGGTCGAGATGCCGACGGCAAGCATCACCGGCATCACCGCGGCCGACATCGCCACCGAGCGGGCGGTCACGTTGCGGATCGCGAGGCGGCCGTTGACCCGGGTCAGCGCCTGCACCGGCCAGCGCCAGACCGCGAGCACAGCCTTGGTCCAGAACGGTCCGAGCAATGCGACACCGATGGCCCAGCAGAGAATCGACGGGCCCGCGGTCGCACCGGCGAGCGGACCGGTCATCACGGTCGCGGTGACGATCAGCAGTGCGAGGCCGCCACCGAGGAACGCCAGACCGAACAGCAGGCGCACCCAGCTGAACCACTTCCGCTGCAGGGACGCCTCCATCAACGCCTCGACCGGCCGGATCTTCGCCGACTTGCGCGCCGCCATCAACGAGGCACCGATCGCCGCGAGGACAGCCGCCCCCGCACCGGCCGCGAACGGGATCAGGCCCTGGGAGAACTCGACGACCGGTGACGCGACACCGTGCGAACCGAGCTGGTCGAACAGGAACCGGCCGAGGAAGATCCCGGGTACGGCGCCCAGCGCGACCGCGGGGAGCGACACGAGCATCGCTTCGCCGAGGATCATCCGGCGCACCTGCCCAGGCGTCGTACCGATGCCGCGCAGCAACGCGAACTCGCGCTCGCGGTGCTGGGCGGACAGCGCCAGCGTGGACGCGACCACGAACATCATCGTCATCGTCGCGATCCCGCCGAACGATCCCGCGATCGAGATCAGCGCGGTCCGGTGCGACTCGGCGTCCGGGTGCTCGGCCAGGCCGCGGTCGATCCCGGCGCGGACCGTGATCCCGCCGCCGAGCGCCTCGATCCGGTCCTTCACCTCGTCGACATTCGTGCCTGGGGCAACAAGTACGCCGACGTCGGCGAAGCGGGCCGGGTTTCCGGCCAGCCGGGCCGCCTCGCCGTCGGAGAAGAACGCGTGACCGGCTGGTCCTGCGGCCGAGCCGCTCACGGTGAAGGTCGTCGGTTCGCCGTCGATCAGGAAGGTGACCCGGCTGCCCACCTTGGCGCCCGTCATCACCACCTGACCGGCGCGCGGCGCGTGACCCGACGTCAGCCGGTACGGCGCCAGCGCGGCCGAGGACCAGTTATGGCCTTCAGCAACCGAAGCTCCGACCGCTGGGAAGGTGAGGTCGCCGATGGCCTCCGAAACCCCTTGCACAGAACGGATCTTGGCGACCAGATCAGCCGGGACGCCGACCCGCTCGGGTAGCGGAGTCGCGTCCTCTGCGCCGGGTCGGAGGTGCGACTGCTTGCCGGTGACAACGAGGGAGGCGGCGGCGAGCCGGGTGGGCTCGACGTTGGAGCGGATCCCCGTCTCCATCAGGCCGCCGCACGCCATCACGATCGCGGTGCCGAAGACAACGGCGACGAAGGTGGCGATGAAGCCGCTCTTGCGGTGCCGCAAGGTGCGGACTGCCAGGCGCATCATCCCGCCACCGCCTTCAGCGTGGAACGCGCGCCGAGGTGGGTCATCCGGTCCGCGACCTCTTCGGCCGTCGGCGCGGTGAGGCTGCCGGCCAGGACACCGTCGGCGAGGAAGACGACCTGATCGGCGTACGACGCGGCGACCGGGTCGTGGGTGACCATCACGACCGTCTGGCCCTGCGTACGCACGGGTTCGCGGAGCAGCTCGAGGACGTCGGCCGCGGTCTGGGTGTCGAGAGCACCGGTGGGCTCGTCGGCGAAGATCACTGCCGGCCGGGCGACCAGGGCGCGAGCGATGGCGACGCGCTGCTGCTGGCCGCCGGACAGTTCACCGGGACGGTGCTTGCGCCGGTCGCCGAGGCCGACGCGGTCGAGGACCTCGCGGACGGCGGTGCGGTTCACCCGGCGCCCGTCGAGCTCCTGCGGCAGGGTGACGTTCTGCCAGACGGTCAGCGCGGGCAGCAGGTTGAAGGACTGGAACACGAACCCGATCCGTTCGCGGCGGAGCTCGGTGAGCCTGCGCTCGCTCAGCCCGGCCAGCGGCTGGCCGTCGATGTAGACGCTGCCAGAGGTCGGCCGGTCGAGCCCGGCGGCACAGTGCAGGAACGTGCTCTTGCCCGACCCGGACGGCCCCATCACAGCGGTGAAGGTGCCGGGCGCGAAGTTGATGCTGATGCCGTTGAGGGCGGTGACGGCGTTGGCGCCGCGGCCGTAGACCCGCCGTACGTCGTTCAGGACGACCGAGTACTCGGTGCCGACAGCTGTTTCCCGCGTCCGCTTCTTCATGCTGATGACGCTACGGAGCGCGGACCGGCCACCCCATGGTGCTGGACCACCGCGAAGGGTAGGTGAAACTCCACCTAGGAACGGAGCAGCGCCTTCAGTCCGGCCGTGTAGGAGGCGGGCGTGACGTCGCCGATCAGCAGGCGCTGGAGCACGAAGCCGGGCACCATCCCGAACATGACCTGCGCGATGTCGCGCGGGTCGGCGTCGGCGGAGACCGTGCCGTCGGCCTGGGCCCGGCGGGCGATCTCGAGGAAGTGGTCGCGCAGTTGGCAGTACTTGCCGCGGGCGGTCGCGTGGATCGACTCGTTGCGCAGGGCCTCCGCCCAGGCCTGGACCGCGACCCGGGTGACGTCGCCGCCGGGTGCCTCCGCGACCGCGACCACGTGGTTGAGCGTCGCCTCCAGTGCGGCCAACGGTGACAGCGGCTCGTCGGTGGCGAGGATCCGCTCGAAGAGGTCGTCGATCGTGCCCAGCGCGTCCTCGGCGATGGCCGCGACGATGTCCTCCTTGCTCTTGAAGTAGCCGTACACCGCGCCGGCGGACAGGCCGGACTCGCGGATCACGTCCGCCATCGTCGTCTTGTGGAAGCCCTGCTCGATCACGCAGAGCCGGGCGGCCGCGACAATCTGCCGGCGGCGGGCGAGCCGGTGCTCCTCAGTGACCTTGGGCATGTCCGGAACATAAAACGAATGTCCGTTCTTGACAAGTCGGCGTGGATGTTCCACGCTCGGATTAATAAAGAACGGTCATTCGGTTTTGTTAGGAGTCCCCGCCATGTCCGCTGAGGTGCACGCCGCCGAACGTCGCCGGCCCCCGCTGGTCGCAGTCATCACCCTGCTGACCGCCCTGCTCACCGTGCTGCTGATCGCCTTCGCCTGGCCGGCCGCACGATCCGAACCGCGCGACCTGCCGCTCGCCGTGGCCGGTCCCGCCCCGGCCGTCCAGCAGGTCACGGCCGGCCTGGACCAGGCGATGCCCGGTGGCTTCGAGGTCACCGCCGTACCGGATCGGGCCGCGGCGGTGCAGAAGATCCAGGATCGCGACGTGTACGGCGCGATCGTGCTCGACGCGGCGCAGCCCGAGGTGCTGACCGCGTCCGCGGGTGGTCCCGTGGTCGCCCAGATGCTGACGCAGATGTCGGCCCGCCTGTCCCCGGAGAACCCGCCGAAGGTGACGGATATCGTGCCGCTGCCGCAGGACGACCCACGCGGTGCCGGTCTCGCCGCGGGCGCGCTGCCGCTCGTGCTCGGCGGGATCATCGCGGCCGGTGCGCTGACCCAGTTGGTGCGGTCGGGGTCGAAGCGGATGATCGGCGCAGTCGCGTTCGCTATCACGGGTGGGCTCGCGTTGGCCGCCGTACTGCAGTACTGGCTCGGCTCGTTCGAGGGCAGCTACCTCGGCAACGCGGGCGTGATCGCGATGTCGATCGCGGCGATCAGCCTGACGCTGCTCGGCCTGGAATGGCTGCTCGGGACGGCCGGTCTCGCGCTCGGCGGCGCGGTGATGATGCTGCTCGGCAACCCGCTGTCCGGGATGACGAGTGCGCCCGAGATGCTGCCGAGCGGCTGGGGCGCGCTCGGGCAGTTGCTGCCGCCGGGAGCCGCGGGTACGGCGCTCCGCTCGGTGAGTTTCTTCGACGGTGCGGGGGCCGCTCGGCCCCTCGTCGTCCTGACCTGCTGGCTGGTCGCCGGACTGGCCCTTTGCGCACTCGGAGCGATGAAGTCACAGCGCGCCGTACACCCCCGCCACGAGGCGCAACCCATTACCGTCTGATTGTCATGACAACGCGGTGACCGGATTGTTACGTGCCGGTCACCGCGTTAGCGCGTACCTGCGCGGACAACGTTGTCTGTCAAGCATTGACTTCGGCGGTCCAGGGCTCCTACGGTCGCGGGAAAGCCCGCTCGGTTTGGGCAGGGGTACCGGGATGACAACGATTGCCCGAAGGTGGACCTGATGGTGACTAGGAAACGTTTCAAAGCAGCCGCTGTGGTGAGCGCGCTGCTGCTGGCGGTCTCGGCCTGCGGCCAGGGCTCGACGACCAAACAGCCGGAGGCGGGCGGCTCCCAGAGCTCGGGACCGGCGCACATCAAGATCGCGTACCAGCAGTGGGGCCCGGGCGTGGTGATGAAGAACTTCCTCACCGGCGTCAAGTCCGAGTACGAAGCGGCCAACCCCGGGTCGACGGTCGAGATCCTGCCCATCGTGGCCAGTGAGAACGACTATTACACCAAGCTCCAGCTGATGATGCGGTCGCCCAACACCGCGCCGGACGTGGTCTACGAGGACACCTTCCTGATCAACTCCGACATCACCGCCGGTTACCTGCGGCCACTGGACGACTACATCAAGAACTGGGACCAGTGGAGCCAGTTCGAGGACACCGCCAAGGGTGCGGCCAAGGCGCTGGACGGCAAGACGTACGGCGTTCCGGACGGCACCGACACCCGGGCGCTCTGGTACAACAAGCAGATCTTCGCCAAGGCGGGGCTGCCCGCCGACTGGCAGCCGAAGAACTGGGACGACGTCCTGTCCGCTGCTCGCACCATCAAGCAGAAGGTCCCCGGCGTCATCCCGATGAACGTGTACTCCGGCAAGCCGATGGGTGAAGCCTCGGCCATGCAGGGCTTCGAGATGCTGCTGTACGGCACGAAGGACACGCTGTACAACAACGACCAGCAGAAGTGGGTCGTCGGCAGCCAGGGCTTCAAGGACTCGCTGAACTTCATCAAGACCGTCTACACCGAGGGCCTCGGCCCGTCGCCGAAGCAGGCGCTGGACCCGAACATGGGCAGCAAGGTCGGGACCGAGCTGCTGCCGGGCGGCAAGCTGGGGATCGCGCTGGACGGCTCCTGGATCTACGGCAACTGGCAGAAGACCGGTGCGAAGCCGTGGCCGCAGTGGACCACGGTGATGGGCCAGACCGCGATGCCGACGCAGGACGGCGGCGGCAAGGGCAAGGTCAGCCTCTCCGGCGGCTGGACCTGGGCGATCCCGGCCAAGTCGAAGAACCCGGACGCGGCCTGGAACCTGATCAAGACCCTGCAGACCCAGAAGAACGCGGCCAAGTACGCGACCGACGGCGCGCAGATCGCGGTCCGCAAGGACGTCGCCGCCGACGCCGGCTACAAGAGCTCCTCGCAGAGCACCCAGTTCTTCACCGACCTGGTCTCGGTCACCGTGTACCGGCCGGCGTACGCCGAGTACCCGAAGGTCTCCAACGAGATCATCACCTCGATGGAGGCGGTGATGACCGGGCAGTCGTCGGTCGACGACGCGGCGAAGAACTACGACGAAGCGGTCGAAGGCATCGTCGGCAAGGACAAGACGACCCAGGGCCAGTAACCCGGCCCGGCGAGGAAGTTCCCCTGTGACGACGACAGTCGCCCCTACGGCGGCCGGCACCGCTCCTTCCGGTAAGTCCTCCGGAAGGAGCGGGAAGCCGCGGGCCGCGAAACTGCTCCGGATGCTGCCGCTGGGCCCGGCGATCGGCCTGATGCTGGTCTTCCTGGCCGGCCCCATCATCTACTGCGTGTACGCCGCGTTCACGAACATGGCGCTCACCGGCACCGGCGCCGCGAACGTGAAGTTCGTCGGCCTCGACAACTTCCGCAAAGCCTTCGGCAGCGGCGCGTTCACGAACGCGATCTGGCTGACCCTGGTGTTCACGCTGATCTCCGCGATCATCGGCCAGAACACCCTCGGGCTCGGCCTGTCGCTGCTGATGCGCCGGTCCACCAAGGTGGTCCGCAATTTCGTCGGTACGGCGGTCATCGGTGCGTGGGTGCTGCCCGAAGTGGTGGCGGCGTACCTGCTCAGCGCGTTCTTCAACGACGAGGGCACGCTGAACGTGATGCTGCACGCCGTCGGCCTGCCGGGTCAGGACTGGTTGTACGCGGCACCGATCATCGCGGTGTCGCTGGCCAACATCTGGCGCGGTACGGCGTTCTCGATGCTGGTGTACTCGGCGGCGCTGAGCGAAGTACCCAAGGAGATCGAGGAGTCGGCCGAGATGGACGGCGCGGCCGGCCTGCGGCGGCTCTGGTTCGTCACGCTGCCGATGATCAGCCGGGCGATCATGACCAACCTGATGCTGATCACGCTGCAGACGCTGAGCGTGTTCGGCCTGATCTTCGCGATGACGCGCGGCGGCCCCGGCACCAAGAGCCAGACGCTGCCGCTGTACATGTACGAGCAGGCGTTCAGCTTCTCCCAGATCGGCTACGGCACGGCGATCGCCCTGGTGATGCTGGCGATCGGCGCGGTCTTCTCGCTGATCTACCTGCGTGGATTGAACTCGGAGGCAGCGTGATAGCCCGCGACCGGATCAGCAAGTTGTCCGCCAACCTCGTTCTGCTGGCGATCGGCGTGCTGTTCGTGCTGCCCCTGCTGTGGGTGCTGTTCGCGTCGATCAACAGGACCGCCGGGTTGCGGGTCGAGTTCCCGACCCATCCGACCCTGGGGAACTTCAAGGCGGTGCTGAACACCGACACGACGTACCGTCCGGTGCTCAACGGCATCGTGCTGTGCGGCGGCTCCGCCTTGCTGACCATGGTCTGCGCGGTGCTGGCGGCGTACCCGCTGTCGCGCTTCAAGTCGAAGTTCAACCGGCCGTTCCTGCTGACCGTGCTGTTCTGCACCGGGTTGCCGATCACCGCGGTCATGGTGCCGGTGTACGGCCTGTTCGTGCAGCTGAACCTGGTCGACACCATCGGCGGCACGATCATGTTCATGGCGACCTCGTCGCTGCCGTTCGCGATCTGGCTGACGAAGACGTTCATGGACGGCGTACCGCTGTCCCTCGAGGAAGCCGCCTGGGTCGACGGCGCGGGCAACATGCAGGCACTGGTCCGCATCGTCCTGCCGTTGATGTGGCCCGGGATCGCGGTGGTGATGATCTTCACCTTCATCGGCATGTGGGGCAACTTCTTCGTCCCGTTCATGCTGCTGCTGTCCCCCGAGCGGCTGCCGGCGTCGGTCAGCATCTTCACCTTCTTCGGCCAGTACGGCGAGCCGAACTACGGCCAGCTGGCGGCGTACTCCCTGATCTACACGACGCCCGTCCTGCTGCTCTACCTACTCCTGAGCAAGAAGCTCGGCGGCGCCTTCGCCCTAGGTGGAGCCATCAAGGGCTGACACCAGCCCGGCGGGGCGGTCTGTGGTGTGGGCCGCGGGTGGTTCTCCCCTCGCGGCCTGCTACGCGCGCTCCTTCGTCGCGTGCTACGCAGGCCGCCCCGCCCGCCCTTGGGTGTGCGGGCTGCCGCCCGCGTGAGTGCTTGGCTGCTGTGGTTGCGGGGACGGGCTGTCTGTGTGTGGCGCGTGAGAACCCGGCTGGTGTGGTTGCGGGCGGGGAGCGCGCGGGGGCGCGGGATGACTGTTCTACTGGCGTTGTGGGGTGTGGGGGAGGACGAATCTTAGGTAGTTGGTGAACGGGGTGAAGCCCATTCGTTGGTAGACGGGGGCTCCTTGGGCGGTGGCTTGTAAGAGGATGCCATCGGCGCCGCGGGCGAAGGCGATCTGGGAGATGGCTGTGGTGACTAGGGTGCCGAGCCCTTGGCGGCGGGCTGCGGGGGTGGTGGCTACCCAGTAGATGCCGGCGGTGGGGGCGGTGTGGATGAGCATTGCGCAGGCGACGGGGGTGCCGTTTGTGCTCGCGACTACCGCGGTGACGTTTGGTGCCACCAGGACGGCTGGTGTGGCGAACTGGTCTACGGCCTTGATGTCTCGGCCGGTGTCGCGGAAGACATCGCGGTGAACCGTGGCGAAGGCTTCAACTCCGGCTTGGTCGACGACCTGGGTCAGGTCGACGGCTGTGGGAGGGGAGGGCGGGGGTGGTGGAGTGTGGAGCGCCATGCCTAGGGCGGTGGACCGAGGGTGGAGTCCTTTGGCTTGGGCCTCGTCGATCAGGTCTTGGTCGCGATGGGTCGACGCCCACACAATGAGGTCTCGGTGATGCCGCTGGCCGAATGCTTGGGCTTCGCTGAGCAGTTGCCCGGGGGCGACGTCCGGGGTCAGTCGCAAGGCTGCGTTGTGGAAGGCGCCGACGTAGTTGGAGGCGGCCGCGATGAAGAGGGCGCCCCGCTGCCGCGTGAGGACCGAGTCGTTGCCATGCCGACCGAAGTGCTCCACAGCTGCTTCGATGTTGTGATCTGAGGCGGCGTGCAGGTCCCTTGCATTCAACACATACCGCAGTTCATCACACGAGAGCAGGAACCTGCCTCCGAGTTTCGAGACGGTTGGCGACAGTGGCGGCGGCCGCTCCCTCCTGCCCACGGCAAGCCCGCACCCAATCTGTTCCTGTGGATCCTCCTGACCTCGATGAGCGTGTCGCTGGAGGATCGGAACGGCGCGTCAGCCGGGCAAGTGGGCTGCGGATCCGAAGGTGTTCGGGGCGCGGGGCAGAGTCCAGTGGAGCTGTCGGCCGATCGTGGATACCCGTTTGGTAGCGGTTGCCTCTGGCAAGGAGGTCTGCTGGAGGTGGGTCGACAGCAAGCTGGCGACGGTAGGAGCCCGCGCCGGGGTGGGTGGGAGCGGCGCGGGTGAGCGACGGAGGAGCGAATGTAGCGCCGCGCGGGGGAAGACTCAGCTCGGGGTCAAGGCTTGTAGGCGGTGGTGGGCGGCCTGGAGGGCGGTCGCGGATTGTAGGGCGGTGGGGATTTCGTCCAGGGCTGACCAGTATTCGAGTTTTTGGGTGAAGGGCCAGTCGAGTTGGAAGCAGGCTGTCCAGGCTCGGGCTGAGTGGACGAGGACCCGGAAGGCCAGGAGTGTGTCGTGGTCGGCGTTGGTGTCGGCCAGGGCGGCGAGGAGGTCTTTGTGGGCTTGGGCCGCGATGGTGGCGGGCTTGTGTTCGTGCCAGGCGTCGCGGAGGGCGCTGGTGGTGCGTTCGAGGGCGAAGGCGGCCAGGGCGCCGACTGCGGTCTGGATGACGGCGTCGAGCTGTTCGTCGCCTGCTACCAACGCGGCGGCTGACTGGGAGCCGACGGCGGTGGCGAGGACGAGGATGAGTCGGACGATGAAGCTGAGCAGGCGGTTGAGGCGGGTATGGTCCCGGGTGATCTCGACCTGTTGCAGCTGGATGCGGAGTTGCTTGATGGCTCGCAGCGCCGTACGGCGGTCGGCCCGGGATCCGCGGAGCGGACGGCCGAAGCTGTCGATCGCCTGCTCGATCTCGTCGGCGGGGATGCCGAGCAGGTCCGCGACCTCGGCGAACGGGAGCTCGGTCAGCAGTTTGGCGGCGGCGTCGGCCGTGGCGGCTTTCCGGGGCTGACGGCGGGAGCGCCGTGGCTCGCCGTTGCGGATGCTGTCGGCGGCCAGGTCGAGGAGGTCGTCCAGGCCGCGGACGACGTCGACCAGGGCCGCGTCGGCGGTCTTCCAGCGGTAGCCGGCGAGAGCGTTCGTACGGCGGAAGTCGTCCTCGACCACCTTCTGCAACGCCGGCGGCCAGCCGGCGAACTCGACGGCCGGCGGCTCCTCGAACGGTGCCGCGGGAGTGGAGTCGGGAACCAGTGGCTTGGCACCGGCACGGGTGCCGATGACCTCTTCGTTCTTCTTCCCCTGCCCCGGCACGATGAAGCTCACATCACCACCTTACGTGGCTACTCGGTTCGCTTCAGCTGCCAGACGGACGGGACGACGAGGGTCGCCACGGTGATGACGACGTACAGGGCGGCGCCGTACAGCTCGACCGCGGTGACGCCGGCGGCGGCCGCGACGGCGCCGACCGACAACTGGCCGATCGGTACGGCGATGATGGAGCCGAGCATGTCGTACGACGAGACCCGGGACAGCTTGTCGATCGGGATGTGCTGGCCGAGCGCGGTCTCCCAGCCGATGCCGAAGATCTCGTAGCTGATGCCGACCAGGAACGACATCGCGGCGACCATGATCGTGTTCGGTGCGAGCGCGAGGACGATCATGATCGGTGCGCCGAGCAGGATGCCGAGCATGCCGATCCGGAGCGGGTACTGGGGTTTGACCCGGATCATCAGCACGCCGCCCACGATGAGTCCGATGCCGAAGCAGGCGCTGGCGATGCCCCAGCCGGTCCGGCCGAAGGTGTCGTCGGCGATCACCGGGCCGAGGGTGCGGTAGCAGGCCACGAAGATCACATTCAGCACGCAGAAGCCGAGCACGACCACCCAGACCCACTGGCGGGAGACGAACTCGGCCCAGCCGACCCGCAGATCTGTCAGTACCGAGCTCGCCGAGCGTGGGATCCTCGGGATCGACAGCCGGGCGAGCAGGTACGCGCCGACCAGGAACGTGACCGCGTCGACCGCGAGCCCGATCCCCGGGCTGGTGAAGCCGACGAGCACGCCGGCGACCGCGCCGCCGCCGATCATCGCGACCGAGCGGGCGAAGCCGGAGACCGCGTTCGCCTGGGGGAGTTCGGCGCGGTCGACGATCGACGGCAGGATGCCGGTCAGCGCCGGCATCACGAACGCGGCGGCGGTGCCGTTCAAGGCCTCGATCGCGGCCAGCTGCCAGATCGTCGCGTGGCCGGACAGGACCAGTACGGCGGCGAGGCCCTGCGTGAGCCCGCTGACGGTGTTGGCAACGACGAGCACCAGATTCCGGGGGAGCCGGTCCGAGATCACTCCGCCGACCAGCAGGAAGACGATGTTCGGGATGCTGCGCGCGGCGAGCACGATGCCGACCGCGCCGGCCTTGTCGGACACGTCCAGGACAGCGAACACCAGGGCGATCGGCGCGATCGCGGAGCCGAGCAGTGACACGAAGCGGGCCGAGATGAAGATCCGTACGTCGCGATGCCGAAGCACCGCGAGATCCTGCCGCCAGCTCACCCGAACCCCTCTCCCGGAACTCGCCGATCCTACGAGCTCTCGGGTCGACCGGCCTGGGGTTTTTCCCAGAGCAGAGGTCTAGGCTCCGGGAGCGGCCGGGTCGGCGAGGCGGATGTTGAGTTCGACCTCCCACTTCGTCTTGCGAGGTTCTGTCCGGGGATCCGTGCGGAACAACTCGTACCGGCAGCCGAACAGGTCACCTTCGGCCACCTCGCGTCGATCGAGCGTGAGGTCCGCGGCCCAGTCGAGCAGCGCCCGGTTCGCCCGGAGGGAGTGGTTGCGGTAGGTCAGCGTCACGTACTGGCCGGCCGGGAGCGTGGCCGGCCGCACGCGCGCGTCACCGGTCAGCGGACCGGAGGTGAGCACGCCGACCTCGAGGTCCATCGGGCCGCTCATGTCGATCACATGCAGCCGGAGGAAGAACGAACCGACGTCGTCGATGCCCTGCCGGACGAGCCAGGCGCTGAGCTCGTCGATCAGTTCGTTCCGGACGCTCAACATGCCGCGGAAGGGCGTGACGACGCGGATGCCGAGATAGTCCCGCTCCGCCCGCTCGACCACCCGGGGCGGTTCCAGCAGATCCATCGGTCCCCTCCGTAAACCGTTTGGTCCACACCATATCCGGATGGGAAAGAACCTTCGTTTTCTGGGGGTTCGGGGTGGTTTGGTGCCGGAGGCAACCGTGTCTTTCGTTGTCAGGGGTGGGGACATGCGGGGGCTGCCGCTGGGGGCCGGTTTTCGCTACCTTGGGGTATTGGTCCTCGAACTGCAGGAGGCTCCGTGAAGATCAAGGACGTACTGCGCGGCAAGGGCAACCAGGTCGTCACCATCTCCCCAGAAGCCACTGTCACCGAACTGCTCGCACTGCTGGCCGATCACAACATCGGCGCGGTCGTGGTGAGCGCGGACGGGTCGTCGGTGGACGGCATCGTGTCCGAGCGCGACATCGTCCGGCTGTGGAACGGCACGCCGGACGCCGGCGAGGTCCGGGTGAGCGCGATCATGACCGCCGAGGTCCGGACCGCCACCCCGGACGACCTGATCGACAACCTGATGCGGCTGATGACCGAGCACCGGATCCGGCACGTGCCGGTGGTGGTCGACGGCAGCCTGGCCGGGCTGGTCAGCATCGGTGACGTGGTCAAGTCCCGGATCGGCGAGCTCGAGTTCGAACGCGAGCAACTCTCCAACTACATCACCAGCTGAGTCTGGCGTCAGGCGGCGACGAAGAGCAGCACCATCGCGAGCAGGAACAGCAGGCCGGCGCCGAGCAGAGCTGTGCCGATCAGGCCGCAGATCTGCCCGGCCTGAGCCATGCCCCGGTTGTTGTAGACGCCGGGAGTGGCGTCGATCTCCGCGACCGCCTGGGAGCCCAGCCACCAGGCGACCGGAGACACGACGAGCAGCCCGGTGCAGAGCGCGACCACGCCCAGGACCAGAGCGACCGTGGCCTGCGAGTGGTCGCGCAGTACGCCGTACGCCGGTTGGTCCGGGAAGCCGGGCTGGAGCGGGTAGAACGTGTGCGTCCGGTCCGTGGCATCCGTAGGCCGTTCGACGAACGACATTCTGTGCTCCTAGGGCGTGAGATCGACCAGGTCGCCGACGATGTCACTGCCCAGCTCGGCGAGCTGGGGCCGGACATCCTTGGCTTCCCCTACGACGACGACCAGGAGCCCGTTGGTTCCGACGTACCGGCGGTAGGCCTCGGTGGCCTCCGCGGCGGTGGTGCCGGCGATCTGGGTCAGGTACGTGTCGGCGAAGTCGATCGGTACGCCGTTCGCGATGTTGCTGCCGACCTGCTGGGCCACCGAGTCCGCCTGCTCGTAGCGCAGCGGCGCGGTCCGGATCAGGCTGTCCTTCGCCTCCTGGACCTCCTGCTCGGTCAGCCCGTCGCGAGCGACCCGCAGGATCCGCAGCGCGTCACCGATCGCGGCCCCGGTCACCTCGGTGCGTACGGCGCCGCCGAGGCTGAACGTCCCGCCCTTGCGTGGCGCGGCGAAGCTCGTCCGCGTGCCGTAGGTGTAGCCCTTCTCCTCGCGCAGCACGGTGTCCACGCGGGAGGTGATGGTGCCGCCGACCACGTGGTTCGCGACCGCGGCCGCACCCCAGGCGGGGTCCCGGCGGTCCGGACCGGCGCAGCCGATCAGCAGCTGGCTCTGCACGGAGCCCGGCCGGTCGACCAGGATGACCCGGTTGCCGGGGATGTACAGCGGCTCGGGCGTCTCCAGCGCCGTCCCGGCCGTGGAGGTCCAGCCGGCGAAGGCCCGGTCGATGATCGCCGCGACGTCGACACCGGTCGCGTCGCCCGCGAAGAGGATCTCCGCGCGCTCCGGGCCGATGTTGTTGCGGTAGAAGTCGGCCACCTGCACGTTGGTCAGCGGCCGGATCGTGTCCGGGGTCCCCGCGGTCGGCCGGGAGCGCCGCGTCGACGGGTCGAACAGGCCGGCCGCGAACGCCTCACGCGCCCGGTAGGCAGCGTTCGCCCGCTCCTGGTTGATCTCGCCGAGCCGGATCGTCACGTGCCGGCCGACGTCGGCCTGGTTGAACGCGGGCCGGGTGATCGCCTCCGCGAGCAGCTCGACCGCGGGCGCGAGATGCGACACCGGCACCGAGATCTCCACGTGCAGCGCGTCCGAGCTGACGTCCACGCCGTACGCCGCTCCGTGCCGCTCCAGCGCGGCGGCGAACTCGTTGGCCGAGTGCAGCTCGGTGCCCTCGTCGAGGGTGCGGGACATGATCGTCGCGACGCCCTCGAGCTCGCGCGGCTCGGCGATCAGCGGCATCGCGATCGTGACCCGGACGGTGGCGACGTACTGGCCGGGGCGGTCGAAGACGTGCACCGGGGCGCCGACGCTGGTGATCGTCGTGGTGGCGGCCGGGAACTTCCACGGGCGCGGAGCGCCGACGGCCGGCGGGGTGGTCAGAACCTGGTTCATGCCTGCTCTTCCTCGGTTTCGGCAGCTGTTTCCAAGCGACGGTAGGTCACCTGGACGCGCCCGGCGGCGCGGATCCATTGCGAGGCCGCGCTCTTGACCTGCTCGACGGTCACCGCGCGGACCTGGTCGATCCGGGTGTTGATCCGGTTCGGGTCGCCGAACAGCAGGGCGTGGTGGGAGATCTCGTCGGCGCGGCCGGCGCAGGTCGCCAGCTGCTCCAGCCAGTCCCGCTCGGCCTGTGCCTGCACGGTGGCCAGCTCGTCCTCCGTGACGCCGTCCTCGGCCAGCTTCTCGATCTCCTCCAGCAGCGCGTCCTCGACCTTCTGCAGGTCGATGCCGTCGGAGGCGATCCCGGTCAGCGTGCCGAACGAGACCCCGCCGATCAGCGGCAGCGCGCCGCCGGACACCGACTGCGCGATCTGCTCGTCGCGGACCAGCCGGCGGTTCAGCCGGCCGCTCTGGCCGGCGGCGAGGATGTCGAGCGCGAGCCCGGCCGCGTCCAGCTCCGGCGTGCCGTCCACCGGCAGCCGGAACATCATCGTGATCAGGTCGGACGGTACGTCGGACTTCACGTCGTCGCGGCGCACCTCGGTGAGCGGGCCGATCGTGCCGTCCGGCGCGGCCGGCGGCCGCGCGATCGCCGGCAGGTGCCCGAAGTACCGCTTGGCGGCGTCGAACGCGTCGTCGACGGACACGTCCCCGACGATCGTCAGGACGGCGTTGTTGGGGCCGTAGTACTTGCGGAAGAACGCGTGCACGTCCTCGACCGACGCGGCGTCGAGGTCGGCCATCGAGCCGATCGTCATGTGCGCGTACGGGTGGTCCTCGGGGAACGCGAGCCGGACGAGCCGCTCGTACGAGTCGCCGTACGGGCGGTTGTCGTAGCTCTGCCGCTTCTCCTCCTTGACCACGTCGCGCTGGTTGTCCAGGTTCTCCTGGTTGACCGCGTCGAGCAGGTAGCCCATCCGGTCGGCCTCGAGCCAGAGCGCGAGATCCAGCCCGCCGCTGGGCAGTGACTCGAAGTAGTTGGTGCGGTCGAAGAAGGTACTCGCGTTCAGGCTCGCGCCGGCCGTCTCCAGCAGGCTGAAGTGCTGACCGGAGGCGACGTTGCGCGACCCCTGGAACATCAAGTGCTCGAAGAGGTGCGCGAACCCGGTCAGGCCCGGCGGTTCGTGGCGCGACCCGACGTCGTACCAGAGGTTCACGGCGACGATCGGGACGGCGCGATCCGAGCTGACGACGACCCGCAGGCCGTTGTCGAGCGTCTGCTCCGCGATGGGGTACGTCAAGGGCATGCCTGCCACCCTACGTGGTCCGGAAATTGTTCGGGTGAGATGTCGATCTCGGCGCAGGTCGCGCATCGGGGTGGTAGATGCTGGAACCGACCCGCACAAGAGAGGTGACATCAGTGGGCAAGTACTTGGTGATGATCTACGACGACGAAGCCAAGTGGGACGCGGCCGATCCGTCCGTGATGGAGCAGAACCACAAGAACCACCAGGCCTTCGCGGAGGCCAACGGTCCGGCGCTGCGCGGCGGCGGGCAGCTGGACGGGAGCACCACCGCGACGTCGATCCGGTCCGACGGCCGTGGCGGGTGCGTCGTCACCGACGGGACGTTCGCGGAGACCAAGGAGGTGATGGGCGGCTACTACATCATCGAGGCGGCCGACCTGGACGAGGCGCTCGCGATCGCCAAGCAGGTCCCGTCTCCGATGGGTGGCGTCGAGGTACGCCCGATCATCAACGGTGGCTGACTCGATCTCCGCGGCGGTGGCGGAGGCTCACTCGAGCGAGTGGGCCTTCGTCCTCGCTGCCACGGCACGCGTCGCCGCCGATCTGGATCTGGCCGAGGACTGCGTGCAGGACGCGTACGCCAAGGCGTTGGTGCATTGGCGTGAGCAAGGCGTGCCGCGGCGGCCAGGGGCGTGGCTCACCACCGTCGCGACGCGGCGCGCGCTCGAGTTGCGGCGGCGGGCCGACGTCGCGCAGCGGAAGCTCCCGCTGCTGATGCCGGATCCGGTGGATGACGACTTCGCGGCCGAGGTGTTCCCGGACGATCGGTTGCGGCTCGTGTTCACCTGCTGTCACCCGGCGCTTTCGCAGGAAGCGCAGATCGCGTTGACACTGCGGCTGGTGTGCGGGTTGTCGTCGGCGGAGATCGCAAGGGCGTTCCTGGTGAAGGAAGCCACGATGCAGGCCCGGATCACCCGCGCCAAGCACAAGATCTCGCGGTCCGGGATCCCTTACCGGATCCCGCGGCGGGCAGATCTGCCGGAGCGCATCGACGCGGTGCTGGACGTCGTACATCTGGTCTACACGGCGGGACACACGGCCGCGGACGGGGACGGGCTGACCCGACCGGATCTGGCGCGGCGGGGGATCGATCTCGCCCGGATGATGCGGTTGCTGCTGCCGGACAGCGCGGAGGCGGCGGGTCTGCTCGCGCTGCTCGTGCTGACGGATGCGCGGCAGGCAGCCCGCGTCGACGACGCGGGGCAGTTGGTGCTGATGGAGGACCAGGATCGCTCGCTCTGGGACCGGGAGCTGATCGATGAAGGGCTCGCGCTGGTTCAGGAGGCCCTGGGCCGCTCGGTCGGACGGTTCGGACTGATGGCGGCGATCGCCGCCGTGCATGCCGAGGCCGACCGTTGGGAGGACACCGACTGGGCCGAGATCCTCGGGTTGTACGACGTGTTGCTGGCGCGCTGGCCATCTCCGGTGGTCGCGTTGAACCGGGTGGTCGCGCTCAGCTACGTGTCCGGTCCCGAGGTGGCCCTGGCGGAGCTGGCAGACGATCCGGCGCTGGCGACGTACCCCTATCTGGCGTCGACGCGGGCCGAGCTGCTCTGGCGGACCGGCCGGGTGGAGGAGGCGCGGGCGGCGTACGAGGAGGCGCTGGCGTTCACCAGCAACGCCGTGGAGGCGGAGTTCCTGCAGCGGCGGATCACTCGAGGCGCTTGAGCACCTCGTCGTGCAGGCGGCCGTTGGTGGCGACGGCGTTCGGACCGTTCGGGCCGGGAGCGCCGTCGACGGAGGTGAACTTGCCGCCGGCCTCGTCGACGATGATCGCCAGCGCGGCCATGTCGTAGAGGTTGAGCTCCGGCTCGGCGGCGATGTCGACCGCTCCCTCGGCGACCAGCATGTAGGACCAGAAGTCGCCGTACGCCCGGGTCCGCCAGCAGGACTCCATCAGCTCGGCCCACTGGTTCTTCTTGCCGATCTTCTCCCAGCCCTTGAGCGAGGCGTACGACAGTGAGGCGTCCTCGATCTTGCTCACGTCGCTCACCCGGCACGGCTGCGACGAGTGCAGCGCGCGGCCCGTCCAGGCGCCGTCGCCGTACGACGCCCACCAGCGCTTGCCCAGCGCCGGGGCGGACACCACGCCGACGACCACCTGGTCCTCGATCATCAGGCTGATCAGCGTGGCCCAGACCGGGACGCCACGGATGTAGTTCTTGGTGCCGTCGATCGGGTCGACCACCCAGCGGCGTACGCCCCAGCCGCTGGTGCCGTCCTCCTCGCCCACGAACGCGTCCCGCGGACGGGCCCGGGCGAGCGTCTTGCGCATCACGTCCTCGACCCTCTTGTCCGATTCGCTCACCGGGGTGAGGTCCGGCTTGGTGGCCACGTGCAGGTCGAGCGCCTTGTAGCGGTCCATCGTGGTCGAGTCCGCGTCGTCGGCCAGGATGTGGGCGAGCCGCAGGTCATCCGTGTGCGAAGGCATGCCGGAAGGCTAGCCCGTCGCCCCGCTCAGCGGGGGAGGAGCACGCAAACGTTGCGGATCGGTTGCGGCGCGGATTGAACCGAACACGGTCATTGAACGTGCAGTTAGTGTCTGACCACGTCCAACGACTGCCGGGAGGCGTCCATGTTCGAGCGCTTCGGGGACCTGCCGCTGCACGTCCTCGTGATTCACCTCGCGGTGGTGATGCTGCCGGTGGCCGCGCTCACGCTGATCGTCTTCGCGCTGGTGCCGAAGTGGCGCTGGTTCCTGCGGTGGCCGGCGCTGCTGCTCGGGGTCGGGGCGCTGGTCTGCGCGTACGTGGCGAAGAAGAGCGGTGAGGCGTTCGTGGCCGCGGTGCCGACGCTGCAGAAGCCGGTCGAGCTGCACGAGAAGCGCGGCGACCTGCTGTTCTGGTACTGCCTGATCTTCGCCGTGGTCGCCGTCGCCGCCTTCCTGCTGCTCGGCGGCCGGTCGGCGCTGGCCAGCGGAAAGGGTGAGAAGGCAACGACGAGCCGCCCGCTCGAGCTGGTCACCCAGGTCGCGGTCGTGGTGATCGCCGTCCTCGTCCTCTGGCAGACCATCCGGACCGGCGACGCCGGCGCCAAGGCGGTCTGGGACGGCCAGCTCCCGGCTAAGTAGCGTCCTGCTGCGGTACGGCGTCCTGGCGGGTCTCGCGGCCTTCGCGGCTGGCCAGGAGCCGGCGGAACGAGGCGACCCGCTCGGCGTCGGCGCGACCTTCGGCGACTGCCTCGTCGAGGGCGCAGTCGGGGGCGGTCTCGGTGTGGGTGCAGCCGCGCGGGCAGGTCTCGGCGATCTCGGCCAGGTCGGGGAAGGCGTGGATCAGCTGGTCCGGCTCGACGTGGGCCAGGCCGAAGGTGCGGATGCCGGGGGTGTCGATGAGCCACCCGCCTTCGGGCAGCCGCAGCACCAGGGTGTTGGTCGAGGTATGACGCCCACGGCCGGTCACCTCGTTGACCACGCCGATCGCCCGGTCCGCGCCGGGGATCAGCCCGTTCACCAGGGTCGACTTGCCGACGCCGGAGTGGCCGACGAGGACGCTCGTACGGTCGTCGAGTTGCGCACGGAGCTCGCTGAGGTCGCCACCTTGGTGGGTCGCGACGGACTCGACCCCGAGCGGGCGGTAGATCGAGAGCAGCGGATCCGGGTCGGCCAGGTCGGTCTTGGTCAGGCACAGCAGCGGCCGCATCCCCGCGTCGTACGCCGCCACCAGGAAGCGGTCGATCAGTCCGGTCCGCGGCTCCGGGTTCGCGACCGCGACGACGATGACGAGCTGATCCGCGTTCGCGACCAGCGGTCGTTCGACCGGGTCGTCGTCATCGGCCGATCGGCGCAGCAGTGTGGTCCGGGGGAGTACCTCGACGATCCGGGCCAGCGTCCCTTCGGAACCGCTCGCGTCGCCGTCCAGCTTGACCCGGTCACCGACGATCACGCTCGTGCGGCCGAGCTGACGCGCCTTCATCGAGGTCACCTCGTGGCCTCCGTGGGAGTCCTCGACCCAGCAGGCGTACCGCCCGCGGTCGCGGGTGAAGACGAAACCGATCACGGCGTCGTCGTACGAGGGGCGGTCCTTGGTCCGCGGCCGGGTCCGGCGCTTCGGCCGGTCGTACCGGGCCTCCTCGTCGTACCGCGACATCAGCCGGCGAGCTCCCGCCAGAGTTCGGGGAACTCTGGCAGCGTCTTCGCCGTGGTTCCGATGTTCTCGATCAGCAGGCCGTCGACGAGCAGGCCGAGGACGGCGGCGGCATGGGCCATCCGGTGGTCGTGGTACGTGCCGAAAAGTCCACCCTGCAAGGGCTTCGGCCGGACGATCAGCCCGTCGGCCGTCTGCGTCACGTCACCGCCGAGCGCATTGAACTCGTGCTCGAGCGCCGCCAGCCGGTCCGTCTCGTGGTTGCGCAGGTGCGCGATGCCGCGCAGGTACGACGGCCCGTCCGCGAAGGCGGCCACCGCCGCGATCACCGGGGTGAGCTCGCCGACCTCGCTCAGGTCGAGGTCCACGCCCTGCACGCGACCGCTGCCGCGAACCGTCAGCCCGTCGTCGGTGCGGGAGACCTCGGCGCCGAACCGGGTGAAGATGTCGCGGAGCTGATCACCCGGCTGCGTGGTCTGCGTGGGCCAGCCGGTCACGGTGACCTCGCCACCGGTCAGCACGGCCGCGGCCAGGAACGGCGCGGCGTTGGACAGGTCCGGCTCGATCGCGGTGTCCGTCGCCCGGATGGGGCCGGGGGCAACGACCCACCGGTTCGGCTCGCTGTCGTCGACCTGGACGCCGCGCTCGCGCAGCATCGCCACCGACATGTCCAGGTGCGGCTGGGACGGAACCGGCTTGCCGTCGTGCCGGATGTCGACGCCTTCGTCGTACCGGGCGCCGGCCAGCAGCAGCGCGGACACGAACTGGCTCGAACCGGACGCGTCGAGCGTCACCGTGCCACCGCGGACCGAGCCGGTGCCGGACACCGTGTACGGCATCCGGCCGGTGCCCGCGTCGTCGATCTGTACGCCGAGGGTCCGCAGGGCACCCAGGATGACGTCCATCGGCCGCTCCCGCGCGTACACGTCACCGTCGAACGCGACCACGCCGTCGGCCAGCGCGGCCACGGGTGGGACGAAGCGCATCACGGTGCCGGCCAGGCCGCAGTCGACGCTCGCCGGGCCCTTCAGCGAACCGGGGGTCACGGTGACCGTCGTACCGTTCTCGCTGATGCCGACGCCGAGCGACACCAGCGCGGACCGCATCAGGGCCGTGTCGCGAGCGGCGAGCAGGCCGGTCAGGTGCGAGGGGCCGTCGGCGATCGCGGCCAGGATGAGAGCGCGGTTACTGATCGACTTGGATCCGGGCACCGTGACCCGGCCGCTGACCGGTCCGTTGACGCGCGGCGTCGGCCAGCCCTGCTCTGTACTCATCCCACTCCTTCGGCTCGTGTCCTGCCTTGAGCCTAGGCCATGGGCACTCGGGCGTTAGCCGAGGTTGAGCTGCGCCTTCGCGAGTTTCGCGGCCTGACGGGTCTCGCGGGCCAGCTGCTTGGCCTCGCGCTTGGCCGCCTTCGCGCCACGCTTGGTCTCGCGTTTCGCGGCCTTGGCGCCGTGCGTGGCGCGCCAGGCCACGCCCGGCTTGCCCTCGGTGTCGACCGCGGCGAGCAGCAGCCCGCCGAACAGGCCCAGGTTCTTCATGAACTGGATCCGCTGCGCCGCCCGGGTCTCCTTGTCCTTCATCTGCCAGAACGGGTGACCGGCGACGGTTACCGGGATCAGCGTGGCCGCCAGCGTCGCGGCGCCGACCCGCCGGCCCTTGCCGCTGGCCAGCGCGAGACCGCCGAGGACCTGGACCGCACCGTTCAGCCGGACCAGGTTCACCGTGGTCTCCGGGATCCGGTCGCCGACCTGCGGCGGCGCGACCCGCTTCACCATCGGCACCAGCCGGTCCGTCACCGGCTGGGCCTTGGGCACCAGCGGCTCGGGGTTGCGGATCGAGTTCACACCCTGCACGACGAAGATCATGGACAGCAACGGCCTGGCCAGTGCGCGCACGACAGTCATGCCTCCTTCATACACCACGTGTTGTGTGACTCCCGGTACCCAACGATCAGATCGGGCATCCGTCCGGGCCGCAGGCGGCGTCGTCGGTCGCACCGGGGCTGGTGATCAGCGTGACCGGCTTGCGGTCGGCGTTCGCCCGGCGGAGCGCCTCCTGGAACACCTCGACCGGCTGGGCCCCGCTGACGCCGTACTTCTCGTCGATCACGAAGAACGGGACGCCGTTCGCGCCGTACGCCAGGGCCTGTGCCTGGTCCGCGGCGACCTCCTCGGTGTACGTCGTACTCGCGAGGACCTCGCGGACCCGGTCGGCCGGGAGGCCGGCCTCGGTGGCCAGGTCGGTCAGGGTGGCGTGGTCGCCGACCGGGAGACCGTCGGTGAAGTACGCCTTGAGCAGGCGCTCCTTCAGGCGGTCCTGGGTGTCGGCGGGCACCTGACCGGACTCGACCAGCCCACGGGCCAGGTGCAGCAGGCGGTGTGCGTCGACGGTGTTGGCGGACTTCGCCTGGTCGAGGTGGTACTCGAGACCGAGCTCCGCCGCGATCTCGGTGACGTGGGCGTTCGCCTGCACACCCCACTCGCGGCCGCGCCCGTACTTCTCGCCGAGCCGGGTCGGCAGGTCCCGCGGGTCGTCGTTCGTCGACGACGGATCCAGCTGGAAGCTGTGCCAGACGATCTCGGCCCGGTCGCCGCTCTGCTCGAGCGCCTGCTCGAGCCGCCGCTTCCCGATGTAGCACCACGGGCAGACGACGTCGGACCACACATCAATACGCATGCTTGTCGGCAACCTGACGCATTCCGGTCCTATTCCCAACCCGTCCCGGCTGTGACGCGTCTGACGCTCCATGGACGAAGAACTCGTGCGCGGACTCTTGAAGGAGCAGCATCCGGACCTCGCGGACCTGACGTTGCGTCAGGTGGTCGGAGGCTGGGACAACCAGCTCTGGCGGCTCGGGGACGAGCTCGCGGTGCGGATGCCGCGGACCGAGCGCGCGCCGGAGCTGCTGCGCAAGGAGTACCGCTGGGTGCCGGAGCTCGCGCCGCGGCTCCCGTTGCCGGTTCCGGTGCCGCAGCGGATCGGCGAACCGTCCGAGCGCTTCCCGCACACCTGGCTCGTCACCACCTGGGTGGGCGGCGAGCCGGCCGACCGTACGCCGATCACCGCGGCCCCGGCCGCCGACACGCTGGCCACCTTCCTGCGGGCCCTGCACCTGGACGCGCCCACGGACGGACCGGTCAGTCATGACCGCGGAGTCCCGCTGCGGACCCTGGGAATCGGCGCGGACGCACCCGTTGCCGTCCGCAAGGTGTGGGACGAGGCCGTGGCCGCGCCGGAGTGGGACGGCAAGCCCGCGTGGCTGCACGGCGACCTCCACCCGGCGAACGTCGTCGTCGACGACGGGATGCTCACCGGGGTGATCGACTTCGGGGACCTGAGCATCGGCGATCCCGCCTGTGACCTCGCCGCCGCCTGGGTGCTGCTGCCCGACGGTGCCGCCGAGCGTTTCTTCGCCATGTACGCGGCGGCGGACGACGCGATGATCACGCGCGCCCGGGGGTGGGCCGCCGGCAAGGCGCTGGCGCTGATCTCGGTCGGCGAAGCCGGGGACAAGGGTCTGCCGGGTGGCAAGCCGACCTGGGGCCCGGCCGGCCGGGCGGCTCTCGCGCGCTTGCTCTGACCGGCTCGGCTGCTGACAACCGTCCTGCTGTCGTGTCAGCACGGTGGCTGCCGGGTGTCAGGGCTGCCCTGGATCGTCATTCCGGTCAGCAGTTCTCCAGTGCGCATCAGGAAGGTACGACAATGCCTACGTTCACCACCCCCGAGCCGATCTCCGCCGTCCTGGACATCCCCGCCGGACGCGTCCAGTTCATCGCCGCCGACCGGACCGACACCGCCGTCGAGATCCTGCCCGCCGACCCCTCGAAGGGCCGCGACGTGAAGGTGGCGGAGGAGGCCAAGGTCGAGTACGGCGACGGCGTCCTGCGGATCGAGGTCGTGGCGAAGAACCAGTACTTCGGACCGTCCGGATCCGTCGCGGTGACGGTCCAGCTGCCGGCGGGTTCCCGGGTCGAGGTGAAGGCGGCCAGTGTCGAGCTCCGGGCTACCGGACGGCTCGGCGACGTGGTCGTCGGGAGCGAGCACGGCTCGATCGACCTCGGCGAGGTCGCGAGTGCCCGGCTCACCACCACCGCCGGCGACGTCATGGTCGGCCGCCTCAACGGCCCCGCCGAGATTCGCACCAGCAAGGGCGACATCCGGGTCGCCGAGGCCGTCCGCGGCTCCGTCGTACTGCACACCGTCGCCGGTGAGGTGGAGATCGGCGCGGCCGCCGGAGTCTCGGCCTCGCTCGATGCCGGCACCACCACCGGACGGATCAGCAACGCGCTCAAGAACACCGAAGGCGCCGCCGCCGAGCTGACCATCCATGCGACCACCACCGTCGGCGACATCGTCGCCCGCAGCCTCTGACCGCGTCCTCGATCGAAGGAGCACCCAGGTCGGGGCGTCCGCTCCGTACTCGGTGCGGCTCATGCACGACTTCTGGACCACGGTCTACCAGGCACTCGCGTGAGTACGCGTCGGCCGGGCCGCGGAGTGCGGCCCGGCCGACGTGGGGTTCAGCGGGCGGCTTGTTCGATCAGGGTGGTGACTGCCTTCGGGTGGGAGAGGGCGACCAGGTGCGAGGCGCCGGGGATCTCGACCGTCGTGGCGTGCGCGCGGTCGGCCATGAAGCGCTCGGCCGCTGGGGCGATGGCGTGGTCTCCGGTCGGGATCACGGCGTACTTCGGGAGTCCGGCCGGGGCCGTCTTCACGATCTGCTCGTCGAAGACTGCCGCGTTGACCGGGCGCTGGGACGCCCCGAGGACGGCGGCCTGCCGGGCGGGCAGGTCGGCGGCGAAGACCTGCCGGAACGCCTCCGGCTTCATCACCAGGTCGACGCCACCGGGGTAGCTGATCGCATTGGTGGTGTCCGGTCCGATCTCGCTGCCCGGGTACTTCGAGTTCAGGGCGCCGAGCGTCTCACCGGCCTCCGGGATGAACGCCGCCACGTAGACGAGTGACTTGACCCCGCTGGTCCCGGCGAGCTGGCTGACCAGCGCACCGCCGTACGAGTGACCGACGAGGACCTTCGGGCCGGGGATGCCGTTCAGGACCCCGGTCAGGTACGCCGTGTCGGTCGCGATCCCGCGCAGCGGTACGGCGGGAGCGACGACGTCGTACCCGTCCCGCTGGAGCCGGCTGGTCACCTCGGACCAGCTGGCCCCGTCGGCGAACGCGCCGTGCAGGAGGACGATGGTGGGCTTCTGCTTGTGCTCGGTCTGAGCGGTGGCGGTGGTTGCGCCGGTCACCAGTAGTGCGGCGGCGGCGACGAGGGCGCCGAGGCGGCGGAGCTTCATCGGGTCGCACCTGCCTCGACGGCGCTCGCGATGAAGTCGGCGACGGCCTTCGGCTGGGAGACGGCGACCGCGTGCGAACCGTCGACCTCGATCGTGGTGGCCTTCGCCCGGGCGGCCATCGTGCGCTGGCCCTCGGGGTGGATCGCCTCGTCGCGGGTGGCGACCAGGTCGAAGACGGGCAGCCGCTTCCAGGTCGCCGTACCCGACTTCTCCTCGAACGCCGCGGCGGCGATCGCGCGCTGCGTCCGGCTCAGGATCTCCGCGTCCTCGACGTCGGCGGCGAACAGGGCACGGAACTTGTCCAGGGCGATGCTGAGGTAGATCTCCTCGCCACCGTCACCGGTCGGCAGGGCGTGCGGCACCAGGCCGGAGGCGAAGTCGTTGGCGGGGAAGCTGCCGAGCAGGTCCTGCAGGCTCTCGCCCTCGTCGGGGAGGAAGGCGGCGACGTACACCAGGGCAGTCACATTGTCGGCCTGGTTCGCGGCGGCGGTGATCACGGCACCGCCGTACGAGTGCCCGACCAGGACGACGGGACCGTCGATCTCGCGGACCTGGGCCGCGACCCGGCTGCCGTCGAGGGCCGGACCGCGCAGCTCGTTGGCGACCGCGATCGCCGGGATGCCGCGGCTGGTGAGCTCGGCGATCACGCCCGCCCAGCTGGAGTTCTCCGCGAACGCACCGTGTACCAGGACGACGGTGGGGGTCTTCTCACTCATCTTTCTCGATCTCCTTCGTAGGTGGCTTGGTAGAAGGAAACCGTTCCGGCCCGGTCCGCCGGATCGACCGAACACCCGAACTTGTCACGAGCCTTTGGACCCGGCGGGTGGGGTGGTGCACCCAAAACTCATGCGTTCGGGGGAGAGGCGAAGCGCTCCAGCACCAGCCGGGTCAGCTGGACCCGCGAGTTCACGCCGAGCTTGCCGAACGCGGACCGCAGATGCGTGCCGACCGTACTCGCGGAGACGACGAGCTCCTCGGCCGCCGACCGGTTCGTGTGCCCCTCGGCGACGAGCAGCGCGACCCGGCGTTCCATCGGCGTGAGCGCCTCCCAACCCTCCTGAGCCCGCGGTGGTACGGCGGCCCACCGGCGCCGCCGTACGCCGGCCGCCTGGAGCACTGCCTGGATCCGGCCGGCTGGCGCGGTCGCGCCGAGCGTCGTCAGCGTGTCGAGCGCGTGTTCCAGGGTGGCGATCCCGGTCGTGCGGTCGCCGGACTCCAACTCGGCTCGGCCGTAGAGCTCCTCGGCTCGCGCAAGCAGCAGCGGCCGATGGGCGGTCCGGAGCACACCGGTCGCCGCGGCCAGCAGGCGCAGATCGTTGCCCGCAGCCACCAACTCCAAGGCCCCGCGAGACGCCGCCGACGGACTGGCGGCCACCTGCTCCGTCAGCCGATCCTCGGCCCGTGCTTGAACGAGGACGCCGGTCCGCTCCGGAAAGTCCTGCGGTACGTCGATCAGCCGGTCGGTGGCCTTGGAGTCGCCATCCGCGACAGCGAGCAGCGCGTTGATCGTCGGATCGTGGCCCGCGAACTCCCGAGCCTGGGTCAGTTGGCCGCGCTGGAGAGCGATCAACGCCAGCACCTGATGCGCAGCCGGGGCCAACGCGTTGTCGTGGAACTGACTCATCCAGCGCAGCCCTGTACTCGCGGCGTCCTCGGCCTCCCGCAGATTCCCCGCGGCGTACTCCAACCGAGCCGCCAGCACAGCCAGCTGCGGCGCGGCGAACGAGTCACCACCGGTCAGCATCTCGCGGGCCCGCTGCAGCGCGTGCGGCAATTCGTCGGTCTCCGCCCGGCAGTAGAGCTCGCCGACCTCGACCCGCGTCGCCGGCAGGCTGCCCAGACCCGGTGCCACCTCCCGCGCGGCGACGTACAGATCGCGTGCCTCCGCATACCTTCCCGCTGCCCGCGCGCGCTCTGCTTGCCCCACCTGCAGAACCGCCCGCGCGATCGGGTCCGCGGCCGTGCTCGCAGGCTCCGAACCGGCCAGTGCCCGGTAGGCGGCGAGGCGCTCGGCCAGGTGTGGGGCAGCTCCGGGAACGTCGAGATCGTGCGGATCCAGCAGTGCGATGGACCACTGGTGGGGTGCGAGGTGGAGACGGACCGACGCCCGAAGGTCGGGCGTGATCGGGCCGCGATAGAGGGCGGTTCCACTGAGCAGGTCCTCGGCGAAGGCCTTGGCCCGGTCGTACTGCCTGGCCGTGAGGAGGACGCTGACCACCTCCTCGCCGACCTCGGCCCGCAGCGGATCGTCGACCGGCGTGAGATCGAACGCCTCCTGGATGACTTCGGCGGCCGTGGTCGACATGGTCGCGAGCAGATCGCGAGCCGCCTTGCGCAACGTCGTGACGGCAGCGGTGTCGCCCGGTCGAGCCACCGCCAGAACATGCGGCGCGGCCGCCGCGGCCCCTTGCCCAGTCGACAAGAGCTGGTCGGCGATGGCCCCGTGCAGCGCACGCTGCGCGGATGGCGGTACGTCGGCCAGCGTGGCCGACCGCAGGAGCTCGTGGCGGAACCGCAGTACGGCGCCGGCGTCCGTCAGCAGTGCGGCCTGGATCGCTTCGTCGAGTGGTTCGGCCAGTCTGGCAACGGGCTCGCTCATCAGTACGGCGACGTCCTCCAGGCGGAACTCGCTGCCGAAGACCGCCGCCGTCCGGACCAGGGTGCGGCTGAGCTCGGACAGTCCGCTCGTACGACGACGTACGCCCTCCACCAGGCCGGTCGGCAACGGACCGGTGTCGCCGGAGCCGCTGCCGAGGTAGAGCCCGGCGATGAGCTGCTCGGCGAGGAACGGGATGCCTTGGACACCGGCCAGCTGCACGGCGAGCGTCGCATCGACCGGTCCGTTGAGCAGGTCGGTGGCGATGTCCTGGATGGCGTCGGCGGGAAGCGGAGCGAGGTCGATGGCGTGGATCAGGACCTGAGTACGAACGGCCTCGGCCAGCTGATCGGTCACGCCGCCCGGAGCCGGCCGGGTCGCGAGGAGCCAGAGCAGGTTGGCGTCGGCCAGCCGAGCGACGACGACGCTCAGGACGAAGGCGGTGAGCGGGTCGGACCACTGGGCGTCGTCCAGCACGATCAGGGCGGGGGTGCCGTCGAGGCGGCGGCCGATCAGGTCTGCCAGGCGCTCGGCCAGCCACAGGGGTTGGGTGTTGAGGGTGGCCAGCTCCAGGAAGTGCTCGGTGTCGATCAGGGGCTGCTGGCCGGCGCGAAGGGCCGGTGCGAGCGAGGCGAGCGGGCTGATGTTGTCGGTCTGGTGCGCAGCCGCCGTGGCGATCAGGAAGCCGTGACGCTCGGCCTGCTCGACGGCCGCGGCCAGCAAGGCGGACTTACCGATACCTGGCTCACCGGTGACGATCGCCAGCGCGGCCGTCCCGTCGGTGGCTGCCCGAAGTGCTTCCAGCAGCCGCCCGAGCTCGCTGGAACGTCCCCGCAACGGCGCCATGGTGGATTTGTATCACTCAGAGACAGCGGCGGACGGCCAGCAGGGCGTACGCGCGGGCCGCGTGCAGAACCTCGGCGAGGACGACGTGTTCGTCCGCGGCGTGGGCGTAGCGGACGTCGCCGGGGCCGTACTGCAGGGTGGGGATGCCGGCGGCGGCGTACAGCCGGAGGTCCGACCCGTACGGCGCGCCCTTGACGTCAGGTGTCTCCCCGCCGGCGTCGGTGGCGGCCGCCAGGGTCTGCGCGAGCAACGGATCGCCGTCGGGCAGGAGGCCGGAGGCGAACTCACCGCCCGGCCAGGTCACCGCGACCGGGTGCTCGCGGAGCCACTCGTCCTTCGCGCAGGCGTCGGCGATCGCGGTCTCGAAGGCGGCCCGTGCGTCGGCGAGCGGCTCACCGAGGCGTACGCCGTACCTGCCCTCGGCGATCAGCAGGTCCGGTACGGTGCTCGCCCAGTCGCCGGCCCGCACGGTGCCGACCGACAGTGGGTTGGGCAGATCGAGGTGGGCCAGCAACGGGTGCGGCTCGTGGTTTCGCGAGGATTCGAGGGCCTGCAGCGCTTCCTGGATCAGGACGAACTTCTCGATCGCGCTCACCCCACGGCTCCGGGTCGAGCCGTGTGTCGCCAGCCCCGGGACCTCCAGCCGGAACGTCAGCGATCCCGAGTTGGCCGGGATCACGCAGCCCGCGGTCGGCTCCGCGATCAGGCACGCCGTACCGCCGTGTCCCCGCCGCAACGTCGCGAACGCTCCGAGGCCGCCGTCCTCCTCGCCGACCACCGTGTGCACCGCCAGCGGCTTCCGCAACTTGATGCCTGCAGCAACGATCGCCGCCACCGCGCCGAGGATCGCCGCGACACCGCCCTTCATGTCACACGTCCCGCGTCCCCACATCACGCCGTCCTCGACCCGGGCCGAGAACGCGTCGCCGGTCGCGGGCACGACATCCACGTGCCCGTTGAGGATCAGCCCCGGCGTCTCGTGCCCGCCGAGCCGGCCGACACAACCCCAGGCCTCGTCCCGGGTGACCTCCATCCCGGGAAACTCCGGGTCGGCGGTCAGCGCCGGAAGGTCGATCCGCCAGTTGTCGACAAGCAGACCGAGCGTCGACAGCCGCTCCGCACACCACGTCTGTACGTCGCTCTCCGCAGCCGTCCCGTCCACACTCGGAATCCGCACCAGCTCCTGCAGGTCCTCGACGATCCGCTCGTCGTCGACCACCGCCAGAACCGCCCGCTCCACCTCACTCAGCATGCGCACATCATGCATCGAGCAGCTCGAGCACCCGCCGGCCGCCGCGGGGTGGGGTAACCGACCGTCCGCGCCCGGCGGACGGGCTCGGCCGCCCGCCGGACGCGGGGCGCCCAGCCCGGGTCGCCGCTCCACTTGAGGACGACCCGGGCCCCGCCGTCGACGAGCTCGTACGCGCTGGACTGCAGACCACCGGTCAGTTGCCGGACCAGCCGATAATCGGTGCCTAGGGCAACGTTCAGCTCGGCGACGACCGACGCGGTGGTCTCCGTCACGGCGTCAGGCGGTGCAGGTCGCGCGGGAACAGCGTGACCTCGCGGACGTTCTCGGCCTTGGTCAGCCGCGCCACGAACCGCTCGAGCCCGATCGCGAACCCGCCGTGCGGCGGCATCCCGTGCTTGAACGCCTGCAGGTACGAGCTGTACGCCGGTGCGTCCGGCGACTCACCCCGCGCCTCCAGGGCCGCGACGTAGTCGCTGTAGCGGTGCAGACGCTGCCCACCGGTGACCAGCTCCATCCCGCGGAACAACAGGTCGAACGAGTTCGACCAGCGCGGGTCCGACGGCTGCGGATGCGTGTAGAACGGCCGCTTCACCATCGGATAGCCCTCGACCGCGACGAACTCGCTGCCGTGTTCGCGCAGCGCCCACTCGCCGATCGCCCGCTCGTCGGCCGGCGCCAGGTCCGGCTCGTCCGGGTTCGCCCCGGCGATCTTCAGCGCCTCGCTGAAGTGCACGACCGGTACGTCGACCGGGATCTCGGGCAGCTCCACCCCGAGCCGCTCCAGCGCACCGCCGGCCCGCTCGCCGACCGCGGCCAGCATCCCGGCGACGGCCGACCGGAGCACCGCGAGGACGTCGCGGTGGTCCTGGATGAACCCGAACTCCGCGTCCAGCGAGACGTACTCGGCCAGGTGCCGGACCGTGTCGTGCGGCTCGGCCCGGAACACCGGCCCGACCTCGAAGACCCGCTCGAACACCCCGACCATCGTCTGCTTGTAGAACTGCGGCGACTGCGCCAGGTACGCCGGTCCGCCGAAGTAGTCCAGCGCGAACACGTTGGCCCCCGACTCCGTCGCCGTACCGACGATCTTCGGCGTCTGGATCTCCGTGAAGCCCTGACCGTCCACGGCGGCACGGAACCCGTGCAGGGCGGCCGCGGCGATCTCCCATCCGGCCCGGACGGAAGGATGCCGCAACGCGACCGGCGCGTTGTCCAGGACGACGGGCAGCCCGGCACCGACCGTGGGTCGCCACAGCTCGATCGGCGGCGTCGCGGCCGGCTCCGTCAGCGGCTCGATCACCGGGTCGACGATCTCCGCGCCACCGGGCGCCTGCGGGTTGGCGGCGACCATGCCGGTCACCTGGACGACGGTCTCCTCACCGAGCTCGTCCAGCTGTGCTTGGGTCTCCGGTGCCTTCACGACGATCTGGCTCAGGCCGGACCGGTCGCGCAGGATCAGGAAACTGACGGCGGCGAGCCGTCGTCTTCGGTGCACCCAGCCGGCCACCGTGACGGTCTGGCCCACTGCTGAGGGGATCTCATGGCTGAGAATGCGCATTGCTGTTTTCACCTCCAGGTTGTCTCTCGTACCCCGGAGGTGTGGGCGAAGGGGATCTCGCGGTGCCACCACACCTTCACCGGATCGGGCACGTGCCCGGGTCCGGCCTCTTGCCATGCATTCGCTCGGGAGTGTCTTCACGACCGCTCCACGTGCCGCCTTCACAGCAACCGGCGACTCTCTCGGACGTGACGTACGGCGCTACTCGGTTCCGTCAGCGCGAACAGATCCAAGATATCGCAGGCGGCAACCGGGTTTCACCGGCGGGAGGTCGACGGCGGGATCTGCACCGAGTCGGTGTCCTCCCGGCCGCCGACCCGGGCGTGCACGGTGATCTGGTTGTTCGCCCCGGTGCCCGGCAGCCACGCGGTCCACTCAGAGTTGAACGGCTTGACGTAGTTGTCGGTCCAGCAGGTCGCCCGCCGGATGTCGGTCGACCGCGAGCAGGTCCAGCCCTTGTCGTGCGCGGACAGGAAGGACAGGTTGCGTCCCCAGGAGATGTCCAGGGTCACCCGCTGGTTCGACACCCCGTTGACCTTGAGGAACCGGTTGTAGACGAACGGGTTCGGGTCGGTCTGCGGCGTCGGGGTGATGATCTGCAGCAGCGACTCGTCCACCTGGATCCCCGGCAGCACCTCGGAGTCGGTGTCACTGACCAGCCCGGCCGTCGCGGCCACGGTGAAGGTCCTGGCCGCCGCCGAGCCCTCCGACGGTACGGCGAAGTCCGCCGGCAGCGGAGCCGGCCGGGCCGGGGTCAGCGCCGTACAGGTCTTGGTCGTGGCCGAGCACTTCCAGCCGGCCGGGTTCGCGGCGATCGGCCACTCCAGCGCCGAGCCGTAGGTGATCTTCAGCGTGACGCTGGTCCGGTCCGTGCCGGGGGCAACGGTCAGGATGCGGTGGTGGACGTCCGGGTCGGCCTTCCCGTCGAGGATCTTCAGCAGGTTCTCGTCGGTCCGCGGGGGAGCGGGAGCGGTCAGCGTCTCGGAGTCGTCGTCGTACAGCCGGCCGGTCTTGGCCGAGACCGTGAAGGTGCGATCGGCGGTCGATCCACCGGTCGGGGTGTCGAACGTCACCGGCATCGGTTCAGGCGCCGCCGGGTTGTTCGCCGTACAGGTCTTGGTGGTCTGGTGACAGACCCAGCCGCTCGGGTTGCCGGTCAGCGGCCAGTCCAGCGAGGCACCGAACTTGAGGCCGATCACGACCGGGTCGGTGTTGCCGGCCGGGGGCTTGATGGTGAGGACGAAGCGCATCCCCGCCGCGGCCTGCGAGACGCCGGCCCGGTCGCTCGGGGCGCCGCCGCCGCTCGGCATGGTGATCGTCAGCAGGCCCTCGTCCAGGATCGGTGTCGTCGGCAACGGTGGCGTCGGGGTGGTCTGCGTCGGCGTCGGCGTCGGCGTCGGGGTCGGCTCGGCCGTCGGGGTCGGCGTCGTCGCCTGCTGGGTCGGCTCGGTCGTCGGCGCGGTGGTGGGCGCCGCGGTCGGAGCGGTCGTCGGCTGGGTGGACGGCGGTTTGACCGTCGGCGGCTTCACCGGCGGAACGGTCGGCGGATTCCCCGGCGGTTGGGTCGGCTGCTGCGCCGGCGGCTTGTCGATCGCCGCCGGGGGAGTGTCGTTGCCGCCAAGCGCCATCGCTGCGAGCACGGCGGCGACCGCGACGACCACGACCGCTCCCGCGCCGACCGCTGTCCGGGTGCCGTTCTCGGTGACCTTCTTCCAGCCGGTGGCGACGAAGCCGACCAGCCCGACCTTCGCGCCGGACGCGGCGGCCAGGTAGCCGAGGCCCGCGGTGCCCAGCAGGGCCGGGGCGAGCAGGGCCGGCAACGCACTGTTGACCTCGACGAGCTCGAGGTAGACCGCGGTGCACTTCGCGCAGTCGTCCAGGTGCTCGCGGACGTTGCGGTTCTCGCGCTTGGTCAGGCCGCCGCGGACGTACGCGCCGAGGCGCTCGGTCGTCCAGCGGCAGCGGTCGCCGGCGACGTCGGCCAGATGCTGCTGCAGGTACGCCTGCCGCAGACCCTCGCGGGCGCGGTAGGCCAGCGCGGACACGCCGTTCGCGGTCAGGCCGAGCAGCGGAGCGATCGCGGCCGGCTTCTCACCCTCGACCTCGGTGTGCCAGAGGACGGCCTGCCAGCGCTCGGGCAGGCTCGCGAACGCCTTGGCCGCCGCGCCGCTCTCGAACCCGGTGACCGTCGGATCGTCGAAGCTCTCCGGCTCCCGCTCGTACGCCGCGATGTCGTCGGTGGCGGTCACCTTCCGGCCGGACCGGATCCGGTCGACGTGCACCCGCCGGACCGTCGTCAGCAGGTACGCACGGAAAGAGATGTCGGGACCGCCGCCGGCCCGGAGCGCGTCCAGCACCTTGGCGAACGCGTCACTGGCCAGGTCGTCGGCGTCGTTGGCCGGGACCAGCTGGCGGGCCATCCGCTCGGCCGCGTGGTGGTGGCGGCCGAAGAGTTCGCCGTACGCCTCGAGATCGCCGTTGCGGACGCGCGCGATCAGTTCGGCGTCGCTCGGTCCTTCCGGCGTCTCCATCCAGCTCCCCCGTGGGTGTGTCACGACTGTCCGTACGGCGATGTGACGGTCCGTCACATTGTTGCCGGGAACAAGGTTCCCACGTGGGACGGATCCGCGCACGTCTCCTGACGCGGAATCGTGCACCTTTCCTGACGAGATGACCAGCCCGGAAGTTACGCGAAAAAAGTTCTGCGAATCCGCGTCATGAACCTCCGCCCCGGCTGTCTCACCTGCGAACGACGCTTCCGGCCGACCGGTCGGGAGACTGACGGGGCTATTCGAGGAGGGCCATGTCGCTGTTCGCGGACATCCGCCGACGACTCGACCTGCGTCCAGCCAAGTCCCTGAACCTGGCGGGGTCGCCCGCCCGGAACCGGCCGGAGGCGTCGTCTCCAGATCAACCGTGCGGACGGAGGGAGCCGCACGGCACAGCTGGTCCCGTCACAGACCACAGCGCCTATCTCGCGATCGCCGAGGCGCTGCGGGACGGGGCCGATGTCGTGCCTGCATCGGACGAGGTCGGACGCCGGCTGGCGGCCGACGGAGTCTCGCTGGTGGAGGCACTTGATGGGCTGAGTGCGTTGTACCGCTCGATCGCCGGGGGCGAGCCGGCTTTCGACGCGGTACGCGCACTCAGTTCCAGCTGGGCCGAGGCCTCTCTGGTCTACCTGCACTCACTGTCCTGCGAGGACCCGTTGACCGGGCTGTCCAGCCTGGCCCACCTGCGGTCCCGGCTCGGCGAGCTCTATCGAGAGGCGGAGTTCCGTGGCACTTCCGTACCGCAATCCCACGCACTGGTGGTTGTCGAGCCGCTCAATCCCCCGGGGACGTCGCCGTTCGACCGCGAGCTCCGGCTGGTCGACGTGGCGGAGTGCCTGCGGATCGTCTTCTGCGGCGGTGACGTACTGGGCCGCGTCGGCTCACACCGCGCGGCGGCGCTCGTCGGCCGCGAGCCGAACCTGCCGGAGCAGGTCGCGACGGTACGAGCCCTGATCACCCAGTGGCGGCTGGACACCGACGTACCCCAGCTGGCCCGGATCTGGATCGAAGGCCTGCCGCACACCGACGCGATGGCAGGGAGGGTTCTCGACGAACTCGCCAGACCTTAGGACCTGCGTCCGGACGCCGACAGGGGGGTGGCCGGACGCATCGGCCGGCGGCGGATCGCCTATCACGGGGTAGGCGATCCGCCGCCGCTTGTCCGTGGTCGTGTCTAGGCTGGTCCCATGTGCGGTAGGTATGCGTCCAGCCGGGACCCGTCCGACCTCGTCGTGGAGTTCGAGATCGAGGCGGGCAACGTCCGCGAGTCCGTGCAGGAACTGCCGGACAACTACAACGTCGCGCCGACCGATCAGGTGATCGCGGTGGTCGAGCGGAAGAACCGCGAGGTCCCCGACGAGACGATCCGCAAGCTGACCACGGTCAAGTGGGGACTGGTGCCGTCGTGGGCCAAGGACACCTCGATCGGGAACCGGCTGATCAACGCGCGGATGGAGACGGTCGCGGAGAAGCCCGCCTTCAAGAAGGCGTTCGCCACCCGCCGCTGCATCCTGCCGGCCGACGGCTACTACGAGTGGTACACGGCCGAGGAGAAGGTGAACGGCAAGCCGGTCAAGCAGCCGTACTTCATCCATCCGGCCGACGGCGGCGTCCTGGCCATGGCGGGGCTGTACGAGATCTGGCGCGACAAGTCGGTCGCGGACCCGGACCAGGACGAGGCCTGGCTGTGGACCTGCACGGTTCTGACCACGACCGCCACCGACGACCTCGGCCGCATCCACGACCGGATGCCGCTCCTGGTCGAGCGCGAGCGGTACGACGCCTGGCTCGACCCGCTGTCGTCGGATCCTGACGATCTGCTGGAGCTGCTGGTCCCCGCCGCCCCGGGCCGCCTGGAGGCGTACGCCGTCTCGAAGGCGGTCAGCTCGGTGAAGAACAACGGACCCCATCTGCTCGATCCGCTGCCGCCCGATGGTGTGGATCCGATCGACAAGCCGGCCACTCCGGAGGAGACCACTCTCTTCTGACGTTTCGTGCCCGCCGTTCGACGGTCCGGATGACAGGATGGGGCGGGTGACCGACGAACGGATTGTGGGGACGCCGCACGGCGAGGCCCGGATCGTGGCGCACCGGGCCCGGCGGCCGGTGGCGACGCTGGCCCTCGGTCATGGCGCCGGGGCCGGGATCGAGTCCGGTGACCTGGCCGCACTGGCCGCCCGGCTGCCGAAGCAGGACATCAACGTGTTCTTGATCGAGCAGCCCTGGCGCCGGGCCGGGAAGAAGCTCGCGCCGGCGCCGAAGGTGCTCGACGAAGCCTGGATCGCGATCATCGGCCAGCTCCGGGTCCGCACGCCGCTGGTGATCGGCGGCCGCAGTGCGGGCGCCCGGGTGGCCTGCCGGACCGCGAGCAGTCTGGGGGCGTCCGGCGTACTCGCGTTGTCGTTCCCGCTGCACGCGCCGGGGAAGCCGGAGAAGTCGCGGGTCGCCGAACTGCAGGGCACCGGGCTGCCGACGCTGGTCGTGCAGGGGGAGCGGGACCCGTTCGGGACGCCCGAGGAGTTCCCGCCGCTGACCGAGATGGCCGTCGTCCCGGACGCGGACCACTCCTTCAAGGTGCCGAAGCGGGCGGAGCTCGACCAGCAGGAGACGTACGACCTCCTGGTCGAAGCTGTGTTCGAATGGGTCAGCCGCGAGGTGTCCGGATAGTGGTCAGCGCCCGAACCCAGCTGTGAGCGGGAATGGGCTCGTCGCGGGGCGTGTTGTGACGAACATGATGGCGACGACCGAGGCTCCGGCGAGGACAGCTGGGAAGACCCCGGTATTCTCGATCACGATGCCGACTCCCACCACCACCGAGACACCCGAGCAGCGGACCGCGCGGTTCGAGCGCGAGGCGCTGCCTTTCCTGGACCAGATGTACGCCGCGGCGATGCGGATGACCCGTAATCCGTCGGACGCCGAAGACCTGGTGCAGGACACCTTCGCGAAGGCGTACAGCTCGTTCCACCAGTTCACGCCCGGCACCAACCTGAAGGCGTGGCTGTACCGGATCCTGACGAACACGTTCATCAACGGATACCGCAAGCGGCAGCGTCAGCCGACGCAGTCGCCGACCGAGGAGATCGAGGACTGGCAGCTCACCGCCGCCGAGTCGCACACTCCCGGCGGCCTGAAGTCGGCCGAGGCGGTCGCCCTCGAGCACCTGCCCGACTCCGACATCAAGGAAGCCCTGCAATCCATCCCGGAGGACTTCCGCCTGGCCGTCTACCTGGCCGATGTCGAGGGCTTTGCCTACAAGGAGATCGCCGACATCATGGGTACGCCGGTGGGCACCGTGATGTCGCGGCTGCACCGGGGCCGCCGCCAGCTGCGTGAGCTGCTGGGGGACTACGCCCGGGATCGCGGCCTGATCCCCACGCCGGACTCGGACCAGAGCACGGACGCGAGTACCGGCGCGACCGCGGAGAAGGAGGAGTCGTGAGCTGCGGCGAGCACCACGACGTCGACTGCAGCGAGATCCTGCAGCGGGTCTACGTCTTCATCGACAACGAACTCGAAGACGCCACCACGGACGAGATCCGGCAGCACCTCGAAGAGTGCGCCCCCTGCCTGGACCAGTACGACCTGGAACGCTGCGTCAAGAAGCTGGTCCACCGCTCCTGCGGTTCCGACCACGCCCCCGACGCCCTGCGCCAGAAAATCCTCCTCCGCCTCACCCAAATCCAGGTGGAAACCACCATCACCACCACCGACTGACGTTTGGCCGGTCGTTGTCGAATGCGTGCTACCGGTCGGTCGGACCGGGTCACCTGACCTGCGAGTCGTCAAAGCTGTAGGTGTACTTTCCGCCCCGTTCGACGAGGGCGAGCAGATCCTCGGCCTTTGCCTGGAAATGGGGCGAGATGCCCTGCAGGACGGTGATCGCGGACCGCAGGTACTGCGTCGCGGCGGTCGAATCGCCGGCCGCGGCGCTGACCTTGCCGTGTTCGAGCAGGAAGCATCCTTCGCGCAGCCGGTTTCCGAGCACGCGCACCAATTGGATGCCTTCTTCGATGCATTCGTGCGCTTTGCCGTAGTGGCCCTGACTTGCGTACACGGCGGCCAGACATTGCCAGCCCTGGGACTGCAGGTCGTCGTTGCGTGACCGTTTTCCCGCCTCGATGCTGTGGTGCAACGGCTCGATCGCGTCCTCGGAGCGACCGACGAGCAGGTGGGAAAAGCCGATGTTCAGATATCTCTTGCCGACCGACCGAAGATCACCCGACCGCTCCGCGAGCGCGATCCCCTGCCGGAACGCCTCGTCGGCGAGCGCGTAGTCACCGTTGCGTTCGTACAGGCCGCCGAGGGCGACGTACGAGACGCCTTCGACGGTCGGCTCGCCGAGCTCCTGGCTGAGGCGCAACGCTTCGGTGCCGAACGCGAGCGCTTCCGCGACTCGGTCCAGCCGGCCGAGCACGTGGGTCGCCGAGGTCGCCGCGCGGGCCTGACCAGGTCGGTCCCCGAGCGCCCGGAACATCGCGAGCGCCTTGAGCAGCCGGTCGGCGCCGACCTCGAGACTTCCGTTCTCCACTTCGGGAATCGCGCTGTCGTGCTCCAGCCACGCGGCCATCGTCCGCAGCCCGAGCCGCTCGGCGAGGTCCGCCGCGCCGAGCCCGAGCTCGCGCATCTCCACCCACCGCGAACGGGATTCATGGAAGCCGAACAGGGCCAGGACGAGCTCTGGAAACACCGGAGATCCGGACAGTGACGAGGCGGTCGCTTGGGAGTACCGATCCATCAGGTTGCGCTGCTCGGCGTCGAGCCAGCTCAGCGCCGACTCCGCGTCGGTGATCACCGGCGGCGGCGTGAAGGTGACCGTCGCGAACGCCAGCCGTGGGCTGGCCGGATGGGTCTTCGCCTGGCAGGCCCAGGCGAATCCCGTGTAGAAGCGCAGGATGCGTTCCAGGCCGGCGTCGCGGTCGGCGGGGGTGAGGGAGAGGTCGGCCTGCTCGCGGGCGTAGGCGCGGATGAGGTCGTGGAAGCGGTAGCGCTCGGGGGCGACTGACTCGAGCAGGTTGAGGTCGACGAGGCGCTCGAGGATGGCGTCGGTACGGCGGACCGGGAGATCGAGCAGGTGGGCCGCGACGACCGTGAGCAGGTCGGATCCGTCCGGAACACTGAGCAGGGGCAGGGCTCGCGCGGCCTCGCGGTCGAGCTCGCGATCACTGAACTCCAGGAACCGCACGGAGCTGGCGATGCTGGAACGGACGCCGGAATCGTCCGAGCCGAGGCTGTCGAGCCGGCGCTCCTCGTCGTGGAGGAGATCGACGAGGTGCTGGAGCGGCCACGACGGGCGGGCCACGAGCCGGCCGCCGATCAGTCGCACGGCCAGCGGCAGCCGACCGGTGAACGAGGCAAGGATCTCGGCGGCGTCCGGCTCGGCGGCGACCCGGGACTGACCAATGACCCCGGTCAGCAGCTCGACCGACTCCGACGCCGACAGTGCGTCGAGCCGGATCTGGCGCGCGCCGGGCAGCGTCGCGAGGGAACCGCGGCTGGTGATGATCGCCGCCGACCCGGGACTTCCGGGCAGCAACGGCACCACATGGGCCACGTCGGCGGCATTGTCGAGGAGCATCAGCACCCGGCGGCCGGCGAGCTGGGATCGCAGCAGCCCGGCGGCTTCCTCGACGCCGTCGGGGATCAGCTGGACGTCGAGACCGAGTGAGCGCAGCAACTGCCGCAGCGCTTCGCCGGTCGTCATCGGTTTGCCGGGACCGTAGCCGCGCAGGTTGAGATACAGGTGGCCGTCGGGATAGCTGTCGGCCAGCTTGTGCGCGGCCTGGACCGCCAGCGCTGTCTTGCCGATGCCACCCATGCCGGTCACGGTGACCAGGCCGACCGTGTCGTTCCGCGTCGCGCCGGCCGGAACCCGCAGAACCGTCAGGATTGCTTCGATCTGAGCAATCCGGCCGGTGAAGTCCGGAACGGCCGGAGGTAGTTGCCATGGCATCGGTAACGCGTCGCCCGGAGCGGGCATCTCCGGCTCCGGAACCGCCGTCCGGGCCGCCCGGCTCTTGCCACGAGCAACGGCCAGGAACTCGTCGGCCTCGGCCGCACTGAGGCCGAGGGCTGCGGTCAGTGAGCGAATGGTGTCGATCCGCGGCCGGCTGCGCGTGCCGCGCTCGAGGACGCTGATGGCCTGCTCGCTCAGACCGGCCTTTTCGGCCAGGGCCGCTTGGGTGAGCCCGGTCCTGGCCCGGAACCCGCGCAGCAGTTCGCTCAGGCTCGCCGTGGACAGCCCACCCACCTCCCTCACTCGTCGGACCCCACCCGGCTACGGTCGGTGCGGGACGTCGGGGCCCAACTCTAGGAGGATCCACCGACGGACCGCCGAGGTTATCCACACTGGTCCAATACCCAACACTCGTTTGAAACTAGCATTCAGTATGCGGCCGGGGACTCTCCGAATACGAGACCTGAGGTAAAGCTGGTCTGGTGCCGACCTGTGACCAAATTGCAAAGACCCCGGCTTTTGCCGGGGTCCTCGCTTTGCGTAGCCGCCTGCTGTCAGGCGTTCGGGCGCTTACCGTGGTTTGCGCCCTTCTTCTTGCGTGCGCGGCGCTTGCGGCCGGTCTTGCCCATTTCTAAGCCTCCTTGAAACAACTGCAAAGAGTCACAGTCTCTCATACCATGCCCAGCACTTCGCGTCGTGCGGCGGGTCACGGTCTGGCTTACAGTGTTTCGCGGCGCGCCTGATGAAGCAAAATCATGACGAGTCAGCGATGTGCTGTCTGCCCCCCTGTTCCTTGACGACGCCAGGGAACAAGACCGCGACCGCTGATCGGAGGTGACCTGTCGTGTTCAGTAGTGACGGTTGGGAGTGGTGAAGGTTAGAGTTCCCAGGTGAACAGCCGCTGGCCGCTCCGTCTGACGGTGGCGATCAGCACAGCTGTCGCCGCACTGGTGCTCGCCGTGGCGTTGTTCAAAACCAGGCTGGACGTGCCCACCGTGGCGCTCGGCCTGCTGTTGCTGGTCGGCGTACTACTGCGTTCCAAGGTCGGCCCTGTCAAGGCAGTCCTCGACCACGTGGTCTGTATCGCCCTCCTCCTGTTGTCCGGGCCCGCGGCAACTGTGGTTGTCGCGATTCTGCTGCCCCTTACCCAGGACCGTCGTGTTCCCCTGATGCGACGGGTGTTCAACGGCGCACAGGCGGTTCTGTGCGCCGCCGCTGCCGGCTTCGTGTACGTCCGGACCGGCGGTGTTCGTGGTGACGCCGTGTTGGACGCGCCGGGACAGGCAACGGTTTCCGGGTTCGCGGCGATCGTGACCTGGCTCTCGGTGAACGCCGCCCTGATGTGCCTGGTGCTGTGGCTGGACCGTGGTGGAACGCCGCCGCTGACCTTCCTGCGGAAGGCGGCTGCGCCCACCGTGATCCCGATGACCGGCTACGGGCTGCTCGGCGTCCTGCTCGCCGTGGTCTGGATCGGTGGTCTGGGCGTCGTGGCGGTGTTCCTGGTCGTCGTGCCGCTGGTGGTCGCCCGCTGGGCTCTCTCGCTGTACGAAGCCGAGCGCAACGCCCAGGCAGCGACCATGCGGGCCTTCATCCAGGTCATCGAGACCAAGGATCTGTACACGCGTGGTCACTCGGAGCGGGTGAGCGAAGGCGTCGGCATGCTGGGACGCCACCTCCAGCTCAACGAGGACCGCCAGCTCGCTCTGGAACATGCCGGCCTGCTGCACGACGTCGGGAAGGTCGGCGTCCCGACCAGGATCATCCGGAAGCCGGGACGGCTCGACGACAGTGAGATGGACGCGATCCGGCTGCACCCGGCCAGAGGTGTCGAGCTGATCGGGAACATCCCGTTCCTGGAAGAAGTGAAGTCCGCGGTCCTGCACCATCACGAGAAGTACGACGGCACCGGCTACCCGGCCGGCCTGGCCGCGGAGAACATCCCGTACTTCGCCCGGATCATCGGCATCGTGGACGCCTTCGACTGTCTCACCTCGACCCGCTCGTACCGGCCCGCCCGTGGTGTCGAGGAGACCTTGCAGATCCTGTTGCAGGACCGCTACACCCATTTCGACCCGCAGCTCGTCGACGCGTTCGTCGAGGTCATCCGCAAGGACGGCTGGAAGGCCGCGGCCGCGGATCAGCCGGCTCCCGACGGCAGCGCGCGAGCGGCGATCGATCACGACGACCTCAGTCTCGGCAGTGCCGGTGGCGCGTCCGGTTCGGCCGCCGGACCGGACGCCTGATGGTGAGCATGGACTCGCCCGATGTCCGGCGGATGGGCAGTGGCATCGTCGTCGTGGTGGCCGGAGGCGTCCTGGGGATCGCGGCGCTCGCCATCACCCTTCACCGTGGAGTCACGGAGTGGCCGTACGCCCTGACGTTCGGCGTGCTGGTGGCCATCGGCGAGATGGTCCAGTTCCGGTTCGACCGGAGCCGGAACCGGGCTCCGATCGCGACCAGTGCCGCGTTGGGGTATGCGTTGTTGCGGCCGCCGGAGGTCGCGATTCCGCCGGATGTGGCGCAGGTGATCGCGGTGATCGGGCTGGCCACGCTGGCCGGGGTGCTGCCGCGGATGCTGTCCGGATTGCGGTGGGATCTGGTGGTGTCGTCGCGGCGGATGTTGTCCGTGGCGGGGGCTGCCGCGGTGTTCTCGGCGGTGACGCCGTCGGATCTGTACTGGGACGGCTCGTGGACCGCGGCCATCTCGCTGACGGGTGCGATGCTGCTCGCGGTCCTGACGGCTGCGGGGATGGACGCGCTGATCGGGGCGGGGCAGGCGACCGAGAGGTTCAACCAGCCGTTCCCCGCGGCACTGCGGGACGAGACCGCCATCGCTGCGCGGATCGGGATGGCGATGGCCATCAGCGGAATGCTGCTGGCCATCGGTACGTCGCTGCTCGGCCTGTGGGGACCGCCGCTCGTCGTGGTGCCGCTGTTCCTGACGCAGTTCGCCTTCCGGCGGTACGCATCGGCGCAGCGGACGTATCGGACCACAGTGCGCTCGATGGCGCGGAGTACGGAGATCGCGGGTTTCAGCAGCCCGGGGCAGAACGCTCGTACCGCCCAGTTGGCGGTGGCGCTGGGACACGATCTGGGGCTGACGCCGGCGCGCATGGTGGCGCTCGAGTATGCCGCGCTGTTGTCCGGCGTCGGTCAGTTGGCCTTGGCGGATCCGAGTCCGGGTGGCGCCTCGCTGTTGCGGACGCGGGAGGAGCGGCAGCGGGCGGCGGCGATCGGTGCCTCGGTGATCGAGCGGTCCGGGGTGCTGGACCACGTCGCGGAGATCGTCCGGCACTCCAACGATCCGTACCGGCACGGCCGGGCGAACAACGCCGACATCCCGGTGGAGAGCGGGATCGTGAACGTTGCGCTGGCCTACGAACAGCTGGTCGGTGAGGGGACCGGACAGTCGCCGGCCAAGGCGATGGAGTCGATCGGCCTGGGGATCGGCGCGGAGTACGACCCGGTCGTGGTCGAGTCACTCCGGCGCGTGATCGGCCGCGGCTTCCGCTTCTGAGGACAGCCGCAACAGCGCCGGAGTGCCGGCACACGGCTCGAGGTCGTCCCACATCGGCGCGATCGACGCCGGGACCCGGCCCGATCCGCCCATCCCGGCGTACAGGAGCAATCCGGCCCCGGCCGCAATCAGTACGTCGCCCGGACTGACGGCCTGCCCGAACCCCGGAAGAGCCACCGGTACGACGTCTCCCAGCCAAGGCAGCCTGGTCGCCGCGTCGGACAACTCGTGGCGCGGGTCGCTCACCACCGCCTCACCGAGACCCGCGCGCGTCAGCGCATCGAGCGACACCGGCATGGCGCCGTTCACCGCGACCACGAGGGCGTTGCTGAAGAACCCGAGGGCCAGCAGCCCGACGCCGGGGTGGCGGAGGTTCAGCCGGAGGAAGACCGCGATACAGACCGCGGAGCCGAGCAGCCCGACCGGGTACGCCGTACCGCCGAAGAGGGAGCCGAGGAGCTGGCCGATCGCGGCCGCGGCTAGCCAGTGCACGCCGGTCAGCGCGTTGCCGGCCAGTCGTCCGAGCCGTCCACCGGTCGCGAGTGCCGCGGCGGCGGCGAGCACCATGACGAGGAGGACCAGCAGCACCCTGGCGATTCTGCCGCGCCTGTGGCCCGAATCCGGGCAAGCTGACTCCGCAGCGTGTCGACTTGGCGGCAAAACGTGACGGCGGCCCTCCACCAGGAAGGACCGCCGTCGGTTGCCGGGCGGGTACTACGACTTGGCCGCGGCCGCACCGCCCTCGTCGACGAGCTCGGGCAGGTCCTTGACTCCCGGGTCGCCCCGGTCGGCGACGTAGTCCGTCGAGTGGGTGGAGTCCAGCCCGTCCGGCACCTTGAGGGCCCGGAACACCAGCGTCAGCACGATCACCACGAGCAGGTTGAGGACGAACGCGGTCAGCGCGATGTAGGCCTGCGTATCGGTGAACGGGATGTTCGCCAGCGAGCCGCCGAAGTGTTTCTTCGTCGCCGGGTTGATCACGTTGTAGGCCTCGATGGTGCCGAACAGCATCGCCACCGCCCAGCCGGCCAGCAGCGCCCAGCGGTGGAACCACCGGGTGTAGAGGCCGACCACGATCGCCGGGAAGGTCTGCAGGATCCAGATCCCGCCCAGCAGCTGGAAGTTCAGCGCGAGCGTCTTGTCCAGCGTGAGCACGAACGCCAGCGCGCCGAACTTCACCGCCAGCGACGCCAGCTTGGAGACCTTCGCCTCCTGTGCCGGCGTGGCGTCGCGTTTGATGAAGTCGCGGTAGATGTTGCGGGTGAACAGGTTCGCGGCCGCGATCGACATGATTGCCGCCGGCACCAGTGCGCCGACCGCGATGGCGGCGAACGCGATCCCGGCGAACCAGGACGGGAACTCCTGGTCGAACAGCCGCGGGATGGCCAGCTGCGGGTTCGTCAGGCCGTCCAGGCCCTTGGTGTTCACGTTGGCCTTGATCGCCATGAAGCCGAGCAGCGCGAGCAGGCCGAGCAGCAGCGAGTACGCCGGCAGGATCGCCGCGTTCCGCCGGACGACGTTGCGGTTCTTGGTGGACAGCACCGCGGTCACCGAGTGCGGGTACATGAACAGCGCCATCGCCGACCCCAGCGCCAGCGTCCAGTACGCCGAGAAGCCCGCCTCACCGGGGATGAACGCGCCGACCGGCTTGCCGGTGGCCGGGTTGGTCGCGGTGAGCTTGGTCTCCGCGGCGTCGAAGATCGAGCCCCAGCCGCCCAGCACGTGCGGCAGGTAGAAGATCGCCACCGCGATCACCAGGTAGATCAGGCCGTCCTTGACGAACGCGATCATCGCCGGCGCCCGCAGACCGGACGAGTAGGTGTACGCCGCCAGGACCGCGAACGCGATCAGCAACGGGATGTCCTTGGCCAGCACGTTGTCGCCGCCGAGACCCATCGTCTCGAACACGGCCTGCATACCGACCAGCTGCAGGGCTATGTACGGCATCGTCGCCAGGATGCCGGTGACCGCGACCGCCAGCGACAGCGCGCGGCTGCCGTACCGGCCGCCGACGAAGTCCGCCGGGGTCACGTAGCCGTTGCGATGGGAGACCGACCACAGCCGGGACATGAAGATGAAGATGATCGGATAGACCACGATCGTGTACGGCACCGCGAAGAAGCCGCTGATCGCGCCGGTGGCGTACATCGCGGCCGGTACGGCGATGAAGGTGTAGGCGGTGTAGAGGTCGCCACCGAGCAGGAACCAGGTGACGAAGGTTCCGAACCCACGACCGCCCAGACCCCATTCGTCCAGGCTCTCCATCGAGCCGGAGTTGCGCCAGCGGGCCGCCATGAAGCCCATCGCGGTGACGGCGCCGAAGATGACGACGACGATGATGAGCTGGACCCAGTCGACCGAGGTGTTCACCGGTCCGCCTCCTTCGCCGTCCCCGGGTTGTCAGGGTCACCAAGCCCCTGCTCCGCCCGCCGGTTGCGCTCCTCCCGGCTCACCAGCCGGTAGCAGATACTCACCAGCGCCGCCGAGATGAAGACCCACAGCAGCTGGTACCAGTAGAAGAACGGGAAGCCCCACAACCGGGGCGCGTCCTTCGCGTAGGTGGAGACCAGGAGCGGTACGACGATCGCGACCGCCAGCAGGACGCCGGAGATCCAGTACGCGGGTTTGACCGCGGACAATCGGAACACTGCAAACCTCCTCGGGACGTAGCAGGCGCAACGGAGCACGCTACCGTTCGTACCCACACGGGACTAGATCTTCAGGGTGGTTCATGGATAACGAACGCGCATGGTTCATCCGGCGGGTCGTCCTGTCCGTGTTGTTCGTCGCGGTCGTTGCCGTTCCGCTGTATCCGGAGCTGTTCGGGCTGGACGAGGTCACGCCGTTCGCCCAGTTGGTCGCGTTCCGGCCGCAGGGGCTGGCCGTGGTCCTGGTCCTCGCGCTGTTGATGCTGCTGCGGCGCGGATGGCGGATCGCGGCCGCGCTGGTCGGCGTACTGGCGTTGACCGGGGGAGCGCTGACCGCGCCGCGGAAGTTCTCCGGCGCCCGGCCCGCGCCGGCGGGGTCCCGGGTGCCGACGATCATGGTCGCCAACGTGCTCGGCGGCGGCGCGGACGCCGGCGACGTGGCCCAGGTGATCCGGGAGCGGAAGCCCGACCTGGTTTCGTTGCCCGAGGCACAGGTCGACGTCCGGGAGGAGATCCGCGCACACCTGCAGGGCCTTGATTACCAGGGGTACACGACCCAGCCGAGCAAGGCGGTGGAGAGTGCGACCAGTGTGCTGGTGTCGTCGTCACTCGGCGCGGTCGCGTTCGATCCGGAGCAGGGTACGGCGTTCGGGCACATCGTCGTGACCGGTGGCACGCTCGGTGACATCCGGCTGATCGTCTACCACGGGTTCCCACCGCTGCCGGACGCGGTGACGACGTGGAAGGCGGATCTCCAGGTCCTGCGGCACTGGTGCTCGGAGGATCCGCCGACGATCGTGGCCGGCGATTTCAACGCGACGCTCGATCACGCGGAGTTCCGGCACGCACTGGGCGGCAACTGCCGGAGCGTGGCGCCGACGGTGGGCGACGGGCTGGTGGGGACGTGGCCGGCCGATCAGCCGGCGGTGGTGCGGACGCAGATCGACCACGTGGTGGTGACCCGGCAGTTCCAGCCGGGTGGGTTCACGACGTACGCGATCGCGGGCACGGATCACCGCGCGGTGGTGGCGACGGTCGCGGTCCCTACGACTGGGGGTTAGTCGCGGGGCGGTAGATGTACGGCTGCGAGGACTGGACCGCTTCGGTGAGCATCAGCAACAGGTCGGCGCGGGCCTCGATCGGCCGGCCGAACAGGTCGTCGTCGCCCGGGATCGGGAAGCCCTTCACGCCGATCGCGAGCTGGCTCAGCAAGACGTGCAGGACGCCGCGGGCGTTGAACACCGAGGGGGTCGGCCACTCCGGCAGCGTCTCGTGCATCAACGGCTGCTGGGCCGCGGTCGCCGCGATCGGCTTGAGCCAGCGCTCGAGCTCGTCGCTGGTCAGCATGTTGCGGTGCAGGATTGTCATCACCGCGTGCGCGACCCGGTCGTGCTCCTCGTGCACCCAGCGGTACTGCGTGTCCTTGACGATCCGGTCCGCGAGGACGTCGAGCAGCGCCCGCAGGACGCCCGCGTCGCAGTGCCGCGACCGGGCCAGGGCTCCGATCGCATCGGCGCCGTGGGCAACGGCATGCGCCCAGCCACAGTCCGGCACGAACCCGCGCAGGTCGCGCTCCCGGAGCAGCCAGGTGGCCAGCCGGTCGCCCCAGCGCATCACCACCTCGTCGTGCACCAGGAACTCGGCGTTGTCGCGGTGGATCACCTCCGCCAGCGTCAGCGCCGTGAACGAGCGCCGGAAGACCGTGTCGGTGCCGTCCTCACCGAGCCCGTAGTTCAGCCCGGCGCACAGACCGTCCCCGAACCCCGGCAGGAGATCGTCGTACACCCCGCGCTCCAGCCAGGTCGCGAGGGTCGGGTACGCGAGCGCGTCGCGGACCTGCGGGTTGGTGCTGGCCAGGCCGCGGACGAGCTCCTCGGTGAGGTCGGTCAGCGCACGGTCGCGCGGTACCGCGTAGTCCGCGGCCATCACGTCCTGCCAGTACGTCGACTCCACCCGAGCATCCTTTCATCCGACGCTGATCAATCAACACCTATCTACACCCTCTTGTCGAGCGGACCAGCGCAGGTGCTGGTATGAGCCGTCGGTAGCATCGGAGCGTGCCGTCTCTGACCGACGTGGCCCGTAACCACACCACCCTGGACCAGGCCGACCTGGATCGCCTGCAGCTGCTCGTCTCGGACTGGCAGATGCTGGCCGACCTGTCGTTCGCCGACCTGGTGCTCTGGCTGCCCGACACCGAGGGGCTCGGGTTCTGGGCCGGCGCGCAGATGCGGCCCACCACCGGGCCCACGGCGTACCTGGACGACATCGTCGGCAGCTTCATCCCGCGCGGCCGCCGGCACCTGCTGGACCAGGCGTACGACGGCGGCCGGATCTGCCGGGAGGGCGATCCGGAGTGGCGCGACGACGTCCCGGTCCGCGTCGAGACGATCCCGGTCCGCCGGGGCACCCGGGTGATCGCGGTGATCGCCCGGAACACCAACCTGCTCGGCGTCCGGACGCCGTCCCGGCTGGAGATCGCCTACCTGCAGAGCGCGACCGACCTGGCGCGGATGATCACCGACGGCGTCTTCCCGTACGGTGGGGAGCGGCTGCTGTCCACCACCCCGCGCGTGGGCGACGGCTGTATCCGGGTCGATCGGCACGGCATGGTGACGTTCGCCAGCCCCAACGCGTTGTCGGCGTACCGCCGGATGGGCCTCGTCACCGACCTGGTCGGGAGCCGGCTGAAGGACATCAGCGGCGAGCTCCTGCACAGCGGCCACAAGGTCGACGACGTGCTGGCGTCGGTGCTGACCGGGCGGGCGGCCAAGGAGATCGAGATCGAGAACTCCGACGCCACCTTGTTCCTGCGGGCGATCCCGCTCCGCGCGGACGGTCAGCACGTGGGGGCGCTGATCCTGCTCCGGGACGTGACGGAGCTGCGGAGCCGGGAGCGGGAGCTGGTCACCAAGGAGGCGACCATCCGGGAGATTCATCATCGCGTCAAGAACAACTTGCAGACCGTCGCCGCGTTACTCCGGATGCAGGGCCGGCGGATCTCCGTGCCGGAAGGCCAGGCGGCGCTGGCCGAGGCGGTCCGGCGGGTCGGATCGATCGCGATCGTGCACGAGACGCTGTCGGAGTCGTTCGACGAGCACGTGGACTTCGACGACGTCGCGGACCGGATCGCGCTGATGGTGGCCGATGTGTCGACCGTCGACACCTCCGTCGAGACCCGGCGTACCGGGAGCTTCGGCGTGCTGGACTCCGAGATCGCGACCCCGCTGGCGATGGTGCTCACCGAACTGATGCAGAACTCGGTGGAGCACGCCTTCGGGACCCGCGAGGGCGGTGAGGCCAGCGGGACGATCGAGCTGACCGCCGAGCGATCGGTGGGCCGGCTGCACGTCACCGTCGTGGACGACGGTCAGGGCCTGCCGGCGAACTTCGACTCCGAACTGTCCGGCAACCTCGGGCTGTCGATCGTCCGCACCCTGGTGATCGGGGAACTGGACGGGACCCTGGAGTTCGGCCCCCGCCACGACGGCAAGTCCGGCACCCAGGTCACCCTGGACATCCCGGTCAAGGAGTAGCCGCTCCAAGGAGCGGCCGGGGAAGCGTGGCGCCGGGAAAACCAAAGGCCCCGCGGATCCCGCGGGGCCTCGAAAGACTCGTGCTCAGGCGGTGCGAATGCGGGCGCGGGCGTTGCGGCGCTTCAGGGCGCGGCGCTCGTCTTCGCTCAGGCCACCCCAGACACCGTGATCCTGACCGGCTTCCAGTGCCCAGGCGAGGCACTGCTCACGCACGTCGCAGCGACGGCACACCTGCTTGGCCTCCTCGATCTGCATGATCGCCGGCCCGGTGTTGCCGATGGGGAAGAACAGTTCCGGGTCCTCGTCGAGGCATACGGCCCGGTGGCGCCAATCCATGGCGGATCCCATCTCTCTCAGTAGTTGTCGTACGCTGTCGGGTAGGTCTGTGCCCGATCAGCGGGTGCTTACTCGTCACTCGTCTCGCACGGGGGGTTCAGGGTGCGAGGTGTTCGATCCAGGACGTGTTGTGAACGTTTTCACGAACGAGACCATGTTCCCAATCTCAGCTGAGTGAAACAAGGGTTCTGGAGTTGTCGATCAGATCACAACACTTCCTTAACACTCCGAACCGGCGCACAGCGGTTCTCTCCATCCGCTTATCGGACAGAGGGTCCCTTCTGCGATCACCCGTTCACTGCAGGTAACCGTTCCAACCACCTTTTGGTTACGCACAACCTCAGATCCCTGTGGGGCTGGGGTTCCGCGAGCCAAGGCCGGGCTCGCGGAAGAGGTGGTGGTCGTCCTTGTGCCCGAAGTGCCCACGGCACGGGGCACTAAGCTGGCGAAGTGCCGACCGACTCCCCAGCTGCCGCCGTACCGAGACCGCTCAAGCTAGCCGCGGCTGTGGTCGCTGCGGAAGGGCTTGTGCTCATCGTTCTTGGATTTGCCGAAGCATTTACGCTCCACGGCGACCGTTTGGTGCTCGGTCTGACCACCACAGCATTCTTCGTCGTGTACGGCGCGGGCCTCGGATTCGTCGCCCGTGGGCTGTTCCGGGCGTCGACGTGGAGCCGCGGGCCGGCCGTGTTCGCCCAGCTGATCCAGCTGCTCGTCGCCTACAGCTTCTGGGGTGGGTCCACCAAGGCCGTCGCGATCGCCCTGGCGGTAGCGGCCGTCGGTGTGCTGGTCTGCGTGTTCCAGAAGGCGTCCACGGAGGCCCTGGCCGACAACCCGGCCAAGGACCACCCGGTCCTGTAGGACGCCGCTACTCCTTCAGCAGGCCGGTCCTGAGCTCGGTCAGGGTGCGGGCCAGCAGCCGCGAGACGTGCATCTGCGAGATGCCGATCTCCTCGGCGATCTGGGACTGCGTCATGCCGCGGAAGAAGCGCAGCGTCAGGATCCGCTTCTCCCGGGTGTCCAGCTGGGCCAGGAGCGGCTTCAGGGACTCCCGGTACTCCACGCTCTCCAGGGCTTCGTCCTCGCCGCCGAGGCCGTCCAGCACCGTGGTCGCGTCCGCCTCGTTCTGGTCCGGGGCGTCCAGGGACAGCGTGTTGTAGGCGTTGGCGGACTCGAGACCCTCGATCACCAGATCCGGCGACAGGCCCAGCCGGTCCGACAGTTCGGCGACCGTCGGCGCCCGGCCCAGCTCCTGGGTCAGCTCGGCCGTCGCCGCGGTCAGCGACAACCGCAGCTCCTGCAGCCGTCGCGGCACCCGGATCGCCCAGCCCTTGTCCCGGAAGTACCGCTTGATCTCACCCAGGATCGTCGGCGTCGCGTAGGTCGAGAACTCCACCCCGCGGTCGGAATCGAAGCGATCGATCGCTTTGATCAAGCCGATGGTCGCGACCTGGACGAGGTCGTCGTACGGCTCGCCGCGGTTGCGGAAGCGGCGGGCCAGGTGCTCGACCAGGGCCATGTGCAGCGAGACCAGGCCGTCGCGGGCCACGGTGCGTTCCGGCGTACCCGCCCCGGCAGCGGCCATCGTCCGGAACAGCGCGGCGGTACGGGTGCGTAGATCTGGAGTTTCCTGGGGCTCGCCCAGGGTTGCTTCGTCGGTCACGCGTTCTCCGCGGCGGTGGCGGTTGCCGTCACGGTGATCGTGAGCCGGCCGTCGATCGTCTCGGCGGCCACCGACTCGACCAGTGCGGTCAGCACGGTCCAGCCGAACGAATCGGTGTCCGGGCGCCAGCCGTCCGGGACGACGGCGCTGGTGCGCACGGTGAGCTGCGGCGCGTCGATCTCGTAGACGCACTCCAGCACGCCGTCGATCGCCTGCGGCAGCAGCAGCGCGCAGGCCTCGTCGACCGCGATCCGCAGGTCGTCGATCGCGTCCACGGTGAAGTCGTTGCGAGCAGCCAGGTTGCCGACCACCGATCGCGGTACGGCGATGTAGGCACTGTCCGCCGGGATACTCAGCCGAACCTCGGCGGATCGTCCGGTGCTGCTCACGCTGCCTCCCTCGTGTCCGGCGCGGCCGATCGGCCCACCACGCCGTACATCATCCAACCTGAAGGCCTCCGATGCACGGCGAGCGGGCCGGACCCGCGGACAATCCCGGGATTACGGGTGTTCGTGCTCCGAGCGGAGGCGGGCCAGGAAGGTCTGCGTGCGCGAGTGCTGCGGATTCCCGATCACGTCCTTGGGCGGGCCGGCCTCGACCACCACGCCGCCGTCCATGAACACGACGGTGTCGGCGACCTCCCGGGCGAACGACATCTCGTGGGTCACCACGATCATCGTCATACCGTCCAGCGCGAGCTCACGCATCACCGCGAGCACCTCGCCGACCAGCTCCGGGTCCAGCGCCGAGGTCGGCTCGTCGAACAGCATCAGCTTCGGCTGCATCGCCAGCGCCCGGGCGATCGCGATCCGCTGCTGCTGGCCGCCGGACAGCTGCGCCGGGTAGACGTTGCAGCGGTCCGCGAGACCGACCCGGTCGAGCAGCTTCATCGCCCGCTCCCGGGCGGACTTCTTCGACTCGCCCTTCACCTGCGTGGGCGCCTCGATGATGTTCTCCAGGGCTGTCTTGTGCGGGAACAGGTTGAACCGCTGGAAGACCATGCCGATCTCGCGCCGCTGGGCCGCGATCTGCTTGTTCTTCAGGCGATACAGCTTCCCGTCGCGGTCGGCGTACCCCATCAGGTCGCCGTCCACCCAGATCCGGCCGCCGTCGATCGTCTCGAGCTGGTTGATGCAGCGCAGGAACGTCGTCTTGCCCGAGCCGGACGGGCCGAGCAGGCAGACCACCTGACCACGATCGACGTCGAGGTCGATGCCCTTCAGTACCTCGTGGTGGTGGAACGACTTGGTCACGTTGACCGCGTGGACCAGCGGCTGTGCCGAAGGTGTGGCCGTCTCGGCGGCCGCCGCTTCAGTCATCACGCACCTCCCGCGCCGGCCGGGCGGGCGGCCCGTGGCGCCTTGGTTCCGAAGCCGCGGCCGAAGTGCCGCTCGAGGAAGTACTGCCCGACCATCAGCACACTGGTCGCGGCCAGGTAGTACAGCGTCGCGGCGACCGCGATCGGGAACGTCTTGTAGTACGTGCTCCCGATCGACTGCAGCTGGTAGAACAGCTCGCCGATCACCGGGACCGCGAGCAGCAGCGAGGTGTCCTTCAGCATCGCGATGGTCTCGTTGCCGGTCGGCGGCACGATCACCCGCATCGCCTGCGGCAGCACCACCCGGCGCATCACCTTGCCGCTGCCCATCCCGAGCGCCTCGGCGGCCTCGGCCTGACCCTTGTCCACGCTCATGATCCCGGCCCGGGCGATCTCGGCCATGTACGCCGCCTCGGACAGCCCGAGCCCGATCACACCGGCGATCAGGCCGGTGAAGACCTGGTTGGCGTCCAGGTTCAGGAACCGCCAGTCACCGGACATCCCGAGCCAGTCGATGATCTTCCAGTCGAACGGCACCCCGAACGAGATGCCCGCCGGGAACAGCACCCCGAGCGTGCCCATGGTGAACAGCAGCAGGTACCGCGGGACGCTGCGGAAGAACCAGGTGAAGGCCCAGGACACCCCGGCCAGGATCGGGTTGTCGGACAGCCGCATCACGGCCAGCAGGACCCCGCCGGACACGCCGACGATCATCGACAGCACGGTGACCAGCAGGGTGCCCCGGATGAAGCCGTTGATCACCGGCTGCTGGTTCATCGCCTGGAAGACGAAGCGCCAGTCGAACGCCTTGTTGGTCGCCAGCAGGTGGATCAGCATCCCGAGCAGGATCACGATCACGGCGATGGCGACCCATCGGCCGGGATGCCGGACCGGTACGGCGTCGATCGCGCCCGGCCGATCGGCATCCTCGGCGGCCGGGCGGGCTTCAGTGTCGGTGCTCATGGTCAGCTCACGGGTTCACGGCGAAGTCGGTGATCGCACCCGTGTCGTTGTTCCACTTCTGCAGAGTGCTCTTGTACGTGCCGTCGGTGTTCAGCGACTTCAGCGCGTCGGCGATCGCCTGCGCGAACGCGGTCTCCGCCTTCGGGACGACATAGCCGTACGGCGCGGCGTCGTAGATCTCACCGAGCTGCTCGAGCTTGTCGCCGGTCTGCTGGATCGCGTACGCCACGATCGGGGAGTCGGCCAGCATCGCGTCGGCCTTGCCGGCGACCAGGTCCGAGTTCGCCTGGTCCTGCTTGTCGCGGACGACGAGCTTGATCTCGGGCTTGCCCTCGGCCTTGCACTTGGCCTGCCGCTTCGGCAGGTCCTCCTCGAGCTGCACCGTGCCCTTCTGCACCGCGACGGTCTTGCCGCACGCGTCGTCGGCGTTGACGCCCTTCGGGTTCCCCTTCTGGGTCGCCCACAGCGTGCCGGCGTTGAAGTAGCTGACCATGTTGACCTGCTGCTTGCGCTGGTCGTTGATCGTGAACGACGAGACGCCGATGTCGTACTTGCCGCCCTGGACACCGGTGATGATCGTGTCGAAGCCGGCCGGCTGCCACTCGACCGTGACGCCGAACTTCTTCGCCACCGCGTCGAACAGGTCGACATCCCACCCGACGACCTTCGTGCCGCCCTGCAGGAACTCGTTCGGCGGGTAGCTGGCGTCGACGCCGACGACGATCTTGCCGGCCGACTTGATCTTGGCCGGCAGGGCGTTGCTCAGGCTGGGGTCCGCGCTCACCGCGGCGCTGGAGGGTGCGTTGGTCGGGGCGCTGGTGGAAGACCCACCTTCGAGCGAGCTCGAACCGCAACCGGCGGCGGCGAGAACCAGAACACCCGACAGTACGAGCGTCCTTCGCAGAACAGACATCTGCTCCTCCAAACCCGGGCGCCGGCCGTGCCCGGCGCCATGTGTCCGCATCTTGACACAGCCGCAGGCGTACGACGCACGGACCAACGCGGAATGGAGACCTATTCGTAGTCACCACACCCACCACGCGTGCGGCCCGTAGCGAGAATGGACACGCAGCGTGACGATGCACGCCGATCCGGCCGGAGTCCGCGCTGAACGCGGTGACAGCGCTATGCCGGGCCTCGACGGCTCCGCCGGTCATCCGGTCCGGGTGTGGGACCCCTCACAGCAGACCAGTGGGCTGTGTGGTTTACTGCTGCGCACGGGCGATCCCCTGCTTTCGAACACTTCTCCCCAGTTTCGCGAAAGGGCTCTGATGGTCGCCCAGCCATTCTCACCTGAGGTTTCCGACCCCTACGCCGGTGACGCCGTCTTCGAGTTGCACCGCGGCGGCAAGATCGAGGTGACGTCCTCGGTCCCCGTCCGCGACGCCGACGACCTGTCGAAGGCCTACACCCCGGGTGTCGCCCGGGTCTGCACGGCGATCGCCGAGGACCCGTCGCTGGTCCGCCGCTACACCTGGAAGTCCAATGTGGTCGCGGTCGTCACCGACGGCACCGCAGTCCTCGGCCTCGGCGACATCGGGCCGGCCGCGTCGCTGCCGGTGATGGAGGGCAAAGCCCTGCTGTTCAAGGAGTTCGGCGGCGTCGACTCGGTACCGATCGCGCTGGACTGCACCGACGTGGACGAGTTCGTCGAGACCGTCGTGCGGATGGCGCCGACGTTCGGCGGGATCAACCTCGAGGACATCTCGGCGCCGCGCTGCTTCGAGATCGAGCGGCGGCTGAAGGAGCGGCTCGACATCCCGGTCTTCCACGACGACCAGCACGGTACGGCGGTCGTCGTACTCGCGGCGCTGCGGAACGCGCTCCGGGTCACGGGGAAGTCGATCGCGGACATCCGCGTGGTGATCTCCGGGGCCGGCGCGGCCGGGGTCGCCTGTGCCCGGATCCTTTTGCAGGCAGGGGTTGGCGACCTCGCGGTCGTCGACAGCAAGGGCGTGCTGCACGAGGACCGCTCCGACCTGAACCCGGTGAAGCTGTCGCTGGCCCGCGACACCAACACCGGCGGGCTGTCCGGCCGGCTCGTCGATGCGCTCGAGGGCGCCGACCTGTTCCTCGGTGTGTCCGGCGGGACCGTGCCCGAGGAAGCGATCGCGCGGATGGCCGACGGGGCGATGATCTTCGCGCTGGCGAACCCGAATCCGGAGGTGCACCCGGACATCGCGCACCGGCACGCCGCCGTGGTTGCGACCGGCCGCTCGGACTTCCCGAACCAGATCAACAACGTCCTCGCGTTCCCCGGCATCTTCCGCGGCGCCTTCGACGCCAACGCGTCCCGCATCACCGAAGGCATGAAGCTCGCCGCCGCCGACGCGCTGGCCGGCCTGATCGCCGAAGCCGACCTGCGCTCCGACTACATCATCCCGTCCCCGTTCGACGAGCGCGTCGCCCCCGCGGTCGCCGCCGCGGTAGCCGCGGCAGCCCACACCGACGGCGTCGCCCGCCCCTGAGGCTCCACCGCACCCGCGCGCGGCGCGGGTGCGGTGATGCCGGTTACTGAGTGGTCGGCTTCTCCGGGCCTAAGGTGGTTCGCATGCTTGCTGCCTATGCCGCCAAGTTCGACGCCGAGAACCCGATCGCCGCGCTGGAGGTGGGGGAGCGGCCCGACCCGACGGTGCCCGACGGCTGGGTGACGATCGACGTACGGGCGACAGCCCTCAACCATCACGACCTCTGGTCGCTGAAGGGCGTCGGCCTGGCCGAGCAGAGTCTGCCGATGATCCTCGGCTGTGACGCGGCCGGCGTCGACCCCGACGGGAACGAGGTCGTCGTGCACGCGGTGATCTCGGACCCGGCCTGGAAGGGCGACGAGACGCTGGACCCGAAGCGGTCGCTGCTGAGCGAGCGCTACCAGGGCACGCTGGCGGAGAAAGTCGCCGTACCGGCGCGGAACGTCGTACCGAAGCCGGCCGGGTTGAGCTTCGAGCAGGCCGCGTGCCTGCCGACCGCGTGGCTGACGGCGTACCGGATGCTGTTCACGCAGTCCGGTCTCAAGCCGGGCGACACCGCGCTCGTGCAGGGCGCGGGCGGTGGTGTGGCGACCGCGCTGATCACGCTGGCGCGGGCCGCGGGGATCCGGGTCTGGGCGACCAGCCGGGACGAGGCGAAGCGGGCCAAGGCGCTGGAGATCGGCGCGCACGACGTGTTCGAGTCCGGGGCGCGGTTGCCAGAGCGGGTCGACGCCGTGATGGAGACCGTCGGCCAGGCCACCTGGTCGCACTCGCTGAAGTCGCTCAAGCAGGGCGGCACCCTGGTGATCTCCGGCGCGACCAGCGGCCAGGCACCGAAGTCGGCCGAGCTGAACCGGATCTTCTTCCTGCAGCTGCGGGTCCAGGGCTCCACGATGGGCACCCGCGCCGAGCTCGCCGAACTCGTCCAGTTCATGGCGAACGCCGGCATCTCCCCGCACATCGACTCGGTCCTGCCCCTGGCAGACGCCCGCAAGGGCTTCACCAAGATGAACGAAGGCGACGTCTTCGGCAAGATTGTCTTTACTATCTGACGTGGAGAAGCCAGAAATCAGGCCGGCTGGGGTCGAGGATGCCGAGGCCGGCGCTTGGTGTCACCTGCAGTGCTGGCTGGAGGCGTACGCCGGCCTCGTGGACCCGGTGAAGCTGGCCGAGCGGACCGCTGACATCGATACCCGGATCGAGCGGTGGACGACCGCGGCCGAGGAGGGCCGGCCGCGCTGGGTCGCCCTGAACCCGGATCCCGGCGCCCCGATGCGCGATCGGGTCGTCGGGTTCGTCGCGATCCGGCCCACCCAGGACGAGGACGCACCGGTCCCGCTCGAGGTGCAGGCGATCTACACCCGGAAGGCCTGGTGGGGCACCGGCCTCGGCAGCCGCCTGATGGAGGTTGCCATCGGCAACCAGCCGGCCAGCCTCTGGGTGCTGGACGGGAACGAGCGGGCGCAGGCGTTCTACCGCCACAAGGGTTTCGTCGCCGACGGCACGGTCGCCGACGAGCCGTTCTTCGACGTCACCGAGCTGCGGATGGTCCGCCGGTAGTGCCAGCGGCACTCCTGTGACACTCACGGCGTGCGACGTTTCATGGCTGAAACATGCGCGTCGCACCCGGGCAACGAGAGCGGTCCAGTCTGGTCCTACCGCGAGACACCCCCGCGGGTTCGATCCGCCCGATCGATCGATGAGGAGCAGGAGTGCCCATGAGGCCGACCTTGACGGTGATCGCCGACCCCGCCGACCGCTGGATGACCAAGGCCGCCTGTGTCGGCCAGGCGCCGGCGTACGACGAGACGGCCAGCCAGTGGGAGCAGCGCAAGGCGCAGGCTCTGTGCCTGACGTCGTGCCCGGTGATCGAGGAGTGCCGCGAGTGGGCCCGCCGGACCAAGTTCACCGGCACGGCGGCCGGTGAGAAGTTCCTCTACGGACGCCGCCGCGGCCGCCCCGGCCCGCAGGAGCGCCGCCGTACGCCCGCCCCGATGGTCGAGGAGCAGCAGGCCAGCTAGGTCGCTCAGACGTTGACGAGCTCGTCGGCGCGCTCCGCGTCGGCGGGCTTCCCGGTCCGCCGGAGCGGCGACGTCAACGTTGGAATGAGGTGCTGCCGGTTGTGGACGACCGCGATGATCGCCAGCACCAGGTAGATCCCGCTCAGCACGTACCGCCCGGTCTGACCCGGTACGGCGAACTGGACCGCGAACAGACCCGCCAGCGTCCAGGCCGCCCAGCGCGGGAAGCGGAGACTGAGCAGAACGGCGATCCCGAGCAGCGTCTGCGTCGCGGTCAGCAGGAATTCCTCGATCTGCCGGCCGTCGAGGTGCAGGGCGATCGGTCCACCGCCGATGCCGTACGCGATCGGGAGGCTGCCGATCAGCAGGGTCCACTGGTTCACCTTGGCCGAGATCAGCAGGCCGAGCGCGGCCGCGCCCTTACCGCGCCAGGCGAACAGCAGCGCGACGATGAACTCCGGCGCTTCCGAGGCCAGCGGCGCGAGCCACTGGACCAGCAGGAACTGGTCGATCCCGAGCGCCCGCCCACCCGCGACGAGTGAGTCCGCGAACGGCTCCGCCGACGCCAGGATCACGCCCGCCGCGACCAGGAACATCCCGATCACGGTGATCCGCCGCTGGACCGTCGGCAGGCCGCCGATCGTCGCGGCCGGCCCGATCAGGTCCGGCTCGTCGTCGTGCTCGGACACGGCCGCGCGGTAGAGGTAGTACGCGAAGAAGGCGAGCAGCAGGATGCCCAGCAGCAGGTGGATCTCGCCGGTCACCGGGATGATGAAGGCGACCACGCCGGCGATCGCCAGGAAGCCGAGCTCGCGGCGGTAGCCGGTCTCGAGGACGAGCGCCTTCACCGAGCGGCCGCTCCGCCGGGAGGCGACGTACAGGCTGACCAGGACGACGCTGGACCAGCCGAGGCCGAGGAGCAGCCGGTTCGAGCCGGTCATGTTCGCTGCGGCGTACTGCACGTAGTCCGGGTTCGAGCCGGCGGTGTGCGCGAAGTAGAGGTCCACGGCGTACTCCGGGAGCACGGCGATGACCGCCAGCAGGGCGATCGCCAGGCCGCCGGAGATGTCCACCTCGGCGGCTTCGGCGGCCCAGGCCAGCACGAAGGACGCGGCGACGACGGCGAGACCGAAGATCAGCATCGACGCCAGGGCCGGCGGATGCGTTCCGGTGAGCCGGAGGACGACCGCGGGGATCGCCACCACGAGCAGCACCAGGACGGGGCGGAGAGCTCGGAACATGGTTCCAGCCTGCCATCGTTTTGATACTTTCGCAATTGCGAAAGTGTGAGACCGTGCTCACCACGGCACGGCGGGCTGTCCGCGGACCGGTCCACCGGTCACAATGACTGCGCGATGACGACACCGTTTCCCGAACCCACGAAGGCGCAGCTGGACTCCGCCGCCGGCACCTTCGCGATGCTGTCCGCCCCGGTGCGGCTGCATCTGGTCTCGCTGGCGGCCCAGGGCGAGTACGACGTCGGCACGCTGGCCGACCGGGTGGGCGTGAGTATCGCCACCGCCAGCCAGCACCTCGGCAAACTCCGGCTGGCCGGCATCATCACCGCCCGCCGCGAGGGCCGCCGCCACATCTACACCGTCGACGACCCGCACGTCCTCAACCTCGTCGACCAGATCTTCGAACACATCGCCCCCGACGGCACCCTCGCCCCCGACCCACCCCGCCGCACCAGACCGCCCCACACCAGCTAGAGCACGTGCCGCAAGTACCTCGCGGGTGCCTCCAGATACGCCTTCCAGTTCCGCACCAGCGTCAGGTCGTCCCAGGTGGTCCTGCGGATGCCCCACTCACCGACCTCGAGGATCGTCGCGCCCGGAAGCGCCGCGATCACGGGGGAGTGCGTCGCACACAGCACCTGTGACCCGGCCGCGGCCAGATCGCTGAGTACGCCGACCACCGCAAGGCTGCTGGAGAACGACAGTGCCGACTCGGGCTCGTCCAGGCAGTAGAAGCCCTGCCGGGTGAAGCGATCGTTGATGATGCTGAGGAAGCCCTCCCCGTGGCTCATCTCATGGAAGACAGGCTCGGGCCGCGCGCCGGGGTTCTGCTCCAGGTAGGTGTAGAAGCTGTGCATCGTCTCGGCGCGCAGGAAGAACCCGGCGCGTTTGGCGCCGACGCCCCGGGTCAGGAGGAGGTCGTCGGCCAGCGACGACTCCGTGGCCCGGGTGGTCAGGCGGGCTCCGGTGGAGCCGCCTTCGGGGGAGAGACCGAAGGCTACGGCGATCGCTTCGACGAGGGTGGACTTGCCGGTGCCGTTCTCGCCGACCAGGAAGGTGACGCCGGGGTCGAGGTCCAGGCCGTCGGTCAGCAGTTGGCGGACGGCGGGGGATGGTGTGGGCCAGCGGCCGGACGGACGAATGCCCTCCGCCGCGGTCACCCGGCGTACTGGATGATCGGCGAAGGGCATTCGCTCAGGTTAGTCGTCTTCGTCGTCGAGGCGGGCCAGCCAGGTGGCGAAGCGTTCGATGGGGGTTTCGAAGTCGGGGTTCAGGTCGACGAACTCGCGCAGGCGTTCGGCGACCCAGGCCAGCGTGACGTCTTCCTCGCCACGCCGGCCCTCGAGTTCCTCGATCCCTCGGTCGGTGAAGTACACGTCAGCTGAAGGCCTGCTTCAGCAGCGTGGCCTGCTCGGTGCCGTGGACGCCGTGCGAGCCGACCGCCGGGGCGGCCATGGCCGGCCGGGAGACCCGGTAGAACGGCTTGCCGCCGAGGTGCTCGGTCAGGTTCAGCGCCATGAACGGCCACGGGCCCTGGTTCGCCGGCTCGTCCTGCACCCAGCGGACCTCGGTCGCGTTCGGGAACTTGGCCAGCTCCGCGACGACCTCCTCCGACGGCAGCGGGTAGAGCTGCTCGACCCGCAGGATCGCGGTGCTGATCTTGTCCGGCTCCGCCTTCTTCCGCTCGGCCAGCAGGTCGTAGACGATCCGGCCGGATGCCAGCACGACTCGCTCGACGGTGCCCGGGTTCGCCTCGGCCTCGGCATCGCCGATCACCGGCCGGAAGGTGCCGTGGGTCAGCGCCTCCGGCTGCGACACGGCCTCCTTGCGCCGCAGCAGCTGCTTCGGTGTGAAGACGATCATCGGGGTGTGCTCCTCGCCGAGCGTGTGCCGGCGGAGGAGGTGGAAGTACGACGCCGGAGTCGACGGCTGCGCCACCGTCATCGCATTCTCCGCGCACAGCGCGAGGAAACGCTCGATCCGGGCCGAGGTGTGGTCCGGGCCCTGGCCCTCGTAGCCGTGCGGCAGGAGCAGCACGACACCGGACTTCTGGCCCCACTTCGCCTCACCGGACGAGATGTACTCGTCGATGATCGACTGCGCGCCGTTGACGAAGTCGCCGAACTGCGCCTCCCACAGCGTCAGTGCCTCCGGCCGGGCCACGGAGTACCCGTACTCGAAGCCGAGGGCGGCGTACTCGCTGAGCAGCGAGTCGTAGACGTAGAAGTTCGCCTGGTTCTCGTCCAGGTTCTGCAGCGGGACGTAGTCCTGGCCGTTGACCCGGTCGATGACCGCGGCGAACCGCTGGACGAACGTGCCCCGGCGGCTGTCCTGGCCGGCCAGCCGGACCGGACGCCCGGCCAGCAGCAGCGAGCCGAACGCGGTGATCTCCGCGCTGGCCCAGTCGATCGGGCCCTCGGTGATCGCGTGCGCCCGGCGCTGCAGCTGCGGCATCACCTTCGGGTGCACGGTGAAGCCTTCCGGCAGCGTGGTATGCGCGTCGGCGATCTTCTTCAGCACCTCGGGCGTGGTCGCGGTCGCGTCCGGGCCGTCCGGCTTGTCCGGGTAGACCGGGGCGGTCACGTACGGCGCCGGGGTGTCCGGCTGGCTCTTCGCCTCGCGGACCTCGGCGAAGACCCGCTCGAGCCGGTGCTGGAAGTCCACCATGGCCTGCTCGGCCTCTTCGATCGTGATGTCGCCACGACCGATCAGGGCCTCGGTGTAGAGCTTGCGGACCGACCGCTTCTGCTCGATCAGGTCGTACATCAGCGGCTGGGTGAAGCTCGGGTCGTCACCCTCGTTGTGACCGCGGCGGCGGTAGCAGACCAGGTCGATGACGACGTCCTTGTTGAACGCCTGCCGGTACTCGAAGGCCAGGTCGGCGACCCGGATGCACGCCTCGGGGTCGTCGCCGTTGACGTGGAAGATCGGCGCCTGCACCATCCGGGCCACGTCGGTGGAGTACATCGACGAGCGGGACGAGGCCGGGGAGGTGGTGAAGCCGACCTGGTTGTTCACGATCACGTGGATCGTGCCGCCGGTGCGGTAGCCGCGCAGCTGGGACAGGTTCAGCGTCTCCGCCACCACGCCCTGGCCGGCGAAGGCCGCGTCACCGTGTACGAGCACCGGCAGCACCGGGAACGCGGCGCCGCGGTCCAGGAGGTCCTGCTTGGCCCGGACGATGCCCTCCAGCACCGGGTCGACGGTCTCCAGGTGGGAGGGGTTCGCCGCCACCGAGACCTTGATCTTGTCGCCGAACTCGGAGACGAATTCACCCTCAGCGCCCAGGTGGTACTTGACGTCACCGGAGCCCTGGACGGTCCGCGGGTCGATGTTGCCCTCGAACTCGCGGAAGATCTGGCCGTACGACTTGCCGACGATGTTGGCCAGCACGTTCAGCCGGCCGCGGTGCGCCATGCCGATCGCGACCTCTTCCAGCCCGGCGCCGGCCGCCTCCTCGCAGAGCTCGTCGAGCAGCGGGATGGTGGTCTCCGCACCCTCGAGGGAGAACCGGCGCTGGCCGACGTACTTGGTCTGCAGGAAGGTCTCGAACGCCTCGGCCTCGTTCAGCTTGGCCAGGATCCGCAGCTGCTCCTCGCGCGGCGGCTTGGTGTGCGGCCGCTCGACCCGCTCCTGCAGCCACTTGCGCTGCTCGGGGTCCTGGATGTGCATGTACTCGATGCCGGTGGTGCGGCAGTAGGAGTCGCGCAGGATGCCGAGGATCTCGCGCAGCTTCATGAACCGCCGGTCGCCGCCGAACGAGCCGGTGGCGAACTCGCGGTCCAGGTCCCACAGCGTCAGGCCGTGGGTGGCCACGTCCAGGTCGGGGTGGCTGCGCTGCTTGTACTCCAGCGGGTCGGTGTCGGCCATGATGTGGCCGCGCACCCGGAACGCGTGGATCAGCTCGAGGATCCGGGCCTGCTTGCTGATGTCCTCCTCGTGGCTGTGCGGGAGGTCGGCGGCCCAGCGGATCGGCTCGTACGGGATCCGCAGCGACTGGAAGATCTCGTCGTAGAAGCCCTCCTGGCCGAGCAGCAGCTGGTGCAGGCGGCGCAGGTACTCACCCGACTGGGCGCCCTGGATGATCCGGTGGTCGTACGTCGAGGTCAGCGTCATCACCTTGCTGACCGCGAGCTTGGCCATCGTCTCGTCGGCCGCGCCCTGGTACTCCGGCGGGTACTCCATCGCGCCGACGCCGATGATGCAGCCCTGGCCGGTCATCAGCCGCGGCACCGAGTGCTGGGTGCCGATGGTGCCGGGGTTGGTCAGGCTGATCGTGGTGCCCTGGAAGTCGGGCAGCGCCAGCTTGTTGTCCCGGGCCCGGCGGACGATGTCCTCGTAGGCCATCCAGAACTCGGCGAACGTCATCGTCTCGGCGGCCTTGATCGACGGCACCAGCAGCTGCCGGGTGCCGTCCGGCTTCTGCATGTCGATGGCCAGGCCGAGGTTGATGTGGGCCGGCTGCACGTGCGTCGGCTTGCCGTCGGTCTCGTCGTACGACGCGTTCATCTCCGGCAGCGTCTTCAGTGCCTTCACCAGCGCCCAGCCGATCAGGTGGGTGAAGGAGACCTTGCCGCCGCGGGCGCGCTTGAGGTGGTTGTTGATGACGATGCGGTTGTCGATCAGCAGCTTGACCGGAACCTGCCGGACGCTGGTCGCGGTGGGGACCGTGAGGCTGGTCTCCATGTTCTGCGCCGTCCGCGCGGGCGCGCCGCGCAGGATCTGCCGCTCGGTCTCCGCGCCGGCGGGAGCGGGCTTGGGCTGGGCGCTGGGCGGCTGGTTCACCGTGCCTCCGGTCGGGGCGGCGCTGGTGGAGGCCGGCGCCGCTTTCGCTGCGGGTTGGTTCTGCGGTGCGGCGGCCTGCGCAGCGGCCGGCGGTGGTGCGGCAGCCGCGGCAGCGGCGGCGGGCTGGCTCGAGGCGGGCGCGGACGCTGCCGTGCCGCGGCTCGGCGCCTCGGGAGTCTTGTTCTCGGACACCGGATCGGGCCGGGGAGCGTCGGCCGGGGTGGTCGTCACCGGCTTCGCGTCACCTGGCTGAGAGGTCTTGAAACTGTCGCTGTTGAAGTAGGCGAGCCACGCCGGATCCACCGAATTCGGGTCCTGCTGGTACTTCTCGTACAGCTCGTCGACCAGCCATTCGTTCGCACCGAAGGCTGCTAGGGGATTGGTGTCTGATGGCTCGGTGGCCACTGGGCAGTTCGCCTCTTCCGATCGGGTCCGGTACCGCGGTTGTTATTCCTGATGTTATGGGTGGTGTCCCATGCAAAGGCTAATAGCACGCCGAGCACTTCCACAGCCCGGGACCACCGGACCAGTGCATCGGGTGGTCAGGCCCTCCGGACTTGATCGATCGAGGCCTGAAACACTGTGCAGGCAGGTGTTTCAGCTCACTGGCCGGTCTCTCACCGTCCGGTGACCTGGTGAGGGGTCGACGGAACTGCGGGACCCCTTGCAGAGGTGGGATTTCGCCGCCTGCCGCGGTGACGCTGAGTAGAGGGTTTGAGCGTGGATGCCCACTGTATGCAGTTGCCCACTCGCCGGCGGTGACGATCAGGACTGTGCAGGAATGTGGTCAACGTCACGCCGTGGATCAGTCCAGTTGGCGGTGATTGGTCTCTACCGGTTGCTCAGCCGCCGGACCAGCTTGAGGCCTGACCAGGTGGCGTCGATCGCGCACACCTTCACGTCGACCACCCCGAGCGGCAGCGCCAGCTCGCGGATCCCGTTCTCGTCCAGGTCGGTCGGTACGCCGGACGAACGCTTCGGCCAGGCGATCCAGATCATCCCGGCCGTGGTCGTCTTCTCGAGCAGGACGGGCAGGCGGCCGGTCAGCCGGGCCCGGTCCGGGCAGAACGCCAGCACGACGTCGTACGGCGTACGTCCGGCCCGGCGGGCCACCGGCGTACCGGCCGGCAGGCCCTCGATGGCGAAGCCGGCCGGCGCGTTGTCCAGGAGTACGGCGTACTCCGGCTTGATCCCGAGCTTGGCGGCGAGCGGCTTGCCCGAGTAGCCCGGTGTCGCGGTCATGCCCCGGATGCTAGCTCCCGGGTGTGGTGCTCGATCAGCTCGCGCAGTTGCGGAGTGTGGGTGGTGGCGACGGACCGGGAGAGCGGCGTCTGCCGGATCCGCTCCAGCATCTCGGCGAATCCGTTCGCGTCGGCGCGGCTCTCGAAGTCGAGGTCGATGTAGACGGTTCCCGGGTCGCCGGCCGGTCGGCTGATCCGGTAGGCGAGGACGTTGTGTTCCTGGCGAGCCCGGTCGTACCGGTCGAACGCGGCCTTCCAGGCGTCGTAGTCGGCGACTGTGTTCTCTACATGCAGTGTGATCATGGGTTCAGCGTGGGCGGCCCGGCCGGCCGTTCCCATCCCCGATCCTGGGGATCTTCGTCGTACGCTCGCGGTGTGCTGGATCGGGTCGAGCGACTGTGTTCCGGCGGCCTCGATGCCAAGGCTCTGCGCGAGCGGGTGCTGGCCGAGGTGCGCCGATCGGTGGCCTTCGACGGGCATGTCTGGGTGCTGACCGATCCGGTCTCGCGAGTGGGTACGTCGCCCTTGGCCGACGTACCGGGGTTGTCGTGGAGTGAGCTCCCGCGGCTGGTGCGGTGGCGGTACCTGAGTCAGGGGACCCGGTGGACCGACCTGATCGAGGCCGGGGTGCCGGTGCGGTCCTTGTGTTCGGCAACTGATGGCGATCTCGCGAGCTCGCCTGCCTGGTGGGAAGTGCAGCGGGACCTCGGGGTGGTCGACGTACTGACCGTGGTGTGCCGGGATCGGTTCGGGTGCTGGGCTTGGCTGGACCTGTGGCGGTTGACACCCGCGGAGCCGTTCACCCGGGCCGAGCAGGACCTCGTCGCATCGCTTGTGCCTGCAGTGACCTCAGGTCTGCGGCGCGCGCAGGCCCGGACCTTCCTGGCGGCTCCACGGGTCGCACCAGCCGGGCCGGCGATCGTCGTGCTCGATCCGGAGCTGACGGTCCAGGTCCGTACGGCGGCGGCCCGGGAGGCGCTCGATCGCCTCAACCCGCCGGACGATCCGTCCGTGATGATGGCGATCCCGGCGGCGGCGTACAACCTCGCGGCCGCGTTGATCGCCGAGGAGGCCGGGATGCCGGTCGGGCCGGCGTGGTCGCGGGTCCATCTCGCGGCCGGAAGATGGGTCACCCTGCGCGCGGCGCGGGCCGGGACGGAGATCGCGGTCAGCATCGAGGAGTCGACGCCGGCGGAGCGGTTGGAGGTGTTCGGGCTGGCGCACGGGTTGAGTCCGCGGGAGCGGGAGGTGCTGGCGGAGCTGGCCACCGGTGCCGATTCGCGGCGGCTGGCGGAGCGGTTGGTGCTGTCCGAGCACACCGTCAACGATCACGTGAAGGCCGTGCTGGCCAAGACCGGGACCGCGACCCGCGGTGCCTTGCTCGCCCGAGTGGCCGGAACGGGCTGACGGGAACCGGGGCCGCGGCGGCATACTTGCTGGATGGCGTTGACGGATGAGGCGATCGTCAAGATCAAAGGGATGATCACCTCGGGGGAACTGGGTCCAGGGGATCGGCTGCCGAAGGAGGCGGACCTCGCGGCACGGCTCGGCCTGTCGCGGAACTCGCTGCGCGAGGCGGTCAAGGCGCTGACGCTGGTGAACGTGCTGGACGTCAAACACGGCGACGGTACGTACGTCACCAGCCTCGACTCGGCGCACCTGCTGGACGCGCTGAACTTCATGGTCGACCTGCATCGCGACGACTCGGTGCTGCAGTTCTTCGAGGTCCGGCGGCTGCTCGAGCCGGGGGTCGCCGCGCTGGCCGCGGTCCGGATCAGCCAGGAGCAGGTGATCGAGCTGCGGCTCCTCTGCAGCGATCTCACCGCGGACTCGCCGGTCGAGGACCTGGTCGCCAACGACCTGCGGTTCCATCGCGCGATCGCGGAGGCGACCGGGAACCAGGTCGTGTGCTCGCTGCTCGACGGCATCTCCGGCGCGACCCAGCGGGCGCGGATCTGGCGCGGCGTCACCCAGGCCGGCGCGGTCGAGCGGACGCTGTCCGAGCACGCCGCGATCCTGGACGCGATCGAGATCGGCGACGCCGAGGCGGCCCGCGCCTGGATGACCGCCCACATCGCCGGCGTCGAGACCTGGCTCCGCAAGGCCCCGTGACCGATCAGCCGCCGCCTCCGCGCAGTGCCCTGACACTGCGGCTGGTGCTCGCGGTCTTCGGTGTGCTCCTGTGGATCGCGGCGGCGGTGCTGTCGGCCGTCTACGACCTGCCGGTTGGATGGGTGATCGCGTTCGGGGCGCTCGCGGTGGTCGCACTGGTCGATCTGGTGATCGTTGCCTGGCGCAAGCGTCAGGAAAAGGGTTGAACCGGGCCGGGAGGGCGACCTACCCTGGGTGACGTCCCATTCCCGACGTCAGGGGTCCGCGTTGTAACTCCGAGGTCTTCTCCGCAGCCGATCGATCGCCACCCGTCGCGGTGTGCGGTCTCGTCCGAGACCTCATCTGGAGTGCACGCCTATGAGCTTTTCCCTGTCCTGTACGGACCTCTACTTCGCCTGGCCGGACGGCGACGTGCTGTTCGACGGGCTCACCTTCGTCGCCGGCCCGGTGCGGTCCGGCCTCGTCGGCCGCAACGGCACCGGCAAGTCGACGCTGCTGCGGCTGATCGCCGGCCGGCTCACCCCGCAGCGTGGGGCGATCCGGGTGTCCGGCGAGCTCGGGTACCTGCCGCAGGACCTGACCCTCGACACGTCGCTGCGGGTCGACCAGGCGCTCGGCATCGAGGCCGTCCGCCGGGCGATCGTCGCGATCGAGTCCGGTGACGCCTCGGAGGAGAACTTCGCGATCGTCGGCGACGAGTGGGACGTCGACGAACGCGCCGAGGCCCTGCTCGGCAAGCTCGGGCTCGGCGCGATCGGCCTCGACCGCAACGTCGGCGAGCTGTCCGGCGGCGAGACGATCCTGCTCGGCCTGGCCGCCGAGTTGCTGCGGCGTCCCGACGTCCTGCTGCTCGACGAGCCGACCAACAACCTCGACCTGCGGGCGCGGCGGCACCTGTACGACGCCGTCGACCAGTTCCGTGGTGCGTTGCTGATCGTCAGCCACGACCGGGAGTTGCTGGACCGGGTCGACCAGATCGGCGATCTGCGCAAGGGCGACGTCACCTGGTACGGCGGCAACCTGACCGCCTACGAGGAGGCCGTCGCCGTGGAGCAGGAGGCCGCCGAGCGGATGATGCGCGCGGCCGAGGCGGACGTCCGCAAGCAGAAGCGCGACCTGGTCGAGGCGCGGATGAAGATGGACCAGCGCCGGGCCCGTGGGCAGCGGGCGTTCGAGCAGGGCGGCATCCCGAAGATCATCGCGGGCGGGCTGAAACGGTCCGCGCAGGTGTCGGCGGGCAAGCATCTCGGCATGCAGAGCGAGCGGCTCGAGTCGGCGCAGGAGGCACTGGCCGATGCGGAGGCGATGGTCCACGACGACGACACGATCCGGGTCGATCTGCCGAAGACTGCCGTGCCCGCGGGCCGGATCGTGCTGCGGTTGGAGGACCACGTCCTGCGGACCGGGGCGCACGTCGACCTGGAGATCCGGGGGCCGGAGCGGATCGCGTTGACCGGGCCGAACGGCGCGGGCAAGACGACGCTGCTGCAGTCGATCACGGATGGTTCGCTGCCGGTGGTGCCGTTCCGGTATCTACCGCAGCGGCTCGATCTGCTCCGCGACGACCTGTCGATCGTGGACAACCTGGCGCTGCTGGCACCGAGCACGGAGAACCAGGAGCGGCGGTCGCGGCTGGCCCGCTTCCTGTTCCGCGGGCGGGCGGCCGATCAGCTGGTCAGCACGCTCTCCGGCGGGGAACGGTTCCGGGCCACGCTCGCCGCGCTGCTCCTGGCCGAGCCGCCACCGCAGTTGCTGATGCTGGACGAGCCGACCAACAACCTCGACCTGGCCAGCGTGGCGCAACTGAAGGATGCCCTGTCGTCGTACAGCGGTGCGCTGCTGATCGCCAGCCACGACGTGCCGTTCCTGCGCGAGATCGGCATCACCCGCTGGGTCGAGCTGACCCCGGAGACGCTGACGGAGATCGAGCCGCTGTAGTCCGTGGTGCCCAGGCCCCGTCATCCCGGTTGGGATGGCGGGGCTTTCTCGTGCTTGGCTTTTGATACCCCTAGGGGGTATGTTGAGAACCATGAACGAGCATGAGCACGAGCACGGTGGACACGAGCACAGTGGGCATGAGCACAGTGGACATGCGCACGGTGGACACGAGCACGGGCACGCGGATCACGCGGCGCAGTTCAAGGACCGGTTCTGGGTCAGCCTGGCGCTGGCGGTGCCGGTGGTCTTCTTCAGTGAGATGTTCGCCGACCTGCTCGGCTACACGCCGCCGGAGTTCCCCGGTTCCGGCCTGATCGCGCCCGTGCTCGGCACGGTGATCTTCGCGTACGGCGGACGCCCGTTCCTGACCGGCGGCTGGGCCGAGCTCAGGTCTCGCCGGCCCGGGATGATGCTGCTGATCTCGATGGCGATCACCGTCGCATTCGTGGCGTCCTGGGTGACGACGCTCGGCATCGGCGGGTTCGACCTGGACTTCTGGTGGGAGCTCGCGCTGCTGATCGTGATCATGCTGCTCGGGCACTGGCTGGAGATGCGTGCGCTCGGCGCCGCGTCGGGTGCACTCGACGCGCTGGCCGCGTTGCTCCCCGACTCGGCCGAGAAGGTGACCGACGACGGCGTGGTCGAGGTGTCGCTGCACGAGTTGCAGGCGGGTGACGTCGTACTGGTTCGTTCGGGTGGGCGCGTGCCCGCGGACGGGACCGTGGTCGAAGGGGCGGCCGAGGTCGACGAGTCGATGATCACCGGTGAGTCGCGACCGGTGGCGCGGGCCGTCGGGGACCCGGTGGTCGCCGGGACCGTTGCCACCGACAACGCTCTGCGGGTCGAGGTCACCGCTGTCGGCGACGACACCGCGCTGGCCGGGATCCAGCGGCTGGTGGCCGAGGCGCAGGCGTCCTCGTCCCGCGCGCAGGCGCTGGCCGACCGGGCGGCGGCGTTCCTCTTCTACTTCGCGTCGGTCGCCGGGCTGATCACGTTCGTGGTGTGGGCGCTGCTGGGCGAGGTCGACGAGGCCGTGACGCGGACCGTGACCGTGCTGGTGATCGCCTGCCCGCATGCGCTCGGACTGGCCATCCCGCTGGTGATCGCGATCTCGACCGAACGCGCCGCGAAGGCCGGCGTCCTGGTGAAGGACCGGCTGGCGCTGGAGCGGATGCGCACGATCGACGTGGTGCTGTTCGACAAGACCGGCACCCTGACCAAGGGCGAGCCGGCGGTCACCGGAGTCGCCACGGTCGGATCGATCTCCGACGAGGAGCTGCTGGAGCTGGCCGCCGCGGTCGAGGCCGACAGCGAGCACCCGCTGGCCAAGGCGATCGTCCGGGCGCATGCCGATCGCGTGCCGGCCGGTCGCGGGCGTGGTGTGGTGGCCTCGGAGTTCCGGTCGCTCACCGGGCGCGGCGTCCAGGCGGTCGTGGACGGTTCACCGGTTGCCGTCGGCGGGCCGGCGCTGCTGCGGGAGTACGGCGTACTCGAGCCGGCGGAGCTGGAAGCGGAGGTCGAAGCCTGGAAGGCCCGTGGGGCCGCGGTGCTGCATGTGGTCCGGGATGGACAGGTGGCCGGGGCGATCGCGTTGGAGGACGCGGTCCGTGAGGAGTCCAAGCAGGCGGTCGATTCGCTGCACCGGCGGGGTGTGAAGGTCGCGATGATCACCGGTGACGCGCACCAGGTCGCGGACGCGGTCGCGCAGGAGCTGGGGATCGACGAGGTCTTCGCCGAGGTCCTGCCGCAGGACAAGGACGCGAAGGTCGCCGAACTCCAGGCCCGCGGGCTGAAGGTCGCCATGGTCGGCGACGGCGTCAACGACGCACCCGCCCTGGCTCGCGCCGAGGTCGGTATCGCCATCGGCGCGGGGACCGACGTCGCGATCGAATCCGCCGGCGTCGTCCTGGCCGCCGACGACCCGCGAGCTGTCCTCTCGGTGATCGCTCTCTCGCGCGCCAGCTACCGCAAGATGTGGCAGAACCTGGGCTGGGCCACCGGCTACAACGTCATCACGGTCCCCCTGGCCGCGGGCGTCCTCGCCTTCGCCGGAGTTGTCGTGTCCCCGGCGGTCGGCGCCGTCCTGATGTCGATCTCGACGATCGTGGTCGCCCTCAACGCGCAACTGCTCCGACGGCTCGACCTGTCACCCGCTCGGCTGTAATCCGGCCAGCGTGACCGTGACCAAGCGCCGTACCGCCGCTTTCGACGGTACGGCGCCGGCCGCGGTCAGGGCGTGGACGCAGTACGCCGCCAGCTCCTTCGGGGGGATGTCGTCGCGGACGTCGGTCAGGAGGTCCGCGAGGAAGTCGATCAGGTGTGCGCGGGCCAGGGTGACGTGCTCGGACCTATGCAGGGACGCGGCCGGCTCCGCGGTCGGATGATCGTGGCAGATGAAGGCGTAGGCCTCCAGGACCGCTTCGAGACTGCCGGTCCGCTCCCACGTGTCCGCGAGTTGCTGGAGATGATCGCCGACCTGGCGCTCGTGCCACGCGACCAGGATCGAGTCGACGTCCGGGAAGTACTTGTAGAGCGTCGCCCGACCGAGCCCGGTCCGCTTCGCGACCTCCGACATCGTGACGCCGGTCAGCCCGCGCTCGGCCACCAGCGCGGCGGCCGCGTCGAGCACCGCCGCCCGGACCGCCTGGCGATGCGACGCGATGGTGTCGTCCCACAACTTCGGCACGGGATCAGAGTACCTGGACAGATCGTCGTTGTTCGAGACACTATGTATCGAAAAAGGAGTTTTCGGATGGCGATGGTGGAGGCGCGCGTCGGGACCGATCGCGCGGCGCGGTACGTCGAGCAGCTCAGCAGCCACTTCGGGCATCAGCCGGGCGGGATGAAGGTGCTGTCCAGTTCTCCTGGTGAGCTGGTCATCGACCTCGGTGAGGCGACCTGGTCGATCCGTGCGCTCGAGGATGCGCTGGTGCTCCGGGTCGAGGCGGCGGACGCGGACCACTTGCGGGAGACGAGCGCGCACGTGGCGAGCCGGATCGAGCAGATCGGCCGACGGGACGGCCTGCGGGTCGAGTGGCAGCCGGCGGCCGAAATGGGCTGATTGCACAGTCGGGGCGCCCGGGGTGTGCACGATGGACGGTGATCCGGCCGGGCGAGCGCCGTACGTTCGGTGGAATCCCCAGGACTGGAGGCTCCGATGGCCGGTTCATCTGTTGGTACGGACGACTACGCGCTCGCTCGGGTTCCCGAGAGCGCCCGTTATTCCTGGTGGTCTGTCGCGACGCAACGCTTCGGGCAGATCTCGGCGCTCAGCCAGTTCCTGCTCGGGGCGACGCTCGGGTTCGGCATGAGCTTCTGGTCGGCGTTCTGGGCGCTCACGCTCGGCGCGGTGGTCCTCGAGCTGGTGGCGATCCTGATCGGCATCATCGGTGCGCGGGAAGGCCTGCAGACGTCGGTGATCGCTCGCTGGACCGGGTTCGGCCAGGCCGGGTCGTCGCTGATCGGGCTGGCGATCGGGATCAGCCTGATCGGGTGGTTCGGGATCCAGTCCGCGGTGTCCGCGGCCGGTCTGAGCCAGCTGGTCGGCGTACTCCCGACGTGGGGCTGGTCGCTCGTCTTCGGTCTCGCCGTCACGCTGGTCGTGCTCCGCGGGTTCCACTCGATGGCCTGGGTCGCCTATGTGACGGTGCCGGCGTTCCTGATCCTGGTCGGCTGGTCGATCATCAGTGAACTGTCCGACCACAGTGTCAGCGCGCTGGTCAACGCAGCACCGCCCGGTCCGCACCTGAGCCTGCTGGAGGGTACGACGCTGGTCGCCGGCGGATTCATCGTCGGTGCGGTGATCACCCCGGACATGACCCGCTTCAACCGGACGGTCGGGGACGTGGTCAAGCAGACCGTGCTCGGGATCACCCTCGGCGAGTACGTGATCGGACTGTGCGGCGTCCTGCTCGCCCACGCCGTCGGCTCGGCGAACGTGATCACCATCGTCACCTCGTCGGTCGGCTGGGTCGGCACGCTGGTGATCATCCTGGGCACGTTGAAGATCAACGACTGGAACCTCTACAGCTCTGGCCTCGGCGTGGTGAACTTCATCGGCACCGTCTTCGGCCGGCACGTCAACCGGGCCGTGGTCACGCTCGTGGTCGGCATCGCCGGCAGTGTGCTCGCGGCCGGCGGGATCCTGGACAAGTTCACCGACTTCCTGATCGTGCTCGGCGTGGCGTTCCCGCCGATCGCCGGGATCATGGTGGCGGAGTACTTCGTGGTGAAGCGCTGGCGTCCCGAGCTGGACGCGACCCGGGCCGAGGGCACGTTGCCCGCGACCGCGCCGACCTGGGTGCCGGCCACGATCGTGATCTGGATCGGCGCCGCCCTGATCGGCAAGTACGTCGCCTGGGGTCTGCCCAGTATCAACTCGCTCGTCGTCGGCTTCGCGGCGTACGTCGTGGCCGGCCGGCTCGGCCTGATCCGCGGCGTCGGGACGAGTCGCACCATGGAGAGTGCGCCGACCGGCGTGACTGCCGTTGCTCAACCCGGGAGGATCTGAATGCGTATCGGCATCGATGTCGGTGGTACCAACACCGACGCCGTGCTGCTGGACGGCACCGCTGTGCTGGCCGCCAACAAGTCGGCCACCAGTGCGGACGTCACCGCGGGCATCATCGACACCCTCGATCGGTTGCAGGCCGAGCGGTCCTTCGACCCGGGCCAGATCCAGGCGGTGATGATCGGCACCACGCACTTCATCAACGCCCTGGTCGAGGCCCGCCGCCTCGCCCCGACCGCGGCCCTGCGGCTCGGGCTGCCCGCGACGGCGTCGCTGCCGCCGCTGGTGGACTGGCCGGAGCGGCTCGTCGAGGCGATCAGCGGGCGGAGCTACCTGGCCCACGGCGGGCACGAGTTCGACGGACGGCACATCGCCGAGCTGGACGAGGACGAGCTGCGCCGGCACGCCGCCGACATGGTCGCGCACGGCGTCCGGTCGGTGGCGATCTCCTCGGTGTTCTCGCCGGTGAGCAACGAGTTCGAGCTGCGGGCGGCCGAGATCCTGCGGTCCGAGCTGGGCGACGACGTGGCGATCTCGTTGTCGCACGAGATCGGCCGGATCGGCCTGCTCGAACGGGAGAACGCGACCATCATCAACGCGGCCCTGCGCGAACTGGCCGCGAGCATCGTCGACGGCCTGGCCGGCGCGGTCGCCGGGCACGGCATCGCCGCACCGCTGTACCTCAGCCAGAACGACGGCACCCTGATGGACGTCGACTTCGCCCGCCGCTACCCGGTCGCCACGTTCGCGTCCGGCCCGACCAACTCGATGCGCGGCGCGGCCCTGCTGTCCGGCCTGGACACCTGTGCGGTGGTCGACGTCGGCGGTACGACGAGCGATGTCGGCGTACTCACGCACGGCTTCCCGCGGGAGGCGACCACCGAGGTGGACGTGGCCGGGGTCCGGACCAACTTCCGGATGCCCGACGTGCTGAGCATCGGCATCGGCGGTGGCAGTTTGGTGGCTGAGGGCAACGACCTGGTGACGGTGGGCCCGCAGTCGGTCGGCTACCGGCTGACCGAGCAGGCACTGGTCTTCGGTGGTACGACGCTCACCGCGACGGATATCGCGGTGGCGGCCGGCCGCGCCGAGGTGGGTGACGTGGCCGCGGTCGCCGATCTCGACCCGACCATGGTGGAGGCGGCGCTGGCGCGAGTGGCGGCCGACATCGCGGACGCGGTCGAGCGGATGCGGACCTCACCCGATCCGCTGCCGGTGGTGGCCGTCGGCGGTGGGTCGATCCTGCTGCCGGACGATCTGCCGGGGAGCCTCGCGGTGCACCGGCCGGATCACTTCGCGGTGGCGAACGCGATCGGCGCGGCCATCGCCCAGGTCGGCGGCGAGGTCGACCGGGTCTACGCGATCGATCCCGGTCGCCGGGACGCGGTGGTGGACGAAGCGCGCCAGGAGGCGGTCGACCGGGCTGTTGCGGCGGGCGCCGATCCGGCGCAGGTCCGGATCGTCGACTTCGACGAGGTCCCGATCCCGTACCTGCCCGGCAACGCGACCCGGATCCGCTGCAAGGCGGTCGGCGACCTGAGGCTGGGGCAGTCATGAGCACGCTGTCCGCCGGCGATCTGCCGGCGCTGGCGCGGGGTGCCGCCGTACTCGGGACCGGTGGGGGCGGGGATCCGCATATCGGGCGGCTGCTCGCGCAGCAGGCGTTGCGGGAGCACGGGCCGGTGGAGATCGTTGCCGTCGGCGACCTTCCCGACGACGCGTGTGTGCTTCCGGTGGCCATGATGGGCGCGCCGACCGTGATGGTGGAGAAGCTGCCGTCGGCGGACCAGATCTCGGTCGCGGTCCAGACGCTGGCCAGGTACGTCGGCAAGACCCCGACGCACATCGCCTGTATCGAGGCCGGCGGCGTCAACTCGACGGTCCCGGTGATCGCGGCCGCGCAGCTCGGCCTGCCGTTGGTGGACGGCGACGGCATGGGCCGCGCGTTCCCCGAACTGCAGATGGTGCTGCCGACGCTGGCCGGCATCGACGCGACCCCGATGTCGATCGTCGACGAGAAGGGCAACCGCGGCGTCTTCGACACCATCGACAACCCGTGGGCCGAACGGCTGGCGCGATCGGCGACGGTCGACATGGGCTGCTCGGCGATCGTCTCGCTCTACGCGATGACCGGCGCCGAGGTCCGGGCGTCGTTCGTCCCCGGCACACTCAGCCAGTGCCTCGCCATCGGTCAGGCGATCGAGCTCGCCCGGCAGGCACACGCCGATCCGGTCGCGGCCGTGGTGGATCGGCTCGGCGGACGGCTGCTGCACGTCGGCAAGGTCGTCGACGTGCAACGCCGTACGACGACCGGCTTCGCTCGCGGGGACGCCGCGATCGACGGGCTGGACGCCTCACACGGGCGGCTGCTGGTGCTGCGGTTCCAGAACGAGCACCTGGTCGCCGAACTGGACGGAGCCGCGGTCGCGACGACCCCGGATCTGATCATCGTTCTGGACACCGAGTCCGGTGAGCCCATCACCACCGAGGCGTTGCGCTACGGCCACCGCGTCAGCGTGCTGGCCGCGCCCGCCGACGAACGCTGGCATTCACCGGAAGGCATCGCCCTGGTCGGCCCGCGGTACTTCGGCTACGACCTCGACCCGATCCGCGCCCTGGAGACCGTATGACCGAGCGAAGCGAGGGCATCAAAAAGCACAGCGCGATCCGTGCCTCATGCGCGCCCGGAGCGAAGCGAGGACGGGTATGAGCTGGGAACTCGGGATCGAGCACCTGAGGGATCTCGCGCGGGGCGCCGCGATCCTCGGGACGGGTGGCGGCGGTGATCCGCTGATCGGGCGGTTGCTGGTCGAGCAGGCGATCCGCGAGTACGGCCCGGTGACGGTGCTGGACCCGGACGAGCTGGACGACGACGCGTTCGTCATCCCGACCGCCCAGATGGGTGCGCCGACGGTCATCGTGGAGAAGATCCCGCGGGGCAGCGAGCCGGTCGGGGCGTTGCGTGCCCTCGAGCGCCACCTCGGCCGGACCGCGGACGCGACCATGCCGATCGAGTGCGGCGGCATCAACTCGATGATCCCGCTGCTCGTCGCCGCCCGGACCGGCCTGCCGGTGGTCGACGCCGACGGCATGGGCCGCGCGTTCCCCGAGCTGCAGATGGAGACCTTCTCGGTGTACGGCGTGCCCGGGTCGCCGATGGCGATCGCGGGGGAGCACGACGAGACCGTGGTCATCGACACGGGCGCCGACAACCGGCAGATGGAGTGGCTGGCGCGCGGGATCACGATCCGGCTCGGCGGCGTCGCGCACATCGCGGAGTACTCGATGACGGGCGCCGAGGTGAAGCGCACCGCCGTACCGCGCACGCTGTCCCTGGGTCTGTCGCTCGGGCGGGCGGTCCGCGAGGCGCGGTCGGCGCACGAGGACCCGATCGAGGCGATCCGGGCCGCGCTCGCGCCGACGTTGTACAACCACCTGCGCGTGCTCTTCCGCGGCAAGGTCGTCGACGTGGAACGCCGTACCGTCGAGGGTTTCGCGCGCGGCCGGGCCCGGTTCACGGCGTACGACGGGACCTCGGAGCTGGAACTGCGCTTCCAGAACGAGAACCTGGTCGCGGTGGTCGACGGCGACGTGGTGTGCACGGTGCCCGACCTGATCTGCGTACTCGAGGCGGACACCGCGGAACCGATCACCACCGAGGGCCTCCGCTACGGCCAGCGGGTCACCGTGGTCGGCATCTCCACCCCCGACCTGATGCGCACCCCCGAGGCCCTGGCGGTCTTCGGTCCCGCCTGCTTCGGCCTCGACGTCGACTTCAGCCCGGTCGAACGACGGACCGAAAGTCCCGCGATCACCCGCTGAACGGGTCTCGACCTGTCAGGATCGGGCCATGACGACGGTCATCCGGGAGCAGGACCTCGGGGCGCTGGTCGTCGGCGTCACGCTGCTGGGGTCCGGTGGTGGCGGCGACACCGGCGCGTTCGGGCGGATGCTGCGCCGCCGGCTGGGCGCGGGCGAGTTGGTACTGCGGGACGCTTCGGACGTGCCGGGTGCGTACCTGAGCCCGATCGGCGTGGTGGGTGCGACGAGTGTGCTGGCGGAGAAACTGCCCAGCGGCGGTGAGTTCGACGCCGCCGTACGGGCGGTCAGCCGGTGGACCGGCCAGGCGGTCACCGGGCTGATGTCCCTCGAGGCGGGTGGGCTCAACGGGCTCAGTCCGCTCATCGCCGCGCTGGACCTCGGACTGCCGTTCGTCGACGCCGATCTGATGGGCCGGGCGATGCCACGGCTCGATCAGTTCTCCTGGGCGGCGGCCGGGCGGTCGCTGACGCCTTGCGCGCTCAGTGAACCGAGCGGGCAGGTGATCGTGGTGGATCACGTGGACGCGACCGGTCTGGAGCGCGCTGTCCGGAGCTTCGTCGCCCACACAGGTGGCTGGGCCATCTTGGCGCTAGCGCCGACTCCGGTCGACGCTGCCACCTCGGATGCGGTCAGTGGCAGTCTGACTCGGGCTCTGGCGCTCGGACGCGCGCATGCCGGCCTGGAGCTCGGGGCTGCGCCGAAGACGGTGGCGGCTGCGCTGGGTGGACGGCTCCTGGGAGGCGGTCGGGTCGAGGAGGTCGCGCGGCACGCGATCGCTGACGGCGGTGCAGCCTTCGGCCGGGGCAGTGTCTGTGTGGTCGACTCAGCGAGCCGGGCGGTGTTGCGGATCGAGACCGAGAACGAGTACCTGCTCGCCATGGTCGACGGAGAGCCGGTCGTCAGTACGCCGGACCTCGTGTGCGTGCTGGATCGCAGGACCTTGCAGCCCATCGCGGTCGAGGTGATCCGCACCGGCGACGAGGTCCTCGTACTTGCGCTACCCGGACCGGAGTGGTGGCGGCGCGACGATCGGATCCAGTACGTCGGTCCACGTGCCTTCGGCCTCACGTGCGAGCCACATCTCCTGGAGGCCTCGTGATTGCGCCTTCGCTGACCGCGATGCTGACGTCACCCGGTTGGCGCGATGTCGTCGTACTGGGTGGAGCTCAGGAACCAGGCCCCGCCCTGACTGGCTCCCGCGTGCTCATGGACGTTGCCGGGCACCCTGCGCCGATGGCGGGGGAGTTGCTGGTTGTGGTGCTGGCAACCGACCACACCGACTGGCGGATCGACGCACTGATCAGCCGGGCCTCGGCCGCAGGTGCGGCGGCCGTGTTGCTGGCCGGTGTGGAGCCGTTGGGGCGGGGAGCTCAGTTGCTGGCCGAGCGGCTGCGGTTGCCGGTGCTGGGCAGTACCGATCCACTCGCGGCTCACGAGCACCTGAACAAGGTGACGGCCGAGCCTGGCGTGGTCCGGGCGGACCTTGTCCTGCGGGCTGTCACCGCACTGCGGCGTGCGGACGCGGATCTGGCGTCGGTGCTGCGTACGGCGTCCGCCGTACTGGATCGGCCGGTGACGTTGGCGGGGTCCGACGGGGGCACGCTGGCGGGGGAGGCGTTGGGGGCCGAGGAGCGGGCTGCCCTGGTGGCTGAGCTGCCGGTAGTTCCGGTGGGTTGGGCTGCGCCGTACCGGGTGGACCTGCCGAGTGGTGCGGTGCTGATCGCGGTGTCGGTGCTCGGTGCCGGGCCGGTGTGCTGGCTGGTGGCGCGGTTGCCGGCCGTGGTGCCGGCTGAGGTTGCCGCCGTACCGGCTGTGTTGACGGTCGTGGCGCCGGCGGTGGGGGAGCGGCTGGCACTGCGGCGGCTGGAGTTGGAGCGGGATGCCCGGCAGCGTACGTCGTTGCTCGGTGAGCTGCTCCACGGTGAGCCGTCGGAGGCTACCCGCCGGCGGGCGGTGGACCTCGGGTGGCAGCTGGACGGGTGGCACACGGGGATCCGGATCGGGGCAGACGGGCCGGTGGATGTCGCGGGGCGACGGGCCGATGTGGTGGAGGCCTTCGATGCCGAAGGTCTGCAGGCGGTCGTGGTCGAGCAGGGGGACGGGTGGTCGGCGTGGATCACCGCCGCCCGCGAGCCCACGGCGACGCAGGTCCAGCAACAGGCCGCGGCCATCCGACGCGTCCAACGGCGGTTGGTGAAGACGGTCGACGCGTACGTCGGGGTCGGCCGGGTCGCACCGGGTCCGAGCGGGATCGCGAGCTCGCTGGCCGAGGCGGGTGACGCGGCCGGTCTGGCCCGGGGCCGAGCCGAAACCGGTCGCTTCCTGCATGTGGACCGGCTCGGCCTGGCGCAACTCCTCCTGGCCTGGACCCGCACCGACACCTTCCAGCCGGCCGCCCGTGCTCTGCTCGCCCCCATCGAAGACCAACCCGGCGACCTCGTGACGACCCTCGCCGTCTACCTCGACACGGAGTCCTCGCTCGCCGAAACAGCCGCCGTCCTGGGCATCCACCGCAACACGGCGGCCGCCCGCATCGCCAAGATCCAGCACCTCCTGGGCGTAGACCTCGCCAACCCCGACGAACGCCTAGCCCTCCACTTAGCCTCCCGAACCTCCAGAACCTAGTTGTGCCGGGGCTCTAGGGGGTTGGGGCGTCCTCGCGGAGGAGGCCGGCTGACTTCAGGTCTGGCCAGAGGGCTTTGGGGACCTCGGTGCGGGCGAGGGCCGCGTTGGTGTGGACCTCGTCGGGGGTGCGGCAGCCTACGGCGATGCCGGCGACGGCGGGGTGGAAGAGCGGGAAGGCGAGGGCGGCGGCCGGGAGGGTGACGCCGTGCGACTCGCACACGTCGGCGATGCGATTCGCCTTGTCCAGCAGGGCTTCCGCGGCCGGTTCGTAGTTGAACGTGGCGCCCCGCGTCGGGCGCGGCCGGGACAGCAGGCCGGAGTTGAAGATGCCCACGGCAACCACCTGGACGTCGTTCTCGAGGCACGCGGGAAGGACGTCGTCGAGCCCGTCGGGGTCGATCAGGGAGTACCGGCCGGCCAGCATGATCGCGTCGATGTCGATCTCGGTGACGAAACGAGTCAGCATCGCGGTCTGGTTCATCCCGGACCCGATCGCGCCGATCACCCCCTGGTCGCGCAGCTCGATCAGCGTCGGGAACGCCGTCGCGACGGCCTCCTCGTAATGATCGTCCGGGTCGTGCACGAAGACCACGTCCAGCCGGTCGGTGCCGATCCGCCGCAGCGAGTCCTCGATGCTCCGCAGTACGCCGTCCCGCGAGAAGTCCCACCGCCGCCGACGGGTCGTGTTGATGGCGAACCCCTCGTCATCAACGGCTTCCGAATCGGCCGTGTAGATGATCCGGCCGACCTTGCTCGACAGCACGAACTCGTCCCGCGGCTTGTCCCGCAGCCCGGCCCCGAGCCGCTCCTCGGCCAGCCCGAGCCCGTAGTGCGGCGCGGTGTCGAAGTACCGCCAGCCCTCGTCCCAGGCCGCGTTCACGGTGGCGACCGCGTCGGCCTCGCTCACCTCACCGAGTAGGTTGCCGAGCGGCGCACCGCCGAGCCCGACCCGCTGACCGTCCGGAAAGATCTTCATGAGCGTGCCGCCGGAAGCCGCAGGTTCTGCATCCCGCCGTCGACGGCGATCGCCGTACCGGTCGTCGAACCCGACAGCGGACTGGCCAGATACGCGATCGCGTGCGCGACCTCGTCGGCCGAGACCAACCGGCCCATCGGCTGACGCGCCTCCAGTGCCGCGCGTTCGGCGGCAGGATCCTGGGCCACGTCGAGCAGCCGGCCGACCCACGGCGTGTCCGCCGTACCGGGGTTCACGCAGTTCACCCGGATCCCTTCCCGCACGTGGTCCGCGGCCATCGCCATCGTCAGCGCGAGGACGGCGCCTTTGCTCGCCGAGTACAACGCCCGGTTCGGCAGCCCCGCGGTGGCGGCGATCGAGCAGGTGTTGACGATCGCGGCGGCCGGGGACTTGCGCAGGTACGGCAGGGCGGCCCGGGTCACCCGGGCGATCCCGACCACGTTGACGTCGAGGACGCGGTGCCACTCGTCGTCGTCGTTCGCGGCGATCGTGCCCTGCGCGCCGATGCCGGCGTTGTTCACCACGATGTCGATCCCGCCGAGCTTGAGCGCGGCCGCGGCGACCGCGTCCCGGATCGAGCCGTCGTCGGTGACGTCCGCGGCGATCCCGGTCAAGGGCTCGGCGACCTCGGGCTTGAGGTCGAACACGACCACCTGGGCGCCGCGGGACGCCAGTAGCTGCGCGGCCGCGAGTCCGATGCCCGAGGCACCTCCGGTGACTACTGCGCGGAGGCCGGCGAAATCGGTCACTTGTGCTCCTCTGTCAGGTCTGTCCAGATCTTGCCACTCGGGTACCGGAAGTCGGTCAGCGTCTCGACATCCATCTCAGCACCGAACCCGGGCTTCACCGGCGCCACGTAGTGCCCGTCCCGGATCACCACCGGGTCCAGGAAGTGTTCGTGCAGGTGGTCGACGTACTCGATCACCCGGTCGTCGGCCGACCCGCTCACCGCTACGTAGTCGAACATCGACAGGTGCTGGACCAGCTCGCACAGCCCGACCCCGCCGGCGTGCGGACACACCGGTACGCCGAACTTCGCGGCCAGCAGCAGGATCGCGATGTTCTCGTTCACCCCGGCGACCCGGGCCGAGTCGAGTTGCACGACCGACAGCGACCCGGCCTGCAGCATCTGCTTGAACACGACCCGGTTCTGCACGTGCTCACCGGTCGCGACCCGGATCGGCGCGATGGCCCGCGCGATCGCCGCGTGCCCGAGGATGTCGTCCGGGCTGGTCGGTTCCTCGACCCACCAGACGTCGTACGGCGCCAGGGCCTCGACCCACCGGATCGCCTCGGCGACATCCCAGCGCTGGTTGGCGTCGATCGCGATCCGGATGTCCGGGCCGACCGCCTCGCGGGCCAGCCGCATCCGGCGGATGTCGTCGTCCAGGTTCGCGCCGACCTTGAGCTTGATCTGGGTGAAGCCCTCCGCGACCGCCTCGTGACACAGCCGGACCAGCTTGGCGTCGTCGTACCCGAGCCAGCCGGGCGTCGTCGTGTACGCCGGGTAACCGCGCTCCCGCAGCAGCGCCTCCCGCTCGGCCCGCCCGGGCTTCGCGGCGCGCAGGATCTCCAGCGCCTCCTCCGGCGTCAGCGCGTCGGTCAGGTAGCGGAAGTCGACCAGGTCGACGATCTGCTCGGGCGTCAGGTCCGACAGCAGCTTCCACAGCGGTACGCCGGCCCGCTTGGCGGCCAGGTCCCACACCGCGTTGACGACCGCGCCGATCGCCATGTGCATGACGCCCTTCTCCGGGCCGAGCCAGCGCAGCTGCGAGTCGTGCACGAGCGACTTCCAGAACCCACCGAGGTCGTTCAGCGTCGCGTCCAGGTCGAGTCCGATCACGTGGTCGCGGAGCGCCTCGATCGCCCCGGTCTGCACGTCGTTGCCACGGCCGATCGTGAACGCGAATCCGTGCCCCTCCAGCCCGTCGTCCGCGTCGGTGCGCAGGATCAGGTACGCCGCGGAGTAGTCCGGGTCGGTGTTCATCGCGTCGGAGCCGTCCAGGTCCAGCGACGTGGGGAAGCGGACGTCGTACGTCTCTAACTCGGTGAATCGTGGCATCAGGACCCGATCTGCAGCTGTGGGCGGACTGTCGGAGGAATCCTATAGGATATGTGCCGCGAGCGACACTGGTAGGCGTTGCCGGGCTCCGCCCCACGCCTGGTTAGAGTCGGTGCGTGGATCCGGAAACTGGTGGTGTGCTGCGGCTCGGACGGCGGTCGTTCGGGCCGGACGAGTTCGCGGTGATGGCGATCGTGAACCGCACCCCGGACTCGTTCTTCGACGGCGGCGCGACGTACGCGACCGAGGCCGCACTGGCCGCGATCGATCAGGCGGTCGCCGACGGCGCGGACATCGTCGACATCGGCGGCGTCAAGGCCGGGTACGGCGAACCCGTCGACGAAACCGAGGAACTCCGCCGCACCGTCGACTTCGTCGCCACCGTGCGGGCGCGGCACCCGGAGCTCCTGATCAGCGTCGACACGTTCCGTAGCGGAGTCGCTCTCCGGGTCGGCGAGGCCGGTGCCAACCTCATCAACGACACCTGGTCCGGCCATGACCCGGAGCTCGCGGCGGCGGCCGCGGCCAGCAGTGCCGGGCTGGTCTGCAGCCACGTCGGCGGCCTCAAGCCCAGGACCGATCCGCACCGGATGGCGTACGACGACGTCGTGGCGGACGTGATCCGGACGACCACCGCCTTGGCCGAGCGGGCCATTGCGGCCGGCGTCCGACCGGACGGGATCGTCATCGACCCGACCCATGACTTCGGCAAGAACACGCTGCACTCGCTCGAGGTGACCCGCCGGGTCGACGAGCTCGCGGCCACCGGCTGGCCGGTGCTGGTGGCGATGTCCAACAAGGACTTCCTCGGCGAGACGCTGGACCTGCCGTCCGGCCGTCGTGGTCCGGCGACGCTGGCCGCGGTCAGCGTCGCGGCCTGGCTCGGTGCCCGGGTGTTCCGGGTCCACGACATCGCCGGAACCCGGCAGGCTCTCGACCTGATCGCCGTACTGCGGAAGTCGGCGACGCCGGCGTACACCCGAAGGAGCTTGGTGTGATCCGGAACGCGGCCGGCTGGGCCGAGATGACCGAGGACGAACTGATCGCCGCCTATACGGTGGCGGACCGTTCGGTGCCGCGGGTCCGGGTCAACTTCGTCACCAGCCTCGACGGTGCGGTGACGTTGGAGGGACTGTCCGGAGGCCTGTCCAGCAAGGACGATCAGAGCATGCTCGGCCGGTTGCGGATGCTGGCCGACGTCGTGCTCGTCGGTGCCGGCACGCTGCGCGCGGAGGGGTACGGCGGGCTCCGGCTCGGTGCCAAACGGCGTACATGGCGGGTCGAGCACGGTCTGCCGGGCGACCCGACTCTCGCCGTGGTGTCCGCGCGGCTCGAACTGGCCGCCACCAGTCCGGTCTTCACCGAGGCGCCGACGCGGGCGATCGTGATCACCTGTGCGGCGTCACCGGCCGATCAGCGGGAGGCGCTCGGCGACGTCGCGGATGTGCTCGTCTGTGGTGACGACAAGGTAGATCTGCCCCAGGCTCTTGAGGCCTTGACCGAGCGCGGGCTGACGCAGGTGCTGTGTGAGGGCGGTCCGCATCTGCTCGGCTCGCTCACCGCCGCGGATCTCGTCGACGAGCTCTGCCTGACCGTGTCGCCGCTGCTGGCCGGGCCGGGTGCGCGGCGGATCACCGATGGTCTGGCGTCCAGTGAGGCCCGCCCGTTGTCGCTGCTGCACGCACTGACCACCGACGACGGATTCCTGTTCCTGCGCCACGGGCGGGAGGCCGGCTAGTGCCGATCGTCGCCGCCGCGGTCTGCCCGCATCCGCCCGTGATCGTGCCCGAGCTCGCCTTCGGTGCCGCGCCCGAACTCGATCCGCTCCGGGCCGCGTGCCTGGCCGCGATCGACCTGCTGGCGGAGGCCGATCGCTTGGCGATCGTCGGCTCCGGTCCGGTGACCGGCCGGCGGTACGACGCCTCCGCCGGTGGCGACTTCGGTCCGTACGGCGCTCCGCAGGTGCGGGTCGGGGACGGCGAGCGCGTGCTGCCGTTGTCCTTGCTGGTCGGTGCCTGGCTGGTCGAGCAGAGCAAGGTCGCCGGACTCCGCCGTACGTCGGTCTCGGTCGCGGCGGACGAGTCACCGGGAGAGTGCGTGCGTCTCGGCCGGGAGATTGCCGAGGGCAACGAACGGATCGGGCTGCTGGTGATGGGCGACGGGTCGGCGCGCCGCAGTGATCACGCACCGGCGCACCTGCATCCGCGGGCCGAGATCTTCGACACCACGGTCGCGGAAGCCTTGCAGAGCGTGGATCTGGAGGTCCTGGCCGCGCTCGATCCGGACCTGGCGACCGTGCTCCAAGCCGCCGGCCGTGCACCCTGGCAGGTCCTCGCGGGCGCACTCAGGGAAACCGCGTTCACCGGCGACCTGACCTACAACGCCGCGCCCTACGGCGTCGGCTACTTCGTCGCCGGTTTCACGCAGCACTCGCCGAGGTGACTGCATACTGTCCGGGTGACTGAGGAGCGCGCGGGATATCGGCGGTCGGCGAAGTCGCCGCGGGGTGAGGCGCGGCGCCGCGAACTGCTCGACCGCGTCGCCGACGAACTGGGCACCACCGGCCTCGTCGACTTCTCCCTGCGCCGCGCCGCGAAGGCCGCCGGTACGACGCACAAGGTGCTTCTCTACCACTTCGACGGCCCCGAAGACCTCCTCACCCAAGCCGTCCTCCAACTCCGCGAACGCCGCATCACCCGCAGCCTCGCGGCGGCCGGTGGACCGCCCGACCGGTCGCTCGCGGACCGGGTCCGCTCGATCTGGCCGGCCCTGATCGGCGAAGAATCCTGGGTCCTGGACCAGGCGATCGGCCTGGCCATGTACGACGCGGCGCGGTATGCCGACCTGGCTCGGTCGGCCTCGCAGCAGTACATGCCCGCGTTGCTGTCCCTCTGCCCCGAGACCTGGCCGGAGCAACGCAAACGCGAGGTCGCCGAGCTGATCCTCGCCACCCTCCGCGGCTTCCTGATCGAGTGGCGCACCAGCGGAGACGCCGCCGGCATCGACGCCGGCTTCGCCGCCCTCACCCGAGCCCTGGAACGCGAGGAATCCGCGCCGAGCTGAGCCCACGTGGGCCGTCCCACGGAGCCCGCGCCTGGCCGGCCCCGGCGTACAAGCGTGGACAGTTTGCGAACCACGTGGTTCACTTCTGGTATGCGCGAAAAGGTGGGGTTCAGCAGTGGCGGTGTTGAGTGTGCGGCGTGGTACTACCCGGGGTCGAACGGCGGCTGTGTGGTGATGGCCGGGGGGTTCGGGGTGACGAAGGAGCCGGGGACGGACCGGTTTGCGGAGCGGTTCGCGGCGGCTGGGTTCAGCGTGCTCGCGTTCGACTACCGGCGCCTCGGTGAGAGTGGTGGGGAGCCGCGTCAGGTCGCGCGGATCGCCGATCAGTTGGCCGACTGGCGGGCGGCGATCGACTTCGCCGCGACGCTGCCGGGCGTGGACCGGGTCGCGATCTGGGCGTTCTCGTTGTCCGGCGGGTACATCCTGCAGTTGGCCGCGGAACATCCAGGGATCACCGCGGCGATCGCCCAGTCCGCGAACGTCGACGGTCCGGCCGCGACGCGGAACGCCTCCCGATACCAGACCCCGTTGACGGCACTCAGGATGGTCGGCCGGAGTCTTCTCGACACGGTCGGCGGTCTGCTCGGTCGTCCTCCCAAGATGGTCGCTCTGGCCGGCCCGCCCGGCACCGTCGCCCTGCTCAACACTCCGGATGCGCAGCTGAGCAACGAGGTCCTCAACCCCGGCAACCGCTACCCCGACTGGCAGCAGTCGATCGCGGCCCGCTCCGTCTTCCCGGCAGCGTTCTACCGCCCGGCCAAGTACGCCGCCCGGACCCGCTGCCCCGTCCTCTTCGTCGTCTGCGACCACGACCAATCAGCCCTGGCCGCACCAGCCCTCAAAGCCGCCGCCGAAACCCCGCAAGCCGAAGTCCTCCAAGTCCCCGGCGGCCACTACGCCCCGTTCCTGGAAGCCCACGAGCCAACAGTCGACGCTGAGCTCGCGTTCCTCCGACGTCACCTGCTCGACCAACCCGCTCCCACCCAGCCCCCACTCACCCACTCCACCTAACAAGCCCAGCCAGCCGCCGCTCACGGCGTGAAGGGTGCGCGGGCGGCCGGTGCCGCGTGAGTGGTGCTCGGGCCGGACTAGGCCGGCTCGATCGGGATCGCCGGCCAGCGGGGTGCGGTGGCGGCCAGGTCTTCGCGGCCGGCGGCGCGTAGTTGGTCGACGAGTTCGGCTCGGGCCGTCTCGACCGCGGTGCGGGCGGCCGTGGGGGAGTCGTGGGGGCCGGACCAGTTGCAGGTGGCGTCGCCGGCGTACCAGGGGCCGTTGGGTGAGCGGCGTACGTGGGCCGCGGCCAGGCGGGCAGCGGGGAGGGGAGTGGCTGCCAACTCAACGACGGCCTCGATCGGAACCACCTCGGCGTCGAGATCGAGGACGGGCTGGAGCTCGACCGCATCGGTGAGGACGAACTCGTAGCCGGCCGGAGCCCGGTCGGCGATCCAGCCGAAGGCTCGCTCGGCCAGCTCTGCGAGCTCCGTCGCCAGCGTCGGATCCATGAGCGTCTGTACGCCGCACAGCCGCGGATCCGTCGGCCGCAACTCGGCCTGGCACCGACGCACGAGCATCTCCTCCGGCAACGACTGCCGCCGCCCGAGAATCCGCGACAACCCCACCACATCGAAGTTCAGCTCGTCCGGCGTCCGCCTCACCCCCGCCACGAACGCCTCACCCACCCGAGTCCCCCGCGTCGTCCACGCACCGACATGCCACCTGCTGAGAGCCGTCACCCCACTGACCCTACCGACGGAATCACGGCGGTCGGCGTGGCGGATCGTAGGCTGGCTGGGTGAGTTATAGCCCGAGTCGTCTCGCGGACATCCTGGCTGAGTCGGTCAGTTGGATGACTGTGCGTACGGCGGACTCCGTCCCCGGACCGGAGTGGGTGTCGTGTGCGGAGCTGGTCGCGGAGCAGCAAGCCGGCGGCGATCCGACGTACGGGTGGCGTACGGCGGCAGCGGCCGACTACGCGCGGGACTACGCGATCGATCCGCCCGTGCAGGTCGCGGCCATGTTCACGCTGATGTGGTACGTCCAGGTGCCCGCACTGGTCGCCGGAGTGAGTGCTGCGGTTACTGGGGTCTCACCGGAGGTGTCGCCGGCCGCACTGGCGTTCCGGCGGCATCCGACCGCGCACTACCCGACTGAGGTCGCCCTGCTGTCCAAAGCGGTCGTTCCAATCACTACTGCCGCAGAGCAACTCAGGGCTCACACCACTGCGTTCCTGGACTCCTACGAGCCCGCGGTGAAGCTCGGATCGCTGCAGCGCTTCGGTGCCGTCGACGACGAGGTGCGGGCCGCGATCCGCTTACCGGACGAGGCCCCGTACGCGGAGCGCGCGGCCGAGGCGTTCGGGGTGTCGCTGGAGGACAAGCTGCGCACGTCCTGCTGCTACTTCTACGTGCTGCCGAACGTGAACGCCTGCACCACCTGCCCACGCTTCCGCTGAATTTCGCTCAGAGCGGAACAGCCCACCCACGTCCGGATCCGGCCGGAAAACTGTCGGTGGTGGCGGGGAACATGGCGGGCATGACTCGTCATCTTCCTCAGGCGTCACCGATGGGTAATCCCACGTCGGTTGTCCGGCCTCTGGTCCGGGGTTAGGTTCGCAGTCGTGACCTCGCCCGGTGGTTCTCCGGCGACGACTCCGATCGGCTCCCGGGCCGAGGCGGAGGGTTATGTCGCGATGGTCTGTTTCAAGCACGGTCCTCCCCGGCTGTTCGGCGTCGAACTCGAATGGACCGTGCATCACGCGGATGATCCGCGGCGGCCCCTCGACGCCGATCGATTGAGCAAGGCCCTGGGCGTGCACGCGCCCGCGACCCTGGTGCGAGGCAGTCCGCAGCTGCCGCTCGGCCGGGGCGCTCTGGTCACTGTGGAGCCCGGTGGCCAGGTAGAGATCTCCGGCCCGGCCGTGGATTCGATTCCCCGGCTGATCGACGACACCGCCGCCGACGCGGCCGAGCTGACGTCCCTCCTTCTCGATGCGGACCTGATTCCGGGCGCCCACGGCCTGGATCCCTTCCGTACGCCCCGCCGCATCCTCACCGTCCCGCGCTACGCGGCGATGGAGCACGCTTTCCAGCGCCTCGGCCCGCACGGACCACGGATGATGTGCAGTACGGCGGGCCTGCAGATCTGCCTCGACGCCGGTGAGAAGGACCAGGCCGCGCTCCGCTGGCGCGCGCTGCACGATCTCGGCCCGGCTCTCGTCGCCCTCTTCGCGAACTCGCGCCGCCGGGCCGGCGCGGACACCGGCTGGGCCTCGGCCCGGACCGAGGCGACGTTCGGCACGTGTGCCCCGTTCACCGAGCCACCGCCTCTCGACGGCGATCCGGCTGCCGCGTGGGCGCGGACGGCGATGGAAGCGCCGGTGCTGTGCCTGCGCCGCGGCGACACCTGGGACGCACCGGACGGACTGACGTTCGGCGCCTGGGCGGACGGGCAGCTGCCCGGCGACAGACCGACGTACGACGACTTGGACTACCACCTGTCCACACTGTTCCCACCCGTGCGGCCGCGAGGGTATCTCGAGGTGCGCTACCTCGACGCGCAGACCGCCGACGGGTGGATCGCCCCGACCCTGCTGCTCACCGCGCTGATGTCCGACCCGGCCGTGATCGACCAGGCGCTGGCCGCGGCCGAGCCGGCCGCGGGCCGCTGGTTCCCCGCGGCTCGCGAAGGGCTGGACGACAAGTTGGTCCTGCAGGCCGCGCGCGACGTGGTCGAGCTGGGCACCGAAGTCCTGGACCGGACCGGCGCGGACCCCGAACTCGTCGCCGCAGTCGAGACCCGGCTGCAGCGCATCGTCGACGACACCCATGGAAGGCGAGCTTCATGAATCACCAACTGTCCGAACTCTCCCCCGAGGGCCTGCGCGCGTTCGTGGCGGAGCAGCTCGAGCGGTCCCGGGCGCGGACGGTGCAGCTCACCGACGCGGTCGATACCGACGACCTGGTCAAGCAGCACTCCAAGCTGATGTCGCCGCTGGTCTGGGACTACGCGCATGTCGGCAACCAGGAGGAGCTGTGGCTGGTCCGCGACGTCGGCGGACGTGATCCCGTGCGCCAGGACATCGACGAGATGTACGACGCGTTCATGCACCCGCGAGCGGATCGGCCGGCCCTGCCGCTGCTCGGCCCGGCGGAGACGCGGTCCTACGTGACCGAGGTGCGGGACAAGGTGCTGGACGTCCTGGATCACGTGAAGTTCGACGGCGGCCGTGAGCTCGTGGACAACGCCTTCGCGTTCGGGATGATCACGCAGCACGAGCAGCAGCACGACGAGACGATGCTCGCGACCCATCAGCTGCGCGTCGGTGCGCCGGTGCTCGACGCGCCGCCGCCACCGGCCGGACGCCAGCTGGCCAGGACCGAGGTGCTGGTGCCCGGCGGGGTCTTCGAGATGGGGACGTCGATCGAGCCGTGGGCGCTGGACAACGAGCGGCCCGCGCACGCCGTCCGGGTGGCGCCGTACGTGATCGACACCGCGCCGGTGAGCAACGGCGACTACCTCGCGTTCGTGCTCGCCGGTGGGTACGACGATCCCCAATGGTGGTCCGAGGCCGGCTGGGCGCACGTGCGGAAGGCGTCGCTGGTCGCGCCGCGGTTCTGGGAGCTCGCCGACGGTGAGTGGTGGCGGCTGCGGTTCGGGCATCGGGAGCGGCTGCCGCTGGACGAGCCGGTGATGCACGTCTGCTTCTACGAGGCCGAGGCGTACGCGCGGTGGGCCGGGAAGCGGTTGCCGACCGAGGAGGAGTGGGAGTTCGCGGCGCGGTTCGATCCGGCCACCGGACGGACCCGGCGGTTCCCGTGGGGTGACGAGAGCCCGGGACCGCAGCACGCGAACCTCGGCCAGCGGCATCTCGCCCCGGCGCCGGTCGGCGCGTATCCGGCCGGTGCGTCACCGCTGGGTGTCGAGCAGTTGATCGGCGACGTCTGGGAGTGGACCTCGAGCGACTTCACGCCGTACCCGGGGTTCCGCGCCTGGCCCTACGACGAGTACTCGCTGGTCTTCTTCGGGCCCGACTACAAGATCCTCCGCGGTGGTTCCTTCGGCACCGACGAGGTCGTTGCCCGAGGCACCTTCCGGAACTGGGACTACCCGATCCGGCGGCAGATCTTCGCCGGTTTCCGGTGCGCCCGCGACCCGCGTCCTGAGGAGCTGCACGACTGATGTGCCGCCACCTGGCCTACCTCGGCCCGCCGGTGACCCTCGCCTCGCTGGTCCTCGAGCCGTCGCATTCCCTGTTCGAGCAGAGCTGGGCGCCCGCGGACATGCGCGGCGGCGGGACCGTCAACGCCGACGGCTTCGGCCTCGGCTGGTTCCCCGAGGGGGACGCCGCCGTCTACGGCCGCCCGGTGCGGTACCGGCGGAACGTGCCGATCTGGACCGACGAGAACCTCCCGGGCCTGGCCGCCTCGATCCGGTCCGGCGCCGTCATCGCCGCCGTCCGGAACGGGACCGTCGGGATGGCGTACGGTCAGTCCGCGGTCGCGCCGTTCATGGCCGGCAACTGGTTGTTCAGCCACAACGGACGGGTCCCCGGCTGGCCGGAGTCGACGCAGAAGCTGGCCGAGCGGCTCCCGGTCACCGACCTGCTCCAGCTCGACGCGCCGGTGGACTCCGCACTGCTGTGGGCGCTCATCGCCAACCGCCTCTCGGACGGGGTCCCACCGGCCGACGCGGTGGCGGCCGTCGTCCAGGAAGTCGAGGCGGCGGCACCCGGCTCACGTCTCAACATCCTGCTCACCGACGGCGAGCAGTTGGTCGCCACCTCCTGGACCCACTCCCTCACAGTCCGCCGGACCACCGACTCGGTGACCGTCAGCTCGGAGCCCTTCGGCCCCGGCGACTGGACCCCCGTCCCCGACCGCTCCCTCCTCGTGGCCACCGGCACAACACTCCAGATCACCCCGATGGAAGGACGAGAGTGACCCTCATCGACGTACATCTGACTCCGGACTATGCCGCGCGGGCTTTGCGGGACGATGTTCGGGCGGGGTTGACCGCTAGCCCTAAGTGGCTGCCGCCGAAGTGGTTCTACGACGCTCGCGGGAGTGAGTTGTTCGAGGAGATCACGCGGCTGCCGGAGTATTACCCGACCCGGGCCGAGCGCGAGATCCTGCGGACCCGGGCCGGGGAGATCGCGGCCATCACCAAGGCGCACACGCTGGTCGAGCTCGGATCCGGATCGTCGGAGAAGACCCGGCTGCTGCTGGACGGCCTGCGTGACGGCGGCTCGCTGACGACGTTCGTACCGCTGGATGTCTCGGAGTCGGCGCTGCGGGACGCGTCGGACGCGATCAACGCCGACTATCCGGCGCTCGAGGTCCACGGCGTGGTCGGTGACTTCACCGCCCACCTCGACAAGCTTCCCGGCGATCCGCCGCGCATCGTCGCGTTCCTCGGCGGGACCATCGGCAACCTTCTCCCGGCCGAGCGCGAGACCTTCTACGCATCGATCCGCGAGGTCCTCGAGCCGGGGGAGTGGCTGCTCCTCGGGACCGATCTGGTGAAGGATCCGAAGACGCTGGTCGCGGCGTACGACGACAGCGCGGGTGTCACCGCCGAGTTCAACCGGAACGTGCTGCGGGTGATCAACCGCCAGCTGGGCGCGGACTTCGACGTGGAGGCGTTCAGTCACGTAGCGATCTGGGACGCCGAGAACGAGTGGATCGAGATGCGGCTGCGGGCCGACCGGGCGATGCGCGTGCTGATCCCGGAGGTCCACCTCGAGGTCGAGTTCGCCGCGGGCGAGGATCTGCACACGGAGATCTCCGCCAAGTTCCACCGCCACGGCGTGGCGGCGGAACTGGACAAAGCGGGCTTCACCTCGGCCGCGTGGTGGACCGATGCGGAAGCCCGCTTCGCCCTGTCACTCTGGCAGGCCGTCTGACCTCAGCCGGCCGACTTGATCAGACCGTTGATCTTGTCGATGTACGCCGGCAGCTCGGAGATCGGCTTCTTCCCGCTCAGGATCGGCTGGTAGTTCGCCGTGGTCAGGTCACCGACCTGCTGCGCCCACTGCGTCGTGAACCGGACGCCGACCGTCTTCTCCGCGGCCAGATCGGCCTTGACCGTGTCGACGACCGTCGTCTGCTGCGCCTTCGTCAGCGCGTCGAAGTAGCTCGCCTGCGCCGGCGTGTAGGCGGGCGGCGCGACCGGCGAGGCCGGCAGCACGGCGTCCCACACCTTGGTGTTGAGGTACTCGAGCACCTTGAACGTGGCGTCCTGGTTCTTCGTGTACTGCGGGGTGCAGATGCCGACCGAGTCGTACAGGGTCGTCGGGGTGTCGACCTGCGGGAACGGAGCGAACCCGTACTTCACCTTCGGCTTGTCGGTCTGGAACCCGGCGGCCAGCCACTGCCCGCCGAACATCATCGGCACCTTGCCCGCGGAGAACAGCGACTGCACGTTCGAGGCGTCGTACCCGGGCGGTGAGACCGATCCGCTCTTGATCGCGTCGATCAGCTTCTGCACGCCCTCGGTGTACTTCGCGTCGGCCTCGGCCTTGGTCGGGTGGTTCACGTTGTCGGTGAACGGTGCGCCACCGGCCGAGACGGAGTACATGCTCATCGTGAACGGGCCGTCCAGCGAGGTGAGCTGGTCGGCGACCAGGCCGTACTTCGCGCCGTTCTTGTTCGCCAGCTTCGCGGCCGCGGCGTACATCTCGTCCCAGGTCCAGCCGGCCTTCGGCACCGGCAGGCCGGCCGCGGTGAACGCGTCCTCGTTGTACCAGACGCCGTACGTGTTCATCAGCGACGGCAGGCCGCCCATCTGGCCGTCGGCGGTCTTCCAGTTCTCCATCGCGGAGCCGACGAACTTGTCGGCCTTGAAGTCGCCGTCGCCGTCCTTGATCTTGCTGCTCCAGTCGACCAGCAGCCCCTGCGAGGTGTACTGCTGCTCTGTGTCGTTGCCGCACCAGAACAGGTCCGGCAGCTTCTTCGCCTGGGTCAGTGAAGCGAGCTTGTCGCCGAAGTTGCCGGCCGGGGTGTCGAGCAACTGGACGGTGATGTTGTCGTCCTTGAAGTCGGCCAGTGCCTTCTTGATCGCGGCGTTCGTCTGGGCCGACTCCCACGTCATCACGGTCACGGTGACCGGGCCGTCACTGGACCCGCCACCGGAATCCGAGCCACTGCAGGCTGTTGCGGTCAGCAACCCGGCACAGGCCAACGTTGTAACAAAGAGCGTGCGTTTCACAGGAGATCCCCTCTATTTCTGGGTCGTGCTGCCGAGCGAGCCGAGGCCCTGGATGAAGTAGCGCTGCGCAGCGAAGAAGACGATCAGCGGCGGCAGCATGTAGAGCAGGTTGGTGGCCATGTAGTAGCTCCAGTCCGGCGTCTTGCCGGCGAACGGCGAGATGAACGACGCCATGCCCACCGACAGCGGCCACTTGCCGGACGAGTACAGGTAGACCAATGGGTTCAGGTAGTCGTTCCACGACGCCTGGAAGGCCAGGATCGCCATCGTCAGCCAGGCCGGCCGGGTCAGCGGCAGCATCACGCTGACGAAGATCCGCAGGTGCCCGGCGCCGTCGATCTTGGCCGCCTCGTCGATCGAGTACGGGATCGCGAGGAAGTACTGCCGGGCGAGGAAGATGAACAACGGGTTCCCGCCGAGGAACGCCGGCACGATCAGCGGCAGCCAGGTGTCGTACCAGCCGATGCTCTTGTAGAGCTGGAACAACGGGATCAGCCCGATCACACCCGGCAGCAGCATGCTGCCGACGAACAGGTAGAACCACACCTTCCGGCCGGGGAACCGCAACCGGGCCAGCGCGTAGCCGGCCATCATCGCGGTCATCACCCCGCCGAGCACGCTGAGCGCGGTGATAATGATCGAGTTCAGCAGCAGCCGGGGGAAATGGATCGCCTTCGGCCCCTCGATGAAGTTGCTCCACTTCCACTCGTGCGGCAGCAGCTTCGGGGGAATGTCGAACACCGCGGTCTGGCTCTTCAGGCCGATGGTGATCATCCACAGCAGCGGCACGATCATCACCGCGCAGATGAACAGCGCGACCACGTACCACGCCGTCGTACCGACCAGGCGGGGTTTCTTCTTCGCGGGCGGCGGCGGGGCCGGCGGCTCGGTGCCGACCGTCGGCGCGGTCGCTTCGGCGGTCTCAGTCGGGAGTGTTGTCACTGTACGTCCAGAGCGAGGAGAACTTCGCGGTCAGGGCGATCACGGCGATGATGATCACGAACAGCACCCAGACCTGCGCCGAGGCGTAGCCCAGTTGCGGGATCTGGCCCAGGCTGGGGAAGCCGTTCTTGTAGATCGACAGCATCAGCACGTTGGTGCTGAATCCCGGCCCGCCGTTGGTCAGGATCTTCGGCTGGTTGAACGTCTGCAGGGCGGCGGTCGTCTGCAGGATCACCTGCAGCAACATGATCGGGCTGATCATCGGCATGGTGATCCGGAAGAACACCGACCACGGCCCGGCGCCGTCCACGCGCGCCGCCTCGTACAACTCGGTCGGCACCGACTGCAGTGCGGCCAGGAAGATGATCATCGTGCCGCCGACGCCCCACAACATCACCAGGACGACGGCCGGCATCGACATCTTCGGGCTCTGCAACCACAGACTGGTCGGCAGACCGAGCCGGTCCAGAACGGTGTTCAGGAGCCCGACCTGCGGGTCGAGGATGAACTTCCACAAGGTGATCGTGGCGACCGCCGGGAGTACGACGGGCAGGTAGGACAACGTCCGTACGACCCGGACGCCGGCGAACCGCTGGTTGCAGAACATGGCCAGCGCGAGCCCGAGGATCAGCGACAACGGCACGTAGAGGACCACCAGGTACCCCGTCGCGCGCAGCGCCGGCCAGAACGCCGGATCGACCGTGAACAGCCGCCGGAAGTTGCCCAGGCCAACGAACACCGGGTCGACCAGCCCGTTGTACCTGGTCAGCGAGAGGTAGAACGACCGGATCAGCGGGTACGCCACGAAGACCGTGAACCCGATGATCCCCGGGGCGATGAACAGATACGCCGCCTTCGTGTCGGAGCCGGCGTTCCGGCTCATCCCGCCGCGGCCGCGACCGGTCCTGCGGCGGCCGGTCGCCGGGGAAGACAGTCTGCTCACGCTTCCCTCACCACGATCGGAGAACGACTCATCGTGCCTCCTGGACGGTAACGTTTCCAACGTTTTACTGTTGGGTGACGATGCCGTGTCGTGAAAAGGAAGTCAACCCCGTGTCCGAAACGTTTCCAAGCAGGCCGGAGGCCACCCGGCCGACGATGATCGACGTCGCCCGCCGGGCCGGTGTCGGGCTGGGCACGGTGTCCCGGGTGGTCAACGGTGGGCACGGCGTCCGGGACGAGACCGCGCAGCGGGTCCGGACCGCGATCGAGGAGCTCGGGTTCCAGCGCAACGAGGTCGCCCGGGCGCTCCGGCCGGGGAAGAAGTCGTCGAGTCTGGCGCTCGTCCTCGGTGACCTGACCAACCCGTTCTACGCGACCATCGCGAAGGCGTCGCTCGAGGTCGCCGGGCACTCCGGGTTCGCCGTCGTGCTGGGCAGTGTCGACGAGGACCCGGAGGGTGAGAAGCGGGCGATCCAGGAGCTCGTCAGCCGGCAGGTCGCCGGCCTGATGATCGTGCCGGACCAGGGGGACCACTCGTTCCTGGTGGGCGCCGGCGTACCGGTGGTGTTCGTGGACCGGCCGGCCACCGGGCTCGAGGCCGACATCGTGATGGTCGACAACGAGGGTGGCGGCCGGCTCGCCGCCGAACACCTGCTGGCGCAGGGACATCGGCGGATCGCGATCCTGCTCGCGCCGTCGTACTACACCACCGGGCGACGCCTGCGCGGGTACCGGCGCGCCCACCGGACCGCCGGGATCGACGTCGACGAATCGCTCGTCGTGCAGCTGCCCGAGGGCAACGCGGAAGCCGCAGCCAAGGCGACCCGCGAGGTGATGCTCCGGACCGATCCGCCGACCGCGATCTTTGCCTCGACCAACTTTCTCACCGAGGGTGTGCTGCGGGCGCTGGGGGAGCTCGGCCGGGAGCCCGCGGTGGTGGGCTTCGACGACTTCCGGCTGGCCGACATGCTGCCGACGCCGGTCACGGTCGTTGCCTCGGACATCGCCGAGCTCGGCCGCAGTGCGGCGCGGCTGCTGCTCGATCGCGCCTCGGGGGCGGACACCCGTCCGCCGCAGCGGATCGTGTTGCCGTGCGCCCTGATCCAGCGCGGCTCCGGCGAGCGTTCGCCGGATTCTGCTGCGAAGAGAATGGCGCGGTGAGCCACTGCCTCCGTGGCTAGTGTCGTCGCATGCACTACGAGTCCTTCGGTGCCGGCCGCCCGATCGTCTTCCTGCCCGGCTGGGGCGGCGACGCCGGTGAGGGACGCGACCTGCATGAGCCGATCTTCGCGGACCGTACCGGCTGGCGGCGGATCTATGTCGATCCACCCGGGACCGGGAAGTCGCCCGCGGTGCCGGGCATCGTCGACCAGGACGGCATGCTCGCGGCGATCCTGGCCCTGATCGACGAGGTGGTCGGGGACGAGCCGTTCGCGCTGGCGGGTACGTCGGCCGGCGGCCTGCACGCCCGCGGCATCATCAAACGCGACCCGTCCCGCGTCCTCGGTCTCCTGCTCCGCGTGCCCGGCATCGTCGTGGACCGCACGCAGCGGACGCTGCCGACCGACGAGCCCACCAAGACGACGGCGTGGCACGAGAAGCAGCGGAAGTACTACGACGTCGCCGAGGCGCAGGCCGATCTCGCCTTCCTCGGACGGATCCAGGCTGAAGTCTCGACGTACGCACTTCTTGAAGATCCTTCCGGGCGGTTCGAGCGCCCGACGCTCATCGTGACCGGTCGTCTGGACACCATGACCGGCTACGCGGACGCGTGGTCCGTCCTCGACGACTACCCCAGAGCGACCTATGCGGTGCTGGACGGCGAGGGGCACGAGCTCCCCGTGCACACCGACGCGGTGTATCGCGCCCTCGTGACCGACTGGCTGGACAGGGTCGAGCACCCGGACGCGTGAGGGGCGGAACGCGCGTCCGGGTGCTCGTCTTCCGGGTGGTGGCCGGTCGGGTGATCGTCAGAAGTTCGGCCAGGCCCAGCCGAGGTAGCTGGAGAAGTACGGGAGCTTGGCGAGGCCGATCTTGCCGTTGACGCTGGTGGCCCAGAAGTAGCCGTCACCGCGGGCCACGCCGACGTGGCCGTAAGGGGCTGCGAGGTCCCAGAAGACCAGGGCGCCCCTCGGCGGGTTCAGGTCGCCGCGGTGCGCGACGCCGCGGGCCACGGCGTCGTTCCAGTCCGCCTTGGCGGAGGCCCAGATGGCCGTCTTGCCGTACGAGTTCTCGGCGGCCATCTCGCAGTACCCCTGGAACGCCGTCGACCCGTTGCGGGCGGCGTACCAGGCGATGGCGTTGTCGGCGCGCGGGTTGCTGGTGCACAGCGGTGCGACCAGGCCGGAGCTGCCGGTGTTGACGTAGGCGTCGGAGATGAAGCCCTTGCCGGGGACGTGGTCCCAGATCAGGCTGCGGCCGAACTTGCCGGTGACCGGCTCGCCGTAGATCTGGCAGTCGATCTCGACCGGTCCGTTCGGCTGGGTGCCGACCGCGCCGAAGGTGGTCGCGTTGCCGGACCGGATGGTGACGCCGAGGCCGCTGTCGGTGACGACGGTGCCGGTCGCGGCGCTCGCGGGGAGGGCGGTCAGGGTGGCGCCCCCGAGGAGGAGCGCGACGGCGGTGGTGATGCGTAAGAGGGCGGTACGCATGGGCGGTTTGTCCTTTTCGCTCGGGGAGTGGCGAACTGGCACTGACTTACAGAGAATCAGAGGGTTACGGTGTTGTCGCAGTGGGCAACGATCGAGTGCTGAGTCCCCGGGAGTGCGCTGTGAGGCCTGCACAGGCTCGCTTTGTGATCGGCTCCCGGATGCGCGAGCTCCGGGAAGCGTTCGGTGTGCCGCTCAGCCGGGCGGCCGCGGAGTCCGGCTGGGACAAGGGCCACCTGTCCCGGGTCGAGCGCGGCCACACCAAGCCCAGCCGCGAGCTGATCGAGTGGTACGACGCCTCGTTCGGGGCCGGGCAGGCCCTGGTCAATCAGTTGATGGAGCTGGACGCCGCCGTCCGGGCCGGGCGCGACATGTCACAGCGCGACATCCGGCGGCACGTCCAGCCGGTGCTCCTCGGTGGATCCGTCCCGATCGACCACCACCCCGAGGATCGCGCCGAACTCGTGGGGGAGACAGTCCCGGACGGCACGCGGGTCTGCCGGGACCAGTCGTTCGAGAAGATGTGGGAGATCCGGAACAGCGGCGAGCGGCCGTGGCGCGACCGCCGGCTGACCCGGCAGGGCGCGGCCGGGGCGCCCGGGTGGTTGCGGTCGCCGTTGCAGGAGCGCCTTCCGGACGCCGAGCCGGGCGACATCGTGAGCGTGTCGATGACGCTGCAGGCGCCGTCCCAGGTCGGCGCGTCGACGGCATACTTCAAGATCACCGACGAGGCCGGCCGGCTGTACTACCCCGGTCTGGAGTCACCGCCGATGTACTGCACGATCTTCACCGTCTACGAACTCTAGGGATTACCCCCTTGGCGTGTTTGGCCTGCTCTGCATAGGTTTGCTGGATTCCTGATCCCCGCCCGGACACACAGGAGTTGGCAGATGATCAGATCTCGCACGATCGCTCTGGCCCTGGCTGCGGCGCTTGTCGTCCCGCAACTGGCCACCAGCACAGCCACGGCGGCCCGGCCGTCCCGGGGTCCGGTGGATCCGCCGGTTCCGTCCATCCCGCAGAAGTACCTCGACCAGCAGATCAACTGGTCGGTCTGCCCGTTCGACGCCCAGGTCAAGGCGATCTACCCGCAGGCACCGACGACGAACTGCGCGAAGGTGACCGTCCCGATGGATTGGGCGCACCCGGACGCACACCCCGACGTCCAGGTCGCGATCGCGTACAGCCAGGCCACCGGTACGTCGAAGGGCCTGATGACCACCAACCCCGGTGGACCGGGTGGTGCCGGCCTGACCCTGTCGGCCGCGCTGGCCCTGGACAAGACCCACCTGTTCAGCGACTTCGACCTGCTCGGGTTCGACCCGCGCGGCTTCGGCCAGAGCACTCCGCTGCAGTGCCTGACCACGACCGAGAAGCTCGAAGCCCTGCCGGTGACGCCGGACTACAAGGAGCGCACCAAGCTGACGCACCAGGTCGAGGTGGCCGAGGCCAAGCTGCTGGCCGACGCGTGCTCGGCGACCGAGTTCAGCAAGTTCGTCAGCAGCCAGCAGACCGTGTACGACATGGAGTTCCTGCGCGCCCTGTTCAAGGCCCGGCAGCTCAACTTCATCGGCTACAGCTACGGCACCTGGCTCGGCGGCTGGTACGCCGACACGTACCCGTCGAAGGTCGGCCGGTTCGTGATCGACTCGAACATGGACTGGACCCACACGCAGTGGCAGAACGTGAACTTCGACCCGTTCTCCGGCCAGCGCCGGCGGGACACCCAGTTCTTCCCGTGGATCGCCCGGCACGCCGACATGATCCAAGGGCTCGGGAGTACGCCGAAGCAGGTCACCGCGAAGTACGACCAGGTCCGCGCCGGCCTGGTGAAGCTGGTCAAGGCCGGCACCAGCAGCGTCCGCGGTGACAACCTGGATGGCACGATCTACAGCACCATCTACGGCAACGTCCGGTTCATCCGGGCGACGCTCGACATCCTGGTGCACGACGAGTACGTGAAGGACCCGTCGGCCTCCGGTGAGATCGAGCTGCGACACGTCGACCGGGCCTGGGCCCGGATCTCACCGGAACTGCAGGCGTTCGACACACTCGCCGCGATGCGGGCCCGGTACGGCGTGACCCCGGCGCCCTCGGCCGCCGCGGCGGCGGCGCTGCGGGTCGACTCGGTCCGGTCGATCCTGGCGGACGCGCGGGAGACCGCGGCCAAGTCGACGTCCGGCGACGCGGTCGTGAACCTCGGGGCGTTCGGCGACACGGTTCGCTGCAACGACACCGCGTGGAGCCACGACCCGGGCTTCTATCTGCGGGAGGCGGACAAGATGGCGAAGAAGTACAGCTTCTTCGGCTACATGAACGGCGTACCGTTCTGCGCCTTCTGGCCGTATGCCCCGCAGGACCGGAAGCTCGACCTGAAGGGCTCGCCGCGGCTGCTGATGATCCAGGGCGAACTCGACCCGGCGACGGCGTACGAAGGTGCGTTGCGCACGCACAACGCCACCGCGCGGGCCACCCGGTTCGTCGCCATCGACGACGAGGGCCAGCACGGGCAGTACGTCGGCTCGGCCTCGTCGTGTGCGGAGGCGATCGGGGACCGGTTCGTTTTCACCGGCGAACTGCCGGGCAAGGACCGGGTCTGCGGTACGTCGCCACTCCCGGCCGAGCTCACGGTCTACCCGGTAAACGGGCCGGTCGACGGGAACGCCGTACACCTGCCGAACTCGAAGTCGGGTGGGCACAAGGTGAACCCGTTGCTGCAGCGGACGCTGGACACCGTGGCCAACGGCGCTCTCCGGTAGAACCTGCGACGAGGGGCCCGGTGCTGCCGGGCCCCTCGGTCAGTTGCCGTACTCCGCGTCGATCTCGGCGTCGATCTCGGCCTTGCGCTTGATCCAGCGTTCGCTGAGGCCCTTGACCTCTTCGCCGATGAAGTCGATGAAGCCGAGCGAGACGCGGATCCGGCGGTGCGCGTCGGTGCCGTCGCCGGCGGCGTCGAGGACCCGGCGCAGTGAGTCGGCCCAGCGGACCAGGGCCTGGTCCTCGCTCATCATCGTCTGGTACCAGGCGTCGTCCTGGACCACGTACACGTCGCGGCGAGTGCCGGGCTCGCGCTCCCGGGTGGCCAGGCGCAACTGCAGCAGGTAGTTGACCGCGCCGGAGACCGCGGCCGGACTCGCCTGGAGCTGGTCGGACAGCTCGGCGGCGGTCATCCGGCCGTCCACGCTGGACAGGATCGCGGCGAACACCCGGCCGGCCATCCGCGGCCAGCCGGTCTCGGCCAGCAGGTTGCCGAACTGCTCGGTGTAGCGCCTGACGGCGTCGTCGTCTCGCTGTGCACTCACCGCCCCATCATCCCCTCCAGGTGACTCGACTACCTGACACGTGAACGACGTGTTAGAAAGATTCACAATCTTCTGAATGAAGTGTACGTTATGAATCATGACATCAGCCATCGTGGTCTCTGGACTGCACAAGTCGTACGGGAGTACGCACGCCCTCGACGGTCTCGACCTGGACGTCGCGACCGGTGAGGTGCACGGCTTCCTCGGGCCGAACGGCGCCGGGAAGTCCACCACCATCCGGGTGCTGCTGGGGCTGCTGCGGGGTGACGCCGGCGATGTCTCGCTGCTCGGAGGCGACCCGTGGCGCGACGCGGCGAAGCTGCACCGCCGCCTCGCCTACGTGCCTGGCGACGTGAACCTGTGGCCGAACCTGACCGGCGGTGAGGTGATCGACCTGCTCGGCCGGCTCCGCGGTGGGCTGGACGAGAAGAAGCGCGACGACCTGCTCCGCCGCTTCGACCTCGACCCGACCAAGAAGGGCCGCACCTACTCGAAGGGCAACCGGCAGAAGGTCGCCCTGGTCGCGGCGCTGGCGTCGGATGTCGAGCTGCTGATCCTGGACGAGCCGACGTCCGGCCTGGACCCGCTGATGGAAGAGGTGTTCCGGCAGGTCATCGAGGAAGACCGTCAGCGCGACCGCACCGTGCTGCTGTCGAGCCACATCCTCTCCGAGGTCGAGGCCCTGTGCGACCGGATCAGCATCATCCGCCGCGGCAAGGTGGTCGAGACCGGCACGCTGTCCGACCTGCGCCACCTGACCCGGACGTCGATCCACGCGGAGCTGTCCGGTGCGGTGAACGGCCTGGCCCAGCTGCCGGGGGTCCACGACCTCGATGTCGAGGGCAACCGGGTCCGCTGCGAGGTCGACACGGCCCAGCTGGACGCGGTGATGCGGCAGCTGTCCGCGAGCGGGATCAAGAGCCTGGTCGCCCAGCCGCCGACGCTGGAAGAGCTGTTCCTGCGGCACTACGAGGACGACGCCGCCGACGAGCCGCTGGCGGCCGCGCGATGAACGACTTCGTCGGTACCGGGACGCTGGTGCGGCTCGCGCTGCGCCGGGACCGGGTCTTGATCCCGGTGTGGATCGTGGTGTTCGTGGTGATGGCGGCCGGCTCGGCGAAGGCGTCGATCGACCTCTACCCGGACGTGCAGTCCCGGGTCGAAGCCGCGCGTACGTCGAACGCGTCGCCCGCGCTGGTCTCGCTGTACGGCCGGATCTTCGACGAGACCTCGCTCGGGGAGCTCTCGTTGTTCAAGCTGACCGCGTTCGGTGCACTGCTGGTCGGGTTGCTGGCCGCGATGCTCGTGGTCCGGCACACCCGGTCCGAGGAGGAGTCCGGCCGCCTCGAGCTGCTCAGCGCCGGAGTGGTCGGCCGGTACGCCGCTCTGACCGCGGCACTGATCGTGTCGGCGGGGACCGTTGTACTGCTCGGCCTTCTGACCGCACTGTCGTTGATCGGGACCGGACTGCCTGCTACGGGTTCGTTCGCGTTCGGGTTGATGTGGGCCGCGGCCGGTCTGTCCTTCGCGGGCGTCGGTGCGGTCACAGCGCAGCTCACCGAAGGTGCCCGAGCGGCCAACGGGTTGACTGCGATTGTGCTGGGCGTTTCGTACGTCCTGCGCGCGATCGGCGACTCGTCGTCGGACGGGAGCTCGCAGTGGGTGTCGTGGCTGTCGCCGATCGGGTGGTCCCAGCAGATGCGCGCGTACGCCGGTGATCGGTTCGTCGTCGTCCTGGTGCCGCTCGCGTTCCTGGGGCTGATGGTCGCGAGTGCGATGGCGCTGATCCGACGGCGCGATGTCGGTGCCGGTCTGGTCCGGCCGCGTCCGGGGCCGGCCAGGGCGTCGGCGTCGCTGCGGTCGCCGCTCGCACTGGCGTGGCGTCTGCACCGGGGATCGTTGTACGGCTGGGCTTTCGCGTTCCTCCTGCTCGGTCTGCTGGTCGGCAACATCGCCAGCAACGTGGACGGGTTCGTCACCAGCGACAGCGCTCGTGAGCTGGTGCAGAAGATGGGCGGTGTGGAGGGCATCACCGATGCGTTCCTGGCGACGGAGATGGGAGTGATGGGTCTGCTCGCCTCGGCCTTCGGCATCCAGGCGGCGCTCCGGCTCCGCTCCGAGGAGACTGCGTTGCGGGCCGAACCGTTGCTGGCCACTGACGTCACTCGGGGTCGCTGGCTGGGCAGTCACGTGCTGATGGCGCTGTTCGGCACCGGTGCGTTGATTCTGATCGCCGGACTGGGCTCGGGGATCTCCAGTGGTGCGTCGCTGGGCAACATGGGTCGTCAGATCCCACGGATGCTGGCCGCTGCCGCCGTACAGCTGCCGGCGATCTGGCTGGTCACCGCACTGGTCGTCATCCTGTTCGGCTTCGCACCCAAGCTGGTCACCGGAGGCTGGGTCCTGTACGGCGTGTTCCTGCTGATCGGCCAGTTCGGTGAGGTGTTCAACCTGCCGCAGTCGGTCATCAACCTCAGCCCGTACGGCCACACGCCCCGGCTGCCGGGCGGTGACTTCTCGGCGGCTCCGGTGATCTGGCTGACCGCGATCGCCGCGGCGCTGCTTCTGGCGGGCTTCGCCACGTTCCGCCGCCGGGACATCGGCTGACGTCCTTCGGCCGATTCCTTCGCTGAGACTCGGCTGACCCGAGCGGCGCTGGTCTGAGGGGTCCAGCGCCAACGGCCCGCCCGGCACCTCACCGGGCGGGCCTGTTTACGATCGCTGGGTGTTCACTGAGCGACTTGCCGAGTTCTGGACCGAGCGGCACCTGTGTGTACTGAGTACTGTCCGGGCGGACGGGACCGTGCATGCGACGCCGGTCGGCGCCACGCTGGACGTGGAGGCGGGCCTGGCCCGAGTGATCTGCTCGGGGACGTCGCACAAGGCGCGGACGATCCGGAACGCAGGCCCGGAGGGGGCCGCCGTCGCCGTGACCCAGGTGGACGGGCGGCGTTGGAGCACGCTCGAGGGCCGTGCGGTCGTGAGCGACGACCCGGCGCGCGTCGAGGAGGCGGTACGCCGGTACGCGAAGCGGTACCGCGAGCCGCGGGAGAACCCGCGCCGCGTGGTCATCGAGATCACCGTGACCAAGGTGCTCGGCAATGGCGGCTGACGTCATCACGGTCGTGGGCGTCGGTGCGGACGGCTGGGACGGACTCACTGCCACCGCACGTGCCGCGGTCGAGTCCGCCGAGGTGCTGATGGGCAGTGCTCGTCAGCTCGAGCTGGTGCCTGATGCCGGCGCACAGCGGGTGGCCTGGCCTTCTCCGCTGTCGGAGGCGTTGCCTGGCTTGCTGGACGAGCACAGCGGCCGGCGGATCTGTGTGCTGGCCAGCGGTGACCCGACCTTCCACGGCATCGGTACGACGCTGACGCGGTTGCTCGGTGCGGACGCCGTACGCGTCATCCCGCACCCGTCGAGCGTGTCGCTGGCCTGCGCTCGGCTCGGATGGCCGCAGGACCAGGTTCAGGTGGTCAGCCTGGTCGGTCACCCGGTCGAGCGGATCCACCCGCACGTCCAGCCGGGCCGACGCCTACTGATCCTCAGTTGGGGCGCGCACACGCCTTCCGAGGTCGCCGCGCTCCTGGCCGACCGCGGCTACGGTTCCAGCGAACTCACCGTTCTCGAACAGCTCGGCGGCCCCTCGGAGCTCGTGCGGACCACGCGGGCTGCTGAGTGGTCGCATGACGTCGATGCGCTCAACGTGATCGGTGTGCTCTGCGAGGCGGGACCGGACGCTGCGTTGCTGCCCACAGCACCCGGTCTGCCGGACGACCTGTACGAGAGTGACGGTCAGCTGACGAAGCGCGAGGTACGCGCGGTCACGCTGTCCCGCCTCGCACCGGTGCCGGGACAGTTGCTGTGGGACGTCGGCGGCGGCGCGGGAAGCATCGCGATCGAGTGGTCGCGCCATCACCCGACCTGCCGCGCGATCGCGATCGAACGTGACCCGGACCGGGCGAAGCGACTCGAACGGAACGCCGTCTCGCTCGGCGTCTCCGTCGACGTGGTCCACGGCGCGGCCCCGGCGGCACTCGACGGACTGCAGTCACCCGACGCGATCTTCATCGGTGGGGGAGCGACGGCCGCCGGCATGTTCGACGCCTGCTGGAACGCTCTGCGGCCCGGCGGCCGGTTGGTGGTCAACGGCGTGACGCTGGAGACCGAGGTGCTTATCGCCCAGTGGTACGGCGCGCGCGGTGGCGACCTGATCCGGCTGGAGGTCCAGCGCGCCTCGGCCGTCGGGACCATGACCGGGTGGCGTCCCGCGATGCCCGTGACGATCTGGAGCGTGACCAAATGACCGTGCACTTCATCGGGGCCGGTCCGGGGGCCGCCGACCTGATCACCGTGCGCGGCCGCGACCTGATCGCCGCGTCGCCGGTCTGCCTGTACGCCGGTGCCCTCGTCCCGGTCGAACTCCTCGACCACTGCCCGGTCGGCGCCCGCAAGGTCGACACCGCCGCACTGAACCTGGACGAGATCATCGCCGAACTTTCCGCCGCCCACGCGGCCGGCCTCGACGTCGCCCGGCTTCACTCCGGCGACCCGTCCGTGTTCAGCGCGATGGCCGAGCAGATGCGCCGCCTCGACGCGCTCGACATCCCGTACGACGTGACGCCCGGCGTACCCGCCTACGCGGCGGCCGCGGCGACCCTCGGCCGTGAGCTGACCGTGCCCGAGGTCGGTCAGACGGTGATCCTGACCCGCATCGGTGGACAGGCGAGCGCGATGCCGGCGGGCGAGGACCTCGCGACCCTCGGTGCGAGCGGGGCGACGCTCGTACTCCATCTCGCCGTTCAGCAGATCGATCGGGTGGTCGAGGAGCTCACACCGCACTACGGCCTCGACTGTCCGGTTGCGGTCGTTGCCCGGGCGTCTCGCGCCGACGAGGTGGTCCTGCGGGGGACGCTCGCGGAGATCGCGGAGCAGGTGCGGGCGGCGGGCATCCGGCGTACCGCGGTCATCATCGTGGGCAAGGTGCTGTCGGCAACGACCTTCCGGGACAGTCACCTGTACTCGGCCAACCGGGTCCGATGAGGGTTCTGCTGCTTGGTGGCACTGGCGAGGCGCGGGAACTCGCGCAGGAGCTGGTGACTTCCGGTGTCGAGGTCGTCTCCTCTCTCGCCGGTCGCACGGTGGATGCCCGGCTGCCCGTCGGCGAGGTGCGGTCCGGCGGCTTCGGCGGCGTGGACGGCCTCTCGGCGTGGCTCCGCGCTCATCCGGTCGACGCCGTCGTCGACGCAACCCACCCGTTCGCCGCCACGATGACCGCTCACGCCGTCGCGGCCGCCGCGGAGGTCGGCGTACCGCTCCTGATCCTCCGCCGCCCCGGCTGGACCGCCGGCGCCGGTGATCTCTGGCACCGCGCTGACACTCTTCAGACCGCCGCCGCACTCCTCCCGAGCCTCGGATCGCGGGTCTTCCTCACGATCGGCCGCCAAGGCCTGTCCGCCTTCGCCACCACCGGCCTCTGGACCCTCGCCCGGTGCGTCGACCCACCGGAGCCGCCGCCGACCTGGTGCACGCTGATCCTCGCCCGCGGCCCCTTCGACGTCGCCGGCGAGCTGGACCTGATGCGCGAGCACAACATCGACGTCCTCGTCACCAAGGACAGCGGCGGAGACATGACCGCCGCCAAGCTCGAAGCCGCTCGCCGGTCGAACCTCCCCGTCGTGGTGATCGATCGTCCGCCACTCCCGGCCGACGTCCCCACCGCCCGGACCACCGCCGAGGTCCTCGCCTGGCTCGCCGATCGCCCCCGGTAGATTGTCGTCCCATGGGGATTCAGATCGCGCCGAGCATCCTGTCCGCCGACTTCGCACGGCTGGCGGACGAGGCTGCCGCCGTGTCGAACGCCGACTGGCTGCACGTCGACGTGATGGACAACCACTTCGTCCCGAACCTCACCCTCGGGATGCCCGTGGTGGAGTCGCTGGCGAAGGCGACCGACATCCCGCTCGACTGTCACCTGATGATCGAGGACCCGGACCGCTGGGCCCCCGGCTACGTCGAGGCCGGCGCGTCCAGCGTCACCTTCCACGTCGAGGCCTGCAAGGCGCCGATCCGCACGGCACGCGAGATCCGTGCCAAGGGCGCCCGGGCCGCGATGGCGCTCAAGCCCGCCACACCGATCGAGCCGTACGAGGACCTGCTGTCCGAGCTCGACATGATCCTGATCATGACCGTCGAGCCCGGTTTCGGCGGACAGAAGTTCCTCGACGTCTGCGTACCGAAGATCCGCCGGACCCGCGAGCTCCTGAAGAAGCACGGCCTCGAGCTGTGGATCGAGATCGACGGTGGTGTCTCGGCCGACACGATCGAGCGGTGCGCCGACGCGGGCGCCGACGTCTTCGTGGCCGGCTCGGCCGTCTACGCCGCCGACAACCCGAACGCCATGGTCGATCAGCTACGCGGTCTCGCCGAGCAGGCCGCCGGCCGGTAGCGCCGGCTCGGACTGCTGTTGCGGCGGGATCCGCAACAGCAGCACCAACGACACTGCCGCGAATACGGCGGCCAGCAGCCAGACGTACCGCACTCCGAAGCTCTCGATCACCGCGCCCGACAGCGCTGACCCGATCGCGGCACCACCCATCGCGGCGCTGCCCATCCACCCGAACACCTCGGTCCGGACCGCATCCGGCGTCAGGGCGCCCAGACGCTCGTACAGCGCACCGATCGCGGGAGCCAGCGTCAGCCCGGACACCCCCAGCGCCACCCCGAGCGACACGGGTGACCAGGTCGCGAACACACACAGCAGCATCCCCGCCGTGACCAGAGCAGCCCGGCGCCACAGGTACGACGTACGCCGACCGGGCAACGCACCCGCCACGGCACCGCCGACCAGGCTCCCGAACGCCCAGACGGCTTCGAAGATGCCCGCGATCAGCCGCTGACCGTGCTCGTCCGCGAAGGCCACGATGCCGAGTGAGATCCCGTTGAACGCCATCACCCACAGCCCGAAGGAGAGGATGAGCGGCAATCGGTAGCGATGCCAGAGCAACTGGCGCGCGGTCAACGGTGCTTCGCTGTGGTCGTCGCGATGGACGGCCGGAGGTTGTCGGAGCGCGTACCACCAGATGAAGACGGCCGACATCGACCCTGCGAGCAGAACACCGAGACGCGGACTCGCAACGCTCACCGCCGTTGCCCCGAGCATCGGCCCGACGATGAACAGCAACTCCTGGGCCGTCGCATCCACCGCGTACGCCGTGCGCAGCGCGGGGCCATGGACTACCCGGGGCCAGGCCGCCCGCAGCGTCTGCATCACCGGTGGCACGAGCGCCCCGCAGACCAGCGTGATCAACGGCATCAGCCGATACAACCCGGCCGGTAGCAGGGCCAGCCCGACGCACACCACGCTCCAGGCGATGCCGGTGGTCAACAGCACCCCACGCGCACCACGCCGATCGGCGGTCCGGGACCACAGCGGTCCGGCGATCGCCATTCCGACCGAGTACGCACCCGCGACGACGCCGGCCCAGCGGAACGTCCCACTCAGGTCCTTGGCGAGGAACGCGAGCGGCACCATCATCGCGAGCATCGGCAACCGCGCCAGCAGCGACGACACCAGCAGCGCCATCACGCCGTGCGTTCGCCACAGCTCGCGGTACCCGGCCAGATCCATGCCCGCATTCTCGCGCCGGCCACCGACATTTATCAGTCCCCGCCCCAGTCATGCATTTGTCCGCCCCGGCCCCACCGCCCCGGTCGGGCATTTCTCCGTCCCCGCCCCACCGCCCCCACCGCCCCGGTCAGGCATTTCTCCGTCCCGGCTCCACCGCGCCGGTCAGGGAATTACGATGAGTCGGTGACCGAGCACAAACCGGTGGAGAGCTGGTTGACCGACATGGACGGCGTGCTGGTGCACGAAGAGCGCGCGATCCCCGGGGCCGGCGAGTTCATCGCAGCGCTCCAGGCGTCCGGCAAGAAGTTCCTTGTCCTCACCAACAACTCGATTTTCACGCCCCGCGACCTGCGGGCGCGGCTGCTTGCCGCGGGCATCGACATCCCCGAGGACGCGATCTGGACCAGTGCGCTCGCCACGGCCCAGTTCCTGGACGACCAGCGCCCGGGCGGGACGGCGTACGTGATCGGGGAGGCCGGGCTGACCACGGCGCTGCACGAGGTCGGGTACGTGCTGACCGAGCGCGCCCCGGACTACGTCGTACTGGGGGAGACCCGCACGTACTCGTTCGAGGCGATCACCAGGGCGATCCGGTTGATTTCCGACGGTGCGCGATTCCTCGCGACCAACCCGGACCCGACCGGCCCGTCACAAGAGGGTCCGCTGCCCGCGACCGGTTCAGTGGCCGCGCTGATCACCCGCGCCACCGGAGTCGCGCCGTACTTCGTCGGCAAGCCCAACCCGCTGATGATGCGCAGCGCGCTGAACCGGATCGAGGCGCACTCCGAGACGACCGTGATGATCGGCGACCGGATGGACACCGACATCATCAGCGGTCTCGAGGCCGGCCTGCGGAGCGTGCTCGTGCTCTCCGGGTCCACTGGCGAACACGAGGTCGACCGGTTCCCTTACCGTCCGACGCGGATCGTCGAGTCGATCGCGGACGTCGTACCGCTGGTGACCGCGCTGTCCTAGCAGGTCAGCGTGCGGAAGCCGTAGCCCTGGGATTTGAGCGTCTTCAGGATCTGGGGGAGCGCGGCCACGGTCTGCGTGCGGTTCCCGCCGCCGTCGTGCATCAGGATCACCGATCCGTTGTGGACGCCGGCCAGCACGTGGCGGACGATCGCCGTCGCCCCGGGCTTGGTCCAGTCGCGGGAGTCGACGGTCCACACCACGAGGTCCTTGCCGAGTGCCTTCGCGCGCTGACGGACGGTGGCGTTCATCCCGCCGTACGGCGGTCGCAGACAGGCCGGCGTACTTCCGGTCGCGGCCCGGATCGCCTGGTCCGTCGACGCGACCTCCTGCCGGAACGCGGCGGCGCCCAACTTGCGGAGGTCGGAGTGGGTCCAGGTGTGGTTCTCCACGCTGTGGCCGGCGTCGTGGATCCGCTTGCTCAGCTCGGGGTGCTTCGCGACGTTCTTGCCGACCTCGAAGAACGTGGCCTTGGCGTCGTACTTCTTGAGGATGTCGAGGATCTGCGGTGTGTAGACCGCGTCGGGTCCGTCGTCGAAGGTGAGTACGACGTACTTGGTGGGGAGGGCAGGGGCCTTGGCGGGTGCCGCTGCCGCAGGAGCCGGCGGCTGGGGCGGTGCCGGCCGATCGGGGGTGCGGCCGGCCGCCACGACGACAGAACCGATCACCGCACTGACCACCATCATCATCGCCAGTCCGATGATCCGGTGGCCGGCACGCGTCAGGCGCACGTCCATGCGTCCCCCAGGGCGGTGGGTGGCTCACTTCCTCACCCGTCCACCATGGACGTGCCGCCGCCGAAAGCCAGCGACCACGCCGCTGCCGTGTCAACAATTCTCGGATAGCGGACGCTTCTCGGGCCTAAAGGACTTGGGAGAGGAACTGTCGCAGCCGCGGCGACTCCGCGTCCGTGAACACTTTCTCCGGTACGCGGGACTCCACCACGACCCCCTGATCCATGAACGCGACCTGGTCGGCGACCTCGCGCGCGAACCCCATCTCATGCGTGACCACGACCATCGTCATCCCCGCCTGCGCGAGATCCGCCATCAACCCGAGCACGCCCTTGACCAGCTCGGGATCGAGCGCCGACGTGGCCTCGTCGAACAGCATCACCTCAGGCTTCATCGCCAAGGCCCCGGCGATCGCGACGCGCTGCTGCAGGCCGCCGGACAGGTTGCCGGGACGCGCCGCGGCCTTCTGGGTGAGCCCAACCAGCTCCAGCTGCTCGAGCGCGGCGGCCCGAGCCTGCTCAGCGTCGAGCCTCCTGATCTTGCGCAACGGCAACGTGATGTTGTCGAGCACCGACTTGTGCGGGAACAGGTTGAAGTGCTGGAACACCATCCCGATCCGGCGCCGCAACTCGTCCGGATTGCCCGTCAGCACCGAATCGCCGGCGAGCGTCACGTCGCCCGCATCCGGCCGGGCGCACCGGGCGCACCGGGTGTGCGCCAGAGCGCAGCCTGTGGGTCAGAGCGGCCGAGCTCAGCCCGATGACCTCGATGGGGTTTTTCCAGCCCATCGCCAGATGTTCTTCATCGGCGTCCGACTCTCAACCGTGCTCGCCCTCGCAGACCGCGATCGGCGGGCGCTCATTCGTGGTGTTTCTCATAGTGGGCAAGCGCATCGGCCGTGCGTCCGGTCCCGTACGCCAGCAGCAACTCGGCCACCGCCGGCGAATGCTCCGCCGCTGCGGCGGCCGCACTCTGAATCTCCTCAGCGGACGCGACCGCGCGGAACAGGTCCTGGATCTCCCGCACGACGGCCCGCGCAGATGGCGTGGCACTCACCGGCTGCTCGCCCGGGACGCCACCTGGCCCCGTCGGCCAGGGCTGCCCCGCCGGCAACTGCTGCCCCGTCGGCGTCGATAACCCGGCGGGCGTCGCGAACGGCGCCCCCGAGATCCTGGTGTGTCCTGGTGAGTGGACAACCCCTCGCGGCAGTTGCGCGGTGGTCGACGCGGTGTAGGCCCCGGTGGCCGCACGAATCCTGTCCAGCTCATCGGGAAGATGGTCGGGATCGATCTCGCCGGCCACCGCCAGATCGGCGAGCTCGGACACGGCGCGCAGACGTGACACCACCGCGGGGTTCCCGATCTTGACCCGCTGCGCGCTCATCAACTGCGACAGCATCGGAGCCGACAGCCCGATCACCTGTGCCAGGGCACTCTGTGTCAGATTGAGCGGTCCCGCGACGCGCCGGACCACCTCACCGAGCGGCTCGCCGTACAGCTCGATCTGCTGCTGGATGTTGTGCGCTGTCTGATCCATCGGTGTGATCCCCTCTCCTGCTCGCCCGTCCCTGACCGGCTGCAAACATCTTCGCAGTTGCGAATCGATATTTCCAGTCCTGGGTTTGCATCTGTGCACAACTGAGCCTGCCGAGCGGCTTGACATTTGCGATCGCAAACTGAAAAGGTTTGCGGCAGTGAATCTCACTGGAGGAAACGATGACGGCTCTGCAGGGACACCGCCGCCCCGCGGTCTGGGCGCTTCTCGCCATCACCCTGACCGCGGTCCTGGCCGGACTGACCACCGGGACGGCGCTGGCCGATCCCGACCCGGCGAGCGGCAAGCTCGTCCTCGTGCTCGACTCGTCCGGCTCGATGAAGGAGCCGGCCGGCGACGGCCAGACGAAGATCGCCGCGGCCCGGACGGCGCTGTCCAGCGTCGTCACCAAGCTCCCGACCGACGCCCAGGTCGGCCTCCGGGTGTACGGCGCGACCGTGTTCAAGCGCACCCAGCCGGGTGCCTGCACCGACACCCAACTCACCGTCCCGATCGGCACCGGCAACCGCCCACAGCTGCAGACCGCGATCGCCAAGTACAAGCCGTACGGCGAGACCCCGATCGCCTACGCCCTGCAGCAAGCCGCGAAGGATCTCGGTCCGACCGGGCAGCGCACGATCGTGCTGGTGTCCGACGGGGAAGCGACCTGCGCCCCGGAGCCGTGCGAGGTGGCCCGCTCGATCGCCAAGCATGGCATCGATCTGAAGATCGACGTCGTCGGGTTCCGGGTCGGCGGGAAGGCGCGCAGCCAGCTGCGGTGCGTCGCTCGCGAGGGCCGCGGTGACTACTACGACGCCGACTCGACCGTCGACCTTGAGGCCGGACTCGATCGCTTGTCCACCCGAGCCTTCCGCCCGTTCCGCATCTCCGGAGTGCCGGTCCAGGGCGCGGCTCAGCAGGAAGGTGCGCCGGTGCTTGCCCCGGGCCACTACTCGGACACCTTCGGCAACGACCAGACCGCGAAGTACTACCTGATCAAGCGGACGATGGCGAAGTCGACGCTGCGCGCCGGTGTGAGCTTCCGGCGGCCGTCGGGCGGCAGCTTCGTGCTCAAGGCCGAGGTCAAGCTGAAGACGCTCGCCGGGGAGAACTGCGGCTGGAGCTACCCGCTCGCGTTCGACGGCGAGCAAGGCATCGCGACGGGTGCGGCCTCGAGCTGGACGGACTATCCCAAGGACTGCACCGACGCAGATCAGGTGGTCCTGTCCATCTCGGCCGGCGAGGCGTTCCGCGAGATGAAGGGCGTTCCGTACGAACTGCGCATCGACGAGGAGCCACCGGTCGACTCCACCGCCAACCTCCCGGCGGAGGCGGACGACCCGACCTGGACACCGATGCCGGGCTCGACCCCACGCGAGATCGTGCCGGGCTCGAGCTTCGCGGACGCACCCCTGATCACAGCGGGCAGCTACAAGACGACGCTGATGCCGGGCGAGGTGCAGCTATACCGGATCAAGACCGACTGGGGTCAACGGATCCAGGCGCAGGTCGCCGTACCGCAGCTCGGCGCGGCAACCGCCAAGGCGCTCGACGGCATCCGCTACCTCGACCTCGGTCTGATCTCGCCGATCGGTGAGGACGTCTTCGCCGTCTTCGCCAAGAAGGTCCCCAGCAACGCAGGCAAGCGCGGCGTCCTCACCAAGGACGGCATCGTCAAAGGCCTGACCATGAAGGAGATCCGCTACCTCAACCGCGAAGGCCCCAACAACCAGGACACCGGCACCTCAACACCCGGCGAGTACTACATCGCCGTCTCTCTGACCCGCCACGACGACGACAAAGCCTTCGCCATCCCGATGACCCTCACCACAACCCTGATCGGCACCCCCGGCACCGGCAAGCCCGAGTACACCGACGGCGCCACCCCTGTCGACGGCACCTCCATCACCCCGTCCGCCACCCCCGAGCCAACCACCTCCGGCAACACCCCCCAGGCCGGCGGTCCCATCCACAGCAACACCCCCACCTCCGGCACCCGAACCCCGGTCGCCCTCATCGCCGGCCTCAGCGGCGGCGGCGTGGCCCTACTCCTCGTCGGCCTCTTCGCAGTACTCCGCCTCCGCCGCAAGCCCGCCCTCACCCAACCACCCGCCCCCCGCTGGCAACCCGCTCCCCAGCAATACCCGAACCACCCCCCGCAGCAGCACCCAACCCAGAGCGGCCCGCAGCCGCCCCACCCCTAACCCCCGCGCACAGCCCGGATCACCCCAGGTGATCCGGGCTCGTACCATGTCGAAACCGCACCGGCCAGCGGCCCGCCACCAACCGCCGTTCCGCCAGCTGCCCCGCCGCCAGCTGCTCGCCGCCGGCCGGCGGCCGTCCGCCCCGCCGCCAGCTGCTCGCCGCCGGCCGGCGGCCGTCCGCCCCGCCGCCGTCCGGCCCGCTGCCGACCGCCCCGCTGCCGTCCGCCGGGCCGCCGTCCGCCCTGGTGCCAGGCGCCGTGCCGCCGTCCGCCCCGGCGCCAGCCGCCGTGCCGCCGACCGCCGTGCCGCCGACCGCCGTGCCGCCGACCGCCGTGCCGCCGACCGCCCCGGCGCCAGCCGCCCTGCCGCCGACCGCCGTGCCGCCGACCGCCGTGCCGCCGACCGCCGTGCCGCCGACCGCCCCGGCGCCAGCCGCCCTGCCGCCGACTGCCCCGCCGACCGCCGTGCCGCCGACCGCCGTGCCGCCGACCGGAACGCCGGCTGCAGCCGGTCCGTCGGCCGACCGTTGGAGGTCTACCGACTAATCGCGGCGGGTGGTGGGCGGGTTGGGCGGTAGGTTCTGGTTGGTGGAGGCGTTTGCGGGGCGGTATCGGCTGATCGACCTGATTGGGACCGGAGGGATGGGGTCGGTCTGGCGGGCGTGGGATCTTCGGCGGTCGGCGTACGTCGCGGCGAAGGTGCTCGGTCAGCACGATGCGGCGACGCTGCTGCGGTTCGTCCGGGAGCAGTCGTTGCGGATCGAGCACCCGCATCTTGTTGCGCCTCACGGCTGGGCTGCTGACGACGACAAGGTCGTGTTCGCGATGGATCTGGTGCGTGGCGGATCGGTCGCGACGTTGCTCGGTGATCACGGTCCCCTGCCGCCGGCGTACGTCGCCGTCCTGCTCGATCAACTCCTGCACGGTCTGTCCGCGGTTCATGCCGCGGGCGTCGTCCATCGCGATGTGAAACCCGCCAACCTCCTGCTCGACGTGACGGGCACGGGGCGACCGCACCTCCGGTTGTCCGACTTCGGCGTTGCGGGTCTGCTCGACGAGCCGCGGATGACGCGGCACAGCACGGTCCTCGGCACGCCGGGCTACCTCGCACCTGAACAGTTGGCCGGCGCGGACCCGGATCCCCGCCAGGATCTGTACGCCGTCGGTGCCGTGGCCGTCGAGCTCCTTACCGGCGAGCGCCCCGGCCCCGACTGCAAGCTCCCGGTCGTAGACGGTCCACTCGGCGAATTCATCCGCCGGAGTACGGCGCCGGATCCGTCTGACCGCCCCGAATCCGCCCACGAAGCAGGCCGCCTCCTGGCCGCCAGCGGTGTACTCCCGCCCGCGCCCACCGCGCCGTGGGCCACCGATCCCGATGCCCCGGAAGTCTTCGACCAGATCCCACCCCTCCCACCCGGCTGGACCCCAACCGGCCCAGCGCCACAACCACCGGCCCCACAACCACCGGTCGCACAGCAACCGGCCGCACAACCACCGGTCGCACAGCAACCGGCCGCACAACCACCGGCCCCACAACCACCGGCCGCACAACCGCCGGTCGCACAGCAACCGGCCGCACAACCGTTGGCCGCACCGCAACCGGTCGCACAGCAATCGGACGCACCGCAACCGGTCGCACAGCAATCGGACGCACCGCAACCGGTCGCACAGCAATCGGACGCACCGCAACCGGTCACGCAGCCGTCGCCTCCGGAGCACGCGGTTCAGCGGCAACCGGCTCTGCAACGTGCGGCTGCGGAGCAGACGGTTGTACCTCAGTTGGCGGCACTGCGACAAGAGGGTCCGCGACGTCTGGGAGCGGCGGGTCAGGAGGCTGGCTCGCCGGTGACCGCGCGGCCGACTGACAAGCGGGTCACGACGAGCGCCGAGGCGCTACGAACCCCACCTGATAGCCGGGTGCAGGTTTCGGTCGATCATGGGGAGCAGAGGGACGTTGTCGGGCGGTCGCGGCGGGTGTTGGTGGTGATGGCTGTTGTGAGCTTTGTCGGGGCGGCCGGGCTGCTTGGGGCAGCCGGGTGGCTCTTGGTTCGATGAGGCCGGCCGATCGTTCGATGGCCCGGGGTGATCTTCGATGACACGGGCTGATGCTTTGGTGACTCGGGCCAGTCGGGCTCGGGTTCGGCGGCTGGTGGGGGCGCTGGCGGTTACGACCACGGTTGGGTATGGCGTGCTGACGTATGCGTTCAGCGTGCTGCTCGGGCCGATGAGCGACGAGTTGGGCATCTCGACGACGACCGCGGTTGGGGCGTCGACGACCGCTGTGCTGGTGAGTGGACTGATGTCTATCCCGGTTGGACGCTGGCTTGATGCGCGGGGCGGGCGGGGGTTGATGACGTGGGGCTCGGTTCTGGCGGCGGTTGCGGTGCTCGGGTGGTCGCAGGTGGAGAGCACCGGGCAGTTGTACGGCGTCTTTGTCGGGATCGGGATTGCCTCGGCGATGGTGTTGTATCCGCCGGCGTTCGCGGTGGTGGTGGCTGCGGCGGCTCCGGCGACTCGGACGAACGCGATTCTGACCATCACGTTGGTCGGTGGGCTCGCTAGCTCGATCTTCCTGCCTCTCACCGGTCACCTCGTCCATGCGTATGGCTGGCGGACCACGCTGGTTCTGCTGGCTGGTCTGCTCGCCGTGACCACGATCCCGTTGCATCTGTTCGCGGTACGCCGGGTCGCGCCGCAGCCTGCGGTTGCCGGAAAGCGGACCGGGGCGCCTGGGCGGGTGCTGCGGGATCCCGGGTTTTGGTTGCTGGCTGGGGCGTTCGTTGTGCACAGTGCGGCGTTGGCGGTGATCTCGGTTCATCTGGTGCTTTACCTGATCAGCCTGGGGCATCCGCCGGCGCGGGCGGCGACGTTGGCTGGGCTGCTCGGGTTGTTGTCGGTGACGGGGCGGTTGGTGACGAGTCTGTCGGCGCGGTGGTTGCCGATGGCGACGATCACCGCGGGGATCCTCTTCCTCCAGGGGGTGGCGATCTCCTTGTTGCCGCTGGTCGGGCGGCAGGTCGTCGGGGCGGTTGGTTGTCTGGTGGTGTTCGGGCTCGGGTTCGGGGTGTCGTCGATCGCTACGCCGGCGATCCTGCTCGGTCGGTACGGCGCGACCGGGTTCGGCACCATCTCCGGGATGCTGACGACGCCGACCACGATCGCGAAGGCGCTCGGGCCGCTGGCTGGGGCCGGGCTGGCCGAGGCCTTCGGGTATCGGCCGCTGATCCTGACAGTCGCCGTGGCGTGCGGCGTCGCGGCCGTCGCACTCGCCCTCACCCGGCGGATGCCACCCAAGCGCGGGGCCCTCGAAGCCGATGACGCCCCGAGCGGATGACAGCTCCAGCGGACAGTGCCCGAGGTGGTGGGTGAGCGGCGAGCGGGACGGTGCCGGGGTGAGTGAGTCCCGAGCGGGACAGTGCCCGGCGTGGGTGAGCCGCGAGCGGGACAGTGCCCGGCGTGGGTGAGCCGCGAGCGGGACGCTGCCCGGCGTGGGTGAGCCGCGAGCGGGACGGTGCCGAGGGTGGGTGAGTGTCGAGCGGGAGGGTGCCCGGGGTGGTGGGTGAGCCGAAGACGGGAGGTCGCCCCGGCGGATGACGGCCGCCGGCGGATGGCGCGCGGAGTGGGTGACGCGTCCAGCGGTAGTGCCCGGGGTGGGTCAGCCGCGAGCGGGATGGTGTCCAGGGTGGAGGACGCGCCGGGCGGTCCGGCGGATGAGGGCCGGTCGAGGACCAGGATGTGACCTGGGTCGTGGTGGTGATTGGGGGGAGGGGCATACTTGAATCACGAGTGAACCCACTCGCGTGCTCCGGGGTCGGTGTAATTCCGAGCCGGCGGTGACAGTCCGCGACCCGGCCGCTGCGGTTTGGCGGTTGGTTGACCTGGTGGAATTCCAGGACCGACGGTGAAAGTCCGGATGGGAGGCGCACGCGATCGGCGGGTGCGCTCTGGCGTCCGGTGACGCTGCCCGCGGTGGGCGGCGGTCCGGCGGGTAGCGACCAGGCCCGCGCGGAGCACCCGGACGGCAGCGCGTGTGCGCCGGTTGTCATGGCCCCGGAGTGCGTCCGTGACAACGAGGGGCCGTAGTGAGCAACGTTTCGCCGATCGACGTCGCCTGGATGCGGCGTGCGATCGAGTTGGCCGCGAAAGGTATCGGCGGCACGCATCCCAACCCGGTGGTCGGCTGCGTGATCACCGGGCGGGACGGGCATCCGGTGGGTGAGGGCTTCCATGCCGTTGCCGGTGGCCCCCACGCCGAGATCGTCGCCCTGCGGATGGCGGGGTCGCTCGCGCGGGGCGGTACGGCGTACGTGACGCTGGAGCCCTGTAATCACACCGGCCGGACCGGGCCGTGTGCCGATGCGCTGATCGAGGCCGGGATCACCCGCGTCGTGTACGCCGTACCCGACCCGAACAACCAGGCCGCCGGTGGTGCCGAGAGGCTCCGGAGCAAGAACATCCGGGTCGAGGAAGGCGTCCTGTACGCCGAGGCCGAGGCCGTCAACCACGTCTGGCTGCACAGCGTGCGGATGGGCCGGCCGTTCGTCACCTGGAAGTTCGCCACCACCCTCGACGGGAAGTCGGCGGCTCCGGATGGCACCAGCCGGTGGATCACCGGTCCGCTCGCGCGGGCCGACGTACACCGGCATCGGGCCGAATGCGACGCCATCGTGGTCGGCACCCAGACCGTACTGAACGACGATCCCGAACTCACGGTCCGCGACGAGCACGGCGTACCGGCCGTACGGCAGCCGCTCCGGGTCGTCGTCGGCGATCGTGAGATCCCACCGACCGCGCGGGTCCGCAACGACCGCGCGGAGACTCTGCTGCTGCCCACCCACGATCCCGCCGAGGTACTCCGGCAGCTGGACGACCGGCAGATCCGGCACCTCTGGCTCGAAGGCGGCCCGACGCTGGCCGCCGCGTTCCTCCGTGCCCAGCTGGTCGACCAGATCGTCGCGTACGTCGCCCCGGCCGTGCTCGGCTCCGGGTACGGCGCGATCGGCGACCTGGGCGCGGAATCGATCGACCACCTGCGGCGGTTCAAGCTAGCGGACGTCACCCGCCTCGGCGACGACGTCCGGCTGACCCTGACGCCGCTCGACTCGCAAAGGAAATCCTGAATGTTCACCGGAATCGTCGAGGAGCTCGGCACCGTCGAAGCCCTCGACCTGCTCGAAGGTGACGCCGCCCGGCTCACCATCCGCGGCCCGAAGGTGACCGAGGACGCCGGCCACGGCGACTCGATCGCGGTCAACGGGTGCTGCCTGACCGTGGTCGAGACCGGCGACGGTACGTTCACCGCCGACGTGATGCGCGAGACGCTCGAGCGCACCAGCCTGGGCCAGGCGACCAAGGGGGCGCGGGTCAACCTGGAGCGCGCGATTGCCGCCCACGAGCGGCTCGGCGGCCACATCGTCCAGGGCCACGTCGACGGCGTCGGTACGATCGCCAGCCGCACGCCGTCCGAGCATTGGGAGAACGTCCGGGTCGCCGCACCCGCGAGCATCCTCAGGTACGTCGCCGAGAAGGGCTCGATCGCCATCGACGGCGTCTCGCTCACTGTCACCGACGTGGACGACAGCAGCGGCACCTTCGGGGTCAGTCTGATCCCGACCACGCTCGAACTCACCGTCCTGGGGCGTAACCACGTCGGCGACACCGTCAACCTCGAGGTCGATGTGATCGCGAAGTACGTCGACCGTCTGCTCAACGGAGGAACCAAGTGAACCCGGTCGACTGGCTGCTGCACGCCCAGGTGACGATCGCCGGCTCGCCCGTCCTGGTCCGCGAGATCGTCGGCAACGTGTTCGGTCTCGGCAGTGCCCTGTTCGGCATGCGCCGGCTGGTCGCCGCGTGGCCGGTCGGCATCATCGGCAACGTTCTGCTGTTCACCGTGTTCGTCGGCGGGATCTTCGACACCCCGCAGGACAAGGACCTCTGGGGCCAGGCCGGCCGCCAGGTGTTCTTCGCGATCATCAGCCTCTACGGCTGGTACCGCTGGTACCAGACCCGCCACCACGGCTCGGCCACCGCGGTCCAGCCGCGCTGGGCGTCGGCCCGCGAGCGGGCCGAACTGCTCGGCATTGCGGTCGTGCTCTACGCGATCGCGTACTTCGTCCTCCGCGAACTGGGCTCGTGGGGTCCGCAGTGGGACGCGTGGATCCTGACCGGCTCGATCCTGGCGACGTACGGGATGGCGCGCGGATTCGTCGAGTTCTGGCTGATCTGGATCGCCGTCGACGTGGTCGGCGTACCGCTGCTGGTACAGGCGAAGTTCTACCCGTCGGCGACGATGTACGTCGTCTACGGACTGTTCTGCGTGATCGGGTTCGCCTCGTGGTGGCAGATCCAGAACCGTGAACGCACCTCGACTCCGGAACCAGTGGTGGTGGGCTGACATGGGTGACGTACTGAAGCTCGACACGATCGAGCACGCGATCGACGAGATCCGGGCCGGCCGGCCCGTCATCGTGGTCGACGACGAGGACCGCGAGAACGAGGGCGACCTCATCTTCGCCGCGTCCAAGGCGACCCCGGAGCTGCTGGCGTTCCTGATCCGGTACAGCTCCGGCGTGGTCTGTGTCCCGATGGAGGGCGCCGAGCTCGACCGGCTCGGGATCCCGCTGATGACCCCGCACAACCGGGAGCGGATGCGTACGGCGTACACGATCTCGGTCGATGCCCGTGACGGCATCAGCACCGGGATCTCGGCGGCCGACCGGGCCCGGACGATCCGGGTGCTGACCGACTCGGCGTCGGAGCCGTACGACCTGGTCCAGCCCGGCCACGTGTTCCCGCTGCGCGGGCGCGAAGGCGGCGTACTGGTCCGGCCCGGGCACACCGAGGCGTCGATCGACCTCGCCCGGATGGCCGGGCTGACGCCGGCCGCGGTGATCTCCGAGCTGGTGAACGACGACGGCACGATGAAGCGCGGCCCGCAGCTGCGGGCGTTCGCCGACGAGCACGGGCTGGTGCTGGTGTCGATCGACGACCTGATCCGCTACCGGCGGCTGACCGAGTCGCAGATCCAGCGGGTCGCGACGACCACGCTGCCGACGCAGTATGGCGACTTTGTTGCCCACGGCTACCGGAACATCGTCGACGGGTCGGAGCAGCTGGCGCTGGTCCGGGGCGAGATCGGGGACGGGCCGACGCTCGTACGGCTGCACTCCGAGTGTCTGACGGGCGACGTGTTCGGGTCGCTGCGGTGCGACTGTGGACCGCAGCTCGACGAGGCGATGCGGCAGGTCGCGGCCGAGGGTGGCGTCGTGGTGTATCTGCGCGGTCATGAGGGTCGCGGCATCGGGCTGCTGCACAAGCTGCAGGCGTACGAGTTGCAGGACGCGGGCCGGGACACGGTCGACGCGAATCTCGACCTCGGGCTGCCCGCGGATGCGCGCGACTACGGCACCGGTGCGCAGATCCTGGCGGATCTGGGCGTGAAGGAAGTACGGCTGCTCACCAACAACCCCGACAAGCTGGCCGGGGTCCAGGGCTACGGCATCGACGTGGTCGAGCGCCGCGGCATCTCGATCGACCCGACCGAACACAACCTGCGGTACCTGCGCACCAAGCGCGACCGGATGGGCCACCACCTGCCGGGTGGCGTACTGACCGAAGAGAACGGAGCCGGCTGATGTCGGGCAGTGGAGCACCAACCATCGAGATCGTCCGCGCAGAAGGCGCCCGGGTCGCGATCGTCGCCGCCCAGTGGCATCCCAAGGTCACCGACGCCCTGGTCGCGGGCGCTCTGCGGGCGCTCGATGACTCTGGCGTCACGGACTACACGGTGATCCGGGTGCCGGGGTCGTTCGAGCTTCCTGTTGCGTCACTGCATGCGGCGAAGAACGGGTACGACGCTGTGGTCGCGCTCGGTGTGGTGATCCGGGGGGATACACCGCACTTCGAGTACGTGTGCCAGGCGGCGACCGAGGGGCTGATGCAGGTTGGGGTGACTACGGGGATCCCGGTGGGCTTCGGCGTACTCACGTGCGACAACGACCCACAGGCGCTGGACCGTGCCGGGCTGCCGGACAGCCGCGAGGACAAAGGCTACGAGGCAACCCAGGCAGCCCTGTCGACGCTGGTGGCGATCCGGGAGTTGTAGCTGATCCGTCCCGCGCGTGAGGTGGTCCTTCCCACGCGTGCTACGCGGCCACTCCTTCGTCGCAGCCGCTACGCGCGCTCCCGCCCGCCCATGGTTGAGCTGCGGGCTGCCGCCCGCGGTGTGCGCGCTGCCGCGCGCGTGAGTGCTGGGGGGCGGGCGTGGTCCGGTGGGTGGGTGTGGTCGCGGGGACTGTGGTTGGGGCGCGGGCTGTCGCCCGAGATGTCCACGCTGTCCCGCGCGGTTGAGGGCTGGGGCGGATGTGGCCCGGTGGGTGGGTGTGTTCACGGGGACCGGGTCGTTCGGGGATCGTTCGCGGTCCAGGATGCTCGAGTCGTGGCGACTGGCAGCCGGGGGCTTGCCGAGTCGTGGATCGGTGCGCTCGAAGATCGTGATTGCACAGCCCGGATCCACGACTCGATGCCTGACCGGATGAGCGGGTTTGCGTGACCACGGTTGCTCGCGGGACCACGCCCGCCCAGGCCCTCAACCGCGAGCGGCAGCGCGCCCACCGCGGGCGGCAGCCCGCAGACGGCGGGCGCCAGCCCGCAGCTGAACCATGGGCGGGCGGGAGCGCGCGGAGCGGCTGCGACGAAGGAGTGGCCGCGTAGCACGCGTGGGAAAGACCCCCAGTCCTACTTGATCCGAGTGTGTTCCATTTCCCAGTTGGGCACCCACGTGTCTCCGCCGTCGGTGGAGAAGGATTGTTGCCAGGCGGCCTTGTCGACGCCGGGGGTCCACAGGAAGCGGACGTCGATCTCCTGGCCCTCCCAGACATCCGGGCCCTCGAAGACCCCGGTGCCGTCCGGACCGAAGGAGCCGATGACGGGGGTTTCCAGTTGGCCGCGGAGGCTGTTGATCCAATGGATGGCCCAGGTCTTGGATGACGGGTTGTAGATGCGGAGGGTCGCGCCGCGGAAGCCCTCGGTGGGGAACCAGCCCTCGTCGAAGCTGATGGCGCCGTCGAAGTACGTCGTGACCTGCATCTCGGACTGCATGTCGTACCACTCGAAGGGCTCGCCGAGTGCGGGGCGACGGCGGCGGTTGTGCATGTCCCACCGGCCGACGAGGAAGTCGAAGTCACCGGTGAGCTTGGGGACGTCGAGAGCGGGAGGCGGCGTGGAGCGGCGGGTGAAGTCCATGATCCAGTTGGCTTCCCAGGTCTCACCGCCGTCGTTGGAGTACGCCTGCTCCCAGTGCGCGGTCGTGTCCGTGATGTCCGACCACTCGTAGCTGCACAGGATCGGTTTGCCGTCGAGTTCGTCGTCGCCGACGAGCCGGCAGCGCGAGCCGTCTTCGGACCAGCCGCCGCGGACCGGCGGGTAGAGGCGCATGGTTCGGCTGTCGACCCACCAGATGCTCCACTCCTTGGCGACCGGGTCGAACAGCCGGACGGACAGGCCGTACGAGCCTTTGGTCGGGAAGCGCATCTCGTCGATGCTGATCGCGCCGTCGAAGTACGTGTGCGCCGTCGTGGTTCCGTCGTACTCCAGCCACTCGTCGGAGCCGGCGAAGGCTTGTTTCAGGGTTCGGTGCCGGACGTCGAAGTACCCGTTGAGGAAGTCGAAGTCGCCGGTCACCTTGGTCCAAGTCGTCATACCGCCAAGCTTCGACCCGATACCTGACAGTTCATGGCAGTGTTCCGGGCTAACCTCGGAGTATGCGTTCGAGTCGGTTGCTGTCGATCCTGCTGTTGCTGCAGACCCGCAGGCAGCTGACTGCGCGCGAGCTCGCCGACGAGCTCGAGGTGTCGCTGCGGACCATCTACCGCGACGTCGAGGCGCTCGCGGCGGCCGGCGTACCGGTGTACGCCGATCAGGGGAGGGCCGGCGGTTATCGCCTGGTCGAGGGGTACCGCACCCGGCTGACCGGACTCACCGAGCAGGAGGCGGCTGCGCTGTTCCTGGTCGGCATGCCGGGTGCGGCCGCGGCCCTCGGGCTGACCGCCGAGACGAGCGCGGCCGAGCTGAAGCTGCTGGCGGCGTTGGCGCCGAACCAGCGCGACCGGGCCGGCCGGTTGAAGAACCGCTTCCACCTCGACCTGCCTGCCTGGTACCAGGACGCCGAGATCTCACCCCAGCTGTCCGCCATGGCCGACGCGGTCCTGCACGACCGCCGGGTCAAGGTGCTCTACCGCCGATGGGAGGCACCGCGCGAGGTCGAGCGCGTCCTGGAACCGTACGGGCTCGTGCTCAAGAACGGCAGCTGGTACGTCGTTGCCGCGACCGCCGGCGGGATACGTACGTACCGGGTCTCGAACATCCTCGAGCTGACGCCCACCGAGGAGGAGTTCGCGCGGGCGGACGGGTTCGATCTGGCCCAGTTCTGGCAGGAGCACCGAGAGGGCTTCGACCAGATCCGCTTCACCGGTGAGGCCGTCGTCCGCGTGTCCGCGAGCCTGGCCGGCCGGATGTACGACGTCTCCTACCCGGCCCTGACCAAGGCCGTCAAAGCCACCGAGCCGGAGTCCGACGGCAGCGTCGTGGTCACGATCCCCATCGAGTCCGTCCCCAACGCCGCGGCCACCCTCGCCCGCTTCGGCGACAGCCTGGAGGTGCTGGAACCACCGGAACTCCGCACCGAACTGGCCGCCCTCGGCCGAACGCTGTCCAACCTCTACTCCTGAGCCGGCCGGTCGTGGCGCAGGTCACCGGTTCATGCCTGTTCCATATCGTATGAATTCCGTACTATATGGTTTACGGAGCAGGTTCCCGGTAGTGCGTGGAGGAGTCCGGAATGAAGATCACAGTGTTCGGGGCGAGGGGCGGGATCCGGGTCGTGCGTGGGGTGAGTCTGCTGTTCAGCGGACTCTTCGCCGGCTTCCTGCTGTGTGTGCTGGTGCTCGAGAACTCGTTGCGCGGCTTCGACGCGTCGGTCTACACCCAAGTGCGGCTGGTCGAGTTGGACTCGCTGGACACGCTCGCGTCGGTGACGCTGATCCCGGCGATCGTGACCACGGTGGTGCTCGCAATCTGGGCCCGAGGCAACGATCGGCGGGTGGTACTGGTGGCGGTCGCGCTGCTGCTGGTCGTGTTCGCGACGACGCTGGCGATCAACCTCCCGATCAACGCGGACCAAGCGTCGTGGTCGGTGCGGAACCCGCCGGCCGACTGGGCCGGCGTGCGCGACCGCTGGCAGGTCGCTCATGTGGTCCGCACCCTCGCGGCGATGGTGGCGTTCGGCTCACTGGTCGTGGCCGCGCTGACTCGCCCGAACCAGATCGTGGGGGACGGCGTGCGCCGTACGCCCCTGGAAACCGGTGGTGGTGTGGGCCATCGTCAATGAGTTGAGCAGGGCTTCCTCGACGGCTTCGGTGACCGCCTGGAAAGGTGCGCGAAGGTCGCGATCCGCAAAGGAACCGAGGCGGTTCGTGGAGTAGGCGATCGCGTAGTCGCCGCTGCCGGGTGCGTAGTCGGAGCCGACGCGGGCGAGCGCGAAGATCGCCCGTCGAGCGAGCCGGCCCAGCTGGCGGGCGTCCAGCGACAGGTCCGTGGCGACGACGATCATGCAGGAGTTGCCGTCGGCGTCGAGCGGCTGCGCCGGGATCGGGGTGCCGAGAACGGTGAGCAGCCCGGAGAAATTGGATTGCACGAGGGCACCGATGGTCCCGGGCTCGACGACGCGGGACGCCGTACCGATGCCGGCCTTGAAGCCGAGGGCCGACGTGCCCGTGCCGGCGCCGACGCAGCCCTCGGCGGGGAGGTCGGGTGAGGCCGAGTCGAGGGCGGCGTGGACGTGCTCCGGCGTGATCGGGCGGCGGCGGATGTCGGAGAGGAACCCGTCGTTGGTCTCGCCGACGACCGGGTTGAGGCTGGTCGCGCCGGGATCGCGGTCGAGCAGCCAGGTCAGCAGGGCGTCCCCGACCCGGAAGACGCTCAGCGTCCCGGTGAGCAGGATCGGGGTCTCGATCACGCCGAGCTCGTCGACCTGGGTGGAGCCGACGAGCTTCCCGTACCCGTTGCCCACCGCAACCGCCGCCGGCAGCCCGGCACCGTACCCGTCCGGCACGATCGCCGTCACCCCGGTGTTCAGCTCGTCGGAGGAGATCGTCGTCTGACCGACCCGCACGCCCGGTACGTCGGTGATCGCGTTGAGCGGACCCGGCGGCAAGGTGCCGACGACAACGCCGAGGTCACGGACTCTCCGGGGTGTCTGCATGCGACTATCGTCAGCCAGGTGCTCGAACACCTGACCGGCCGGGTCTGGATCTACCCCCACGACCCGGACCCGGATGCGATCCGCCCGTCCGTCGCCGTTATCGCCGACGACCGCGGCTCTGTCCTGATCGACGCGGGCAACAGTCCCGAACATGCCCGGTCCATCAGTACGGCGATCGCCGCGGCCGGACTGCCCGCGCCGAAGTGGCTCGTCTACACCCACCACCACTGGGACCACACCTGGGGCGCCTGCGCCTGGCCGGACGACGTCACCGTCGTGGCCCACACGTCAGCCGTCGAGCTGCTCGAAGCCGAAGCCGGCCGCCCGTGGAGCCATCGCTACCTCCACGACCAGGTCCAGGCCGACCCCGAACTCGCCCCGAGCTTCCGCGCCCGCGCTCTGGCCGTCCCCGACTGGACCGACTTCCGCATCGTCGTGCCCCACCAGACCTTCGACGACACCCTGACTCTCCCGACCGGCGTCGTACTGCGCCATGTCGGCGGCAACCACGCCCCCGACTCCCTGATCGCGGTCGACTCCGGCGTCGTTCTCATCGGCGATGCCTTCTACCCGCCGCCGTTCCACCTGCGCGCCCCTGACGACACCATCGACTACGCGATGGTCAAGCAACTCCTCTCCGAGCGCCACGCCTACTACGTCGACGCGCATTCGCCGCCACGCACCCGGAGCGCCGCCCTACTTGGGCTGTAGCGGAGACCTGTCGCCCACGAACCACAGGTGGCCGAAGGGATCCAGGAAGGTGCCCTGCCGGTGCACGCCCCAGGGCATCTGGTGCTCGCGCACGGGATCCCCTCGCCCGTCGGCCCCGGCGTCGACGGCGCGCTGGACGAAGGTGTCCGGATCGTCCACGAACACCTCGACCCGCACCGTCGGGAGGCCGACCGTGGCCGGTGTGGCCCAGCCGTTGTTGCCCGGCTCGCCGAGGAAGAACGCGGCGCCGCCGACGCTCAATCCGATCACGCTGCCCAGGTTCCACAGCTCCACGGCGCCGAGCGCCCGGGCATACCACTCCGCCGCGGCCGGTGCGTCGGACACCGCCAGCATCACCGAGATCTGCACCTGTTCGTCCACGACTCCAGTAACCCACAGAACAGGTCCGCCTACCGGACCTGGGGAGGATGCCGCCGCGGCGGCCCCGTAGGCTGGGCGGGCGATGAAGAGTTTTGAGGAGCTGTTTGCCGAGCTGGGTGAGAAGGCGGCGACGCGGCCGGAGGGTTCCGGGACCGTGGCGGCGCTGGATGCCGGCGTGCACGCGATCGGCAAGAAGCTGGTCGAAGAGGCCGCCGAGTCCTGGATGGCTGCCGAGTACGAGAGCAAGGACCGGGCCGCGGAGGAGCTGTCACAGCTGCTCTACCACGCCCAGGTGATGATGCACGCGCTCGGCCTGGACCTCGACGACGTGTACCGACATCTGTAGGAGCCCATCCCACAGATTCACCGGTTCACAACCCCAGAAAGGGCAGTCGCCATGCTGCGCGTCGCAGTACCGAACAAGGGCTCGCTGAGCGAGGCCGCCATCGAGATGCTCACCGAGGCCGGTTACAAGCAGCGCCGGACCACCAAGGACCTCACCCTCACCGACTCGGCCAACGAGGTCGAGTTCTACTACCTGCGCCCCCGCGACATCGCCGTGTACGTCGGCGCGGGCACGCTCGACGTCGGCATCTCCGGCCGTGACCTGGTGCTCGACTCGCACGCCGACGCGGACGTGATCATGGGCCTCGGATTCGGCTCGTCCACGTTCCGCTTCGCCGGCCGGCCCGGGGTCGCCGACTCGGTCAAGGACCTGGCCGGCAAGCGGATCGCCACGTCGTACGCCGGGGTCCTGCAGGACCACCTGGCCGAGAACGGGGTCGACGCCGCCGTGGTCCGCCTCGACGGCGCGGTCGAGTCGGCCGTCCAGCTCGGTGTCGCGGACGTGATCGCCGACGTCGTCGAGACGGGTACGACGCTGCGCCAGGCCGGACTGGAAGTGTTCGGGGACCCGATCCTGCAGTCCGAGGCCGTGCTGATCAAGCGGCACGGCGTGGAGACGCCGCCGAACGGGATCCAGCAGCTGGTCCGCCGGCTCGAGGGCGTCCTGATCGCGCGCAACTACGTGATGATGGACTACGACATCCGCGCCGAGGACGTCGACGCGGCCACCGCGGTCGCGCCGGGACTGGAGTCGCCGACGGTCTCGCCGCTGCACCGGCAGGGCTGGGTCGCCGTCCGGGTGATGGTCCAGCGGGCCGACGCGCAGCGACTGATGGATCAGCTCTGGGAGGTGGGCGCACGTGCCATCCTCACCACGGACATCCACGCCTGCCGGATCTGACATGACCGCCGGCGATCGGCTGTTCACGTTCCACCCGCGGATCGTCGCGCTGATGGCCGCCGGGATGGGGCTGTCGCTGATCGCCGTGTTCGGCGTGATCTGGTTCCGGTTGCCGGAGAACGCGCGGGAGACGTTCAGCTGGTTCCAGCGGCTGACGTTGCTGGCGTTCTTCGGCGCGGTGCTCTGGATCCTGTACCGGATGACGACCCTGCGGGTGACGGCGTACGCCGATCGGCTGCGGGTGCGGAACGTGTTCAAGTCGTACACGCTGCCGTGGTCCGAGGTGTCCGCGCTCCGGTTCCGCTCCGGTGACGCCTGGCTGCAGCTCTTCGATGCCGACGGCAATCGTCTGGGGATCCTCGCGGTACAGGCCGCCGAGGGGACCCGGGCGAGCCGGGCCGCCAAGGAGCTGGCGGCCGTGGCCCGCGAGCACGGCGCCGGGCCGGGCGCCAAGAAGCCGGACGCCTAGATCGACACCCGGAACGTCGTCGTGTGCGAGTCACCGGGCTTCAGGACGATCAGGTTCTGCCCGGTGATGAAGGCGTTCGGCGGACAGGTCATCGGCTCGACCGCGAGCGCCACCCGCCCGATCGCGCCACCGGTGTAGAGCTGCATCCACGGGGTGTCGCTGGTCAGGACCGACCGGGCGCCGCTGTCCGGATCGCTGAGCGTGACCGACCACAAGCCGCCGAGCCCGGTGAACGCGTTGTCGATCTCGAGCCCGCCGATCGCCCGGCCCGACCGGAAGTCGTACGGCGATCCGTCCACCGGAGCCGTCCCGATCGGCAGCATCCGCTCGGGCGACACCTCGAGCCACTCGGCCGCCCTGAACTCCAGCACGCACTCGTCGATCACCCGGCCGACGCTGAGATACGGGTGTACGCCGTACCCGTACGGCGCGTCGCTCGAGCCGACGTTGGTCGCGGCGGCGGTCACGGTCAGCCCCCCGTCGTCCAGCCGGTAGCCGAGCCGCAGATCGAGCTGATGCGGGTACCCGGGCTGACCGTGCAACCGGTGGCCCACCTCCACGCTCGCGGCATCCGAGTCCACGAGCGACCAGTTCGCCCACCGGGTCAGGCCGTGGATCGCGTTCTGCCGGGCCGGCTCGGTGAGGTACAGCTGCTGGTCGACGCCCTCGAACGTGTACTTCCCGTCCGTGATCCGGTTCGGCCACGGGAACAGGTGCTGGCCGATCCCCGCGTGGGCCGGCTCGTCCTCGCCGTACCCGAGCAGGACCGGGCGGCCGTCGTACGTCAGCCCGCGCAGCCCGCCGCCGACGCTGACCGCGGTCGCCTGGTAGCCGCCGGCCTGGATCGTCCACTGCTCCCCGGAGGGCAAGACGCTCATGCCCCCATCCTGACAAATTTCTCCGTGATCGGCTGTCCATGGGGGGCGAACCCGTTCGTGGTGATGCTGTAGACACGCTTACAGGAGGTTCTGATGAAGTACATGCTCTTGATCAACGCCGGTGAGCTCGACATGAGTGGGGGAGCGGTCGGGTGTGAGCCCGAGGACTGGATGCGGTTCGACAAGGAGATCACCGACGCAGGCGTGGTCGTGGCGTCGGAGTCGCTGGCCGACCTGGTCACCGCGACCCGGGTCCAGGTCTCGAACGACGGGAAGCGGACCGTGACTGACGGCCCGTTCGCGGAGACCCGTGAGGTGCTGGGCGGGTTCTACGTGATCGACGTACCCGATCTGGACGTCGCGCTCGACTGGGCCGCCAAGTGCCCGGGGTCGCGGGCCGGCGGGTCGGTGGTGGTCCGGTCGGTCGCGGAGTTCTGAGGTGGACCAGGTCGAGGAAGTCTTCCGGGAGGAGCGCGGCCGGCTGCTGGCCGCGCTGGCCCGGCGGTTCGGCGACCTCGACCTGGCCGAGGAGGTGACCTCGGAGGCGATCGAGGCGGCGCTGGTGCGCTGGCCGGTCGACGGCGTACCGCCGAACCCGGGCGGCTGGCTGATGACGACCGCCCGGCGGAAGGCGGTGGACCGGCTGCGCCGGGACCAGGTGTACGCCGCGAAGCTCGCCGTACTGCAGGTCGAGACGGACCGGGCCGAGCCGCCGCGACCGGGGGACGGGCTGCCGGACGAGCGGCTGGAGTTGTTCTTCACCTGCGCCCATCCGGCGCTCGCCGCCGAGGACCGGGGTGCGTTGACGTTGCGATGCCTGGCCGGGCTGACCACGCCGGAAGTGGCGCGGGCGTTCCTGGTCCCGACCGCGACGATGGCCAAGCGGATCGTCCGGGCGAAGACGAAGATCCGGGAGGCGCGGATCCCGTTCCGCGTCCCCGGGCCGGACGAGCTGCCCGAGCGCCTGCCCGGCGTGCTGCAGGTGATCTACTCGGTCTTCACCGAGGGGTACGCCGCCAGCTCCGGCCCGTACCTGCAACGCCTCGACCTCGCCGAGGAGGCCATCCGGCTGGCCCGGATCCTGCACCGGCTGCTCCCATCCGAGCGCGAGGTGACCGGGTTGCTCGCGCTGATGCTGTTGATCCACGCCCGCCGCGACGCGCGCAGCGCACCCGACGGCTCGATCGTGCTGCTCGAGGACCAGGACCGCCGCCGCTGGGACGGAGAGATGATCGCGGAGGGCCGTGAGCTCGTGGTCGCCGCGCTCACCGGCGGCCCGGCCGGACCGTACGCCGTCCAGGCCGCGATCGCCGCCCTCCACGACGAGGCGACCGACTTCGCCGGCACCGACTGGCCGCAGATCGTCACCTTGTACGACGTCCTGCTCGCGATCGACCCGTCACCGGTGATCGCGCTGAACCGTGCCGCAGCGATCGCGATGCGCGACGGCCCCGAGGCCGGGCTCGCGCTCGTGGACGAGTTGGCCGCCGAGCCGCGACTCCGGGACTACTACCCGTCCGCACTGGCCCGCGCCGACCTGCTGCACCGGCTCGAACGCTTGCCCGAGGCAACCACGGCGTACGAGCGGGCGTTGGGCCTGGCTGGCACCGAACCCGAACGAGACCACGTCCGCCGCCGGCTCGAGGAGCTCCGATGACCGATCCGCACGAACGCCGCAGCCGGGTGGTGGCTCAGGGCTGGGACCAGGCGGCGAGTGGCTACGAGGTGTACTTCGTACCCCGCTTCGCGCCCTGGGTGAAGGTGGCTGTCGACGCGGTGGGCGAGGTACCGGACGGGCCGGTCCTCGTGCCGTGCTGCGGGACCTTCCCCGAGCTCGACCTGCTCGGCCCACGCTTCCCCGGACGGGCGATCGTCGGCATCGACCTGTCGGCCGAGATGGTGCGACTGGCCCGGGAACGGGCGAGCGGGCTGCCGGACGTCGACGTACTCCAGGGTGACGCCGCGTCGCTCGACCCGCGCTGGTCCGGTGCCTGCGCGGCGGTCGTCTCGGTGTTCGGCCTGCAGCAACTGCCCGACCCGGTGGCCGCCGTCCAGTCCTGGTACGACGCGCTCCGGCCGGGCGGCCGCATGTGCGTCGTCTACTGGCCCGGGGTCACTGAGGAGAGCGGTCCGTTCGCGCTGGTCGCCGAGGTCATCGGGGCCCGGAGCGACCGTTCCTGGGAGGACCGGCTCCTCACGGCCCTCGACGGCGCCGTGATCGAGCGCGACGAACTGGTGTCCCGATCGATGACCCACCCCGATGCGGCGACGTACTTCGACGCCGCCAACCGGTCCGGATCGATGCGAGCGCTCGCGTTGGAGCGTGGCGACGACTACATCGCGGAGCTGCGGGCGAAGTACCTGCAGCGGGCTCCCACGGGGGAGTGGACCCACCATCCGCGTGCCAGGCTGCTGGTCGTTCGGAAGCCGCGGTAGCCCCGGGCGAGTGCACACTGATTCCATGCAGACGGTGTATGAAGCCGCGGGTGGGGCGGAAGGCATGCTGCGGCTGGCGCATGCGTGGCACGAGCGGGTGATGGCGGACGAGGTCGTGAGCCACGCGTTCAGCCACGGGTTCCGTGCGGACCACAGTGAGCGGCTGGCGGTGTACTGGGGTGAGGCGCTCGGCGGACCCGCCGCGTACTCCGGGGTGTACGGGGACGAGACGTACGTCGTCAGGCTGCACAGCGGGAACGGTCCGCACGAGGAGATGGATCGCCGGGCGATCGCATGCTTCGACGAGGCGCTGGTCGATATCGGACTGGCCGAGGGGGACCGTTTGTACTCGGTGCTCCACGACTACTTCGCCTGGGCGACCACTGGGCCGATGGCGCGCTACCACGGGTCGGCGGACGTGCCCGCCGGGCTCAGCATCCCGCTGTGGTCGTGGGACGGCCTTCAGGACGCGGCTGAGTCGTGAGGCGGTAACGCCACCGACTTGGTGATGATCTCCAGTGCCGGGTCGTGCGGGACCGTCGGGTCGCCGTCGACGACGACGTGCGCCCGGGAGCGGGTGGCCTGGTCGGCGAAGTGGTCGCGTTCCCAGCGCATCCACTCCAGCCAGTGGTCGCGCAGGGCCTCGCCGTCGCGCTCGATGCCGCGGTCCAGCCGGACCTCGTTCGAGGTCTCGATCCACAGGCGCAGGGACTGCCAGTGCCCGGCGTCGCGGTCACAGGACGTGACGCCCTCCACGATCAGCAGGTCGACGGTGACCGGTACGACGTGGATCTCGGCGTACGCACCGAGGTGCCAGTCGTAGCGGCGGTAGCGGCCCTCGCGGCCGTCGGCGATCCGCTGCAGCACGTGGTCGCGCAGGAGGCCGAAGCCACGGACGGCACCGGTCCAGCCGTCGTACAGGTCGTCCATGTGGATGACCCGGGTCTGCAGTCCGCGGGCCTCGGCCCGGGCCTGCACGTTCGCGGCCAGGGTGGACTTGCCGGATCCGGCCGGTCCGTCGATGCCGATCAGTCTGGTCCGGCCGAGGCGAGGTGGGCCGGCGAGGACGTTGTCCAGGAGGGTGTCGATGGTCAGGGGCGAGCCGTGGTCAGCGGCTTTCTCAGTTGATTCCATGTCGTTTCAGAATGTCCTCGATCTCGTCGAACTCCGACGATTCCTGCTGCTTGCCTTTGGACCCCTTGGACGGCTTGGCAGCTTTGGCGGGAGCGGCCGACGCGGGTGCGGGACCCGTCGCGGTCAGCTCACCCGCGGGCGAGGCGGGTTTTGACTTCTGTGCCTTGGGTGCGTCGCCGCGCCGGCCACGGGCCACGCCGGAGACGACGTACAGCACCACCGAGACGCCGAACAGTGCGACACCGGCCCAGACCGTCGGCGAGAAGATCAGGTGGGTGACCCAGCTCACGGCCGACCGGACGATGTCCCAGACCAACTCCAGCAGGCCGGTCAGGTACAGCGAGACCGGCAGCAGGGACCAGGCCACGCCGCGCGTGCCGGCCGCGACTCCGCGGCGCCGCCATGCGGCCCACGAGCCGATCAGGCCGAGCAGCGTGAGGCCTACGCAGAACGGCAGCAGCGTCAAATCGTTGAAGTCAGGCACATACCCAGGCTCGCACAGTCCGCGCCCGAACCAAGAGGGGAACAGCCCTGACCCACCCCTGAAACCGGGCTCCGGGGACAATGGCCGGGTGCAACCAGAACGGCGACTGGCATTTACCGGGTTCGACAACGACGACGGGTCGGCTGATCCTGCGCTGGCCGCGGCGCTTGCGCAGGGTGACCATGGCGCGGTGCTGGCGGCGTTGACCAGGGCGCGGCTGCTGGTGCCGGTGGTGGCGATGCTCGGCGAGGTCGAGTACGACGAGAGCGGTCTGGCGCACGACAAGACGTCGGACATGGCGGTCGCGTTGCTGCAGGGCCAGGACGGCCGCAACGCGTTACTGGCCTTCACCGGAACCGAGAGCCTGGCGCGCTGGAGCCAGGAGGCCCGTCCGATGCCCGCCCAGACCCAACTGGTCGCGACGGCGGCCATCCAGGAGGGCGCGGCCGCGATCGTCCTGGACATCGCCGGTCCGGCGGCCGGGGTGATCGAGACCGACGACGTACGGCGCTTGGCCGCCGGCCTCCAGGTGGTTCGCCTGGAAGACGGCGGCTACGCCTGGATCGAACCAGCTTCAGCCGACGGGTGAGCTGAGGGCGTCCATCGGTTTGGGGCGCATCGCGAGGCGGCCGGTGATCGCGGTGGTCGGCAGGACGAGCAGCAGGACGACGGCGACCCAGGCGACCAGGATCCAGGCCGGACCGGACGGAATCGGCCAGCCCCGGGTCGCGACCGCGATCGGAAGCACGGTGAAGGCTGCCGCGATCAGTCCGAGCACGAGACCGAGCGCCGCGATCACCAGACCCTCGAGGGCCAGCATCCGGCTCACCTGCCGCCGGGTCGATCCGGTCAGCCGTTGCAGCCCGAACTCCCGCCGCCGGTCGAGAACCGCGACCGCGATCGTGTTGATCGACGCGATCGCCGTGTAGGCGACGGCGATCCCCGCCAGCAGGTACCCGATCCAGGCGTCGACCCCGAGGCCGGCGTCGTACCCGGCGCCGAGCACCTCCCGGCCACTCATTGTTGCCCCCGGCCACTTCGACAGATCGGCCGCCGGGACCTTGTGGTCCGCGGTGCGGACCAGCAGTTGGCTGGGCAGGCCGGTCGTGGTGTGCGCGGCCAGCAGCGCCGACGGCAGAAGGATCGACTCGTAGCCGGACGGGCCTTCGGCCAGGGCCACCACCTCGAGTTTCACCAGCGCGTCGTCCCCGAGGCGCAATCCGATCTCCGACCCCACGTCGACTTTCAGCTTCTTGGCGGTGCCGGGCGGGAGCGCGACGGTGTCTCCGGTCAGGTCGTCGAGCGACCCCTTGGTCACCTTCCCCTTGTAGACCGGGCCGCTCAGGCCCAGCAGTGGCCAGGCGTCGCTGGTGTGCGAGGTGTCGTACGGCTCCTCGATCCAGCCCTTGCTGCGGACGAGTTCAGACGTCGCGGTGACGCCGGGCAGCGACCGTACGGCGTTGGTCAGGGAGGCCGGGATCCCGCCCGACGTGCTGGTCACGACGACGTCCGCGGCCAGGTTGTCCGTGGACGCGTCGACGGCCGCCTTCTGCTGGGTGGTCTGGGCGTAGATGTTGCCGAGGGCAATGGTCGTGGCGATGGTGATCGGGATCAGGATCGCGGCGAACTGGACGGCGCGGACCCTGAGGTTGATGACCGCGAGGACGCCGCTGGTCCCGCGCTTCTCGATCAGCGTGGTGATGCGGGGTCCGAGCGCGCGCTGGATCACCAGCGGGGCGAGGATTGCGACCGCGATGGACCCGGTCAGGCCCGCCGGGCCGCCGATCGCCGCCGCGTTGGTGGGGCTCATGAACAGCGTGGACACCGCGATCGACACGGTTGCACCGGCGAAGACGGCGCCGATGATCAGCCGGATCCGTCCCAGCGCGACCTCTGGTACGGCGGCCTCCGCGAGCGCCTGGATCGGGCGGATCCGGGCCGCCCGGCCGGCCGCGACGCCGACGGTGACCCGCAGGACGACGTACGTGAGGATCGCCGCACCCGCGAAGGGGAGCGGGCCTTGGTCGAACCGCAGTTGCGCCGGCACGATCCCGCCGTCGGTCAGCATCCCGAAGATCCAGTCACCCGCGATCCGCCCACCCAGCAGTCCGAGGACCAGGCCGATCACACCGACCACCATCGTCTCGGTGATCACCATCTTCCCGACCTGCCGCGGCGTCGCGCCGCTGGCCCGCAACAGCGCGAGCTCCCGCCGCCGCTGCCGGACCGACAACCCCACCGTGGCCGACACCACGAGCGCCATCACCACAGCCACCATCCCCCCGAACACTCCGGCCATGATGATCAACGGCAAACTCGTCGCAATCCCGCTGTACTCCGCCACACCCCGGTCGTCCCCGGTGTAAGCCTTGACCCCTTCCGGAAGCTCAAGCCGCTTCACCAACTCCCGCGCCGAAGTCCCGTCTGCCGGGAACACCCCCACGGCGTCGACACCCGTCGCGAAACGCTCGGCGTCCACGTCGGCGAAGAAGGCAGACGGTACGTCGACCTGGCGCTGAGCGGTCGCGATCCCGGCCAGGGTGAACGTCCGTGGCTCGCCACGCACGGTGACGCTGACCTGGTCGCCGGGCTTGGCCGGACCGGTCAGACGCTGGTCGAGGACAACCTCACCGGATCGCGGCGCACGGCCCGCGGTCAACTGATACGGAGTCAGGGCCGCCGAAGCCCAGCCATGTCCGGTGAGCGGGTCTGCCTCTGCGCCGGCGACCATGGCGGGGAATGTGCGGTCCGCGATTGCCTTTGCGACTCCCGGCGTACTCGCGAGCTTGGTCGCGAGGGATGCGTCGACGGGGTGGCGCTCGGGGTAGGCGGCTGAGCCGGAGCCGTTGGGTGGGTGGTAGGCCGGGTCGCCGGTGACGAGGATGGGGGCGGCGCCGAGGCGCTGCGGGGGTGCGTTGAGGCGGAGGCCGGTCTCCAGCAACCCGCCGGCGGCGCTCAGGAGGGCGCTGCCGAGGAGAACCGCGACGAAGATCGCGAGGAAGGCCGCGGTGCGGTACCGGAGGGTGGTGAGGGCGAGGCGGATCATCAGTCAGCTCTCCGAGCGGGACAGGCGACCGGCGCTGAGATGGGCGAGCTCCGCGGCGACGCCCTCGGCGGTCGGGTGGGTGGATTCCGAGACGATCCCGCCGTCCACGAGGAACACGACGCGATCGGCGTACGACGCCGCGACGGGATCATGCGTGACCATCACGACGGTCTGGCCGAGTACGCGCGACTGATCGCGCAGCAGCCCCAGCACCTCGAGTGCGGTGACCGTGTCCAGCGCACCAGTCGGCTCATCGGCGAACGTGATCGCCGCCCGTCCGGCCAGCGCCCGCGCGATCGCGACCCGCTGCTGTTGCCCACCGGACAGCTCACTCGGCCGGTGCCGCATGCGCTCGCCGAGCCCGACGCGCTGGATCACATCCGACACCCACGCCTGATCCGGCGACTTCCCAGCCAGAGTGAGCGGCAGTACGACGTTCTGCCGCACAGTCAGCGCCGGCATCAGGTTGAACGACTGGAACACGAAGGCGACATGCTCCCTGCGCAGCTCGGTCAGCGCGGTCTCGTCGAGCCCACGCAGGGACCGCCCGGCCAGCTGTACGTCACCCGAGGTCGGCGAGTCGAGCCCGGCAGCACAGTGCAACAACGTGCTCTTGCCGGACCCGGACGGCCCCATCACCGCGGTGAACGTGCCGGCCTCGAACCCGTAGGTGACACCGCCCAGCGCGGTGACCGCGCTGGGACCAGTGCCGTAGACCTTCCGTACGTCGGTCAACCGGACCGGCGCGTTCATGAAGCAACCAGTACGTCGGTCTTGCGGTGATACGACTCGTTGGTCCACCAGAGGATCGCGACGACCAGACCGAGACCGATGTCCGACCACAGCCACCAGGGCCAGTCGAAGTGACCGAACATCGCGAGTACGACCCAGATCACGAACTGCACCACACAGCTGACCAGCCAGACAGCGCTGAATGCTCGCAACGCAACGGTGAGACCGCGCGGTGGAACCGCGTTGGCCACCCCGTCGAAGACCTGACGGAGCTCGCCGCGGGTGCGGGCCGTGTCCAGGTGCTCGAAGCGGTCGAGGGCCTGCGGTGGGGTGAGTTCGCCCCGCCGAACAGCGCTCTCGACCTTGGCGGCGGCGGACTGCCGGTCCGCGGCGGACAACTGGAGCTGGTCGGGGAGCAACAGTGAGTCGAAGACAGTGTTCATCAGCTTTACCTGCTCTCGTGGGGGATACTGAGAAACAGCGTAAGGATTGAACAATTTCCGGCCGAGGGTGTTCGGGACCCTGTTCGGGGTGGTGCTAGCACCCCTCTTCAGGGCGGCCGCCGTACGCGAGGATGGAGACCATGACCGAGAACTTGCCGCCGGGGCTGGCGCTCGCCTGGGGTGTGCAGCCGGTGCAACGGCGTGGGCCGAAGCCGGCGCTGTCGGTCGACCGGATCGTGGCGACCGGGATCGAGTTCGGCGACCGGCAGGGGTTCGGGGCGATCTCGCTGCAGAAGATCGCGGCTCACTTCGGCGTCAGTACGAACGCCATGTACCGCTACGTCCGGTCCAAGGACGAGCTGATCGTGCTGGTGCACGACAAGGCGGTCGGACTACCGCCGGAGCTTCCGTCCGGCTGGCGCGACGCGGCGACCGCGTGGGTGAACGCCCAGGTCAAGCTGTACGCCGAGCGTCCGTGGCTGCTCGATGTCCCGATCCGCGGCGCGCCCGCCACGCCGAACCTGCTGCGCTGGGTCGAGGCGATGCTCCAGGCGCTGGCCGGGACCGGGCTCAACCAGCACGACAACCTCGGCTGCCTGATGCTGCTGGACGGATACGCGCGCAACTACGCGAACCTGGCCCGGCAGCTCGGGTCCGGCGACAACACTCCGGTGCAGGCCGAGCACGTCGGCCGGTTCCTCGTGCCACGGCTGATCGAGGGCGGCTACCCGATGCTGACCGCGCTCTACACGGACCAGGAGTACGAGGACGGCCTGGATGACGATCTCGAGTTCGGCCTGACCCGCATCCTCGACGGCATCCAGGCCCTGATCGATGCCTAGGGCAAGACGATCCGGACTGGTCCCTGAGCGCGGGCGGCGACCCACCGCAGGTGGAATTCGCTGCCGGGGGCAACTTCCGGGCGCCGGTGCGGCTCGGTCCGCAGGTTGACCGGCGCGGTCAGCGTCGTCGCCTCCTGCTGGGCCACGCCGTTCGCCCGGACCTCCGCGATCACGTCCGCGAGCGCCTGCGCGGCCGGCTTGCGCTCGTGATCGACGGTGAACAGGCCGAGGTCGTACTCGCGGTCCGGGAAGTCCAGCAGCCGCCGGTCGATGTCATGCGACGACCACCACGTGACACCCCACAGCGCCGGGTTCGGCAGCACTGTCTCGACGGTCCGCCGGGTGAACTCGGCCTGCAGTTCCACCGGAATGTCCGGGCCCGGCACGCCGATCTCCTGCAACCACACAGGTCGCGCCGGATCCAGCGACGTCGCCGCCGCGAGCTCGACCAGATAGTCCGCGTGGCTGAGCGTGGCCGGCCCGAGGGGACCGTCCACCCGTGAGACCCCGTTGAAAACCCACGAGTGGACAGTGCTCAGGTCACCCAGATCCACGACATCAACGGGGTGGAACGGGTGGTCCGCCTGGTACCAGGCGTCGTCGAACAACGAGTGCAGGGCGAGTACGCCGGGCGCCGCGTCCTTCAGCGTGGTGAGCAGATCCTGTGCCCACCCGGTCGAGCTCCCGAACGTCGTCGGGCTGTCCGGCCACAGGTTGTTCACCTCGTTCCCGAGCGTGATCGCGAACACGTTCGGCTTGGTCGCGACCGCGCGCGCCACGGTGTCGACGTACGCCGTGAGTCCGTCGCGGACCGTTGCATCCTCGAACAAGCTCGCCTTGTGCCACGTGAGCACCCAGGACGGCAGGAAGTCGAAGCTGGACAGGTGACCCTGGATCAGGTCCACCGCCACGGTCAGTCCGTGCTCCGCGGCGGCGTCGATGGTGTCCAGCAGGTCCTCGATCGCACCCTCGCGGATGATCGCCCGGTTCGGCTGGATCCAGGGCCAGACCGGGAACACCCGGACGTGGTCCAGGCCGATCCCGGCCAGGTCCGCGAAGTCCCGCCGTACGGCGTCGCCGTCGTAGTCGAGCCAGCTGTAGAACCAGCCGGCCGACGGGACGTGGTTCGCGCCGAACCTGGGCGTGACGGGATCCGAGAGCATGCGGACGATGCTAAAACGGTTTAGGACCGACGAGCAACTGAGGGTCCGGTTCCGGCCGGGTCAGGACGGGGGAGCGGTCGACTCGCGGACGGTCAGGACCGGGTCGGCGGTCCGGCGGTTGATCACCTGGGTGGGGTCGGCGATCGTCTCGAGCAGCACCTCGGCCGCCTGCCGGCCGAACTCGAAGGTGTCGCGGGACAGCGCGGTCAGGGCCGGATGCATCAGCTGGGTCAGGATCGAGTCGTCGAAGGCGACGATCGACAGGTCGCCCGGGACCGACACGCCCATCTCCATCGCCACCCCGAGCCCGGCCACCGCCATCACGTCGCTGTCGTAGACGATCGCGGTCGGGCGGTTGGACTGGGACAGCAGTTTGCGCGTGGTCGCCGCGCCCTCGGCGTCGCTGAAGTCGGTGGTCAGCGAGGGGGCGTCGATCAGCCCGAGGCGCGGGGCGGCGTCGCGGACGGCCCGGATCCGGCGCTGGGTGTGCTGGAAGACCGGCGTACCGGCGACGTGGGCGATCCGGCGGTGGCCGAGGGCGGCCAGGTACTCCACGATCGAGAGCATCGCGTCCCGGTCGTCGGCCCAGACCGACGCGAGCGCGCCCTTGCCGCCGCGGCCGCCGATCACCACGGCCGGCAGCTCGAGCGCCTTCAGCTCGTCGACCCGCGGGTCCTTCACAGTCAGGTCGACCAGGATCACGCCGTCGACCCGGTGCTCCGAGGCCCACCGCCGGTACACCTCGATCTCCGCCGCGGTGTCCTCGACGATCAGCAGCTGCAGCGAGATCGACTCCGCGGACAGTCCGGACTGCACGCCGGACAGCAGATGGGCGAAGAACGGCTCGACCCCGAGCGTGCGGGCGGGCCGCGCGATCACCATGCCGACCGAGTCGACCCGGCCCTCACCCAGCGCGCGGGCAGCGCTGTGCGGCCGCCAGCTCATCTGCTCGGCGATCTTCAGGATCCGCTCCCTGGTCGCGTCGCTGACACCCGGCCGCCCGTTCAGCGCGAACGACACCGCGCCCTTGGACACCCCGGCCCGGTTCGCGATGTCGGCGATCGTCGGTCTGGCCATCCGGCACCTCCCTCACCCTTGACAGCGGATTCTACGATGTGGATAGTTCGGGAGCTATACCGGTTTATCAAACCCAGGAGATTTCATGCGTAGACGCCGTCTGGCGCCGGTGGCCGCCCTTGCCGCTGCCGCACTCACTCTGGCAGGTTGCGGCCTCGGATCCGGCGATTCCGGCAGCGGTGGCGCCAAGCCGACCGTCGACGCGAACGCGCAGGTGACCGGCGAGGTCAGCTTCCAGACCTGGGCGCTGAAGCCGAAGTTCACGTCGTACGTCGAGGGCGTGATCAAGGCCTTCGAGGCCAAGTACCCGGGCACCAAGGTCACCTGGCTGGACCAGCCGGGCGACGGCTACGACAAGAAGGTGCTGAGCCAGGCGTCGGCCGGCCAGCTGCCCGACGTCACCAACCTGCCGCCGGACTTCGCGCTCTCGCTGGCCAAGCAGGACATGCTGCTCGACGTCGGCGCCGCGGACCCGGAGATCAAGGACGAGTACGTCGAGGGCGGCGTGCAGGCGTACGAGTACCAGGGCATGGACGGCACCTTCGGCTATCCGTGGTACCTGAACACCGACATCGACTACTGGAACGCGACCAAGTTCGCCGCGGCCGGGCTGGACGTGAAGAACCCGCCGAAGACGTTCGACGAGCTGCTCGCGGCCGCCAAGGTCATGCACGACAAGACCGGCGGCAAGGAGTACCTGATGAGCCGGCTGCCCGGCATCGGTGACTTCACCAACGCCGGCGTCAAGATCCTGTCCGACGACGGCAAGAAGTTCGTCTTCAACACCCCCGAGGCCGCCGCGCTGCTGGACAAGTACCGCGACGCCTACAAGGCCGGCTACCTGCCGCGCGACATCCTGACCCAGGAGTACCTGGGCAACTCCAAGCTCTTCACCCAGGGCAAGGTCGCCTGGACCACCGGTGGCGGCAACGCCATCCAGGACTTCCAGAAGGACAACCCGTCGCTGAAGGGCAAGGTCGTCCCGTCGCCCGCGCTCGACACCCCGCCGCTGTACGTGCAGGGCCTGTCGGTGTCGGCCAAGACCAAGAACCAGGCGGCCGCGATCGCGCTGGCCCGGTTCGTCACCAACGCGGAGAACCAGGCGGCGTTCGCCAAGATCGTGAACATCTTCCCGTCCACCAAGGCATCCGCCTCGGACCCGTACTTCTCCAAGAGCGACGGTACGCCGGAGAGCGACGCGAAGGTGCTCGCGTTCGAGTCGCTGGCCAAGGCGAAGGTGCTGCAGCCGCCGGTCATCAGTGGTGCGACCAACGACTTCATCGGGCAGCAGATCTCGCTCGCGATCTCGGGCAAGATCTCGTCCCAGGCCGCCCTCGACGCGGCGGTGGCGAAGGCCAACCAGCTCCTCACCCAGTAAGGACGCGATGCGCTACCACCGCTGGTTCACGCCCTGGGTGCTGGTCGTCCCGGCCCTCGCCTGGTTGCTGGTGTTCAACCTCTGGCCGTCGATCAACACCGTCATCCTGTCGTTCACCAACGCCAGGCCGATCGGCGGCGGCACCTTCGTCGGGCTGAAGAACTTCGAGACCCTCCTGCACGACGAGCAGTTGCGCTGGGCGCTGCTGAACAGCGTCATCTACATGGTGGTCTGCCTGCCGTTCCTGACCGTCCTGCCGCTGCTGCTCGCCGTACTGGTGGAGAAGAAGCTGCCCGGGATCACGTTCTTCCGGACCGCCTTCTACACACCGGTGGTGGCCTCGGCCGTGGTGGTGGCGCTGATCTGGCAGTGGATCCTGGACGATCGCGGTCTGGTCAACGGACTGGCCGAGAAGCTCGGGGTCATCTCGGGTCCACTCCCGTTCCTGTCCGACCAGTGGCTGTTGTTGCTCAGCGCCATCAGTCTGACGATCTGGAAGGGGCTCGGGTACTACATGATCATCTACCTGGCCGCGCTCGGGAACGTCGGCCGTGAGCTGCACGAGGCAGCCGCGGTCGACGGTGCCGGACCGTTCCGGCGGTTCGTGCACATCACTATCCCGGGCGTCCGCGGGACGATGATCCTGATCTCGATCCTGATCTCCGTGTCGGCGCTGCGGGTGTTCTCCGAGCTGTTCATCCTCAGCGGTGGCAAGGGCGGTCCGGGTGGCCGGGACAACTCGGTGGTGATGCTGATCCAGCAGTACAGCCAGGGCTTCGAGGGCAACCTCGGGTACGCGTCGGCGTTGTCGATCGTGCTGTTCTTCGTCACCGTCGTACCGATGCTGGTGCTGGCCCGCCTCAACCGTCGAGGAGCCGAAGCATGACCACAGTGACCGATCCGGCCCGGCCGGCCGTGGCTCCGGAGGCTCCCGCGCCGGTCAAGCGGCGGAGCGGATCCTTCGGGTTCAACACGGTCTCGCCGCGCGAGAAGGTGGTCCGCTACCTGCTGCTGGTGTTCGTCCTCCTGATCACGATCGGGCCGTTCCTGTGGCAGCTGTCCACGTCGCTGAAGGGATCCGGGGAGGACATCTACACCCGGATCCCGCGGCTGCTGCCGGCCCAGCCGACGTTCGACCACTACAAGGCCGTGACCGACACGATCCCGGTCTGGGACTATGCGCGGAACTCGCTGGTGGTCGCCGTACTGGTTGTCGGCGGCAACGTCCTCGGTGCGTCGCTGGCCGGGTTCGCGCTGTCGCGGTTGCAGTTCCGCGGCCGGCGTCTGGTGCTCGGTCTGTTCCTGGCGACGCTCGTACTGCCGGGTGAGGTCACGATCATCTCGCAGTACGTGACGGTGCGGGAGTTCGGGCTGGCGAACACGCTGTTCGGTGTCGCGTTGCCCGGCATGATCGGCGCGCTGAACGTGCTGCTGATGTACAACGCGTTCCGGTCGCTGCCGGTCGAGGTCGACCAGGCCGCGATCGTGGACGGTGCGAACGCCTGGCAGCGGTTCCTCCACATCGGTCTGCCGTCGGTGCGCGGAACGATCAGCGTGGTCGCGATCTTCGCGTTCATCGGCGCGTGGGACGACTTCCTCTGGCCGTTGATCGTGCTCACCGACCCGGACAAGTACACACTGACAGTCGGTCTGCAGTACCTTTCGGGCACGTTCAGCAACAACCCCCGGCTCATCGCCGCGGGCACGATGATCGCGTTCATCCCGATCGTGATCGTGTTCGCGACGTTGCAACGGTTCTTCTTCAAGGGCGTCGAGGAGGGCGCCGTGAAGGGTTAGACCCGTTGCGCTTGTTCGACCAGCCCTACCGCCCATTCTCGGTTTGGTTCGAAGGAGTGTTGCGATGTTGCGTCAGGCAATTGCTTTGGCCGCTCTGCTGGGGTCCGCGCTGGTCGCGGCCCCGGCGCACGCGAGTACGACGGCCGACAGCAAACGGGTCGTCGTCTACTACCAGACGCAGTACGTGAACGGCGTCTACGTGTCACCGAAGGCACTGACCGACAACACCACCGGCGTGACGAACGTCCTGGTCGGGGCGATCCACCTCGACCCGGACGTCGTCCACCTCAACGACGACCCGCCGGAGTCGCCGAAGTTCACCCAGATGTGGTCCGACCTGCACGCGATGCAGGCCGCCGGCGTGAAGGTGTCGGCCTTCGTGGGTGGTGCCGCGCAGGGTTCGTTCCAGCGGCTCGACACGGATTTCGACACGTACTACCCACGGTTGAAGAACCTCGTCACGACGTACGGACTGGACGGCCTCGACCTGGACGTCGAGGAGACCATGTCGCAGGCCGGCATCAACCGGCTGGTCGACCAGCTCACCACGGACTTCGGCACCGGCTTCATCATCACGCTCGCGCCGGTCGCGACCGCGTTGAGCGGCGGTGGCAACCTGTCCGGGTTCAACTACGAGACGCTCGAGCGCGATCGCGGGTCGAAGATCGACTGGTACAACGCCCAGTTCTACTGCGGCTGGGGCTCGATGGCGAGCACCACCGGCTACGACAACATCATCAACCGTGGCGTCTTCGCGGCGTCGAAGGTCGTCGCCGGTGTGGTCACGAACTCGGCGAACTGCTCCGGGTACGTGCCCTTGGCAACTTTGAAGTCGACTCTCGGCTCTTTGGTCGCGAAGTACCCGACGTTCGGTGGGGTCGACGGGTGGGAGTACTTCAACTCCGACCCCGGCGGTACGGCGGCGCCGTGGCAGTGGGCTCGTGAGATGACGTCCGCGATGTCCGGCACCACGGGCCCTGTGGATCTGGCGTTGAACAAGCCCGCCACCGGGTCGGCTTCGTGCAACTCTTCGGAGACCCCGGCCAAGGCGGTCAACGGGAGCGTGTCCGGCGGGAACTCCGACAAGTTCTGCTCCCTCGCGTCCTCCAAGTGGCTCCAGGTCGACCTCGGCTCGTCCGTCGCGATCGGCTCTGTCGAGATCTCCCACGCGTCGGCCGGCGGCGAGTCGGCGTCGTACAACACCCGCGCGTACACGTTGCAGACCTCGGTCAACGGTTCCACCTGGACCACCCGAGCCACCGTCACCAACAACACCGCGGCCGTCACCACTCACACCCTCTCCGGCGTGACCGCCCGCTACCTCCGCCTCAACATCACCACCCCCACCCAAGGCACCGACCCCGCCACCCGAATCTACGAACTCAAAGCCTTCGCCTAACCCCGAACCCCGAGCGGCGCCGCCGCTCGGGGTTCCACCCCACGCGTGCTCCCACCGCGCGGGTTCCACCCACGCGTGCTCCCGCGTTCGCTCCTGCGTCGCGCCCGCTGCGCGCGCTCCCGCCCGCCCGGGGGTGCGCGCTGGCGCGCTTCATCAGCCACCCCGTGGTCCCGGGCGAGCTGGTTGCGTCAACCGGCCGGTGGTGGGTGGGCTGTCCCACGCGTGCTCCCCGCGCTCCCACCCGCCCCGGGTGCGCGCTGCCGCGCTTCATCAACCACCCGGTGGTCCCGGGCGGGCCGGTTGCGTCGACCGGCCGGTGGTGGGTGGGTTGGCCCACCGCGGGCTCCCGCGGTCGCTCCTGCAGCTCGGTCCGGGTGGTTGTGTCGGACCCCGGTGCGACGATGAGGTCATGAGCTTCCCCATCCAGGGCAGTGTGACCACCCCGGTGCTCGAGATCGGTTACGAGGCGGCGGGCGAACCGAGCGCGGACGGCGTTCCGGTGATCCTCCTGCACGGCTTCCCCTACGACGTGCGCGCATTCGACGATGTGGCCGACGAACTCGCGGCGAGCGGCCGGTACGTCCTCGCCCCCTACCTGCGCGGCTACGGCCCAACGAGGTTCCGCGATACCCGGACCCTGCGCTCCGGGCAGCAGGCGGCGATCGGCCAGGACCTGCTGGACTTCATGGACGCGTTGGAGATCGACCGGGCCGTCGTCGCGGGCTACGACTGGGGCGGCCGGGCCGCGTGTATCGCCGCAGCCCTGTGGCCGGAGCGCATCACGGGCCTGCTCACCTGCGGCGGCTACGCGATCCAGGACATCGCGAAATCCGGCGAACCCGCGCCCGCCGAGGTCGAACCGAAGCTCTGGTACCAGTACTACTTCCACTCCGAACGCGGCCGACGCGGCCTGACCCGCAACCGCGATGAGCTGTGCGCCCTACTCTGGCGCGACTGGTCGCCGACCTGGACCGCCTCCTCCGCCGCCTACCCCGCCACCGCGCCCAGCCTGCACAACCCGGACTTCGTCGACGTGGTGATCCATTCCTACCGCCACCGTTACGGCCTGGCCGAAGGCGACCCGCGCTACCAGCCGGTGGAGGCCGCGCTCGCCGCGCTACCGAAGATCGCCGTCCCCACCGTCATCCTCGTCAGCGAGGCCGACGGCGTGACCGGTCCAGCCGGCCTCGACCACGGTCCGCACTTCACCGGACCCTGCGAGATCCGCTCGCTGCCGGGCATCGGCCACAACGTGCCACAGGAGGCGCCGACCGCTTTCGCCAAGGCGGTGCTGAGCCTGCCCGCGAAGTGACCTGCTCGTGGTAGATCGCACGATCCGGATCGGACCGAACGAACCGGGTTTGGCGTCACCCAGGCAGAGGATCACCGGCCGGGGAGCGGATCGGCGAAGCGCCCGTGGCTGGGTCCGGGGCAATCTCACTTACGCCGGGTGCTCCTGTGTCGCTCCCCGTTCGGCCTGGTCGACCTGCTTGTCGTCGACCCATTCGAGGAGGTCGCCGGGTTGGCAGTTCAGGGCTTGGCACATGCCTTCGAGGGTGCTGAAGCGGACTGCTTTGGCTCGGCCGTTCTTGAGAACTGCGACATTGGCCGGCGTCAGCCCGACCTTCTCGGCAAACTCGCCGACGCTCATCTTCCGCTTGGCGAGTTCGACGTCGATGCGGACCACGATCGGCATCAGATGACTGCTTCCATATCGGTGCGCAGCGTCGTCGCTTGTTGCAGCAGCGCTCGCAGGACGACGACGAGCAGGATCAGTACGCCGCCGACCAGGATCATCCCGGTCATGATGATCGGGAGCGCGGGATCGGTGGCCAGCACACCGAGGTACACGTACACGCCGAAGAACAGCAGCCAGCCGGCGCCGAGTGTCCAGACGATCGCGTCGACCCAGGCGAAGGCCGCCGTACTGAAGATGCGGTCGGCTGTCACGAGGGTGAGCAGTTTCCAGGTGCACACGATCACGACCTGGACGCACAGCAACTCGACGATCGACCAGATCGTCAGCGGCCAGCGCAGGTAGGCGAGGTCCGGGTCTTCGCGAGCCATGTACGCGAACTGGCCCGGCATGCTCATCACCTGCGCGACGACCAGCCCGGCGAACAGCAGGACGAGCAGGACGCGGAGCGGCAGCACCACCCGATTCAGCAGAGTCATGCATCGACTGTCGGCCGTTATCTATCGATTGTCAATAGGTTCTGACCGTCTCACGATAACGGACGCGGATGCGGACCCGTTCCCGCGCCAACCTCACCCTGCAAGACGGCGCCTCACTCACCCCGCTCGAGGCAGAACTCGTTGCCTTCCGGATCCGCCATCACGACCCATCCACCAGGCGTCGAGCTCCGCCGGTCGTCAAGCACCCGAGCGCCCAACCCTTCCAACCTGGCAACTTCCTCCTCCTGCGAACCTTCCGCAGGCTTGAGGTCGAGGTGAACCCGGTTCTTCCCAACCTTCCCCTCGGCCACCTCCACGAACACCAGGCGAACCCCGTCATCCTCGCCCCGCGCCACCAGCCAGAACGGATTCCCAGGCATCTCCACCAGCGAAGCCGGCCACCGAGTAACCCCACTCCAGAACCGCGCCACCGCCGCAGCATCCCCACAGTCGAACGTCACATTCAAAACCGCACTACGCACATCACCCTCCATCGCCACCGACGTTGCCGGGAGCGTCGCAGAACCTCCTGAACCCGTCCACGCGATATCCAGCCGTAGCGGCGTTCGATACTGCAAAACTAGCCACTGATGTATACTTTTGCAGTATAGGAAGGAGGTCTTGAAGTGTCTCTGCTGGATCTGGCTGACCTTGCTAGCGAGCAATGGGGTCTGGTGACGACGGCCCAGGCTGCCGGCGTTGGCGCGTCTACACAGACGATGGCCCGCTGGGCTAACGAGGGCGCACTGACTCGTGTGACCCATGGCGTCTACAAAGTCGCAGGAAGCCCCTACGATCCGCGCGATCAGCTCCGCGCCGCCTGGCTGGCACTCGACCCCGGACACACCGCGCCGCAGCGGCTCGTCTCCAAGCCGATCGACGCGGTCGTCTCGCACAGCTCAGCGGCGCGGGTGCTCAGCCTGGGGGACATGAGTGCGGATACGCATCAGTTCATCGTCCAGGGCCGCAAGCAAACCCGGCGGCCGGACGTACAGATCCGACGCAGGAGTGGCGGAATCGATCCGACCTCCTGGCAAGTCGTCGACGGCCTCCCAACAACAACGGTGCTGACGACCATCGTCGACCTGGCCGCAGACCACGTCGACGGCGGCCACCTGGCCGGCGTCGTCCGCGACGCCATCGCGACCTCCGCCGTCGATCTGCGTGCCCTCAGCACGGCCCTCCGGCCCTTCGCACACCACTACGGCGCCCACCTAGGCGACGGCGACGCCCTCATCGAGCGCTTCCTGGACGAGGCCGGGATCCCTCAAGCAATGCTGGACGCCGCGAACCTCGTGACCTCGATGTCGAGCGCCACTCTCTCCGAAGCAGACCTACGCGAACTGGCCGAGAAACTAGCCAGCACCGACGTGCGCCAAATACTCGATGTCCTCGCGAACCCCCGTACGCAGCGCAACCTCGCAGACCTGAACAAGACCCTCGAGGCACTCCGAAGGGCCGCCGGATGAGAGCCCAGCCATACCGCAACGCAGCTGCTTTCCGCGCCGGCGTCGAGGCCCGGATCAAGGCCGAGGTCAAAGGGCATCGGACCCGAACGATGGAAGAGGTCCGGCGGCAGTTTCTCCTGCAGCGGTTCCTTGCCCGTGTGTTCGCCGATCCGGAGACCCGGTGGGTCCTCAAGGGCGGCACCGGCCTGCTGGTTCGAGTGCCCGAAGCGCGACACAGCAATGACATCGACCTCCTCTATCCGGATCCCGACAGGCTGGAGGATGTGGTCGCGGATCTACGCCGCCGAGCCGATATCGCACCAGCCGGCGATCTGCTGCGGTTCGAGCAGGCCGAACCACGCCGTGGCGGAGGCCAAGGCGTGGACCATGTGGTGGCGCAGGTGAAGGTGTCCGCCTACCTCGGCGTCACGGAGTACGGACGCTTTCCGATCGACCTGTCGTTGAATCAACGGATCGCCGAGCCGGTCGAGCGCCGGCGGCCGCGACCGGTGGTCGACCTGCCGGGCTGTGACCCGCTGCCGGAGTTCGTCCTCTATCCACTGGCCGAACAGATCGCCGACAAGCTCTGCGCGATGTATGGGCAGTACGGCCCGAACCGGGACCAGCCGTCGACGCGCTTCCGTGACCTGGTCGACCTCGTCATCATCGCCACTCACGAGGCGATCGACGCGATCCGAGCGACGGAAGCGCTGAACGACGAGGCCACGCGGCGAGAGCTCGAGCTGCCCCGCAAGCTGGTGGCTCCGAGCGAACAGTGGCGAGCCGGCTACGCGCGCACAGCGGCCGGAACCATCCTGACCCCCGAACTTCAAGCGATCGATTGCGCCCTGGAAACCGTCGCCCGCTGCGTGGAGCCAATCCTCGGGGGAGCGGCAGCCGGCAGGTGGAGTCCCGCGTCGATGCAGTGGGAGTAGGGAACACGCCGGACCGGGACCACGGTGTTCTCGATGAAGCGCGATGAGCGCGTGGTCACGGGTGGGTGGGAGCGCGCGGAGCGGGCGCGACGAGGAGCGGCCGCTGTAGCACGCGTGGGCTGACTACCTGCGGGCGGCGGTGGGGTGGACGGGGCCGGTGTATTTCTCGCCGGGGGCGGCGCCGGGTTCGTCGGGGATGGTGGAGGCTTCTTTGAAGGCCAGTTGGAGGGAGCGGAGGCCGTCGCGGAGGGGGGCGGCGTGGTGGTGGCCGAGGGAGGGGGCGGCGGCGTCGAGGAGGCCGGCGAGGGCGTCGATGAGGGAGCGGGCCTCGTCGAGGTCCTTGTGGTCGGGGAGGTCTTCGGCCAGGCCGAGGTTGACGGCGGCGGCGCTCATCAGGTGCAGGGCCGCGGTGGAGATGATCTCCACGCTGGGTACGTCGGCGATGTCCCGGGATACCGTGGACAGGGGATCGGGCGAAGTGGCACCTGGGTCGGTCATGCTGCTACTCTTGCACGGCGACCGACCTGGTCCGCTGGTGACCCCTGAGCGGAATACTCGAGGGAATCCGGTGGTTCAAGTCTAAGCGGAGGGCCACCTCCCACCCAGTCGATGAAGAGTCGGCGGGTCCCGGTCACGCTGAGAGATTCTGGAGGACATCCGGAGAATCGAAGCGATCGTACGGCGCAGCACCCGGAGGGGTTGGGGCGTCGTCGATCTGGGAATTGGGCCTTCGTGTGATCGCACGAGGGCCTTCGTGTTTTCCAGGGGCTGTCGGTGATCACGAGGTGGCACCAGTACGAGGACAACCCAGGAGGACCCATCACCATTGAACTGCGCGTCAACGAGCGCATCCGCGTTCCCGAGGTGCGACTGGTCGGACCGAACGGTGAGCAGGTAGGCATCGTCCGGATCGAGGACGCACTTCGGCTGGCACAGGAAGCTGATCTCGACCTGGTCGAGGTTGCGGCCACGGCACGCCCGCCGGTCTGCAAGCTGATGGATTTCGGCAAGTACAAGTACGAGACCGCGCAGAAGGCGCGCGAGTCCCGCCGGAACCAGACCAACACCGTCATCAAAGAGATGAAGCTGCGGCCGAAGATCGACCCGCACGACTACGAGACCAAGAAGGGTCACGTCGTTCGGTTCCTGCGTGCCGGTGACAAGGTCAAGATCACCATCATGTTCCGCGGTCGTGAGCAGTCCCGGCCGGAGCTCGGGTTCCGGTTGCTGCAGCGGCTGGCCGAAGACGTGAGCGAGCTCGGCTTCGTCGAGTCCTCGCCGCGGCAGGACGGCCGGAACATGATCATGGTGCTCGGACCGCACAAGAAGAAGTCCGAGGCGCGCGTGGACGTGGAGGCCGAGAAGGCGAAGAAGCAGGCCGAGCGTGAGGCCGAGCAGGAAGCGGAGCGCGCCGAGCGCGCCGAGCAGGCTCAGGCGCACGAGGCCGAGCGCGCCGCCGGCACCACGAAGAAGCCGAAGGGTCCGGCCGACAACCTCGACCCGGAGTGAGGTCTGGCTCCGGTCGTGCGGCCGGAGCAGCCACACCCTGACGATCGAGTCAACGAAAGAACAACAGGAGTACATAGCCATGCCGAAGATGAAGACCCACTCGGGGATGAAGAAGCGTGTCCGGATCACGGGCTCGGGCAAGTTGCGCCGCGAGCAGACCGGCAAGCGTCACCTCGCCGAGGCGAAGGCCACCAAGCGCAAGCGCCGCCTGTCCGGCACCGTCGAGGTCGCGCCGACGCATGTGAAGAAGGCCAAGAAGCTTCTCGGCATCTGAGGCCTGCTTCCGCAGGGCCCTCATCCCGCCCTTCCCCCCGAACATCCCCGCCGAGTGGGCGCAGTCGTCTCCGGCGCAGAAATACAAGGAGTAACACCTCATGGCACGCGTGAAGCGGGCAGTCAACGCCCACAAGAAGCGCCGGGTCGTTCTCGAGCAGGCCAGCGGTTACCGCGGCCAGCGCTCGCGGCTGTACCGCAAGGCCAAGGAGCAGGTCACCCACTCGCTCGTCTACGCCTACCGGGACCGCAAGGCGCGCAAGGGCGACTTCCGCAAGCTGTGGATCCAGCGGATCAACGCCGCCGTCCGCGCCGAGGACCTGACCTACAACCGGTTCATCCAGGGCCTGCGCCTGGCCGAGGTCGAGGTCGACCGCAAGATCCTCGCCGACCTGGCCGTCAACGACCCGGCCGCGTTCTCCGCGCTCGTGCAGGTGGCCAAGGCCGCCCTGCCGGCCGACGTGAACGCGCCGAAGACCGACGCCGCGGCCTGAGCACCACCCCTTAAGTAAGCACCTCAAGTGGCGAGCCCTGGTCTGCTGACCGCACAGTCCGTGCGGATCAAGCAGGCCCGGCGGCTCGCCACTCGTGCGTTCCGGCGCAAGTCCGGCCGCTTCCTGGTCGAAGGCCCTCAGGCGGTCCGCGAGGCGCTCGAGCACCGCGAGCTCGTCATCGAGGTGTACGCCGAACCCGCCCTGGCGACTCGGCACCGCGATCTCCACGACCTCGCCGCGGCCGCCGGCGTGCCCTGGTTCGAGGTCAACCGCGCCGCCATCGAGGCCCTCAGTGAGACAGTCACCTCGCAAGGCGTGGTGGCGGTCTGCTCACTCGTCGACGTGCAGCTGGACGAGGCAGTACGGCGTACCGCGCGGCTGGTCGCGGTCGGCGTACAGGTCCGGGATCCGGGCAACGTCGGCACCTTGATCCGTACGGCGGACGCCGCCGGAGCGGATGCGGTCGTGCTGTCGTCGGAGTCCGTGGATCCGCACAACCCGAAGGCGGTCCGGGCCAGCGTGGGCAGCATCTTCCACGTGCCGGTCACCGTCGACGTGGACATCACCGCGGCCGCCAAGTCCTGGCGGGACCAAGGCCTGCAGGTCCTCGCCGCCGACGGGTACGGCGCCACCGATCTCGACACCTGTATCGACGACGGCACGCTCGCCAAGCCGACCGCTTGGCTGTTCGGCAACGAGGCCCACGGGCTCCCGGACGGGTTCGACGCGATCGTCGACCGCTCGGTCAAGGTGCCGATCTACGGCCGCGCCGAGTCCCTCAACCTCGCCACCGCCGCCGCGATCTGCCTCTACGCCTCCGCCCGCGCCCAGCGCCGATGACGGATCTGCCGTTCGACGTGCCGGGACGCTTCTGGCGGGGGAACCTGCACACGCACTCGGACCGCTCGGACGGGGCGTTGTCGCCTGCGGAGACCGCCCGCGTGTACCGGGAGGCCGGGTACGACTTCCTGGCGATCACCGATCACTTCCGGCCGGAGTACGGGTTCCCGATGACGGAGACGCGGGAGTTGCGGTCGGATGGGTTCACCACGCTGGTGGGGGCCGAGCTGCACGCGCCGCGGACCGAGGTGGGCCAGTCGTGGCACATCCTGGCGGTCGGGCTGCCGGTGGATTTCCGGCCGCCGACGGAAGCGGAGACGGGGCCTGAGCTGGCGCGGCGGGCGCGGGCGGCGGGGGCATTTGTCGGGATGGCCCACCCGTCGGCCTCGCTGCTGACGGCGGCCGACGCCGAGAGTCTGGACGCGGCCCACTCGGTCGAGGTCTACAACGCGCTCGCCGACCGGGAGAACCGTGGCGACAGTTGGCACCTCACCGATGTCCTGCTGAACCGCGGTCACCGACTGACGACGTACGCCGCGGACGACGCGCACCTGCAACCCCAGGACCCGCCCCCGTGCCAGGCGTGGGTCCACGTCCGCGCCGCAGTACTCGAACCCGACGCTCTTCTGCACGCGCTCAAGGCCGGCCATTTCTACTCGAGCACCGGCCCCGAGCTGTACGACGTACGCATCGAAGGTGACGTGGTAATAGTCCGTTGCTCGCCGGCGACCAAGGTACTGCTGAGCGGCGGCACCCCCGGCGCAGAGGTTGCGCAGGGCACCGATCTGACCGGGTGCTCGCTCCCGGTGAGCATGTTCCGTGGCACCCATTGCCGTGTCACCGTCGAGGACGCCACCGGCGGCCGCGCGTGGACCAACCCGATCCACCTGCCATCGCAGCGCCACAGTTGACGGCGTGGCGCGGCGCGTGTCAGCGTTGGGGCAGCGCGCGCCAGGGCGCCTCCTCTCCGCGGCAAGCACCGAGTGCACCTGGAAACGAGAGCAGGATCTGTGATGGCCGGTGAACCCTTCGGGACGGCCTGATTCAGCGGAGCGGGCTGCCCTGGAAGGATCGTCGATGTCGACCACACCGCTGCCCGCCAAAGCCAGTCTCAGCCAGCTGCGCGCGCGGGCGAAGGACCTCCGCAAGGCCGTGCTCAAGGGCCGTCCGGACGCGATCGAGCGAGCCCGCACCCACCACCCCGCCTTCAGCGAGGAAACGTTCACCCTCCGGGACGCGCAGCTGACCATCGCCCGCGAGTACGGCCTGGCCAGTTGGCAGGAACTGATGGAGAAGGTGGCCACCGAACTGGTCGAGGGCCGCGAACTGCACCGGTACTTCGGTGTCGAGCTGAACAACGAGACCTGGGACCTGCTCGACACGATCGACGAGACGAGTCCGCTGCTCGACCAGGAACGGGTCTTGTACGGCGCGTACGCCGCCTGCCTGCACTGGCTCGAGGCCGGGAACGAGGCCAACCACGCCCGCGGCGAGCACCTGATCGCCCGGGTGGCCCTCCGGATCGGCCGCGCCGAGCTGGGTCTCGGGCACGCACGACGCTGCCTGCAACTCGTCCAGGACTACCCCGACCAGATGGGCGACTGGGATGAGCCCTTCGCCCGGGAGGCACTGGCTCGGGCGCTGGCCGCGACCGGCCAACCCGAGGCAGCCCGGGCTGAGCGCCGCCGCGCGGAGGAGCTCACCGAGCGGGTCGCGAATCCGGGCGACCGCGAGGTGCTGCTGACCGAGCTCGGCAAGGAGCCGTGGTTCGGCCTTACTTCTTCTTGAGGCGGGCCTCGAGACCGTCGAGCAGCGTGTCGAGGCCGAACACGAAGGACTCGTTGAACGTCGTGTTGATGTCCCGGTCGGCCCGTCGCCGGACCGATTCCTGCATGTCGGGGAGGTCGGCGGTGAGGACTTCGGCCTGCTGCAACAGCTCGCCGGCCATCTCGTCCAGGGACTGGCCGGCCCGCCTGGCCATCTCGCGGGTCGCGACCTCGGAGCTGGCGGTGCCGAGCACGTAGGACATCACGCTGCCCATCGCGAAGTCGACGTCGCGGCCGGAGAAGCCGGCCGCGCCGAACAGCACCAGGCCGCGCGCGCCGAGCGTCATCGCCTTCGGTCCCACGCTCGGCCGGGTGTACATGACCTCGGGCAGCCAGGGGTGCCGGAGCACGGCGGAGCGCAGGCTGTGGCCGAACAGCATCGCGCCGCTGCGCCAGCCGGCCAGCTCCGGGTCCGGTACGTCGATCTCGCCCCAGATCTCGTCGATGAGCAGGTCGATCAGATCGTCCTTGGTCGGAACGTGCCAGTAGAGGCTGGTCGCGCCCGCGTCGAGCTTGGCGGCCAGCTTCCGCATGCTCAGCCCGGCCAGACCTTCGGCGTCGAGCGTGGTCATCGCGGTCCGGACGATCTGCTCCCGGGTCAGCGTCTCGCGGGCGGGCACGGCGGCCCGGGACTTGCTCCAGATCGACTCCATGACCCCATCCTAGCCAATCCACTGGAACACTGTGCGAGTTCGTCGTACAGTGTGCGAGTGACTAGTACATCGTTCGAGTCCACCGCGACCGGCCACCCGCGTCGCTGGTGGATCCTGCTTATCCTGTGCCTGAGCCTGATGGTGCTCGTCGTCGACAACACCGTGCTCAACCTCGCCATCCCGTCGCTGATGCGCGACCTGGATGCGACCCCTGCGGACATCCAGTGGGTGATCGACGCCTACATCCTCGCGTTCGCCGGGCTGCTGCTGACCGCGGGCAGTCTGTCCGACCGGTTCGGGCGGCGGAAGATGCTGTTGCTCGGCCTGGTGATCTTCGGCGCGGCCTCGCTGCTGGCGACGCTGGCCGAGAACCCTGGGCAACTGATCGCCTGCCGCTTCCTGATGGGCGTCGGCGGCTCGCTGCTGATGCCGAGCACGCTGTCCTTGCTCTTCACGGTGTTCCCGCCGGAGGAGCAGCGCAAGGCGATGGCCGGCTGGTCGATGGTGGCGATGGTCGGCGTGGTCGCCGGCCCGACCGTCGGCGGCGTCCTGCTGAACCATTTCTGGTGGGGTTCGATCTTCTGGCTGAACGTGCCGATCGCCGTCCTCGCGATCATCGGGACACTGGCCATCATCCCGGAGTCGAAGGGCCCGGCGCGGGCCGTCGACCCGGGTGGTGCGGTGCTCTCGATCATCGGGATGGCAGCGATCGTGTGGGCGATCATCTCGATCCCGGCCGACGGGCTCGGCTCGGCCAAGGTGCTGGGCGGGTTGGTCGTCGGGGTGGCCGGGCTGACCGGGTTCGCCCTGTGGGAGAAGCGGAGCGAGCATCCGATGGTGCCGCTCGCGTTGTTCCGGGACCGGAACTTCAGTGGCACGAGCTTCTCGATCGTGCTGCTGTCGTTCACCGCTGGTGGGTTGCTGCTGGCGCTGACGCAGTACCTGCAGTTCGTGCTCGGGTACACCCCACTGAAGGCCGGCCTGGCGCTGATTCCGTACGCCGTTGCCGCGACTCTGTTCAACGGTCTCGGGGCGACTCTCGGTAAGAAGGTCGCGGATCGGACGCTGATCGTCGTCGGTCTGGCGATCATCGCCGGCAGCTTCGGCATCCTGACCCAGGTGTCCGACTCCAGCGGGTACGGCCTGCTGATCGTCGGCCTGCTGGTCATGGGTGTCGGTGGTGGTCTGGCCGGTCCGGCGGCGTACACGCACCTCATGCAGGCTGTGCCGCCGGAGCACCGTGGTGTCGGGTCCGCGATGAACGACACCGTTCAGCAAGCGGGTGCCGCGTTGTCGGTCGCCGTCCTGGGGAGTGTGCTGGCCGCGGCGTACTCGTCGTCGCTGCCGGACTCGGTTCCCGAACCGGCCCGCAAGTCGATCGCGGACACGCTCGCTCTCGGCCCGGACTTCCTGGCCGCGGCCCGCACCGCCTTCACCGACGCCATGTCGATCTCGATGACGGTCGGCTGCATCGGCGCGCTGGCCGGCGCGGTCGTGGCTCTGGTGGTTCTGCCTCGCCGGCAGGCCGCGGAGCAGGCGGCGGAAGCTCCGGCGGCGGTGGACGACGTGGTGCACTGAAACGGCGAAGTCCACAGGTTGTGGACAGCCGATTCACGCTCTCGGTGTTCTGGTTCCTAGACTGCAATCCGCAGAAGTTCCGAACCCGAGAGCGAGCCATGTCCGGTCCCAACACTGATTACGACCCGGTCGAAGTGACGCCGCTGCATGCCGAAGAGGTGGAGCGGACCCGCGACGAGGCGCTGAAGGCGTTTACCGGGGCGGCCGACCTGGCCGCCCTGCACGAGGCGAAGGTCGCGCACCTGGGCGAGAAGTCGCCGATCGCGCTGGCCAACCGGGAGATCGGCGCGCTGCCCCCGCAGGGCCGCAAGGAGGCCGGGCAGCGGATCGGCGCGGCCCGCAAGGCGATCAACGAGGCCTTCGCGGGCCGCCTCGCCGTGCTCGAGGCCGAGCACGAGGAGCAGATGCTCGCCACCGAGCGCGTCGACGTGTCGCTGCCGTGGCACACCCCCGAGCTCGGCGCCCGGCACCCGCTCTCGCTGATCTCCGAGCAGGTCGCGGACGTGTTCACCGCGCTCGGCTGGGACGTCGCCGAAGGCCCCGAGGTCGAGTCCGAGTGGCTGAACTTCGACGCCCTGAACTTCCAGCCCGACCACCCGGCCCGGCAGATGCAGGACACCTTCTTCGTCGAGCCGGCCGGCTCCGGCAAGGTGCTGCGGACGCACACGTCGCCGGTGCAGGCCCGCTCGATGCTGACCCGCAAGCCGCCGATCTACGTGATCTGCCCGGGCCGCGTGTTCCGCACCGACGAACTGGACGCGACCCACACGCCGGTCTTCTACCAGGTCGAGGGCTTGGTGGTGGACGAGGGCATCACGCTCGCGCACCTGAAGGGCACGCTCGACCACTTCGTCGTCTCGATGTTCGGCGAGGGCCTGGAGGCCCGCCTGCGGCCGAACTTCTTCCCCTTCACCGAGCCGTCGGCCGAGGTCGACCTGAAGTGCTTCGTCTGCCGCGGCGCGTCCGTCGGCAACCCGGACCGCCCGTGCCGCACCTGTGGCAGCGAGGGCTGGATCGAGTGGGGCGGCTGCGGCGTGGTGAACCCGCGGGTCCTGCAGGCCTGCGGCATCGACACCGACCGGTACTCGGGCTTCGCCTTCGGAATGGGACTGGAGCGGACGCTGATGTTCCGCAACGGCGTCGAGGACATGCGGGACATGGTCGAGGGTGATGTGCGGTTCAGCCGCCAGTTCGGGATGGAGATCTGATGCGGGTCCCACTGTCATGGCTCCGTGAGTACGTCGACCTCCCGGCCGAGGTCACCGGCCGCGGCGTCGCGGAGAAGCTGATCCGGGCCGGCCTCGAGGTCGAGACCGTCGAGGAGTCGGACCTGACCGGCCCGCTGGTGGTCGGCAAGGTGCTTACCTACGAGGACGAGCCGCAGAAGAACGGCAAGACCATCCGCTGGTGCTCGCTCGACATCGGCAAGGACGAGCCGCAGTGGGTCGTCTGCGGGGCCAACAACTTCGCGGTCGGCGACCTCGTGGTCGTCGTGCTGCCCGGCGCGGTGCTGCCGGGCGGGTTCGCGATCTCGGCGCGCAAGACCTACGGCCACGTCTCCAACGGCATGATCTGCTCCAGCACGGAGCTCGGCCTCGGCGACGACGGTACGCACGGCATCGTCGTCCTCGAGCCGGGCGAGGCCACACCGGGTGACGACGCGATCGAGCTGCTCTCGTTGCGCGACGACGTCCTCGACATCGCGGTCACGCCGGACCGGGGCTACTGCCTGTCGATCCGTGGCGTGGCGCGCGAGGCCGCGACGGCGTACGGCGTTCCGCTGAAGGACCCGGCCGGGCTGGCGCTGACCGGCTCGGGCGAAGGCGGCTACCCGGTGCGGGTCGACGACGCCGAGGGGTGCAGTGTCTTCGTCGCCCGCACGGTGACCGGGATCGACGCGAAGGCGCTGTCGCCGCGGTGGATGCAGAAGCGGCTGCTCGCGTCGGGGATGCGGCCGATCTCGATCGGCGTCGACGTGACCAACTACGTGATGCTCGAGCTCGGCCAGCCGATCCACGGGTACGACAAGGACCGGCTCACCGGCGAGATCGTGGTCCGGCGGGCGACCGCCGGCGAGAAGCTGATGACGCTGGACGACCAGACCCGCGAGCTCGACACCGAGGACCTGCTGATCACCGACGACTCCGGCCCGATCGGGGTCGCGGGTGTGATGGGTGGCGCGTCGACGGAGATCTCCGAGACCACCACCGACGTGGTGATCGAGGCCGCGCACTTCCACCCGATCGTGATCGCCCGGGCCTCGCGCCGGCACAAGCTGTCGTCGGAGGCGTCGCGGCGGTTCGAACGCGAGGTCGACCCCTTGCTGCCGCGGTACGCCGCCCAGCGGGTGGCGGACCTCCTCGCCGAGCTCGCCGGCGGCACCATCCAGCCGGACGAGACCGTCATCGACACCCACGCTCTCCCCGAGCCGGTCACCCTCCGCGCCGACCACGCCGCCCGCGTTGCCGGCGCCCCGATCACGATCGAGGAGACGGTCCGTCACCTCGAGTCGGTTGGTTGCACGGTGGCGCCGGCCGCCTCGGATGCGACCGCGGCGCCGCTGGCGGCGGGTGCACATGCTCCGGCTCTGGTTGTCGCCGGAGAGACTTCGACTTTGGCCGGGGACGATCTGCTGACCGTGACGCCGCCGTCGTGGCGGCCGGATCTGCGGGATCCCAACGACTTCGCCGAGGAGGCTATTCGGCTGTTCGGGTTCGACAACGTGCCGTCGATCCTGCCGCCCGCTCCGGGTGGTCAGGGGCTGACCGTGTCGCAGCGTCGCCGCCGCCGGATCGCGACCGCGCTGGTCGGCGCCGGCCTGACCGAGGTCGTGTCGTACCCGTTCACCGGTGAGGCCGACTTCGACGCGATGGGCCTGCCCGCCGCCGACCCCCGCCGTACGACGGTCAAGCTGGTCAACCCGTTGTCCGACGAAGAGCCGTCGATGCAGACCACGCTGCTCGCGACCCTGCTCCGGACCGCCGAGCGCAACGTCGGCCGCGGCGCCACCGACCTGGCGATCTTCCAGACCGGCCTGGTCTTCCGGCCGAAGCCGGACGCGAAGCCGGCGCCGCTGCCGTCGGTCGCGCAGCGTCCGAGCGACGCCGAGGTCCAAGCCCTGTACGACGCTCTCCCCGAGCAGCCGCTGCACGTCGGCGTGGTGCTGACCGGGTCGGCGACCCCGACCGGTTGGTGGGGCAAGGGCCGCCCGGCCGGCTGGGCCGACGCGGTCCAGCTCGGCCGGACGATCGCCGCGTCGGTCGGCGTCGAGGCGGTCGCGAAGAACGTCGAGCTCGCGCCGTGGCACCCCGGCCGGTGTGCTGAGTTCTCCGTCGGCGGCAAGGTCGTCGGTCATGCCGGCGAGCTGCATCCGAAGGTCTGCCAGGCGTTCGGTCTGCCCGCCCGGTCGAGTGCGGTCGAGCTCGACCTGGACGCGCTGATCGCGGCCGGGCCGGAGTCGATCACGGCCGAGCCCTTCTCGTCGTACCCGGTGGCCAAGGAGGACGTAGCGCTGATCGTTCCGGCCGACGTGGCCGCGGCGGAGGTGCAGGCGGCTCTGGTCGAGGGCGCGGGCGAGTTGCTGGAGTCGATCCGGCTCTTCGACCTGTACACCGGCGAGCAGATCGGTGCGGGGAAGAAGTCGCTGGCGTTCGCGCTCCGGTTCCGCGCGCCGGACCGGACGCTGAAGGAGAACGAGGTCGCCGACGTGCGGCAGGCCGCGGTCCAGGTGGCCGTCGATCGCTTCGGCGCCGTCCAGCGGGTCGGATAGCGCCATGAGCACGGGCGCGGCTGGGCGCTTGCGGCGGGCAGTGCGATGAGCGGCGGTCACCCGCGGGTGGCGGTCGCCGCGCCGAACGCGGCCGCGGCCGAGGCCGGCGTCCGGGTCGCGGCCGAGGGCGGGAACGCGGTGGACGCGGCGATCGCGGCCACGCTGGTGACGATGGTGAACGAGATCGGCGTGGTCTCGCCGGCCTCGGGCGGGTTCGTCACGCTGCAGGTGGCCGGCGGCGACGCGGTCACCATCGACGGCTGGGTGGAGATGCCCGGTCGCGGCCTGCCCACCGACCGGTTCGGCCGCGGCGTCTGGGACATCACCACCGACTACGGCGGCGGTACGACGACCACCGTCGGCCACGGGTCCGTGGCGACGCCCGGCGGGATGAAGGCGCTCGACCTGGCCCACCGCCGGTCCGGGAAGGCGCCCTGGCGCGAGGTCGTCCAGCCCGCGATCGACGTCGCCCGCGAGGGGTTCCCGCTGAGCCGGACCTCGGGTTACTACCTCGGGTACACCCACGAGATCATCTTCGGCTGGCACCAGCCGAGCCACGGCGTCGTGCACGACGACGACGGTTCGGTGATCAAGGCCGGCACCACGGTCGTGATCCCCGAGCTGGCCGAGGCGCTCGAGCTGATCGCCCGCGACGGCGCCGAGACCATGTACACCGGCCAGCTCGCCCAGCTCCTCATCCACGACATGGCCCAGAACGACGGCATCCTCACCGCGCAGGACCTGGCCGCGTACGAGGCCGTCGTCCGTCCGGCGCTGATGGTCCGGCAGAACGGATGGCGGCTGGCGACCAACCCGCCGCCGGCCGTCGGGGGAGTCGCGGTCGCGGCGATGCTGGCGTTGCTCGACGGCGTGCCGGCGGACGGCAGCTGGCGGCAGTCCGAGATCGAGCGCCTCGTCGAGGTGCAGCACGCCGTACTCGGCCAGCGGCTGGCCGAGCTGGACGAGGAGGATCAGCGGCAGTTGGAAGGCAGGAAGCTGCTCGACCTTGCCGCAGCCGGGGACCTGCGGGCGCTGACCTCACCGAGTACGGCGACCGTCTCGGTGGTCGACGACGAGGGCGATGCCTGCGCGATCACCGTGTCGTCCGGCTACGGCTCGGGCGTCCTGACGCCAGGCACCGGGATCTGGCTCAACAACGCCCTCGGCGAGCAAGAGTTGCTGCACGGCGGTCCGCACAGCCTGGCGCCCGGCACCCGCCTCACCTCGAACATGGCGCCGAGCGTCGCGCGCCGCGACAGCGACGGTGCCGTCCTCGCGATCAGCTCACCGGGTTCGGACCGGATCCCGACCGCGCTGGCCCAGGTCTACGCGCTCTACACCCATGGCGGGCTGCCGCTGCGGGAGGCGGTCGAGCATCCGCGGCTGCATGTCCGCGTGCGCGAGGACGTGGTCGTCGACTACGAGGACGACCTGCCGGTGTCCGGATCGACCTCGCTGCCGACCCGGCCGATGCCGCCGCACTCGATGTACTTCGGCGGTGTCGCGGCCGCGTTCTGGGACCCGGCCGACGGCCTGCTCGCGGTCGGCGACCCGCGCCGGACCGGGGCCGTCGCCATCTCGCCGGACCAGTAAGGTCGACCCTCAATCCACTGAACCGGAAGGCAGCCCATGCGGGACCCCGAGCTGTCCGTCGTCGTACCCATGTACGACGAGGAGGACGTGCTGCCGATCTTCTTCGACCGGATGCGCCCGCTGCTCGACGGTCTCGGCATCAGCTACGAGGTGCTCGTCGTCGACGACGGAAGCCGCGACAAGACCGCGGCCCTGCTGCTCGAAGCCGCCAAGGACTGGGCCCAGCTCCGCGTCGTCCGGCTCCTGCGGAACAGCGGACACCAGGCCGCCCAATCGGCCGGCTTCCGTCGCGCCCGCGGCCGGTACGTGGTCACGATCGACGCCGACCTCCAGGACCCGCCCGAGGTGATCGCCGAGTTCCTGGAGACCGTGCGTACCCAGGACGTCGATGTCGTGTACGGCGTCCGCGCGGATCGCTCGAGTGACTCGTGGGCCAAGCGGACGACGGCCCGGCTGTACTACCGGCTGATGTGCCGGCTGGTCGGCAAGGAGATCCCGTTCGACGCGGCCGACTTCCGGCTGGTCTCGCGCCGGGTGGTCGACGCTGTCAACGCGTTGCCCGAGGACGGCCGGGTCTTCCGGCTGGTGATTCCCTGGCTGGGCTTCCCGAGCGCGGAAGTGAAGTACGTCCGGGCCGAGCGGGCCGCCGGGACGACGAAGTACAACCTGTCCAAGATGCTCCGGCTCGCCTTCGACAGTGTGACCGCGTTCTCGGCCGCGCCGCTGCGGCTGGCGACCTGGCTCGGATTGCTCGGTGGCGGGATGTCCGCGCTGTTCGTCGTCGGTGCGCTGGTGATCAAGCTGACCGGTCGTAGCATCCCGGGCTGGACGTCGACCGTGCTCGCGGTCAGTGTGATCGGCGCGATCCAGTTGCTGTGTCTCGGTCTGCTGGGTGAGTACGTCGCCCGGTTGTTCCAGTCCAGCCAGCGGCGGCCGCAGTTCCTCGTCGGGTACGACAGCCTCGAAGACCAAGGGCACCAGGAACCGGTCCACCACAGATGAGGCGGTTGCTCCCGTGGCTGCTGCCGTTGCTGGTGGCAGTCGTCGGGCTCGTCTCTGTCGACGTCGGCCCGGGCCCGATCCTCGAGTACGCCGGCTACTTCGCGCTGGCGGTCGCATTGCCCGGCACACTCCTGCTCCGCGCGGCCTGGCGCAGTACCGGCAACTGGGCGGAAGATCTCGGACTCGGCTCCGTCGTCGGCGCGACTTGGCAACTACTCGGCTGGACGATCTTCACCGCTCTCGGCTGGCAGCGGTGGCTGATCGTCTGGCCCGCTCTGGTGTTGATCGCGTTCGCGTTCGTACGCCGGGACTGCTGGCGGATCGCCGACCCCAAGCCGTTGCCGGTCGCGTGGACCTGGGGACTGGCCGTCTCGTCGGCCATCATGCTCGGCGCGGTCACGATCGGCGTGATGGCGTACCACCCGATGCCACCGAACGGATCGGCGTACTACCCGGACCTGCTCTACCACCTGTCGATGGTGCACGAGCTGACCCGGTCGGTGCCGCCTGAGGTGCCGCAGGTGGTGGGGGAGCGGCTGGAGTACCACTGGTTCGCGAACGCCGACATGGCCGCGGCCGTGGACATCACCCGGCTGACACCGCTGGTCGTCCTGTTCCGGCTGTGGCTGCTGCCGTGGCTGGTGGTGGCGCTGCTGGTCTGCGCGACGTTGGCCCGGACCGTGAGTCGGACCTGGTGGACCGGCGTACTCGCGGCGCTCGCGCTGGCGGCACCGCAGTTGTTCCTGTTGGTCGACACGAGTGTGAATCTCGCACCGCCGGTCAGCTTCCTCAGTCCGTCGCAGACGTTCGGGATGGTCGCCGCTGTGGCGGTGGCGGTGTTCCTGATCGAGCTGTTGTTCAGGAAGGCCCATGGCTGGTTGTGGGTGGTCGCCATCGGGGTCGCGATCGTCGGTGGCGGGTCGAAACCGACAGTGCTGCCGTTGCTCGCCGCTGCGGTCGGGCTGGCGGCGGTCTTCCTGCTGGTGACGACCCGGCGGGTGCCCTGGCGGCTCGTTGCCACCTGCGGAGGGCTGGTCGCGGTGGGGGCCGTGACGTTGCTGACGGTTGCCGGGAGCACCAATGGTTCGGGAGTGCAGTTCCTCGCGGTGCTGAAGTCGCTTCCGGTCTACACAGCCGCGACCGGTGATGCGACGCAGCCCGGGGCGGGTGGCCTGATCCTGCCGGCGCTGGCGCATGGCGCGGTGATCGGGACGCTGACGCTGCTGCTGGGTCTGTTGCTCACGTTGCAGGCGATGGCGTTGGCCGGCTTCGGAGTCGCCGGCCGGCGGGATCCGGTCGCGTGGTTCCTGCTCGGCGCGATGATCGCCGGCTGGGCCGGGTACCTCCTGATCGACCACCCGTCCGTGAGCGAGTCCTACTTCATCTACACGACCGCGCCGTTCAGCCTGGCGGGAGCGGGCTGGTTCGCGGCGACCAGTGTCCGCGCGGCTGGTCGGCCGATCCCGGTGGCGGTGACCGCGTTCGTGCTCTCGCTGGTGTACGCCGTTCTCCTGGTGTGGGCCAGGGGAGTGCCGGCCGCGTCACCGGGCCGGCAACTGTGGCTGAGTACGCGCGTGCTGCTCGTCGTACTCGCGTTGACGGTCGTGCTACTGGTGGTGTGGCGGCTGTTTCTCCGGCAGGCGGGTGGCGGGCTCCTCGTCGTACTCGTGCTGCTCGCGACTGCGCCGCTCAGTTCGTTCCTGCAGAGCGCGGTGCGCGGGGACACCGAGAAGGCGCCGACATACCGGGCGGCGCGGTGGTGGGTGTATCCCGACGAGGCGACTTCGGCGTTGTGGCTCGGGCAGCATTCCGCGCCGACCGATGTGGTCGCCGCCAACACCTGGTGCCGGCCGGCGGGGCGGCAGACGCCGGGGTGCGACGCGCGTGGGTATCTGGTCAGCGGTATCGCGGGTCGCCGGACGCTGATCGAAGGCTGGGCATACACGAACCAGGCGATGGCCGCGCAGGGCGTCGGCGGCCGGCGCTACACCGAGCAGCCGTCGCCGTGGCCCGAGCGCGTCGCCCTCACCAACCAGGCGCTCGCCGCGCCGACCGCGGACCTGCTGCGGCAACTGCGCGACGAGTACGGCGTGCGCTGGCTGTACGCCGATGCCCGCGACGGGACCGTGTCACCCGCACTGGACCGGCTGGCCGTGCTGCGACACAGCGCCGGGAAGGTCAAGATCTACGACCTCGGAGAGTGATTGTCCCGTAACATGGGGTCCGCGTAGACCGTTACCTCTACGCAGGCCCGCCCGCCCCGCGGCCGATGCATGCGGCAACGTGATTGCTCGGGAGGGCGGCACTTCATGCGGGCGACACGACCCGGCCATCGGCCGCCCCACGTTCCCCGCGCGCGGCGCGGGCTCTGCGCGGTGCTCGCGCTCGGCCTCGCCTGTGTTTTCACCTCCTCCGCCGTCCGGCCGCCGGAGGCGGCCGGCTACCAGGTGCCGTCGGCCCCTTTCACCCAAGGGGCCGGCGCGACGGCAACCATGCCGGGGTCTGGGCTCAAGGAGACGATCACCGTCAGCGGGCCGACGGAGTTGCTGGACGCAACGACCGCGGGGATCCGGGGGACCGGGCCGGCTACGTACCAGCCGGCGATCGCCAAGACCACGCCGGCGCAGGACCTGGTGGTCAACACCGGCACGTGCGCGTCCACCGGCAGTTGTGGTGACCGCGGCACGGTGACGATCACGTTCAGCCGGCCGGTGCGCAATCCGGTGCTCCATCTCGCAGGCCTCGGTGGCGCGGTCACCCAGACCGTGAGCGGCACGCCCACCGCCCAGTCCGAGCTGCACTCGGTCCTCAAGCTCACCACCGCCGGCCTCAGCCTCAGCAAGGTCGGCCAGGGCAACAACCTCGCCGTCACCAGCGACACGATCACCGCGGCCAACCACGACGCCGGCCCGAACTGCGTCAACGCGAAGACCGGCACCGGCCCGGACGCCTCCGCGAGTGCGGCCTGCGGTTCGGTCCGGGTGAACGGCGTCGCCACCGCGATCACCTTCGACGTCACCGCGTTCTTCACCAAGCACCCGAAGCTCCCCGCCTTCAACACCGAGTCCTCCGGCGACGCGTTCTCGATCCTCGCGTCCGTCGGCGAGGACTTCGGCGATGCCCCGGCGTCGTACGGCGCCGCCTGGTCCGTGCTCAGCGACGTACGACTCGGCAAAGACGCGACCGAGGACAACGCGAACGTCGCCAACGGCACCACGGGCCCGGCCGCACCCGACCAGGCCGACGACGGCGTCACCTTCGCGCCGCTGCGGACGACCGCGACCACCTACACCGCCGAGCTGAAACTCACCGGAGCCTCCGAGCCGGGCCGGGCCTGCGCCTGGATCGACCTCGACCGCGACGGCACCTTCGACCCGGCCGAACGATCCTGCGCCGCCTTCTCCGCCGGCCAAGGCGCCGTCACCCTCAACTGGTCGGAGCTGAGCCCGCGCGCGGGAGCGACGTACGCGCGGGTGCGGGTCGGCTACACCGACGGGCAGGTGGACAAGCCGACCGGTGCGGCCGACGCCGGCGAGGTCGAGGACTACCGGCTGGTGGTCACGCCGCCGCCACCGCCGATGCTGCTCGACGACACCGCGACGACCGCGTTCAGCACCGGCCTCACGGTCAACGTCCTCGGCAACGACAAGCCAGGCGATCCCGCGGCTCCGCTCAAACCCGGGACGCTGTGCCTGGTCGACGGTAAGAACTGTGTCGTGATGGTGAACGTCGTCGGCCAGGCCAAGTACGTCGCCCAGAACGGCACGATCCGCATCGAGCCGGTGCCGGGCTTCGTCGGCCGGGGCACGCCCGTCACGTACCGCGTTGCCGACAGCAACGGAACGACGGCGACCGCGAAGCTGACCCTGACCGTTGCGCTCCCGGCCCATCCGGTCGCCACTCCCGACCTGGCGACCACCCCGCAGAACGTCAGCCTCGCGCTGAAGCCGCTGACCAACGACGAAGCGGCGCCCGGCGTGACGCTCGTCCCCGCCTCGGTCGTGCTCCGTGACCCCGCCGACGCGACCTTCAAGAAGAAGGTGGTGATCGCCGGCGAAGGCGAGTACGCCGTCAAGCCGGACGGCGGCGTGGACTTCGTCCCGGCATCGCAGTTCACCGGAGTCGGGACGACGATCGGCTACCGAGTCACCGACAGCACCAAGCAGACCGCCGAGTCGACCCTCACCGTCACGGTCACACCGGTGAAGCCCGTCGCCAGCGGCGACTCGGTCTCGACCGCCTTCGACACCGACGCCGTCGTGCCCGTGCTGGACAACGACCTGCCCGGATCGCCGGATGCACCGCTCGATCCCGCCAGCCTCCGGCTCGTCGACCCCATCAGCCAGAAGCTCGTCGACCAGATCACCGTCGCGCGACAGGGGACGTACCTGGTTGTCGCCGGCAAGGTGACCTTCCGACCGGTCCACGGCTTCCAAGGTGTGGGTACGCCGCTGACCTACCAAGTGCTGGACAAGAACGGTACGTCGGCCCGCGCCGAGCTCACGGTCTCCGTCGACGCCCCCGGTCCGCCGGTCGCAAACCCGGACGCGATCACGACGCTGCAAGGCGGCTCGGTGATCGTCGACGTCCTCGAGAACGACAGGCCGGGCCCGACCGGCGCGGCGCTGAAGCCGGACACAGTCCAGCTGATCCCGCCAAGCCGGACCGCCGAGCCGGTGCCGACGCTGGTGGTGCCCGGCCAGGGCAAGTACACGGCCAAGCCCGACGGCAAGGTGCTGTTCGAGCCGCTCCCGACCTTCAGTGGTGCCGCGACCCCGGTCGGCTACCAGGTTGCTGACGGCAATGGTGCGATCGGGAAGTCGACACTGGCCGTGCAGGTGACCAAGGTCCAGCCGGACGCCTCGGACGACACCGCGAGTACGCCGTACGACACGACCGTGACCGTGGCGGTGCTGGCGAACGACGACGCCGGTGACCCGGCCGTGCCGCTGGTGCCGAGCAGTGTGCGGCTGCTCGATCCGAAGACGAAGCAGCCGAAGACCACGGTCGCCGTCGACGGCGAGGCGACGTACACGGTGACACCGGAGGGGAAGGTCGCGGTGGACCCGGTGCCGATGTTCACCGGTGTCGCGTCACCGATCGGCTATCGCGTCTCGGATGTGAACGGCACGCTCACCACCGCGACGCTGACGGTCACGATCGCGAAGCCGGTCTCACCGACCGCCGAGCCCGACACGGCCACCGGCAAACAGAACGTCCCCCTGAGGATCGCCCCGCTCGCGAACGACGTCGCAGGGCAGGGCACCGCCCTCGACCCGTTGAGCCTCGCGATCCTCGACCCGGTCGACGGCTCGCTGAAGAAGCTGGTGAAGATCCCCGGCCAGGGCAACTACCAGGTCAACCCGGACGGCACCGTCACCGTGGACCCGCTGCCCGGCTTCACGGGTACGGCGACCACGCTGACCTACCGGGTCGCGGACAGGTTCGACCAGGCCACGCGGTCGACGCTCACGGTCACGATCACGCCGGTCACGCCGGTGGCGGCCGACGACACCGCGACGACGCCGTACGACAAGACCGTCTCGGTCAAGGTGCTCGCGAACGACAAGCCGGGTGACGCGACCGCGCCGTTGGTGCCGGGCAGCCTGTTGCTCACCGACCCGGCCGACGGGCTGCTGAAGGCAACGGTCACGATCGCCAACGAGGGCGTCTACACGGCGGCCGGGGGAGTGGTCACGTTCGATCCGGGCCCGACGTTCCGCGGGCCGGGGACGCCGCTGACCTATCAGGTGGCCGACAGCAACGGAACGTTGACCACCGCGCAGCTCTCGATCACGGTCGGCCAACCGCCGGTCGCGGTCGCCGACACCGCGTCGACGCTGCAGGACGTCACCGTGACCGTGAACCTGTTGTCCAACGACAGCCCGGGCACCGACGCGCAGCTGGATCCCCGGTCGGTCGGTCTGCTCGATCCGGCGGCTCGGACCGCGGGTTACGTCAAGAAGGTGATCGTCGCACGGCAGGGCAGCTACACCGTCCAGCCGAGTGGAGCGGTCGTGTTCGACCCGCTGCCGGGCTTCCGTGGCAAAGCGCTCGCGATCAACTACCGGGTCGCCGACTCGGACGGCAACCACGCCGCCTCGACGCTGAGCCTGACCGTCACGCCGATCTGGCCGGCGACTGTGGACGATTCGGCGATCACGCCGTACGACCACCCGATCACGGTCGACGTGCTGGCCAACGACAAGCCCGGCGACCCGAGCGCCCCGCTGATCCGGTCGAGCCTCGTGCTCAAGGATCCGGCCGGTGGCTATCGGAACACGATCACGCACCAGGGCGAAGGCACGTACACCGCGGCCGACGACGGGACGATCGCGTTCACGCCGGTCAAGGGCTACCAGGGCGTGACGACACCGGCGACGTACCGGATCACCGACGACAGCGGCACCACCGCGGAAGGCCGCCTCTTCCTCACCGTCGGCAAGGGTCCGGAGGCGACGGCCGACGTCGCGACCACCAAGCAGAACGTCACCGTGACTGTGGACCCACTGATCAACGACGAGCCGGGGACGGGCGCCGCGCTCGAGAAGACCTCGGTCCAGGTGTACGGCGCTGCTGGTTGGGCCCGGGCAGCCACGATCCCCGGCCAGGGCGGGTTCGCGGTGAACGCGACGACCGGGAAGCTCACGTTCGACCCGGCGCCGGCGTTCAGCGGGGTCGTCTCGATCGCCTACCGCGTCACGGACACGAGCGGGAACACCGCGGCGTCGACCGTCGCGGTGACGATCACCCCGGTTACTCCGGCGGTCGCGGACGACACGGCGGCGACGCCGTTCGAGACCGCGGTGACGGTCGCCGTGCTGGCGAACGACAAGCCGGGTGACGCGACCGCGCCGCTCGTTCCCGGCGAGGTTCGGCTGATCGATCCGGCGACCGGGGATGCCGTCGCGGCGCTGGCTGTTCCCGGTGAGGGGACGTTCACGGTCCAGCCGTCCGGCGGCATCCGGTTCGTACCGCTGGACGGGTTCGCCGGTGTGGGGACTCCGGTCGGGTATCAGGTGGCCGACCGCAACGGGACGATCGGCTCGGCCACGCTGACGATCGCCGTGCAGGCTCGCCCGGTCGCGGGTCCGGACACCGCCCGTACGAAACAGCACCTGCCCGTGACGCTCGACCCGCTCGCCAACGACAAGCCCGGCCCGGGCGCGACACTCGACCCGGCCTCGCTGCTGCTCGTCGGCCCGGACGGCGCACTCGTCGACCAGGTCACGGTTGCCGGCCTGGGCGAGTACGTCGTTGCCAACGGCAAGGTGACGTTCACCCCGGTGGCCACCTTCACGGGCACCGCCCGACCGGCGGCGTACGAGGTGAAGGACAGCAACCGCAACTCGGCCCGCGCGACGATCACAGTGGCGGTGCTGCCCGTGCGTCCGGTCACCGTCGACGACAGCGCGAAGACGGCCTTCGGTACGGCGGTCGTCGTCAAGGTGCTGGGCAACGACGAGCCCGGCGACCCGTCCGCACCGCTCGTCCCGGACTCCGTCGTACTGCGCGATCCGGCGGACGGGACGGACAAGAAGGCGGTGACCGTGCCGGACGAGGGTGCGTTCACCGTCGGCACGGGTGGTGTCATCACCTTCACGCCGGCCAACGGCTTCATCGGTACGACGCGATCCGTCGCCTACCGGGTCACCGATGCCAACGGCACGTCCAACACGGCGCTCCTGGATGTGACCGTCGCCGGACCGTTGCTCGCCAAGGCGACGCCCGACACGGCGACCGGCACACCAGGCAATGCGGTCGCCGTGAACCCGCTGCTCAACGACAGCGGCGCGATCAACCCGGGCACCGTCTGTCTGCGCACCGGCCCGGCCACCTGCGCCAAGCAGGTCACCGATGCCTCCGGCCACTGGAGGGTTGCCCCCGACGGGACGATCAGCCTCACGCCGGCCGCCAACTTCGCCGGCACCGCGAAGCTCACCTACGAGCGGACCGGCACCGCTGGCGCGACCGTCGCCGCACCGGTCAGGTTCACGGTCGGCGCCGCGCCGGCCGAGGACCTCAGGTCGGTCAACCGCGCCGAGCTCCCACCGACCGGCGGCCCACCGGTCATCCTGCTGACCCTCGGCACACTCGTCACCGCCCTCGGCGCAGCCCTGGCCGCGATAGCCCGCACCCGCCGGTGACTACAGGTCCGTCACCAGCATGATCTCGTCGCGGTAGTCGTCGGGGGTGACGCGGACCGCACGGGGGTGCCGGCCGACGACCCGGTAGCCGAGGGGCTCGTAGAACTTCTCCAGGCCGAGGCCGTCGCGGATCGTGAGCTGGAGCTGCTCCAGACCGAGGTCGACGGCCGAACCGCGCAGACCCTCCATCAGCAGCCGGCCGGCGCCGCTGCCCTGGTGCTGCGGGTGGATCATCACCCGCAGCACCGTGCGCCAGTGCGCCTGCAGCGCGCTGCCGCGATCGATCAGCAGGCCCATCCCGGCGTACCGCTCGCCGGTGTGCAGCACGCCGAGCAGATCCACACCCGCGGTGACCCGGCCGAGTGCCTCGTCCAGCGTTTCGGCGACGCGCTCCACCGGGGCCGGTGCCGTGAACCCGACCGCGCCACCGGCGTCGGTGGCCGCGATCCAGGTGTCCAGCAGATCCGCCCGCAGGCCCGGATCCAGTGCCTCGTCGGCTTCCACCACCAGGTACTTCACGGCACCCCTCCATCTGCGACTGAGTTGCAGATAGTTTACGAGTCGCCGTCCAGCGCGTGCCGCGCCGGGACGGTGCCCAGCTTGTCCGGGTTGCGGATCAGGTAGAGCTCGGTGACGAGTCCGTCGCTGGTCTCCAGGAACGCGACCGTGTCCGGCTCGTCGTCGAAGTACGCGATGAACGCGGTGTCGCCGTTCAGGGTGGCCATCCGGATCTCGAAGTTCGGGTTCTCCGCGAGGACGCCGAACAGCCAGCGGGCGATCTTGTCCCCGCCGTGGATCGGCCGCAGGGCGGCCTTCTTCTTGCCGCCGCCGTCGCTGATCAGGACGGCGTCCGGCGCGAGCAGCGACACCACCTGGTCGAAGTCGCCGGATCCGGCCGCGGCCATGAAGCGCATGGTCAGCTCGTTGTGCCGGGCCTTGTCGACGTGGTGCCGCGGCTGCCGCGCGTGCACGTGCTCGCGGGCCCGGTGGGCGAGCTGCCGGACCGCGCTCTCGGACCGGCCGAGGGTGTCCGCGATCTCGTCGTACGGGAGATCGAAGACCTCGCGCAGGACGAACGTCGCGCGTTCGAGCGGCGAAAGGGTCTCGAGGACGACGAGCATCGCCATGCTCACCGAGTCCGCCAGCTCCACGGCCGCGGCCGGGTCGTCGTTCGACGCGAGGGCCGGGTTGATCGGCTCGGGCAGCCACGGACCGACGTACTGCTCCCGCCTCGCCTTCTGCTCGCGCAGCCGGTTGAGTGCCAGGCGCGTGGTGATGCGGATCAGGTACGCGCGGACGTCGCGGATCTCGTCGTGGTCGATCGCGGCCCACCGCAGCCAGGCCTCCTGGACCACGTCCTCCGCGTCGCTGACGCTGCCCACCACCCGGTACGCCGCTCCGACCAGGACGGACCGGTGTTCGTCGAACTCGCGAGCCAGTCGCTCGTCGTTCATTTCACCGGCCTCAGTTCGCAGTACTCCTTGAAGCCCTGGCTGGTCAGGCCGAGGGCGGCGTTCACCCGGGAGCGGTAGTTCTCCAGCGAGACCATCGCCGTGAGCTCGACCAGCTGCTCGTCCGTCAGGTCCTCGCGCAGTCGTTCGACCTGCTCGTCCGTGACCTCCGGTGGGGTCGCCGTCATGGCCTCGGCGTAGTCCATCACCGCGCGCTCCAGATCCGTGTAGACATCGCTGTCACGCCACCCTGGCACATCGCGCAGCTTCACCGGGTCGACACCCTGGTGGTGGAACTCCCAGTACCCGAAGTCCATGCACCAGCTGCACCCGATCCGCGCCGACGTCACCATCACCGCGAGCGCCTTCAGCCCCGGATCCAGCGCCTTCCACCGGGCCGCCGACCCCTCCAGCAGCAACGTCGACACCAGCACCCTGCGGTTGTGCAGCGCGACCTTCCCGGGATCCGGCACCTTGCCGTACTTCCGCCGGCTGCCCCACTCCGCCAACCGCACGAACCACGTCCGCTCATGCTCCAAACCGATCCGAGCCACCACACACCTCCAGGTCGTCGTCTCCCTCCGGACACGCACCACCACCCGGCCTGTGACATGACCTGCCTCACATCACTGGAACAGGATGTCGAGGAGGACGGCGGCTGGGACGGGTGCGGTGCTGGAGAAGGCGGCCGTACCCGTCCAGAACGAGCTCCACCCCCGCCGGTTGAAGGCCGCGCTCCGGCGACTCCGTAGAGCCCGATCGCGACGACCAGCCATCCGGAGAACACGAGATAACTGTTCGACTGCCGCCAGTCCTCGCGGGCACCGGGGAGAGGTGGGTTCATGTCGCCCAAGCCTGGTGCCCGGCGTGGGCTCGGTGCTTGAGTGGTTCTACCCGGCTTCAGTGGGTAGTTGATCCAGCGGTGTGGCGACACCCCCGCGATTGGATATTCATCCGGTTCGTGGCATACTCATTCACATGAGCGTGAAGGTGGCGGTGGCCGGTGCCAGCGGATATGCGGGCGGTGAGCTGCTCCGGTTGCTGAGTGGCCACCCGCAGGTCGAGATCGGCGCCCTGACCGCCGGCGGGAACGCCGGTACGGCGCTCGGCGCGCACCACCCACACCTCGTGCCGCTGGCCGGGCGCATCCTGGTCGAGACCACGGCGGAGCAACTCGCCGGTCACGACGTGGTGTTCCTGGCCCTGCCGCACGGACAGTCCGCCGGAATCGCCGAGCAGCTCGGCGAGGACGTCACCGTGATCGACTGCGGCGCGGACTTCCGGCTGACCGAGGCCGAGGTGTGGACCGAGTTCTACGGCGGAGCGCATGCCGGCTCCTGGCCGTACGGGCTTCCGGAGCTCCCGGGGCAGCGGGACAAGCTCCGCGGGTCGCACCGGGTCGCCGTGCCGGGGTGTTACCCCACCGTCTCCACGCTCGCCCTGCTCCCCGCCGTACAGAACGGACTCGTCGACCCCGGCCAGCTGGTGGTGGTCGCGGTGAGCGGGACCTCCGGCGCGGGCAGGGCGCCGAAGCCGCACCTGCTCGGCGCCGAGGTGATGGGCTCCGCGTCCGCGTACGGCGTCGGCGGCGTCCACCGGCACACCCCGGAGATCGAGCAGAACCTCACGCCGTACGCCGAGCAGCCGGTGAGCGTCTCCTTCACCCCGGTGCTCGTGCCGATGTCCCGCGGCATCCTCGCGACCTGCAGCGCACCGATCACCGAGGGCACCGACCTGGCCGGGCTCCGGCAGGCCTATGAAGATGCCTACCGCAACGAGCCGTTCGTGCACGTGCTGCCCGAGGGGCAGTGGCCGCAGACGCAGGCCACCCTCGGCGCGAACACCGTGCAGCTGCAGCTCGCCCTCGACCAGCGCACCGGCCGCGCCGTCGTCGTGGCCGCGATGGACAACCTCACCAAGGGCACCGCCGGCGGAGCCGTGCAGTGCATGAACCTGGCCGTCGGTCTCGACGAGACCCTGGCCCTTCCCCTCGTAGGAGTAGCCCCGTGACCCTCGCAGTCACCCCGAGCACCCAAGTCGATCGGAGCGCCGGGGTCACCGCGCCGGCCGGCTTCCGCGCGGCCGGGGTGATCGCCGGGATCAAACCGGCCGGCACGCCGGACCTCACCGTCGTGGTCAACGACGGCCCGCACGACGTCGCCGCCGGTGTCTTCACCACCAACAAGGTGAAGGCGGCGCCCGTGCTCTGGTCGCAGCAGGTCCTCACCGCCGGCAAGCTGAAGGCCGTCGTCCTGAACTCCGGCGGCGCGAACGCCTGCACCGGTCCGGAGGGATTCCAGGACACCCACAAGACCGCCGAGAAGCTGGCCGAGGTGCTCGGCGTCGGCGCCGCGGAGGTCGGGGTCTGCTCGACCGGCCTGATCGGTGAGCGGCTCCCGATGGACAAGCTCCTTCCCGGCATCTCCTCGGCGGTGGATGCTCTCGGCAACGGCCCCGAGCACGGCCTGGCCGCGGCCACCGCGGTGATGACGACCGACAACGTGCCGAAGCAGGCGGTGCTGAAGCATCCGGACGGCTGGAGCGTCGGCGGATTCGCCAAGGGCGCGGGCATGTGCGCGCCGAACATGGCGACCATGCTCAGCGTCATCACGACCGACGCCGTGCTCGACCAGCCGCACCTCGACCACGCCCTGCGGAACGCGGTCGGCAAGACGTTCAACCGGCTCGACGTCGACGGCGGAACGTCGACCAACGACACCGTGCTGCTGCTGAGCTCGGGCGCATCCGGTGTCACGGTCACGCCCGAGGCTTTCGAGGCCGCATTGACCGTCCTGGCTGCTGACCTGGTGAAGCAGTTGCAGGCGGACGCCGAGGGCGTCACCAAGCACGTCAGCATCACCGTGCAAGGCGCGGCCACCGAGGCCGAGGCGCTGGCGGCCGCGAAGATCGTCGCCGAGGACAACCTCTGCAAGACCGCGTTCTTCGCCTCCGATCCGAACTGGGGACGGATCGCGATGGCCGTCGGCAACGCCCCGACCGCGTTCGACCCGTCGCTGCTCGACATCACGCTGAACGGCGCGCCGATCTGCGTTGCCGGCGGCAAGGGCGTCGACCGCTCCGAGGCGGACCTGAGCGGCCTCGAGATCGACGTACTGATCGACCTGCACGCCGGCCCGGCCTCGGCCACGGTCCTCACCACCGACCTGTCCCACGCGTACGTCGAAGAGAACTCGGCGTACTCCTCATGAACAGTCACGCCGACGCGGTCGAGAAGGCCGCGGTCCTGACCGAGGCGCTGCCCTGGCTGAAGGAGTTCCACGGCAAGACGATCGTCGTGAAGTACGGCGGGAACGCCATGGTCGACGACAAGCTCAAGCAAGCCTTCGCCGAGGACATCGTCTTTCTCCGGTACTCCGGGGTCCGGGTCGTCGTCGTCCACGGAGGCGGGCCGCAGATCAGCGACATGCTCCACCGGCTCGGCATCGACAGCGAGTTCCGCGGTGGTCTGCGCGTCACCACGCCGGAGGCGATGGATGTCGTCGGCATGGTCCTGGTCGGCAAGGTCGGCCGCGAACTGGTCGGCCTGCTCAACGCGCACGGTCCGTTCGCAGTCGGCATGTCCGGTGAGGACGCCGGTCTGTTCACCGCGGAGCGTCGTACGGCGATCGTCGATGGTGAGTCGGTCGACATCGGACTGGTCGGTGACGTGGTCGACGTCCGTCCGGAGGCGGTGATCGACCTGATCGACGCCGGCCGGATCCCGGTGGTGTCGACGATCGCGCCGGACGAGGACGGCCAGGCGCACAACGTCAACGCGGACACCGCGGCCGCCGCGCTGGCGGTCGCGCTCGGTGCCGAGAAGCTCGTCGTGCTGACCGACGTGGCCGGCTTGTACCGGAACTGGCCGGACAGCGACGAGATCATCACCCAGATCGACGCGGCCGAGCTGTCCGAGCTGCTGCCGTCGCTCGCGTCCGGCATGGTTCCGAAGATGGAAGCCTGCCTGCGCGCGGTCGAGTCCGGCGTCTCCCGGGCCACCGTGATCGACGGCCGCGTGCCCCACTCACTACTGCTCGAGATCTTCACCGACGCCGGAAGCGGAACCCAGGTGATTCCCTCATGACCGAACTGCTGACCGTCGACGGCACGCAGGCTGCGCTGACCGAGCGCTACAGCGGCGCGCTGATGAACACCTTCGGGCCGCCGAAGCGCGTGCTGATCCGCGGCGAGGGTGCCAACCTGTGGGATGCCGACGGCAACAAGTACCTCGATCTGCTCGGCGGACTCGCGGTGAACTGCCTCGGCCACGCGCACCCGTTCGTGGTCTCCGCGGTGACCTCGCAGCTCGCCACCCTCGGGCACGTGTCCAACTTCTTCGCCTCGGCCCCGCAGATCGCCCTGGCGGAGAAGCTCCTCGGCCTGTTCGATGCGCCCGGCAAGGTGTTCTTCACGAACTCCGGCACCGAGGCGAACGAGGCCGCGTTCAAGATCACCCGGCGGACCGGCCGGACCAAGATCGTCTCCACCGTCGGTGCCTTCCACGGGCGGTCGATGGGCGCGCTCGCGGTGACCTGGAAGCCGGCGTACCGGGAGGCGTTCGCGCCGCTGCCGGGTGACGTCACCTTCGTCCCGTACGGCGACGCCGACGCGCTGGCCGCGGCCGTCGACGACGAGACGGCGGCCGTCGTCCTCGAGCCGATCCAGGGGGAGAACGGCGTCGTCGTACCGCCGGCCGGGTACCTGCAGGCGGCGCGGCGGATCACCTCGGAGCATGGCGCGTTGCTGTGGCTCGACGAGATCCAGACCGGGATCGGGCGGACCGGGACCTGGTTCGCGTTCGAGCCCGAGGGCATCACGCCGGACCTGGTGACCGTGGCCAAGGGCCTCGGCGCGGGGATCCCGATCGGTGCGTGCATCGGGCTGGGCGCGGCCGCGGAGCTCTTGCAGCCGGGGAACCACGGGACGACGTTCGGCGGCAACCCGGTCGCGGCGATCGCCGGACTGGCGGTGCTGACCGTGATCGAGCGGGACGGGCTGCTCGCCCAGGTGAATGCCGTCGGCAACCACCTCGCGTCGTCGATCATCGCGCTCGACCACCCGCTGATCGCCGGGGTACGCGGCCGCGGGCTGCTGCTCGCGATCGAGCTGACCCAGCCGGTGTCGGACCAGGTGACGGCGCACGCGCTCGAGGCCGGCTTCGTGATCAACAATCCGATTCCGGACGCGTTGCGGCTGGCGCCGCCGTACATCCTGAGCAAGGCTGATGCCGACAGCTTCGTCGCGGCCCTCCCGGGCCTGCTGGACCAGGTGGAGGGGACATGACCAGGCATTTCCTGCGCGATGACGACCTGAGCCCGGTCGAGCAGGACGAAGTACTGACGCTCGCGCAGCAGCTGACCACGGACCGGCACGGGCACCAGCCGCTGGCCGGGCCGAAGACGGTCGCGGTGATCTTCGACAAGACCTCGACCCGGACCCGGATCTCGTTCGCGGTCGGGATCGCCGAGCTCGGCGGCGCGCCGCTGATCATCGACGCGCAGACCTCGCAGATGGGCCGCGGTGAGCCGATCGCCGACACCGCGCGGGTGCTCGACCGGCAGGTTGCCGCGATCGTCTGGCGGACGTCCGGGCAGACCCGGATCGAGGAGATGGCGGCGGCGTCCAAGGTGCCGGTCGTCAACGCGCTGACGGACGAGTTCCACCCGTGCCAGATCCTGGCCGACCTGCTCACGGTCCGGCAGCACAAGGGGGCGACCGCCGGGCTGAAGCTGGTCTATCTGGGCGACGGCGCCAACAACATGGCGCACTCCTACCTGCTCGGCGGGGCGACGGCCGGGATGCAGGTGGTGGTCGGTTCGCCGGCCACGTACCAGCCGGATCCCGCCATCCTCGCCCGGGCGGCGGAGGTCGCCGCGTCGACCGGTGGATCCGTCGCGTGGACCGATGACGCACTGGAGGCCGTCGACGGCGCCGATGTCGTTGCCACCGACACCTGGGTGTCGATGGGGCAGGAGGCCGAGGCCGCCGATCGCGAGGCGCCGTTCGTGCCGTATGCGGTGACCGAGCAACTGATGTCGAAGGCGAACACCGACGCGATCGTGCTGCACTGTCTGCCTGCATACCGCGGCAAAGAGATCGAGGCTGCCGTGATAGACGGCCCGCAGTCGGCCGTCTGGGACGAGGCGGAGAACCGGCTGCACGCCCAGAAGGCGCTGCTGTCCTGGCTGCTGGCAAGGAGCTTCGAGGCATGAGCACCGCCGTGCCGACCACCAAGACCGCGCGGCAGCAGCGGATCGTCGACCTGCTCGGCCGGCAGCCGGTGCGGTCGCAGACCGAGCTGGCCGACCTGCTCGCGGCCTCCGGCCTCGTGGTCGGGCAGGCCACGCTGTCACGCGACCTGGTGGAGATCGGTGCGGTGAAGGTGCGGGACTCGAGCGGCCAGCTCGTGTACGCCGTACCCGGCGAAGGCGGCGACCGTACGCCGCGCGCCGGTGAGGCAGCCGCCTTCGAGGCCCGCCTGGCCCGCGTCGCGTCGGAGCTCCTGGTCAGCGCCGAGGGCAGCGCGAACCTGGTCATCCTGCGAACCCCGCCGGGGGCCGCCCAGTACTTCGCGTCGGCGATCGACCACGTGGGGCTGGACGACGTCCTCGGCACCATCGCCGGCGACGACACCGTCATGGTCGTCTCCCGGAACCCCACCGGCGGCCAGGCCCTGGCCACCCGCTTCCTGTCCCTGGCCGCCCGCTCCGAGCACAAGTAAGGAACTGTTGACGTATGAGTACGGGAGAAAGTGCTGCCCTGTGGGGTGGGCGGTTCGCGGGTGGGCCGGCGGATGCGTTGGCGGCGTTGAGCAAGTCGACGCAGTTCGACTGGCGGCTGGCGCCGTACGACATCGCCGGGTCGAAGGCGCATGCCAAGGTGCTGCACCGCGCGGGGCTGCTGACGGACGAGGATCTGGCCAAGATGCTCGCCGGGCTCGATCAGCTGCTGGCCGACGTACTCGCGGGACGGTTCGTGCCGGCTCTCGAGGACGAGGACGTGCACACGGCGCTGGAGCGCGGGCTGCTCGAGCTGCTGGGCGCTGAGCTGGGTGGACGGCTGCGGGCCGGGAGATCCCGCAACGACCAGGTCGCGACGCTGTTCAAGGGCTACCTGCGGGAGCAGGGCCGGATCATCGGCCGGCTGCTGCTGGCGCAGGTGACCGCGCTCGCCGAGCAGGCCGAGAAGCACCTTGGCGTCGCGATGCCCGGGCGGACCCACCTGCAGCACGCGCAGCCGGTCCTGCTGTCCCACCATCTGCTCGCGCACGCCTGGCCGCTCATCCGCGACCTCGACCGCCTGGCCGACTGGGACGCCCGCGTCGCCGCGGACTCGCCGTACGGATCAGGGGCGCTGGCGGGCAGCTCGCTCGGGCTGGACCCGCAGTTCGTCGCGACCGAGCTCGGCTTCACGAACTCGTCGGCGAACTCGATCGACGGGACCGCTTCGCGGGACTTCGTCGCCGAGTTCGCCTTCGTCACCGCGCAGATCGGCGTCGACCTGTCCCGGCAGGCCGAGGAGGTGATCATCTGGGCGACCAAGGAGTTCGGCTTCGTCGAGCTGGACGACGCGTTCTCGACCGGGTCGAGCATCATGCCGCAGAAGAAGAACCCGGACATCGCCGAGCTCGCCCGCGGCAAGGCCGGCCGGCTGATCGGCAACCTGAGCGGCCTGCTCGCGACGCTGAAGGCGCAGCCGCTGGCGTACAACCGGGACCTGCAGGAGGACAAGGAGCCGGTCTTCGACTCGATCGACACGCTCGAGGTGCTGCTGCCCGCGTTCACCGGGATGATCCGGACGCTGCGTTTCAACACCGCGCGGCTCGAGGAGCTGGCGCCGCAGGGCTTCTCGCTCGCGACGGACATCGCCGAGTGGCTGGTCCGGCAGAAGGTCCCGTTCCGCGTGGCCCACGAGCTGGCGGGTGCCTGTGTCCGGGCCTGCGAGAAGCGCGGCATCGAGCTCTGGGACCTCACGGACGACGATCTCGCCGCGATCTCGCCGTACCTGACGCCGGAGGTCCGCTCGGTCCTGACCGTCGAAGGCTCGCTCGCCTCGCGGAACACCCGCGGCGGCACCGCGCAGGACCGCGTCGCCGAGCAACTGGCCGAGCTCCGGGACCGGGCAGCGGACCACAGCGGCCGCCTCGCCTGATGCGCCGCTCGCTGCTCGCGGGGCCCGTCCTCGACGTGGCCCCGAAGCTCCTCGGCATGGTCGTGCGCAGCACTACGCAGGAGGGAACGGTCGCCGTCCGCCTCACCGAAGTCGAGGCGTACGACGGCCCGAACGATCCCGGCTCGCACGCCTACCGGGGCGAGACACCGCGCAACGCGATCATGTTCGGCCCGGCCGGCTTCCTGTACGTCTACTTCACCTACGGCATGCACTACTGCATGAACGTGGTGGTCGGGCAGGCGGGCACGCCGTCAGCCGTGCTGCTCCGCGCCGGCGAGATCATCGAGGGCGTCGAGTTGGCCCGCGTTCGCCGCGGCCAGCCGGACACTGCGAAGGTCGCCTTCAACCAGGCGACCGCCGGTGTCCGGAAGGGACCTGTCGTCAAGCGGCCGAACGGCAACCCGGACCGCGACCTGGCACGCGGTCCGGCCCGGCTGTGTGTTGCCCTCGGCATCGGACGGGACGGCAACGGCGCCGACCTGTTCGCCAAGGACTCGCCGATCCAGCTCCTCCCGGGTCCCGGCTTCGACGGCGAGCCGTCCACCGGTCCCCGGGTCGGTCTGCGTGAGGCGGCCGACCGTGCATGGCGCTTCTGGATCCCCGATGACCCGACGGTCTCGCCGTACCGCCCACACGTCCCGAAGCGCCGCGCCTAACGGTTGGCCAGCTCCAGCACGTGGTCGAGCTGCGGGAGCCCGTGCTCTACCTCCGGGTCCGGGAACAGCCCGATGTGATGCACGCCGGCGGCCTCCAGCGCCTCGACGTGCGCGGCCGCGTCGTCGAGCGTGCCGATCGCACCGATCTGCGTCCACCAGTCGACCGGCATCCCCACGAGCCCCTCGGCGCCGGACTCGTCGTACAGCTTCTTCATCTCGTCGAAGAACGGCAGCGCGGTGACACCCGGATGCTTGTCCCCGATCCGCCACCCCAGCCACGGCGCGGTCCACTCGTACGCCGTCTTGCGGTCGCCGCGCACACACATCGCGCTGAACACCGCGACCACGAACCCTTCGGGAGATCCGGCGTACTCGACCGACTGACGCACGTACGCCGGCGTCGCGGGCTCCGCGAGTACGACGCCACCCGCGACCCGGCCGGCCAGCGCCATCGACTTCGGACCCATCACACCGAGCAGGATCGGCGGCGGCTCGACCGGTGGCGCGTCGAGCTTCACGTCCTTCAGGTAGACGGCCTTGCCCTCGAAGCTCACGTTCTCCCCGGCGAGCAGCCGGGTGACGGTGGTGGTGACCTCTTCGAGCGTGGTGAGCGGCGACTTCGGCCGGACGCCCATCTGGCCCATCCACTCCTGCACTCCGTGGCCGATGCCCGGCAGGAACCGCCCCGGCCCGAGCGCCTCCAGGGTGGCGAACTCCATCGCGGTCACCGCCGCCGTGCGGGCCACCGCCGGCGCGATGCCGAGGCCGACCTTCAGGCGCTCGGTCGACGTCAGAGCGGCGGACACCAGCGACGGGCCGGCGGTGTAGAAGCAGTCCTCGATGATCCACAGTTCGTCGGCGCCACCCTGGTCCAGGCGGCGGGCCACGTCGGTGACCAGGGCGGCGGGGTAGGTGCGCGGGAAGCACATTCCGAGAGCGGTCATGCGAAGACCGTACGGGGTGGCGTGGACAGTTCCCGGAAGAGTCGGTAAAGGTCTTCCCCGGGGCCGCGGGGGAGCAGGCGTGGGGGCCCTCGCTCCGGGTAGGTTTCCGGTATGGCCCGTCCGCACTACTCGTCCCGTCTCGAGGACTGGTTCAACCTGGGGGTGCAGGCGATCCTGCGGCGCCGTGGGTGGCAGGAGCGGATCATCCCGCAGGTCGGTTACGGCACCACGGAGTTCGTCCGGGTGCTGGCGCGCGTCGTCCTCGGCCGAGACCCTCGCAACCAGCCGCGGTACGAGGAGGACCAGGTCGCGCGGGGCTGGCGGGTCTTCGTCACCGCGCCGGCGACCAAGGTCCCGGTGACCGTCACGGTGAACGGTCGGACGTTCGAGGCGATCACCGACCGGGGCGGGTTCGTCGACCTCACCGTTCCGGTGGTGCTGCCGCCGGGGCGGCACGAGATCGACCTGGGCGTGCGGGGTGACCGGCAGGCCAGGGCGCCGATCTTCGTCCCCGACCCGGACACCACCTTCGGACTGGTCAGCGACATCGACGACACGGTCATCCTGACGATGCTCCCGCGTCCACTGATCGCCGCGTGGAACACGTTCGTCCGCGACGAGCAGGCCCGTCGAGTCGTACCGGGGATGGCCGAGCTGTACGACGAGCTCCTGGCGGACCACCCGGGTTCGCCGATCTTCTACTTGTCCACGGGGGCCTGGAACACCGCTCCCACGCTGACCCGCTTCCTCGCCCGGCACGGGTATCCGGCCGGCCCACTGCTGATGACGGACTGGGGACCGACCAACACCGGGTGGTTCCGCAGTGGCCAGGAGCACAAGCGGACCGCACTGCGCCGGCTGGCGAAGGAGTTCCCCAACGTCCGCTGGGTCCTGATCGGCGACGACGGCCAGCACGACCCGCAGCTGTACGGCGATTTCGCGCAGACCCACCCGGATCACGTCCGGGCCATCGGGATCCGTCAGCTCACCCCGGCCGAGCAGGTGCTGTCGCACGGTCTGCCCGTCCCCAACCCGGACCCGGGTGCTCACGACCCACAGCGGCCGACGGCTGCCACGGTCCAGGGGCCTGACGGTCATGCACTGCGTCCTCAGCTCCGTGCGGTACTGACCCGTCCTGAGCCCACCTGAGTCGTGTCGGCGCGAATACAGGACACTTGTAGCTGACCGACGTACTCGAGGAGAGACAAGTGACCGACAGCGGGACCGCACGCCGCACCCAGGTGCTCGACGACCTGGAGAGCCGTGGCCTGATCGCCCACTCCACCGATCCGGAAGCCCTGCGGGCCTCCATGGCGGACGGACCGATCACCTCCTATGTCGGCTTCGACCCCACCGCACCCAGCCTGCATATGGGCAACCTGCTGCAGCTGCTGACGCTTCGGCGGCTCCAGCTGGCCGGCCACAACCCCATCGGGCTCGTCGGGGGCGCCACCGGCCTGATCGGCGATCCCAAGGAGAGCTCCGAGCGGGTGCTGAACCCGAAGGACGTCGTACACCAGTGGGTCGAGAAGGTCCGCGGGCAGGTGGAGAAGTTCGTCGACTTCGACCAGTCGCTGCCGAACCCGGCCCGGATCGTCAACAACTACGACTGGACCAAGGACCTCAACACGCTCGACTTCCTGCGGGACATCGGCAAGCACTTCCCGGTGAACCGGATGCTCGGGCGGGAGGTGGTCAAGGCCCGGTTGGAGCAGGGGATCAGCTACACCGAGTTCAGCTACGTGCTGCTGCAGTCGCTGGACTACCTGGAGCTGTACCGGCGGCACAACTGCACGCTGCAGACAGGTGGCAGTGACCAGTGGGGCAACCTGACGGCCGGCGTCGAGCTCATCCGTCGCACCGAGTCCGGCAAGGCACACGCACTGGCGACACCACTGGTGACCAAGGCCGACGGGACGAAGTTCGGGAAGACGGAGTCCGGCAGTGTGTGGCTGGACCGGGAGCTGACATCGCCGTACGCGTTCTACCAGTTCTGGTTCAACAGCGACGACCGTGACGTGATGCAGCTGGTGCGGTTCTACACCTTCCGTACGGCGGAGGAGATCGCCGCACTGGAGCAGGCGACCGCGGAGCGTCCACAGGCACGTGAGGCACAGCGTGTACTCGCGGAGGACGTCACAACGCTCGTCCATGGTGCTGAGGAGACTCGTCGGGTCCAGGAGGCGTCGAAGGCGCTCTTCGGCCAGGGGGAGCTGGCGTCCCTCGATGGCTCGACTCTGGTCGCCGCACTGCGCGAAGCACCCCATGTCGAACTGGCCGCCGGCGAACCGATGCCGACGTACGGCGATCTGCTCGTGAAGTCGGGGTTGGTCGCCAGCAAGTCGGCTGCTCGGCGCACGGTGGCCGAGGGCGGTGGGTACCTCAACAACGAGAAGGTGAAGGACGCCGAGTACGTGCCCGGCACGGACGACCTGCTGCCCGGGGGAGTGCTCGTCCTGCGGCGCGGAAAGCGTTCATTTGCAGGGGTTCTGGCGTCTCCGGCGCAGGGCTGACAGGTAGGTCGGGGGAGTCGGCTCTCGGGCCGGCTCCACTCCCATACTTGGCTTGCCGAGGGCAAATTACAGCCGTGTGATTCAGCCCACCGGGAACCGATTTGACCGGCTACCTGCGAGCCACGTAATGTTCTTCTTGTTGGAGCGAGGCGCGGGACGCGAAAGCGGCCGGTCGCTCCGAACCCCCAAGGCTAGCTCAGCCGAAACGTGTCTCCGGACTCGGGTCGGCAGCTCAGACGCGACGGGGTGAGCCGGAAAAATCGAGTCTTGACTCGGTGGATCCGCTCCGGTAGAGTAACGCAGGTTGCCCCGGAGTCCTCGGCCGAAAGGTCAGGACGCGGTGTGCGTCCGATTCTTGAGAACTCAACAGCGTGCCGAAAGTCAATGCCGAAATTGCATTAACCCCGTACATAGGCATTGGGCGATCTTTT
>NZ_JBVJHF010000006.1:0-65992 GCF_055586945.1 Kribbella sp. NPDC048837
CATCACCAACACCACCGAGGAGAACTCCCAAACCGCAGGCGCGATCAGCGCCTAACCCGACAACGACGAAGGACCAAACGTCGTACACCACCTCACGGGACTTGACCTGGTGGCGCGGGAAAGATGCGGTCCCAGTCTCAATCGCAGCTGCCACATGAATACACGCCGGCTTAGCAGTCGCCCGCAGGCGGCAGCCCGCAACTCCCGGCGGCAGCCGAGAAACCCCGGCGATAGCCGGAAACCCCCGGCGGCAGCCGGAAAGGATGCACGGCGCTGAGCCGGGGGGCGGGTGGGAGCGCGCGTAGCAGGTGCGCTGAGGAGCGGCGCGACGAAGGGAGCACCTGCCTAGCACGCGTGGGTCAGATCATCACTCGGGAGCGTCCAACCCATGTTCGATCGCGTAGCGGACCAGCTCAGCCCGGTTGTGTAGCTGCAGCTTCCGTAGCGTGTTCTGGACGTGGTTCTCTACGGTCCGGTGTGACAGCACCAGCCGGGTCGCGATCTGGCGGGCGGTCAGCCCGCGGGCGACCAGTCGGAGCACCTCTGTCTCCCGGTCGGTCAGCTTCGGGACCTCGGGCCCGCCGGCCCCGAGCCGCCGGTACTCCCCCAGCAGCAGCCCGGCCAGGCCCGCGCTGAAGATCGCGTCGCCTTCGGCGGTGCGGCGTACTGCGTCGTCGAACTCGTCCAGGGACGCCGACTTCACCAGATATCCCGACGCGCCGTTCTTGACCGCCGCCAGTACATCGTCCTGCTCCGCGCTGGCCGACAGCACCAGTACTCGCGTGTCCGGCAGCGCTGTCGTGATCTCGCGGGTCGCGTCGACGCCGGAGCCGTCGCCGAGTTGCAGGTCCATCACCACCACGTCCGGCCGGGTTGCCAGCGCGATCTTCACCGCACCGGCGACGTCCGACGCCGTCGCGCACACGTCGTACCCGCGGCTGCTCAGATCACGGGCCACGCCCTCGCGCCACATCGGATGGTCGTCGACGATCATCACGCGGGTCATGTGGCCTCCACCTTCAACTCCCACTCGGTTCCCTCGCCCGGTCCGGTCCGGACACTGACGGTGCCGCCCAAGTCGATGATCCGGCCGCGGATGGACTGGCTCACACCGAGGTGCCCGTCGACGCGGGCCTGCTCGAGCCGGGCCGGCGTCGTACCGATCCCATCGTCGCGGATCGACACCACCACCGCGTCGCCGAGGTCCTCGACCACCACCCACGACCGCGCCTCGGGGCCGGCGTGCTTGGTCACGTTGCTCAGCGCTTCTTTGACCGCGGCAACCAGTTCGGTCGCGGTTGCGGCGGGCAACAGCACCTGACCGGCCGGTACCACGACGTCCACGCGGGTCGTGGCCAGTGGCAACAACAGTCCGCACAGGTCGACCCGGTCGCCCTCGGCAACGGTCGGCCGGGCCGACATCAGGGTGCGCAGGGCAACTTCCTGCTCGGCCGCGAGTTGGGCCAGCTCGAGCGCTTCGCCGCCGATCGCCGTACCCCGGCGCTGGACCTGGGCCAGCACCTGCAGTACGCCGTCGTGGATGGACCGGCTGAGCCGGAGCCGTTCGGCGGTCGCACTCTCGGCCGCGATCGCCTCCCGCAATCGGTTTCCGGCCCGCCGCATGGTCGAGGCGGCGTACCCGACGACCAGGCCGGCGACCAGCAGGAGCTCCACGTTGCTGAGCACCGCCGACGCATTGTCGACGCCGCGCAGCGAAAGCAAGGCGAGGCTGATCGTCGCGGCGCCGAGCAGGCCACCGTCCCGGCCGCGGGAGATGGCGAGCGCGAGCACCGGCCCGGCCGCCCAGACCGAAGTCAGCACGGAGGCACCGGTCCGGATGTCGGTCAGCGGCTGGGCCCACAAGGTGGCGTACATGCAGCCGACCGTCACGATCAGGTCCGCGAACGCGAGCCTGGTGTTCCGGCGGCCCCAGCGCCGGCTGTAGCCGATCGACGAGATCACCGTCCACACACCCATCACCGCCAACAGCAGAACCGCCCCGGTCGGATTGACGATCCCGTCCCAACTGGCCCAGACGCCGAAGACGGCGAACGCCCAGGTGATGACGCGGAACACGACCAGCGCACGCCACAGCGGCTGCAGCAGGTCGACCGTCTCGCGCTCCACACGAGACAGTCTGCCAACCGCGGGGCCCGCCGTGGTTGAGGCGTCGTACCCGGGCCGTTGAGTAGTTCCACCGATGACGCAGGATTCCCCGCAGCTTTCCCGGATTTTTCCGCTTCTACTTCAGCTCTGCCGATTTTCCCCGTACTCTCGCGCAAAACACGCTCGGGGGAGCAGATGAACACGCCGCGTCACCACGCCCGGCGTGCATGACCAAGCATGGAGGGGAATCGTGCGCAAGCTACCCGCCGGGCTGTTCAGCCTGGCATTGGCGGCAACGGCCGGGCTCGGGTGGGCCTCGGCAAGTGACGCCGCCACACCGCCCAAACAGGGTTCGGCGCCGATCGCCAGTGAGGCCGCGCCCGCACCGGACGAACTGTCCAGCCCGCAGGAGGACAAGCGCCGTGAGCTGCGTCAGGAAGCCCTGACCAAGGTCCTGAACGGGACCGCCAAGACCGAGAAGCGCGGTGCCAGCACCGTCGTCAACCTCGGCAGCAAGCAGGTCGGCGCCACGGGCGTGAAGAACGCGAAGGGCCGCGTCGACCAGTACGTCGAGCTGAGCCGGGAGAAGACCGACAAGATCTTCGTCGTGCTGGCCGAGTTCGGCAACGAGCGGCACCCGAGCTACCCGGACAAGGACCAGAACGCCACCATCCCCGGCCCGGCCACCTTCGAGGGCCCGCTGCACAACGCGATCCCGGCGCCGGACCGATCGGTGGACAACTCGACCGTCTGGCAGCCGAACTACGACCAGAAGCACTTCCAGGACCTGTACTTCGGCGACGGCAACTCGGTGAAGAAGTACTACGAGAAGCAGTCCTCGGGCCGGTACAGCGTCGACGGCGAGGTCACCGACTGGGTCAAGGTCAGGTACAACGAGGCCCGCTACGGCCGGTCGAACGGGTTCCCGTGCGCCGGCAACGTCTGCAACAACACCTGGTTCCTGATCCAGGACGCGGTGAACCAGTGGGTCGCCGACCAGAAGGCGGCCGGCCGGACCACCGCGCAGATCACCGCGGACCTGAAGACGTTCGACCAGTGGGACCGCTACGACTACGACGGTGACGGCAACTTCAACGAGCCGGACGGCTACATCGACCACTTCCAGATCGTCCACGCCGGTGGCGACCAGGCCGACGGCGACCCGCAGCAGGGCGAGGACGCGATCTGGTCGCACCGCTGGTACGCCAACTTCCCCGGCGGACCGGTGAACCAGCCGAACCGCGGCGGCGCCCAGATCGGCGACACCGGCCTGTACGTCGGCGACTACACGATCCAGCCGGAGAACGGCGGCATCAGCGTCTTCGCGCACGAGTACGGCCACGACCTCGGCCTGCCGGACCACTACGACACCTCCGGTGCCGCGGTCGAGAACGGGGTGAACTGGTGGACGATCATGGCGCAGAGCCGGGTCAACAAGCCCACCGACGGCGGACTCGGCGAGCAGGCGGCCGACTTCGGCATCTGGGACAAGCTGCAGCTGGGCTGGCTGGACTACGAGATCGTCGCGGCCGGCCAGAACCGGACCGTAGAGCTCGGCCCGCACGAGTACAACTCGAAGAAGGCCCAGGGCCTGGTGGTGACACTGCCGAAGAAGCCGCTGGTGCACGACTTGGTGCCGCCGGCGGCCGGCACCAAGTCCTGGTGGAGCGGTGAGGGCAACAACTTCACCCACACGATGAACCGTCAGGTCACCCTGCCGGCGGGTCAGCCCGCCAGTCTCACGTTCCAGGCCAACTGGGACATCGAGGACTGCGGTCCGGAGGCCTGTGACTACGCCTACGTGGAGGTGAACGACGGCACCGGCTACAAGCCGATCGCCGGCACCATCACCAACGCCGCCGAGGGCAACGGCATCGACGGCATCAGCGGCGGCTGGAAGCCGGCCACCTTCGACCTGTCGACGTACGCCGGCAAGACGATCGGCCTGCAGTTCCGCTACACCACCGACCCCGCCGCCGGCGGCAAGGGCTTCTTCGCCGACGAGATCGCGGTGACCTCGGGCGCGACCACGGTGGTCACGTCCGGTGCCGAGACCTCGCCCGACGGCTGGACACTGAACGGCTTCAGTGCGGCCGGCGCCAACTTCACCACCCTGCACGACAACTACTACCTGGCGTCGAACATCAACTACGTCGACCAGGACCAGTACCTGCAGACCGGCCCGTACAACTTCGGTTGGGCGAGCACGCTGCCGGACAAGGTCGAGCACTTCCCGTACCAGGACGGCCTGCTGATCTGGTACTGGGACACCTCGCAGGAGGACAACAACACCAACGAGCACCCCGGTCAGGGTCTGGTGCTGCCGATCGACAGCCACCCGGTCCCGATCAACCGCCTCGACGGCCAGATCTGGCGGCCGCGGGTCGGCGGGTACGACGCTCCGTTCGGTGCGGACAAGGCGGACTCGTTCACGCTGCACATCAACGGTCAGGCCAGCTACGTCCGCGGCCAGAACGGCGTGACCACCTTCAACGACAGCAAGCAGTACTGGTACCCGGAGCAGCCCCAGGCCGGCGTCAAGGTCCCGAACAACGGAGTGAACATCAAAGTCCTCTCCAAGAACGGAACCTCGGTCACGGTCCAGGTCTCCAAGCGCAAGTAACAGCAACGGAAACAAGAACTGCCCCCGAGGATGATCCTCGGGGGCAGTTCCTTGTCTGACTTACTTTGCCGCGGCCACCTGGTACGGCGTCAGGTCGCCGGCCAGGGACGGGTGGACCCGGGCGGTGAGCCGGGTGCCGTCGGCGGTGTGCTCGAGCTGGTCCACGGAGCCTTCGGAGTGGATCCGGGAGACCAGGTCGCCGCGTTCGTACGGCAGGAGCAGGTCGACGGCGATATCCGGCCGGGGCAGGGACGCCTCGACCAGGGAGCGCAGCTTGTCGATGCCCTCGCCGGTGTGGGCCGAGACCACCAGGGCCCGCGGCTCGCGGTGCAGGATCGGGGCCAGCGCCATCGGGTCGGCGATGTCGCCCTTGTTGATCACGATGATCTCCGGGACGTCCGAGGCGCCGATCTCGCTGAGCACCTCGCGGACCGCCTGGATCTGCGCGAACGGGTCGGGGTGCGAACCGTCGACCACGTGCAGCAGCAGGTCCGCGTCCGCGACCTCCTCCAGCGTCGAGCGGAAAGCCTCGACGATGTCGTGCGGCAGGTGCCGGACGAACCCGACCGTGTCGGTGAACGTGTACACGCGCCCGTCTGCGGTCGTCGTCCGCCGGGTCGTCGGGTCCAGGGTCGCGAACAGCGCGTTCTCGACCAGGACACCGGCTCCGGTGATCTTGTTCAGCAGCGAGGACTTGCCCGCGTTCGTGTAGCCTGCGATCGCGACCGAGGGGATCGAGTGCCGGCGGCGCTCCTGGCGCATCGTCGACCGCGTGCCCTTCATGTCCTTGAGCTCACGCCGCAGCTTGGAGATCTTGGTGTTGATCCGGCGCCGGTCGGTCTCGATCTTGGTCTCACCGGGACCACGGCCACCGATACCGCCACCGGCCGCGCCGACGCGTCCACCGGCCTGGCGGGACAGGTTTCCACCCCAACCACGCAGGCGCTGCTTCATGTACTGCAGCTGGGCCAGCTCGACCTGGGCCTTGCCTTCCTTGCTCTTCGCGTGCTGGGCGAAGATGTCCAGGATCAGCGCGGTCCGGTCGACCACCTTGACCTTGAGCTTGTCCTCCAGGTTGCGCAGCTGCGCGGGGGCCAGCTCACCGTCGGCGATCACCGTGTCGGCGCCGAGCGACGCGACCAGGTTGCGCAGGTCGGCCACCTTGCCGGAGCCGATGAAGGTCGCCGGGTCCGGCTTCTTCCGCCGCTGGATCACGCCGTCCAGAACCTCGGAACCGGCGGTCTCGGCGAGCAGCTTCAGCTCGGCCAGCGAGTTGTCGGCGTCCTCGGCGCTGCCCTCGGTCCAGACGCCGACCAGCAGCACCCGCTCGAGCAGCAGCTTGCGGTACTCGACCTCGCTGATGTCGGTCAGCTCGGTCGACATCCCGACTACGCGGCGCAGTGCCTGGCGTTCCTCGAGCTCGAGGCCCTCGGTCCCGAGCTCGGAGTCGTACGAGTCGTGACCCGTCAACGAATCGCCGGAGTCATCGCCCTCAGTGAGGTCAAGTTCGACGTCGGTGGTCTCGTCGTAAAAGTTCGAATGGGTCGTCATATACCTTCCATCGTGGCACGGGCCCCCAGTACAAGCGACCCGATTAACTCCGTCAACGCCCCACGCCCTTCCCCAATTCCGTTCAGACAGCCTGAATTCCCGTTCAGGCAGGCAGCCAGGCCCGGTCGAAGTCGCCCCGAGCGTGGATAACGGCCGGTCCGGTCAGCTCCAGGTGGTTGTCCGCACGCCACGTCACGCTCACCTGACCGCCCGGTACGCCGACCCGGTACGTGACCGGGAGCTCGTCCCGGGCCGCCCGCGCGGCCGCGACCGTCACCGCGCACGTCCCGGTCCCGCAGGACCGCGTCTCCCCCGCGCCGCGCTCGTACACCCGCATCTCGACGTCCTGCGGACCCCGCCGGACGACGAACTCGAGGTTCACGCCCTCGGGAAACGCTTCCTCGGGCGACCAGGTGGGCTGGTCACAAAGGTTTCCGAGTTCCCGCAGGTCGTCGACGAAGGCCACCGCGTGCGGGTTGCCCATGTCCACGTGCACGGCCGGCCACTGGTGCCCGCTCGCCTCGACCACGACGCCGGCGGCCGCGGGGAGCCTGGGCTCACCCATGTCCGCGGTCAGCGTGCCGTCGTCGTTCAGTACGACGTCCTTGACCCCCGCGCGGGTGCCGACCCGAACCGGCTTGTCCCCGGTCAGCCCGGCCTCGGCCAGGTACCGCACGAACACCCGGATCCCGTTCCCGCACATCTCCGCGATCGAGCCGTCGGCGTTGCGGTAGTCCATGAACCAGTCGCCGCCGTCGTCGACGTACGTCTGCTGGTCGCCCTGGATCACCCGGAGGACGCCGTCCGCCCCCAGGCCGGCGTGCCGGTCGCAGAGGAACCGCACCAGACCGGCGTCCAGGTCCCCGTGGACCGAGCCGTCGGGGTCGGGCAGGATCACGAAGTCGTTCTCGGTGCCATGCCCCTTCAACCAGGGAAACGTGCTCATGGAGAAGATCGTACGGTGTTCCCCATGGAGCAGATCGCCTACTTCTGGGAGCAGGAGGACGCGCGGACGGTGGCCGACCGCCTGGGCGGCGTGGTCCGGCGCGGGCGCTTCCACGGTGAGGACGACGACGAGGACCATCCGTGGATCGTCGTCCTGCGTGACGTGGACCCGGAAACCGTGGACAACCTGGTGCATGAGCACGACGGGTGGCTCGAGACGACCGAGGACGCGGCGACCGCTCCTCCCCCGCTGCCGAGCGAGCCCATGCGCTTCAAGAAAGCGTGAGAACGCGTCCCGGCCGACGGCCTGTCGGCACCCCGTCCGACAGCACCGGCTCACCGGCGACCAACACATGACCGACGCCGACGGACAGCTGCCAAGGGTCGTCGTACGTCGACCGGTCGGCGATCTCGGACGGGTCGAGTACGACGAGGTCCGCAACGGCACCGGGTTTGATCACGCCGCGGTCCGTGAAGCCGAGCCGCGACGCGGGCAGTGAGGTCATCCGGCGGATCGCCTCGGGAAGCGTGAGGACGCCGAGGTCGCGCGCGTATCGGCCGAGGACCCGGGGGAAGGTGCCGAAGTTGCGCGGATGCGGGTGCCCGGGGCCGGTGGCGTCCATGATCCAGCCGTCACTCGCGACACTCGTGCACGGGTGTCGCAGCACGGTGACGACGTCCTCCTCGCTCATCGCGTGGTTGACCACGCTGACCGCCGCCCGGTGCTGCTCGAGCACCCGGAGGACCGCCTCGGCGGCGTCCACGTCGTCGCGTTGGGCGATGTCGGCCAGGCTTCGGCCGCGACAGTCCTCGTACGGCCCGGGCGGCAGGGATGCGATCACCACGGCCTTGGGATCGAGGAGCCGGTCGGAGCGGAGGGCCTCGGCGATCCGTTGCCGTTCGGCCGGGTCTGCGAGGCGGTCGAGCAAGGTGCCGCCGGCCAGTGCCCAGGTCGGCAGCCTGGCGGTGAGCGTCGTACTGGATGCCGTGTAGGGATAGACGTCCCACGCGACGTCGAGACCGTCCGAGCGGGCCTCGTCCAGGCGTTCGAGGGCGGCGGTGACGAGGCCGTGGTTCGGCGCACCGACGGCCTTCAGGTGGGAGACCTCGAGTCGCGCGCCACCGGACCGAGCCACGGCCATCGCCTCGTCCAACGCTCCGAGCAGTCCGGCGCCTTCATTGCGGATGTGCGTCGAATAGAGCAGACCGCACTCGGCCGCCGTCGCCACCAGCACGGCGACCTCGGCCGACTCGGCATAGGCCCCCGGCGCGTAGATCAGCCCGGTGGAGAAGCCGACGGCCCCTTGATCGGCGGCGATCCGCAGCAGGTCCTGCATCTGCCGGAGCTCGTCCGGCGACGGCGTCCGCTCGGCATTGCCCATGACTGCGAGTCTGAGCGCCGAGTGCCCGACCTGCAGCGCGAGGTTCACCGCCGGTTCCAACGCTGCGGCGAAGCCGCCGAGATCGCGCCACGACCAGTCGTGCCGAGGGTCCAGGAACGCCGTACCCGCGCGCATGGACTCCAGATCGGTGATCGGGAACGGCGACCAGCCACAGTTCCCGGCGACGAGCGTGGTGACGCCCTGGGACAGCTGTGTCGGCGCGTCCGGAGTCGATCGAAGACTGAAATCCGCATGTGAGTGAAGATCGATGAACCCGGGTGCCACAATGTTGCCCGTGGCATCGATTACCTCGGCCCGGGAGGGTACGTCGCCGGGTGGCAGCACCGCGATGATCCGGCCGCTGTCCACCAGCACCGTCCCGATCACCGGCTCCGCGCCGGTCCCGTCGATCACCTGCCCGCCGGTCAGCGCGATGGTCATCGAACCGCTCCTGTTCCGGTCAGAGGGCGAGGGTGTCGACCGCGTTCGCCGCGATCAGCTCCGTGTCGACCCTATGCCCCAGACCAGTTGCCTCGGGCACTTGTACGACGCCCCGGACGGCGACGACCGCGGGTTCGACGATGTCCCGGGCGTAGTACTTCTCCGAGGCGGACACATCCGATGGGAGGGTGAACCCGGGGAGGCTGGAGACGGCGACGTTGGCGAGCCGGCCGATGCCGAACTCGTGCATGCCGCCGCACCAGACGGCGATCCCGGCCTGCTGCGCCCGATCGTGCGCGGCGCGGGCGGCGGTCAGGCCACCCATCCGCGACACCTTGATATTCAGTACCTGTAGCGCTCCGACGGACAGCGCGGTCTCCAGGTCGTCGGGCGTCTCGATGCTCTCGTCCAGACAGACCGGGGTCGAGATCGTCCGCTGCAGCCGGGCGTGCGCGAGCAGGTCCCGCGGCGCGAACGGCTGCTCGATCATCGTCAGGCCGAACGCGTCCAGCGCCCGCAGCTGCGTCAGGTGGTCCTCGGTGTAGATGCCGTTGGCATCGACATGCAGATCGAGCTCCGGGTACGCCGCCCGCACGGCCCGGACCGGTTCGACATCCCAGCCCGGCGCGATCTTCAGCTTCACCCGCGGATAGCCGGCCGCCGTCTGCCGCTCGACCTCGGCCAGCAGGTCGTCGATCGTGGGCTCGATCCCCAGCGATACACCGGCGACCACCTCGGTTCTCGTCCCGCCGAGTGCCTCCGCGAGCGAGACACCCTGCACGTTGGACCACAGCACCCAGGCGGCGACATCCACGCCGGCCTTGGCGAACTGATTCCCCCGGACCTTGGCCCACAGCTGTGGCACCTGCTCGGGCCGGTCCCACACCTGGCCGATCACCGAGGGCAGCAGGTAACGCGAGGCGATGTGCCAGCACGTCTCGACCGTCTCCGGCGCGTAGTACGGATCGGAGGAGGAGGCGATCTCGCCCCAGCCGACCGCTCCCGAGGCATCCTCCAGCTCGACCAGGATGTGGTCGAGGAACGCCTTGCGGTGCGAACTGGTCCGGAACTCGTGCACCAGCGGCATCCGCACCCGATGCAGCCGTGCTGCGGTCACCTTGACCTCAGTTGACATACAGCCCCAGCTCCGTGTTCAGCCGGTCGCGTTCGACGAGCCGACGGCGGGCTCCCTTCGCGCTGGCGGTGGTCAGGGTCGCCAGCACGTGCAACACGGACGCGACGACTGTCGGAGAGTCGACGTACGAAGCGCTGCCGGTGGCGACGTAGATGCACTGGTCGGCGAGCTTGGCCAGGGGCGCGTCCTCGAAGTCCGTCACGGCGACCAGTTCGCCCCCGGCCTCGGTGAACCGGCGCGCGATCTCGACGGTGTCGCGGCGATAGCGGCGGAACGAGAACGCGACCATCAGGTCGCTCGACCGCACGTCGGACAGTACGTCGACGCCGCGCACGACCGTACCGTCGATCAGCGTGACCTGGGACAGGCCGACACCGAGGTCGAAGGCCAGCAGCGACGCGTACGAGAACGATTTTGCCGAGCCGATGATGAAGCGGCGGCGGGCGGCGACGATCCGGGCGGCAGCCTGGGCGATCGAGTCGTCGGCGAGGATCAGGTCGAGCGCTTCCTCGATCGAGGCGCGCTCCTGCTCGACCACGCGACGCTGCAACTGCGCGGACGATCGCCTTTGCAGGCGGGCGTCGTACCGCTCGTGCGGACTGGTGAGCTCGCGGTTGCGCGGGTCGTCAGGCATCGTCCACCGACCCGAAGTAGTAGGCGGCCGTGCCGTCGGGCAGCCGGCGGCAGGACACGGCGACGAGGTTCTTGCCGAGCAGTTCCTCGAACGACCTGCGGAGCTCGGCCCTCTCGGCCGGCACCACCAGCCGGGTCAGCTCGGCGTCGTCCAGCTCACCGCGGTGCTCGCGCGTCAGGTCCCACTCGACGATCACCCGGTCGGTGCCGGGACCGTACATGTCGGGAGCGAACCACCGGCCGCGCGCACCGAGCACATCGAGGTTGAAGTGCGCGTTGCGGATCTGGGCCGGGTCGTAGGTCCACCGCATCCGCGACAGACCGTGGCTCAGGGCAACTTCTCGCTGGGCGTGCTTGAGCATCCGGCCGAGTCCGTGGCCCTGCTGCCCGACCGCGACCACGGCCGACTGCGAGTAGTGGTAGAAACCGCGCCGATCGGTGCCGCAGAACCCGTACGCGAAGGCGACCAGCCGGTCGCTCCGGTCGAGGATGCCGACCACCGAACCACCGTTGCTCGCCAGTGCACCGAGCAGCCGCGGGTTCAGCCCGTACTCCGGGTCCTGGTAGCCGAAGACCTCGCGGTACAGCGTCGAGGCCTCGGCGAACCGCGCCGCCGTGGTGAGCGAGACAGCCCGATAGCCGTCCTCCGCCATACGATTCATATCCTGAGTAGATCCCGCCATGGATCTGCTAGTCAATCGCGGCTCACATCATGATACGTTTCCTATCCATGATGACCGATCGCCTCCGCGAGTACGTCGGGCACGAGACGCCGACCGGTGACGCCGAGGCGCTGAACGCCTTCGCCGACCGGCTCCTCGCGCGGTACGCCGAGCTCGGCGGCACCGCCCGCCGCGTGCCGATGCCGACCGGCGATCACGTGGTCGCCGACTTCCCGGGACGGGGTCCACGAGCCGGCGAGGCACCACTGCTCTTTCTCGCCCACCACGACACGGTCTGGCCGGTCGGACGACTACGGGACGCGATGCCGTGGCGCGAGGAGGACGGCGTCATCCACGGCCCCGGCGTCTTCGACATGAAGGGTGGACTGGTCGTCCTGGAGACCGCGCTCGCGCAGATCGCGGAGGCCGATCACCGGCCGGTGCGCATCATCGTGGTCGCGGACGAGGAGATCGGGTCACCCTCGGCGCGCGACCTCGTCACCGCGGAATCGGCCGGCGTGTACGCCGCTTTCGGCTTGGAACCGCCGCACCCGAACGGCGATCTCAAGACCTCCCGCCGTGGCAGCACCCGGGTCCGGATCGAGGTCACCGGCCGCGAAGCGCATGCCGCTCTCGACCCCGGCAGCGGTGTCTCCGCGATCGACGAACTCGTGGACCAACTGATCCTCGTCCGCGCGGTGGTCAGCAGGTACGACCACGTGTTGTGCAACGTCGGCACGATCACGGGCGGCGGGCGGACGAACGTCGTACCGGGTTCTGCCGCGGCCGACATCGGGTTCCGGTTCGTCGACCCGCAGGCCGAGCGCGCGGTGCTCGACGCGATCACCGGTCTCGAACCGGTACGCACGGATGCCGAGCTGAAGGTACGCGTGATGTCGAGCCGCCCGGCCTGGGGGCCGTCGCCGGCGACCGGGCAGCTGTTGGACCGGGTCGTCGCGGCCGCACGGTCCGTCGGTCAGGAGATCGGTGGCGCGGCGGCATCAGGTGCCGCCGACACCAACCTGACCGGCTGGCTGGGCGTCCCGACCCTGGACGGCCTGGGGCCGGTGGGTCAGGGCGCTCATGCCGTTCACGAACAGGTGATCGCGGCGAGCCTGGCCGAGCGGGCCGACCTGGTCGCCGCGATCATCACATCGCTCTGACTACGGATAGACCTGCTTGACCGTTCCGGCGGATCCACCACCGCGGCGGACCGGCTCCGCGGCCGCCAGAATCGCGCCGCCGGGCAGGAACTCCAGCGCTTCGAGTGCCCCGATCTCCGCCGCCGAGGTGCCGGGAGCACCGGCCGGGACGAAGGTGTGGCCGTACGGCGTGAGCGCCGGACCGTAGGTGTCGATGAAGGACTGCTCGGCGGTGACCGACACGGTGTTGCGCTGGGACGCGCGTGGTGCGGCGATCGCCTCCGGCAGGGTCATGCCACGGTCGAGCCGGTTCGTCAGCGTCTGCAGAACCGTGGTGATGATGGTCGAGCCACCCGGCGAACCGAGAGCCAGGAACGGCTTGCCGCCGCGCAGCACGATCGTCGGCGACATCGAGGACCGCGGCCGCTTGCCGGCCTGGACGATGTTCGGGTCCTTGGGGTCGGGGACCGCGGAGAAGTCGGTCAGCTCGTTGTTCAGCAGGAACCCGCGGCCGGGGACGGTGATGCCGCTGCCACCGGTCTGCTCGATCGTCAGCGTGTACGAGACGACGTTGCCCCACTTGTCCGCGGCGACCAGATGCGTGGTCGAACGGCCTTCGGTGTCCGGCCGCTGCTCGACGGCCGTACCCGTCGCGCAAGGTGAGTACTCACCGTCCGGCGAGCCCGCCGGCACCGGCTTGACCGCGGCCTTCTGCGGGTCGATCAAGCACGACCGCTCGGCGCCGAAGCCCTTCGACAGCAGCTCTTTCTGGGGTACGTCGACGTACGCCGGATCACCGACGTACGCACCGCGGTCCGCGAAGGCCAGCGCGGAGGCCTCGAGGTAGGTGTGCAGCGCCTGCGTGGTGCTCTGCTGCGCCAAGTGCTGCGGCTGCAGGATGTTGAGCGCCTCGCCGACCGTGGTGCCACCGGACGACGACGGCGGCATGCCGTACACGTCCAGGCCGTCGTACCTGACCTTGGTCGGTTGGCGGTCGATCGCCTTGTAGTTCGCCAGGTCGCCCGTGGCGAGGTACCCGGAGAAGAACGGCAGCGTGGCGTCGGCGGTCTTCGGCGGGTTCTTGGCCACCGCCGCCATCTCACCGGCCAGCGGGCCGCGATAGAACACCGACGGGCCCTGCTTGCCGATCAGGCGGTAGGTGTCGGCGAGCTCCGGGTTCTTGAACACCGATCCGACCTGCGGCGCGTCGCCGTTCGGCAGGAACAGCTTCGCCGTCGGCACCACCTGCGCGAACCGGGCCTTGTTCTCGAGCGTCTGGAGCCGGAACGTCGAGTCGACCACGAAGCCGCGATCGGCCAGGTCGGCAGCCGGCGTCAGCGCCTTGCCGAGCGACAGCGAACCCCACTGCCGCAGCGCGCTGTCCCAGGTCGCCAGCGTTCCCGGTACGCCGATCGACACACCGGAGGTCACCAGCTGCGCGAAGGGGTACGGCTGACCCGTCGCCTTGTTCATGAACGCGTCGGACGGCATGGTCGCGGGCGCGGTCTCGCGGCCGTCGATCGTGAAGACCTTGCGTTGCTTGGCGTTGTAGTAAACGAAGTACCCGCCACCGCCGACACCGGCGGAGTACGGCTCGGTCACGCCCAGGGCGGCGGCCGTGGCGACCGCTGCGTCGACCGCGTTGCCACCGCGCCGCAGGACGCCGAGCCCGATGCTCGTCGCGTCCGCGTCGACCGAGGACACCGCACCGCCGAACCCGATCGAGGTCGGCTGTTTGACCGGGCTCTGGTTCGGCGGCTTCGGCGGACTGGCCGCGGCTCCGCTCGTACTCAGACCGGCCAGGACAAGGGCACCTGCAGACAGAGATGCGACCAGCTTCTTCACCAGTTCTCCCGCGGGGCGTAGGCGGACAGGGGCATGCCCCTGCCTATCCCACGGTGACGTTGAGCGCCAGTCGTGGCGCGCCGGGTTACCGCCCGGGCGCCTAGTTCACCGCGCAGGAGCCCATGAAGCGGCGGATGACGTCGTCGGTCCAGTCCGCGGTGCCGGTCGGCAGCTCGACCAGGAGCCATTGGTCGGCGAGCTTCACCTGTCCGGCGGGGCGGCCGTCCAGCGTTCCGATGTGGAAGGTCTTGCCGGCCTCGTCGGTGACTCGGACCGCCATCAGACTGCGCGCCTCCGGAGCCGCCTGCAGCACCACCTTCGCGGCCGTGTCCGCGGTCCGCATCTCCGGCTGCGAGAGCACGACGTGACCGGCGGCGATCGGGGTTTCCGCGGTCCACCCCTTCGGGGCGAGCGAGCAGTTGATCGTGCGCCAGGCCTGCTTGTTCGCGACCAGCTCCACCACCGGCGCCCCGAACATCGACATCGTCTCGCCCTCGGCCGGAGCCGGCGACGCGGAGGCACCGGTCGTCGCGGCGGTCCCGGTCTCCCCCGCACTGCCGGCGACCTCGGTGTTGCCCGTCCCCCACCACTTCACCTGGTTGCCGATCGCGAGAACGGCGGCCGACACGGCGGCCACGCACAGCACGCCGGCGACCCGGCGCCGTCGCTTGATCCGGCGCAGCGCCCGCCGCCCACGGGCGACGTCCGCCTCGATATCCGCGTCCGGCAGTCCGTCGACCGCGCTGTCCGCGAATCCCTGCAGCAACTTCTTGACCTCGTCCACTACCTCAAGTCCTCCCCGTACCGCAGCCCCGTTGGTTCATCAACCGCTCCCCGTCGTCCGATCCGTTTCCTCGCTCATCAGTTCCTTCAGACGCTTCAGCGCCTTCGCCGTCTGGCTCTTCACCGTGCCCTCGGTGCAGTCGAGGATCCGAGCGCAGGTGGCCACGTCGAGATCCTGGAAGTACCGCAGCACCAGGACCGCCCGCTGCCGCGGCGCGAGATCCAGCAACGCGCCACGGACGGCCAGCGTGTCCGCCGGGTCCGCCTCGTCGGTCAGCCGCGGTTCGAGCGTCTCCGCGGTCACCACCTCGGGGTGGCGGCCGGCGCGGCGGCGCTCGTCCAGGAAGGCGTTGACCAGGATGCGGTGGGCGTACGGGCCGGCGCCTTCGTGCTTGATCCGGTGCCAGTGCACATACACCCTCGTGCATGCGGTCTGGACCAGATCCTCGGCGGTGTGCACATCCCCCGCGGTGAGCAACAACGCCGTCCGCATCAGTCGGGTGCGGTCCGCGAGCAGGTACTCGCGGAACTCGGCCTCACGGTCACCCCCTCGCATCGACGGTCCCCAGGCCCTCTTCCACCCCGACTACGTCGCTGCTCGCCTTCCGGTTGCCTTCGGCTATCACTTGTACGGCCTTCTCCAGCAGATCGGGGGCGTCGTACGGCAGCCAACTGATTCGTTGGTCCTTACGGAACCACGAGTCCTGCCGGCGCGCGAACCGGCGCGTGGCCTGCGCGGTTCGCTCCCGCGCCTCCACCTCGTCGATCTCACCGTTCAGCAACGCGATCACCTGCGAGTACCCGAGTGCCCGGTTGGCCGTCTTCCCCTCAATCAAACCCTTGTTCAGCAGACCCCGCACCTCGTCGACGAAGCCGGCGTCGAACATCCGATCCACCCGGCGCCCGATCCGCTCGTCCAGCTCCGGCCGCGGTACGTCGAGACCGAGCTGGATCGCGCCCGGATAGACGTAGTGGTGCTCGGGCAGGGTGGCGACGTACGGACCGCCGGTGATCTCGATGACCTCGAGCGCGCGGACGATCCGGCGGCCGTTGCTCGGCAGGATCTGCTCGGCCGCCTTGGGGTCTATCTCCGCCAGTTTCCTGTGCAGAGCCCCGGACCCGTCGCGCTCGAGCTCCGCTTCCAGCCGGGCGCGGACCTCCGCGTCGGTGCCGGGGAAGACGAAGTCGTCGAGGATTGCTCGCACGTACAGCGCCGAGCCACCGGCCAGCACGGGGACTACCTTGCGCGTGACGCAGTCGTCGATCGCGGCCCGGGCGAGTTGCTGGAACTCCGCCACGGTGGCGGTCTCGGTGACGTCGAGGATGTCGAGCAGGTGATGCGGTACGCCGGCGCGTTCCGTCGTACTGATCTTCGCCGTACCGATATCCATGCCGCGGTAGACCTGCATGGCGTCGGCGTTCACCACCTCGCCACCCAAGCGTTTGCACAAGGCAACGGACAGGTCGGACTTGCCGGCCGCGGTGGGGCCGACGACCGCGACGACGAGAGGTTCGGCCATCGCTCCAGTCTGTCAGGGTCCGGATGAAGACTCGGCCAAGAGGGTCGCACCGGCCTTGTGGATGACCCGGAAAGTTCGGTAAACACGCTGCATCATGTCTACGGGAGGAATCCAGTGAGCAATCCGTTCGATGAAGAGTCCGACGCGGCCAAGGACGCTCTTGACCTGGGGGGCGAGGACGAGTTCGCGGCCAAGAGCGGCGGTGACGTCGAGTTCAAGCGCAGCGGTGGCGACGTCGAGTCCCGCAGCGGCGGTGATGTGGAGTCGCGCAGCGGTGGCGATGTCGAGTCGCTGAGTGCTGATGCCGAGTTCAAGCGCAGTGGCGGGGACGTCGAGTCCCGCAGTGGTGGCGATGTCGAGTCGCGCAGCGGCGGGGACGTCGAGGCCACCGGAGGTGCGAGCGAAGACAGCGGCGGCGACGTAGAGTCGGAGCCGTCGGGCGACGGGGTCTGAAGCAGCCCTCGGGCCCGCCTGCATGGCACTCGCGGAGATCCCACAGTTCCGGCGTTATAGATGCGAAGATCGCCGCTAGCTGTCTGTAAGCATTCAACTACGCAGGAATGGGAGCCCCCGCGATGGGCATCTTCGACAAGTTCAAGGGCAAGGCCGAGGACCTGAAGGAAAAGGCCGGCGACCTGGTCGACCAGCACGGCGACAAGGTCGGCGAAGGTCTGGACAAGGCCGGTGAATTCGTCGACGAGAAGACGGGCGGCAAGTACGGCGACAAGATCGACCAGGGTGTCGAGAAGGCCAAGGAAGGCCTCGACGGCCTCGACGGCCAGAACGACGACATCCCCGGCACCCCGAGCCAGCCCGCCTGACCACCACCGAAGGGCCGCAAGGACATCCCTTGCGGCCCTTCGTCATGTGTTGACCGGGTAATCGGACAAAGGACACGCCTTCGGCGCGGCTGTCTTGTTGGCCGGCTCCGCCGGCGCGCCCACCTGTGACACGGACCGGCGTACTCCGCGAAGGAAATCGCCGACACGACGCGTGGTGGACGCGCTCAGGCGTGAAGTGACCGGCCGGCGCCCGACGCCGGACCGCGCGATGCTGGCCAGCCGGGCCGTATCCCCCTGAAGTTTGGGCTCTGTCGTAATGCACGAGCGGAGAACCCCGCAACGCAGCGGATACCCGTGCCCATAGCCCGGGCGTTGTGGAGCTGGACGGCTGCTCCGTCGACATGGGGGCAAGAGGTCTGGGCGCAACACAGGGGTCCGGCGGCCGATGCACAAATCTCTCGACCGAGGCGACAGCCAGCAGTCCTGGAGCGCACTTCACATGCAGACAAACTGCCATTTTCGTCCACAATCGACAAAATTGGCGGTATGATTGCAGGGACGACGACCGCAGGAGTTGCCTTGCTGATCCGCTTCGAGGTGTCGAACTTCCGTTCGATCCTCTCTCCCGTCGAGTTGAGCATGGTAGCCATCGACCGCGACCGCCCCGAGGCCCGCGAAGCACCCAGCCTCGGCGAGAGCCTGCTGTCGGTCGCGGCGATCTACGGCCCCAACGCATCCGGGAAATCGAACATCATCGCCGCCCTCGCCTGGCTTCAGGATGCGATCCAGAACTCCCTCAGGTTCTGGGAAGACGAGATCCCCCTGGATCGCTTCAGGTTCGCAGACGCCGGCGACGATCCCTCGACATTCGCGATCGACTTTCTCATCGACGATGTGCGTTTCGAATACCTTCTCGAGCTGGATTCTCAGGAAGTGCAGTACGAGGCCCTGTTCCACTATCCCGAGAAGAAGCGTCGGCGCATCTTCGAGCGAGACCCGGACGGACTCAAACTCCAACGCGGGCTCGGAAGTATCTCCGGCACCCGTGAATTGCTGACCGACCAGACTCTGACATTGTCGGCGGCACGCAGGTTCCACGAGCCGCTGGTGAGCGAATTCGCCCGCGCCATTCAACAAATCCAGGTTCGGGGCCTCAGGCGACGTTGGCGCAGGGCTTTCTCACCTCAGCAACTCACTGAGCGTCTCTTCATCTCCGCCGACGAGTCACCGTCTTCGTCACGCGTGAGCCTAACGAAGGTTGCCCCTCCCGAGGATCGCGAACAAGCTCTGGCCCTACTTAAGCTGGCCGATCTCGGAATTGACGACGTCCGTATCGACTTCGAGGACGCAGAGACGATCGATGGCGAATCGATGCGACGGCGCGTGGTCCGGCTCATCCACCGAGGGGCGGAGGAACACGTCCCCTTCGAGCTGGCCGAAGAATCCGAAGGAACACGTACCTGGTACCAGCTCATCGGTCCGGTTCTGGCCGCGCTGAAGCAGGGTTCTCTACTTCTCTTCGATGAACTCGACGCCAGCCTCCACCCGACCTTGTCCACCCAGTTGATCCGGCTCTTTCACGACCCGGCCACCAATCCACGCGGCGCACAGCTGATCTTCACCTCGCATGACACCAGCCTGCTGAGCCACTTGAACCGCGACGAGGTATGGCTGACCGAGAAGGGAAGCGACGGCGCCACACGGCTCGGCGCGCTGGCAGACTTCGCCGGCGAACGTGTACGCAGGTCACTGAATCTCGAGTCGGCCTATTTGCACGGCCGGTTCGGAGCCTTGCCAGATGTCGATCGAACCGAGCTCCTGCGCACGCTCGGCCTGATCGGCTGACGGGGGATGACGACACCGCAGAGGCAGACCCGTGCGGGCGAGCGGGCAGCTCGGCGCTCGAGGCCGAAGAGCCTCAGACGCACCTCGGGGACGAGGGCCGAGAGGAAGACCATCGTTGTGTTCTGCGAAGGTGAGAACTCAGAACCGGACTACATCAACGGGCTGAAGCGGCTGCCAGACGTCGAAAGAAACACTGCGATCGAGATCGAGATCGATCCGGCGCACGGCGTACCGTACACGCTGGTGCAGAAAGCTCTCGCAAAGAAGGACGACGCGGAGATCGATGAGGTGTGGTGCATCTTCGACGTCGAATCGCCGAAGCCTCATCCTCATTTGAAGAAGGCAGTCGAGCTGGCCCGCTCCCACGGCGTTCGTCTCGCGATCTCGAATCCTTGTTTCGAGATCTGGCTGATCATGCATTTCAAGGATCACACCGCGTTCCTCAACACGGCCCCCGCGGTTGCCATGAGCTGTCGACTGGATGGACGCTCGGGCAAGCACATCGATCCTGCGGTCTATCTCCCCAAGCGAGAGCAGGCAGCCAGACGCGCCAGAGCCCTGGCGAAGCGGCACGAAGGCAATGGAACGGCGTTCCCTAAGGACAACCCCTCATCAACAATGCATGAGTTCGTGGCAGCCGTTGCCCCACCGAAGCCAACAACCAGCACTCGGCCGGCACCCAATCGCGGCGACGCTTCTTGAGGAGCACTTGACGACCACCGCGCGGTAGTCGGTGCGATCGATCCGCCTATGACCTGGACCAGGGTGTTGGGTGGCGAACTGCCGGTTCGGGCGCTCACGACTGAGACTTGGGACGTGTTCGCGGATCTGGCGGAGCCGCATAACCAGGTGTGGATCCGACACCGGCGGGCCACGGAGGCACAGTGGCGAGCAACGCAGGTCGCGCCGGGCTTCAGATCAAGTCAGGGGCTGGAACAGTTTCCATTGGCCTTCGGAGATGATCTCGGGGGTGCCGTCGATGACCTTGATGGCGGTGTCGTCGTCGATGGCGTACGTCGGCGCGGGGATGCGTGCCGCCCACTTCTCGGCGTTCGCGAAGGATGCGTCCGGGTGGTACTCGTGCTCCAGGTGCGGGATCACCGCGAAGTCGACGAGTCCCGCTCCCTGGGCGGTGACCAGGGTTCTGTCGATGTCGCCCTCGGGCGTGGTGAAGACGACGTCCTCCGACTTCAGCGGTCCATCGCTTCCGCGGGGCGGCTCGGTGTAGGTCTCGACGAAGGTGGAGGTCGCAGCCATGCTCCCGGCGCTCACCCCGACGTAGACCGCCTCGGGACGCAGAGTCGGCAGCAGGTCCGTCAGCCCAGAGCGCCGCATCCAGTTGGCGAGAAAGACGGGGTCGCCGCCCCAGGCCAGCAGGGCATCGGCGTCCCGGACCGCTGGCACCCAAGCAGCCTCGTCGATGCTCGGCAGCACCGACAACTCCAGGATCCCCAGCGATTTCCACCCCAGTTCGGCCAACCGCGATGGACTCTTGCCGCTGATCGCCCGCCACGCCATGCCCGCGCCGCCGGGGAACGGGTAGAGAGCGGTGGGGATGAAGAGGGCATTGGACTCGGAGATCGGTTTGCCCAGCAGGTCGACCAGCGCGTCGTGGATGCTGCTGTTCTTGATCCCGCCCGATGTGAGGAGAGCTCTCATGTTCCTACCTTCGCTACGGCGAGGCACGCGCCCCGAAACCTGCTCCGGCGCGACCTTACTGCGGGTGCGGTCCGGCAGCCCCGGTCTCAGTTGACGAAGATGTCAGATCTTTCCGGACGAAGATTGTCCGGATGTCGTCATACGCTCACCTCATGGCCAAGATCAGTGCGACAGTCAGCGAACTGGTGGTCCGGCCGCTCACGCCAGAGACCTGGGACGCGTTCGCGGATCTCGCGGAGCGGCACAACGGGGTGTGGGGCGGCTGCTGGTGCACGTTTTTCCACACGCTTCATGAGGAGAAGACCTTCGAGGCGGCGGACAACCGGAACCTCAAACAACGGCTGGTCGAGGAGGGCCGAGCCCACGCGGCGCTGGTGTTCGACGGAGATGTCGCGGTCGGATGGTGCGAGTACGGCGCACCGAACGAGCTGCCGAACGTCAACCACCGCAAGGAGTACGAGGCGGCTATGGAAAGCCCGCCCGACTACCGCCTGACCTGCTTCTTCATCGACCGCAGATACCGCCGCCAAGGCGTCTCCGCAGTCGCCCTCCGCGGCGCCCTGGACCTGATCGCACAGGCCGGCGGCGGGACCGTCGAGGCCTACCCCCAAGACACCGCCGGCAAGAAGATCACCGCCTCCTTCCTCTACAACGGCACCCGCACCCTCTTCGAACAAGCCGGCTTCACCTACCTCCGCCCCAAAGGCAAGAACCACTGCGTCATGAGCACCACCGTCACCCCGGCCTGACCAGTCTTCGGCTGTGTGTCGCATCGGCGCCGCGCCGATCGTCATACAGGTGAGGGCAGAGAACCCGGACTGTCGAGGAGGCGAGAACGCCGTGCTGGATGAGAAGCAAGCAGCGCAGCAAGCCGTAGTGGATTCCGTCCTGAACGGGAAGGGCAGAGCACCCGCGGAGCAGCGTACGCACGCCTTCAACAACGACGGCCTCTCCCCACCGTTGGACGCACTGATCGCCAAGGTTGCCGACAGACCGACGGAAATCACCGACGAGGACTTGGCTACAGCACTGGCCTCGGGCTGCACCGAGGACCAGCTCTTCGAACTGGTGGTCTGCGCCGCGGTCGGCCAGTCCTCCCGCCTGTACGAAGCCGGACTGGCCGCCCTCGCCGAAGCAACCTCCGACGGGAGGCCGGATCATGCGTCCTGAGATCCTCAACCACGGGTACGGCGCCGGCACCAAGCTGCTGTTCGCGGTCATCCGGCTGTTCTCCCGCCACCCGGTACCGGACGCCGCCAAGCTCGTCTTCTACCGACCCGATTTCTACGGCACCCAGGCCAAGCGGTTCACCCACGAGGCGATGCGCGGCCCGTCCGCCTGGGCCGTCGGCGACCGCGAACTGATGGCCGCCTACGTGTCGAAGGTGAACGACTCCGCGTTCTGCATCAGCGCCCACACCGCAACCGCCAGTCAGGCGTACGAGGACGCCCCGCGGGTGACCGCCGTACTCACCGACCTGGCCTCGGCCCCGATCGAGGAACCTCTCCGGGCAACGCTCCGCATGCTCGGCAAGCTGACCCGCGACGGAAAGATCGGCCCCGACGACATGCGCGACGTCCTGGCGACCGGCGTCTCACCCCAGCAGATCACGGACGCATTGGCAGTCTGCGCCGCCTTCAACACCACCAACCGCCTGGCCGACACCTTCGGCTTCGCCCAACTCACTCCCGAAGACTTCGACGCAGGAGCCAGCTACCTCCTCAAACGCGGCTACCGCTAACCCGAGCCAGACGGTCTCGGGTCATTCGTACTCGATGAGGCCTTCCTCGCAGGCCCATTTCCTGAATCCGCCCATCGCGTTGCAGAGCAGCGGAAGCCGCGCGTCTTGCCGAGTGCCAGTGCGCCGCACTCGCCGCGGTTCCGTTGGCCGACAGCGAGTCGTTGCTCATAGCCCGCGAACGCCATCAGGAACGGCATGTCGTCACGGCGTCGACGCTGAGCCAGTCCGCGTCCAAGACCTGATGCAAGACAGGTAACGCATCCAGCTGGTTCTTGAGCTCCCGCTCGACACTCTCGGGGATGAGAACCAGCCGGTCTCCGGCGAGGAACTTCAGGACGCCGAGCCAGCCTTCTACGGCGAGTTGCCGCAGCGGGCCGGTGTCGAACACCAGCCCGTCCGAGGTCCGCGTCACGACACGAAGTTCCAGAGCTCGTCTTCCCGCCGCTCCCTCAGGGCAGGTAGGTCGTCGTCGACGAAGGTTCCGTAGAGGAGTTCGAGGGCGCGTTCGCGGCTGATCCGCTCATCACGGAAGGCCCGCAGTACTGCCTTCTGGAACGGCACGGGAAGGCTGGTCCCTTCCAGGTCGGTGGGAACGTAGAGCCCGAAATCGACGATGTCGGTGCGCGTCGTCTTGACGCAACGGATGAGCGCGGCGCCGGAGCTGTCGACGAGCCGCAACTCGTCCAGCCTTCTGGAGAGCGTGGCCATGTCGACGCGAAAGTCGCTGGCGAGCAGTACTGACGCCTCTCGAGGGTGCCGTGACGCGTGCCGATCCCACGCGGCCCGGACGCCCGGCTCCGGCAACAACAGCGAACGCGCGAACCGGTCGAGTCTCGACTCCAGGTCGCTGCTCCGCAGATCCGTGACGCGCCAATCGACCGTGTACTCGTCCGCGACCAGGAAGTGGCCCAGCTCGTGAGCCAGCGCGAGCCGCCGTCTCCCGACCTTGTTGTGACTGTTGATCAGGCTCACACCGCCCTGACGAAGCAGAATCGTCCCGGCGTCCGCCGTATCGACCCCGAGGTCGAACGAAAACGCCAACAGCCCGATCGAGGCAACGCACCCCACGAGGTCGTGCACCGGCTCAGCCGCATCAAGCCCAAGCAATGTCCGTACTTCGACCGCCAAGCTGTCCGCGTCGGACAGAGCGTCCGGCCGGGGCAACGCCACCGCGGTGCCGTCAGGGAGGCCAAGTTCCGCCGCAGCCAAGGTGTGCACGAACTCGACGTCGGAGGCGACATTCGCCAGCAGCCGATCCGATCTTCGAGTCAGCCGTATCCAAACCCTGAGCAGACCGGTGCGACACGATTGCCGGAATCGGCTCGGAGAAGAACGAGGCCATGCGCACCCCGAGCGCTGTCGCGATGTCCGACAACTCGAGGGCAGTGACCTTGCGAATGCCGCCTTCGATCTTGTTCACTGCGGTCCGATCGAGGTTGACGCGAGAAGCAAGCTCCCCCTGGGTCAAACCCGCCGACTCACGCGCCTCCCGAACCCGGACCCCAGCGTCTTCTCGTCCACCTCTCCCATGTGTGCGAGTTTCGCACACCTGGTCGAACCGCATTTCTGAGTCCACAGAGGACCAGCCCACACCCGGCTCGGTATCAGCGTGAGCGGGCTTCCCACGCTGGGTGGTGGGGGTCGTCGTTGTGCACGATGATGTCGGCGTGATCGGTCGGGCGGACCGTGTCGAAGTAGAACTGCTGGGAGGGCATGTAGCGGCTGCGATACCGTCGCTCGACCTCGGTGGCGGCTCTGGACTCAGACTGATCTCGGACCCGGGCGCGATCGAGCGTCCTCTCGAACGCCGCTGACACGAAGATGCGCAGGTCCCACCGGCCAATCAGCTCCGGACGCATGAGAAACACACCGTCGAAGAGCAGTACGGCGTCCGCCGACGCCGTCATGAATCGCTCGGACCGGGCAGTGTCCGTCACCTTGTCGTACACCGCCTGCTGAAACCTTTGGTCTCCATCTGGCCCCAGCGGATCGAGCAGCACCCGATGCAGCGCGTCGAAATCAAAGCTGTCGTGATAGCAACCTTCGGCGGAATCCTCGCCGCGCCGATACCGCCGCGACCGAGGCGTCAGGAAGTCTTCGATCGTCCCGCGGATGACTTCACGGCCCCGGTCGCGCAGTACGACGGCAAGCTCATCAGCCAGCGTGGTCTTCCCCGCAGCCGGCACTCCATCGAGAGCAACCCGCGTCGGATGCCCGTTCGCGACAGCGCCGACCGCCTCCGCCAAACTCCCAAGGAGATCTCCGCGGGTGCCGTATTCCATTCCCTACCGCCATCCTGCGTCTCGAACTCTCACGTAGAGCACACCCTAGGGCGGTCGCGGTGTGGGGCGGACCCACCGCGTGTCCCCCGCCGCCAAGCGGTGTCGTGGCTCGTCGCCCCGACTGTTCGCCGAGTGCGTGGAGCCGTGACGCAGTCGGCGCGCCGCGGTACGCGGCCGACGGGACAGCCGCGCCGCAGGCGTGTCCTTCCTCGAGTCACGAGTTGTTCGCAGGGGTGCGTGTGTCCGGGACAGGAGTCCGCGCCGCCGCAGGCGGCCAACAGAACTGCCGCCGCGAAGCGGTGTCCGAGCTCGTCACCCCGGCTGTTCGCCGAGTGCGTGGAGCCGTGACGCGGTCCGCGCGCCGCGGTACGCGGCCAGCAGGACAGCCGCGCCGAAGGCGTGTCCTTCCCCCGTGTCACGGGGTTGTCCGCCGAGTGTGTGGCTCCGGGACAGGAGTCCGCGCGCCGGCGGAGCCGGCCAATAGGAACTGTCGCGCCGAAGGTGCGTCCTTTGGTGTCGGCGGGGGTGATTAGGGTGCTGGGCATGGATCGGTTTCGGGTGGTTCCGGCGGCGTACGTCGTGCTTCGGCGGGGGGATGAGGTGTTGATGTTGCTGCGGGCCAACACCGGATACATGGATGGGTATTGGGCGGTGCCGGCTGGGCATGTGGAGAAGGGGGAGTCGGTGCTGGAGGCCGCGGTGCGGGAGGTTCGGGAAGAGGTCGGGGTGGAGATCGATCCGGCGGATCTGGTGGCGGTGACGGCGATGCACCGGACCGGGGGGAACGGGGATCCGATTGATGAGCGGGTGGATTTCTTCTTCATGACGAGTCGGTGGGCGGGTGAGCCGCGGTTGATGGAGGCGGAGAAGGCCGCGGGGCTGGATTGGTTCTCGCTGGACAAGTTGCCGGAGCCGGTGGTGCCGCATGAGGCTCGGGTGCTGGCGGGGTTGGGTGGTGATGGGCTGCCGGCGGTGATTGCGCACGGCTTCTGACTTCTGCTTCCAGGATTCGCCTCGTGTTCACCGATCGCTGGGCTGAACCGCTTTAGAGTTCGCTGCGGTGTCAGCGAGGCTCGTGGAGGCGGCGATGGATCAGCAGTACGACGGGACGAGCCGGCGGCGGCTCCTGCAGGCGGGGGCACTCGGGGCTGGTGCGGTGATCGCGCCCGGTGTGTTGGGTGCCGGGAGTGCCGCGGCCGCCCAACCGGAGGCGACGGGCCAGGCGGGCGGGCAGGTCGATACAGAGCACCCGCGGTTCACGGTAGCCGTTGTGCCGGATACGCAGTATCAGTTCGATCAGGATCGGGGGGACCCGGCGCCGCTGACGGCGAGTTTCGAGTGGCTGATCGAGCAGCGGGCGGACGAGAACATCGTGTTCGTCGCGCATCTGGGTGACGTGGTGGAGAACGCGCTGGCGATGGAGTTCGCCCAGGCCGATCCCGTGTTCAAGATCCTCGACCGGGCCCGGTTCCCGTACAGCGTGCTGGCCGGCAACCACGACATCGACGCGTCGAAGGACGATACCCGCGGGGCGTCGCCGTACCTGAGCACGTTCGGGCCGCAGCGGTTCCGGCGGATGGCGACGTACGGCGGATCGACGGCCAACGGGTACAACTCGTACCACGTGTTCCGCGCGGCCGGGCGGCAGTGGTTGCTGCTGGCAATGGACTGGCGGCCGTCGGACGCGAGCTTCGCGTGGGCGCGCGACGTGATCGCCAAGCACCCGAAGCTGCCGGTGATCCTCACCACGCACGAGCTGGTGAACGCCGACCACGGCAACCCGGTGGCGTACTTCACCGACCACGGCAACCGGGTCTGGGACCAGCTGGTCAAGGACAACGACCAGATCTTCCTCACCCTCAACGGGCACTTCTGGCCGCCCGGCCGGGTGGTCCGCCAGAACGCGGCCGGTCACGACGTGCACCTGCACCTGACCAACTACCAGGACCGGTACTACGGCGGGTCCGGCATGATCCGGCTCTACCACTTCGACCTGGCGCGGAACACGATCGACGTGGAGACGATCGCACCGTGGATCATGGGCCAGGACCCGGCCCGGCGCAGTGAGCTGGCGGAGGGTGAGCTCGAGCTGACCGACGACACCAACCGGTTCAGCATTCCGATCGACTTCGCCGAGCGGTTCGCCGGATTCGCTCCGGTCCCGCTCCGCCCGGCTCGGCCGGCCAAGCAGCTCGTGATCCCGGGCACAGCGGCGTACTGGCGCTTCGACGGGCCGGTCACCGACCAGGTGGTCGACCACTCGGGCAAGGGCAACCATCTGACGCGTGTGCAGCTGGGCGGCGATGCGCCGACGACGTCGAACGAGTTCCACCCCGACCAGCCAGGTCACGCCAGCTGGTTGTTTGCCGGTGGCAAGAACCCGGCCCGCGGCGGCTACCTTCGTACGGCGGCCAACGCGCCGCTCAACGCGCTCACGTTCACCAACGGCTACACGATCGAGGCGTTCGTGAAGCTCGCGGACGACGACGCGGACCACTCGTGGGAGGGTCTGCTCAGCCGGATGGGTACGGGCGCCGACGCCGGCAAGACCGGGAGCGACCCGTCCGAGCCGGTGGTGAACCTCGCCTTCTCCGGCGGACGCCAGCTGCAGTGGGCGGTGTACCCGCTCGACCGCAACGACACCTTCACGAACTGGGGCCACGAGCAGGTCGCCGGGAAGTGGTTCCACCTCGCGGTGGTCAACGACGGCAAGCACAGCACGCTGTACGTCGACTCGTCGCCACTCCTGCGCAATCCGGCGACCCCGTCCAACGGGCTCGCGACCGCCGGCAAACCGTGGTTGCTGGCCGCCAACCACTACGACAACGTGATCGAGCAGGCCTTCGCCGGCCACATCGGCGAGCTCCGGATCGTCACCCGCGCGCTGAAGCCGTCACAGTTCCTGAACGCGTAGAGCGGTTCCGGAACCGCCTAGAGATACGAGCGGATGAGCGCTTCCTGCGCGGGCAGGAGCGCTCGTTCCTCGGGGGTCAGTGTGACGTTCCGGCCGCGGACGGCGAGCGCGTCGGGGAGGCCGGGCGTGGGGTCGATGGAGTTGGCGAGGTAAGCCCCGAGGGCCTCGCGCACGAGTGGGGTCAGCGCCTCGAAGGACGGGTCGAGCGCGACCTGGGCGCAGATGATCGCGGTCATCGCGACGTCGTACGCCGCTGTGCCTTCGTGGGCGTTGCGCCAGTCGATGACGACCGGGCCGGAGTCGGTGGCGATCACGTTCAGCGGGTGAAGGTCGCCGTGGACCACGACGTGACCCGGCGTGCCGCTGGGTGCGGGGATCGCTTGCAGGCGGCGGTGCAGGTCGGCGTGGATCTCGCCGAGCTCGGTCCCGGTGAGGTCACCGGCGATCGCCGCGTCCGCGAGGGTGGGACCGTTCAGGCGCTGGATCACCATGTCCGGGCCGACGATCTCGCGGACCGCCGGAACCGGGTAGTCGTACTTCGCGACGTGCCGCATGTAGTCCGCCTCGTCGCGGACGGGAAAGCCGTCGCGGTAGCGGCGCAGGACCCACTGGTCGTCGATCGAGAAGATGTCCGCGTCCCGCCCGGAGGCGAACGGCTCGGCGTCGGGCGGAAGGAGAGATGACCCTCCGCCTGGCTGGGCCGTCAACCGACCTGGCAGCCGCCGGCTGCCGGTTCGAGAGGCTTGGCGCCGATTGTCGGCATGCCTAGCATCACGCCAGGTGTGGCGGCCGGTGCGTCCTGGGCGCGCTCCCACGCGTCGCCGGCGCGAGTACGGCGTACGGCGCCGAAGACATCGGCGACCAAGTGATGCGGCGCGGCGTACGTGACCTCGACGGTCGCCAGGTCGCCGGGACGCGGCGCCTCGACACCCGACGGGAGCGCGAAGTGAACGAGCCGGTTGTCGCGCGCCCGGCCGCTGAGCCGGTGGGTGGCGGCGTCCTTGCGCCCCTCCCCCTCCGCCACGAGCACCTCGAGCGACCGCCCGACGATCGCCTTGTTCTCGTCCCACGCCATGTCGTCCTGCAGGGCGACGAGACGCTCGTACCGCTCCTGGACGACCTCGCGCGGGACCTGGTCCTCCATCGACTCGGCCGGCGTGCCCGGGCGCTTGGAGTACTGGAAGGTGAACGCGCCCGCGAACCGGGCCTGCCGGACCACGTCGAGCGTGCCCTGGAAGTCCTCCTCGGTCTCCCCCGGGAACCCGACGATGATGTCGGTCGTGATCGCCGCATCCGGCATCGCGGCGCGGACGTCCTCGATGATCCGAAGATACCGATCACGACGGTACGAGCGCCGCATCGCCTTCAGCACCCGGACCGACCCGGACTGCAGCGGCATGTGCAGCGAGGGCATCACGTTCGGCGTCTCGGCCATCGCCTCGATCACGTCCGCGGTGAAGTCCCGCGGGTGCGGCGAGGTGAACCGGACCCGCTCCAGGCCCTCGATCCCGCCGCACGACCGGAGCAGCTTCGAGAACGCGTAGCGGTCGCCGAACTCCACGCCGTACGAGTTCACGTTCTGGCCGAGCAGGGTAACCTCGAGCACGCCCTCGGCGACCAGCGCCTCGACCTCGGCCAGGATCTCCCCCGGCCGGCGGTCCTTCTCGCGGCCGCGCAGCGCCGGGACGATGCAGAACGTGCAGGTGTTGTTGCAGCCGACGCTCACCGACACCCAGGCCGAGTACGGCGATTCGCGCCGGGTCGGCAGGGTCGACGGGAACACCTCGAGCGACTCGAGGATCTCGACCTGCGACTCCCGCTCGACCCGGGCCCGCTCCAGCAGCACCGGCAGCGAGCCGATGTTGTGGGTGCCGAAGACCACGTCGACCCACGGCGCCTTGCCCACGATCGAGGCCTTGTCCTTCTGCGCCAGGCAGCCGCCGACCGCGATCTGCATCCCGGGGTTCTTGGCCTTCACCGGCGCGAGGTGACCGAGGTTGCCGTACAACTTGTTGTCGGCGTTCTCCCGGACCGCGCACGTGTTGAAGACGACCACATCGGCCTGGTCACCCTCGGGCGCGCGGACATAACCAGCGTCCTCCAGCAGCCCGCGCAGGCGCTCGGAGTCGTGGACGTTCATCTGACACCCGTAGGTGCGGACCTCATAAGTACGCATGACAGCCACCAAGAGTACGTCCCCCGGTAGACAAATCCCTACCTGGGACCGGCTGCCTGCAACCCCCTGACCGGCCAGCTCCCGCCGAGAACAGTGAGGGGCATGAACAGTTCTCCCCGTCAGTTCCTCGCCCGCCCCGTCACGAGACCGCAAGCCGGTAGTGCAGGAGCCCGCGACCGCAGCCACCATTGCCGCCGGTGGCTGTTGCGGCGGTGGCCGGTCCCGCTGACACGCCTGGCTCCCGGGCCGGGGGCCCGCCCGCACCGGCCCGGGAGCCGCTCCTAACCGAGCCGCGCCCAATCCCACGATCCGTCGGCCCACGGTCCGTCGGCCCGCGATCGCTCGGCCCGCGGGCGATCGGGCCGCGGAGGATCCGGCGCGAGCGAGCCGTCGGGAGCCACATGGGCGAAGATCTGCTCGACCAGGGCGATCACATGCGGGTCGTCGACGGTGTAGAACAGCCGGCGCCCCTCCCGCCGGGCGTGCACCAGTCCGGCCAGCCGGAGCTTGGCGAGATGCTGACTCGCCGTCTGCACGCTGACGCCCGTCAAGGCCGCCAGCGTGCCGACGTCGTACTCGGCACAGCTCGCCAACGCCACCAGGTGCAGCCGGACCGGGGCGATCAGCAGCCCGAAGGTCCGGGCGGCGGTGGCGAGCTGGGGCGAGGTCGGCTCGATCATGCGTCGACGCGAGCCTTGGGCGGGATCGGCGTTCCGTACGGGTCCCGCGTCGGGTGGCCGAGCGCCGCGTCGATCAGGTCCTCGAGCCGCTCACTCAGTCCCTGCCCGAGGACGGCGGCCTCCGCACCGACCTCGGCCAGGTCGACGCCGAGGACGCGGTGCAGGAAGGTCTCCAGCAACTGCTGACGTCTGCTGTCCATGACCAGCCTCCACTCAGTAGATGTTGGACGGGCGGACCATGCCCTCGGCCAGATCACCGAAGCCCGGCGCCATGATGGCGCCCGGGTTGCCCAGGATCTCTTCGACCACAGCGGTCTCGGTGGTGATCAGCAGCGCGGCGATCGAGGCCGCGCTCTCGAACGCCGCCCGGGTGACCTTCAACGGGTCGATGACCGCGTCGGCGACCATGTCGGCGTACCGGCCGGTGAGCGCGTTGAAACCGTGGCCGAGGGGCAGTTCGGCGGCCCGCGCCACCACCTCGTCGCCGTCGTACCCGGCGTTGATCGCGATCCACCGCATCGGTTCCGGCAGGGCGCGTCGTACGACGTCCCGCCCGATCGCCTCGTCGCCGGTCAGCTCGAGCTTCGCCAGCGCGGCCTGCGCCTGCACCAGGGCGGTCCCGCCACCGGCGACGACGCCTTCCTCGAGCGCGGCCCGGGTGGCGGCCAGCGAGTCCTCGACCCGCAGCATCCGCTCCTTCAGCTCGACGCTGGTCGCGCCGCCGACCCGGATCACCGCGACCTTGCCGGCCAGCCGTGCCATCCGCAGCTGCAGGCTGTCCTGGTCCGCGTCGATCTTGGCCCGCTCGAACTGCTTCTCCAGCTGGGCGATCCGCGCCTCCACCAGGGACGCGTCGCCGTGGCCGCCGACGATCGTGGTGCTGTTCTCGGTGATCGTGATCCGGTCGCAGGACCCGAGGTGTTCGCGGGTGACCTCGTGCAGGTCGAGGCCGGTGTCCTTCGCGATCACCGTGCCGCCGAGCGCGGTCGCGAGATCCTCCAGCTCCGCGATCCGGCGGTGGCCGAAGCCGGGGGCGTGCACGACGACGGACCGCATCGTGTTGTGCATGTTGCCGCCGACCAGCAGCTGCAACGCCGGTCCGTCGACGTCCTCGGCGAGGACGACGAGCGGCCGCTCCGCGCGCTGCGCCACCTCGACGGTCGGCATGATGTCCTGCACCTGGGTGATCTTCTTGTTCGTCAGCAGGATCACCGGGTTGTCGTAGACGGTCTCCATCCGCTCCCGGTCGGTGACCATGTACGCCGACACGTACCCGTGGTCGAACTCGATGCCGTCGACAACCTCCACCGACATCCCCAGTGTGTCGGACTCCTCGGTGGTGACGACACCGTTGCGCCCGACCCAGTCGACCGCGTCGGCGATCACCGTGCCGATGGTCTCGTCGTCGCTGGCCGCCAGCGTCGCGATGTGCCGCAGTTCGTCCCGCGCGCCGACGGCAACGGCCCGGCTCCGGAGGGCCTCGATCACGACCGGTACGGTCTGCTCGATACCACGCCGTACCCGCATCGGGTTCGCGCCGGCGTCGACCGCGCGCAGACCCTCGCGCACCATCGCCTGGGCCAGCACGGTCGCGGTGGTGGTGCCGTCGCCGACCACGCCGTTGGTCTTCATCGCGACTTCCTTCACCAGCTGCGCGCCCATGTTGGCGAACGGCTCGCGCAGCTGGATCTCCCGCGCGATGGTGACTCCGTCGTTGGTGATGGTCGGTGGACCGGTCAGCTTCTCCAGCACCGCGTTGCGGCCCTTCGGGCCCAGCGTCACCTTGATCGCGTCCGCGAGCGCGTTCACCCCGGACTCGAGCAACCGTCGCGCATCCGTGTTGAACCGTACTTCCTTCGCCATGGTCAGACCGCCTTCGCTGTCACGGGATGAGGATCGCCCGGCCGCGGACCCGGCCGTGGTCGAGATCGTCGAGGGCTTGCTGGAACTTCTCCAGCGGGTACTTCGTGGTGTGCAGCGCGACCTTGCCCTGCGCCGCGAGCTCCATCAGGTCCTGCAGGTCGTTGTAGGACCCGACCAGGTTCCCGATGAAGTTGATCTCGGTCGAGATGACGTCGATGGTCGGTACGTCGAGGTTTTCGCCGTACCCGACGACGTAGTAGTTGCCGGCCCGCCGCAGCATCGCCGCCCCGTCGGCGGTCGCGCCGCCCTCGCCGACGAAGTCGACGACGGCCTCGGCGCCCTGCCCGCGGGTGAGCTCCCGGACCTGGTCCACATGGGTGCCATCGGCAACTATTCCGTGGTCGGCGCCGATCTCGACGGCCAGGTCGACCGCGGCCTTGTTGCGGTCGACGACGACCACGGTGGCGGCCGAGATCGCCTTCATCACCTGGACCCCGATGTGCCCGAGCCCGCCGGCGCCGATCATCACGCAGACGGCACCCGGCCGCAGTGCCCGGGCGGCCTTGACCACCGCGTGGTACGCCGTCAGCCCGGCGTCGGCCAGCGCCGCCACATCGGCCGGCTCCAGGCGATCGTCGATCCGTACGACGCTGCGGGCGGTGGTGTGCAGGTACTCGGCGTACCCGCCGTCGGTGTCGATGCCCGGGAAGCTGCTGGACTCGCAGTGCACGTCGTCGCCCGAGCGGCAGGCCCGGCACAGCCCGCAGGTGATCAGCGGGTGCAGGATCACCTTGTCGCCGACGGAGACGTGCGTGACGGCGTCGCCGACCGCGTGCACCCAGCCCGCGTTCTCGTGGCCGATCGTGTACGGGAGCCGTACGCCGCTCTTCTCGGCCCACTGCCCTTCGAGGATGTGCAGGTCGGTCCGGCAGACACCCGCGCCGCCGATCCTGACCACGACGTCGAGCGGCCCGGTGACCTTCGGCTCGGGAACGTCGGCCAGTTGAAGCTTGCTGTGATAGCCGATGACCTGGACGGCTCTCATGCGGTCCTCCTCGTATTGGTGATCCGGGTGGCCAGGCCGCCCGGCTCGTCGTCGTACCTGGTGGCCAGCAGGCCCCGGCAGAAGTGCGCGTTGCCCTCGACCGAGATCCGCACCGCCTTCGCGAACCGCAACCGCAGCGGCACCGCTTCGGGCGGCACGGGTACGCCGTCGTCGTCGACGAGCACCAGGTCGTCCGGGCGGATGCCGAGCCCGATGTCGGTCCGGCGGCGCAGCAGGGCCTCCTTGTGCGGACCGCCGGGCAGTTGCCCGAGCGTGAGCCCGGGCAACTGCTCGACGGTGGTGCCGGTCGACGTGAGGAGCGCCATCACGCTGCGCTCCATCGCCGCCGTGTGCGCCTTGCGCTGGAAGATCCGGCGCAGGTCGTCCAGGTCCCGCTCCGCCTCGGACCCGAAGGTGCCGACGTAGCCCGCGTCCGCGGCCAGGCCGGCGTTGATCTTGTCCGAGTCGTGGTGGTCGTCCAGCCGGACGGTCACCTTCCCCACCTGAGGCACCCGGCGCAGGGCGTCGACCGCGTCGGATGCCATCAGGTAGGCGAAGTTCGGGGCACAGAACGACGTCGGCAACCGCAGGTGCACGGTCACGCCGGCGTCGTCGATCCGGATCGACCGGACGAATCCGAGGTCGGTGATGGGCTGGTCCAGCTCGGGGTCGACAACGGTCGCCAGGGCCGCGACGACCTCGGACGGCAGCGACGTGGCGACCGTGATCATGACGCCACGGCTTCTTCCCGCGATCCGGCACCGGCCGGCAGCCTGAGCTCCTCGGGGACGTCGAGGCCGTACAGCTTCGCGGCGTTGAGTCCGAGGATCTTCTTCTTCTGTTCGACCGTGATCGGCGCGTACTCGGTCAGTTCCGCGGGGATCTGGAAGTCGACGAACTTCTCCACCAGCCACTTCGGCGTCCACAGCGCGTAGTCGCTGGAGAACAGGATCCGGTCCTCGCCGATCCAGTAGAGCAGTTCACCGATGATCTGCGCGAAGTAGCCCGGCCGGCTGTGGATGAACGGCATCGCCACCGCGAGACCGCCGTACACGTTGGGTTCCTGGGTCGCGATCCAGCAGAAGTCCTCGAGCCGCGGCAGGCCGACGTGCTCGACGATGAAGTTCAGCTCGGTGTAGTCGGTCGCCACCTTGTCGATGTCGGCGACATCGAACGAGTCCCGGTCCAGCGGCCGGATGGTGGGGCCCTTGTGGACATGGATGTTGGTGATGCCGAGGTCGATGCACTCCTCGAGATAGCGCCTGGACCACAGGTCGTCGAGCTTCCAGCCGCGGGAGTCGCCGTACCACTCGGCGGTGTAGAGCTTGACGCCCTGCAGGTTCATCCGGGCCGCGTCCTTGCGCAGCTGCTCGAGCCCCGCCTCCGCGTGCCGCGGGTCCCAGGCGTGGTTGTAGGTGAGCTTGCCCGGGTTCGCCCTGGTCAGCGCGAGGGCTTCCTCGGTCTGGCCGAACCCGTTCTCGTAGAAGTCGCCCAGGATGGCCGGCTGGAAGATCGCGTGGTCGACGTACCCGTCCTCGAAGAGGTCCTTCAGCAGCCGCTGGCCGCCGTAGTAGGTGTAGGTGTCGTAGTCCCAGACGACCTCTTCGGGGCTGAGGTTCTTGTGGTAGTCGTAGAAGCAGTCGATGAACTGCTTGCCGTGGATGTTCTTCTGGTTCGCCGCGCGCGCGTCCCACAGGGCGATGTGCGCGTCGACGACGAAGTACTTCTCACCGTTCTTCTCGTACATGCGCACTCACTTCGCGGTGAGGTCGAAGCCGATGTACTCGGCGGCGTCCTCGGGGCTGGCGAACAGGATGGTCTTGTCGTCCAGGTGCACCATCCGGCCGTAGTGGGTGGACGAGATCTCCTCGAACACCGACCCGTCGAACTCCGAGCCGAGCGCGTCGGACAGCTCGGCGTAGTCGAAGTCGAGCAGGCCGACCCCGTCCACCCGGATCATCGAGGGGTACTCGGTGAGCTCGACGCCGTCCTTGGCCCCCATCACCTCGGCGACGACGCGGCCGATCGGGGTGTTCATCAGGGTCACACCGCACTTGTTGGAGAACTCGGTGTCAGATCCGAACTGCATGCTCACTGGTCCAGCTCCTTCGGAGTGTCGAGCCCGAGGTCCTCGAGCAGGGAACGGAACTTCTGCTTGGCCGTGTCCAGGCTCACCGCGAAGGTGACGGACTTGTCGGCCGGCTGCGACCAGATCGGCTGCAGCGCGTGCGCGGCGTCGAGGCAGCGCGGCACCCAGGTCGCCATCCACTCGCCGAACAGGGCCTTGTTGCTCTCGCCGAACTCCGCGTCCCGGGTCAGCAGCCGGAACAGGTTGCGGGTGTAGCCGAGGTCGCGGTCGTAGTCGTGCTCGCCGGTGCCGACGATGGTCGGCGTGACGTAGTCGCCGTTGCGGGCGGCGATCTGCATCACCAGCTCGGTCCGGAACAGCGATCCGACCAGCTGCTCGAAGACGATGTTGGTGGCGAACAACAGCTCGCACCAGTCGCCCACGGCGGTCAGCCGCTCGACCACCTCGCGGGTCGGCTGCCACTCCGGCGCACTCTTCCAGACCTCCTTGTGGGCGGCGCCGTCGAACGGTACGTCGGCCTCGGACAGGTCCAGGTTGAACAGGGCGAGGTCCTGGGCGAACCGCATCTTGTGCGCCGCGTTGACCGCGACCGCGGTGTTGATCATGTTCGTCGGGCCGGACCGCTGGATGCTGGTGAAGACGTGCAGCGCGAGACCGTTCTCGGCGTGCATCCAGGCGCCGAGGTTGCGCTCGATGAACTTCAGCCAGGCCGCGTTCCAGCCGTCGTACGCACGCGCCCGCTTGGCGTTCTGCAGGCCGAGGTCGACCTGCCGGACGATCGCGGAGTTGTTCCGGTAGATCGTCTGGTTCCACTCCTCGTTCGGGTCGAGGAAGGCGTGCCAGTTGGACGACTTCGCCGCCGTCCACTCCTTCGGGTAGCCGCCGGGACCGTCGCCGAAGCCGTAGATCCAGCCCTGGCTCAGGTGCCGGTCGGGGTCCGGCTGGACGTCGACCGTGACGTCCTCGTACATCGTCGCGCGCAGCTTGGCCGGCTTGTAGTAGTTGTAGGACCGGCTCGTCGAGCTCGGGAACTCCAGCGCGCCGGCCTCGGAGTCGGTGAACTCGATCGTCGGGAAACTGCGCTGCTTCGGTGCTGTCGATTGCGCCATCTCAGACTCCATCGGTTGTCACGGGACTGGTGAACTTGTCGTAGAAGACCTGGTCCTTCGGCACGTTGCTTGCCTCCAGCAATGACAGGGCGGCGTCGACCATCGGCGGCGGGCCGCACAGGTAGACCTCGCTGCGGTGCAGCTCGGCCTCCCGCCGCTCGACGATGTCGGTGACGTTGCCGATCTCGGCCTGCAGGCCGTCCGCGCCGTCGGCCGACTCGGACAGGCAGGCGACGAACTCGAACCCGGTCAGGTCCGCACCGAGCTCGCGGATCGCGTCGAGGTAGAACAGGTCGGCGGCGGTCCGCGCGCCGTAGTAGAACCGGACCGGCCGGGTACTCCCGGTCTCCCGCAGGTGCCGCAGGATGGACAGAATGGGTGCCATCCCGGCCCCGCCGGCGACACAGACCACCGGCAGCACGTGGCCGTCCTTGAGGGTGGACGAACCGTACGGCCCGGTCAGCGACAGCTCGTCGCCGACCGCGAGCTCGCCGTCCAGCAGCGCGGAGAACCGTCCGCCCGGGTACTTCTTGATCAGGAACTCGAGCTGGTCCGGGGTCGACTGCGTCGTCGCCATCGAGAACGACCGGTGGTCGTCGGTGCCCGGGATGGTGATGTCGGCGTACTGGCCGGGCCTGAACTCGAACGGCTGCCCGGTGGTCAGCCGCAGCGAGACGATGTCGCGGGTGACCGGCTCGATCGCCGCGACCCGGGCGGTCACGGTCTGGATCGCGATGCCGCCGAGCAGCTCGTCCTCGTCGAAGTTGAGCAGCTCGATCGTGCAGTCGCTGAACGCGTGGGCCCGGCACAGCAGCACGTAGCCCTCGGCGACCTCGGCGTCGTTGCAGGCGAAGGTCGAGTAGCGCTCCATCTGCAGGTCACCCTCGAGGATGTAGGACTTGCAGGCGGAGCACTGCCCCTCCCTGCAGCCGTGCATCAGGTGGATGCCCTGCCGGAACGCCGCGTCGAGGATCTTGTCATCCTCGGTGACGTCCATCTCGATGTCGACCGGTTCGAACCGGATCCGGTGGGTGTCGGCCACGTCGGGCCTCCTCAGGCTGGGGTGGAACGGCTGGTGGCGCCGATGCGTCCGCGGCGCCACCAGCCGGCTCGGGGGTGGGTCAGGCCGCGCGGGTGCCGTTGGCCTTGTACGCCGCGACGTGGGCCTCGCGCTCTGCGTCGGACATCTCGTTCAGCAGCACGTTCGGGCTCATGAACGTGTTGCCGCGGACGTCGTCGAGGGTCCACATCTTCTTCGGGTCGTCCAGGTCCAGGTGCGGCTGGCCGATCAGCGTCTTGCCGTCGTCACGCACGTACCCGAGGTCCTGGACGATGTCGGCCAGGTCCTTGTTGTGGTGCAGGGTCTCCCACTCACGGAAGCCGGTCAGCCGGCCCATGTTGGGGGTCGGACGGCCTTCGTACTCGCTGCGGAACGCGACCGCGTCGGTCCAGTAGCAGGTCTCCGAGCAGTACGTGCGCCACTGGTCGTCGACCTTCTCGACCACCATGTCCTCGCGGATCAGCGCCGGCACCATGCAGGTCCAGCAGCGGTGCGGGTACTGGTACCCGACCTCCTCGAACGCGATCGGCTTGTTCTTGCCCGGGTACGCGAGGCGGTTGTAGTTCTCCCACCACTTGCCGTACTTGGAGTACCAGCCCGGGTACTTCGACTCGAACCACTCGAAGTCCTTGTCGGTCATGGCGTCGATCCGCCAGTAGTTGACCGGCCATCCGGTGGCGCAGAACCGGGCCACCTCGTGCACGTAGCCCTTGTCCACGATCCGCTTCCAGGCCTCCTCGACCAGATCGTGCGGGATGGTGAGGCCGTACTTCTCCAGCGGCAGCAGGTAGCTGCGGTAGTAGTCGTCGTAGATCCAGCGGCGCCACATCTCCGCATAGCTCTCCCGGTCCTTACGACGGTCCTTCGTGCCGTACTCGATGAAGGTGCCGATGGCCGCGTCCACGACGCAGTGGTTGTTCCACCACGCGTAGCGCAGGTCGCGCTCGAGCAGCGGCCGGTTGCGCTCGTCGGCCAGGGCCATCAGCAGGATCGAGTAGCCGTTGCTGATGTGCCGGGACTCGTCGGACTGCACCGAGTGGAAGACCGTCGGCAGCAGGTAGTCACCGTTGGCCGCGGCCTCGTCCGGCATCGCCACGAACAGCGTGTTGGTGAAGGCCGTCTCGGCCACCACGGTGAGGTAGATGTTCGCGGCGGTGATCGCGTCACCGGTGATGAACCCCTCGCCGAACTGCCGGCCGATGGTGCCCGCGTAGTTGTTCGCGAACGCCTTCTCGGTCATGTCGAACCCGGCCGGGTCGATGTAGTTGTTCATGTACAGGCGCTTGAGGTTCATCTGGATCGTCGAGTGCCGGACCTCGTCGATCATCTGCACCGCGAGCCCGTTGTGGATCTCCGGGTTCGGCACGGCGTCGATCGCCATCGGCATCGCCCGGGCCGCCGAGATCTCCGGGAACGGGATGATGCTGAGGAACAGCTTCTGCCACTCCAGCCAGCGCTGCTGCACCTGGCGGAACATGTTGCCGCGGATCGCGCCGTCCATGGCGCCGTACACGCGGTTGTCCTTCTCCTCCTCCATCGGGAAGTAGGAGCGCATGATCTGCTTGAGGGGGTCCTTCTTCGGCGCCTTCTCGAACGTGTAGTCGGTCCCGAACCGGGTCGCCGGCGTCGCGAAGGTCGGTTCCCACGACAGCTCGGTGATCTTGGCGTGCGCCTTGGTGAGACTCTGCCTGCTCAATGTGTGCCTCCATGATCGGGAGCCGGCGTCTCCGGCGGCTCCTGCGGTACGGCGGGCTGCGTTAAACAGGGATGAAAGCCGTCAGGTGGGCGGATCTGTGTCTCAATGTGAGATGGCGGTCACACATCGGACCGCTACCGTGGAGGGCAGTTCCGCTGGTGACGGACGTGAAGGAGGCAGCCATGGACGCTGCACTGCCGGTCCGGGACCCCATCCGGGTCTCATGGGAGCGCTCGCACGCCTCCCGGGTGGACATCGACCGCCCGGCTCCGACGTACTTCGACCGGATCGACCGGGAGACCACGCTGATGCGCGCGGCCCGGCCGGTGATCGACGCGCTGTCGTCGGAGCTCCACAACGAGCCCGTCTGCATCATCCTGACCGACGCGAAGGGCGTCGTCCTCGACCGCCGCGGCGGCGACCCCGCCCTGCTCCGGCGGCTGGACTCCGTCGACCTCGCGCCCGGGTTCCAGTACGCCGAGTCCGAGGTCGGGACCAACGGGATCGGTACGGCGCTCGAGGTCGGCGGGCCGATCCTGGTCCACGGGGCCGAGCACTACAACGGGAAACTCCGGATGTTCTCGTGTGCCGGGGCGACGATCACGCATCCGATCACCGGCGGGCTGCTCGGCGTACTGGACATCACCACCCAGGCGCGGAACTCGAACTCGATCCTGCTGTCGTTCGCGAAACTCGCCGCCCGGCGGATCCACGAACGGGTCGTCGAGGAGGCGAACGCGCTCGACCACGCCCTGCTGAGCGACTACTACGCCGCCTGCCGGCACAGTGGCGGTCCGGTGCTCGCGCTCGGCGACGAGGTGTTCATGATGAACGCCTACGCGCAGGCCCGGTTCGACGCGATCGACCAGGCGGCACTGATCGACCGCACCCGCGACGCGCGGGGCGGCACGAAGCCACAGGTCTTCGTGACCGATCTGCCGAGCGGGACGACCGCGCGGATGGCGTACCGGCCGACGTTCGTCGGCGACACCCTGGCCGGCGGGGTGATCCAGATCAAGGAGCAACGGCCGCCGGCGCGCAGTCAGCAAGTCGCCCGGTTCCCCTTGGTTCCCGGGACGACCGGGACCAGTGCGGTCTGGCAGCACGTCACCCAGGAGATGCTCGACGCGTGCAGCCGGTCCGAGTGGCTGATCGCCGACGGCGAGCCGGGGGCCGGCAAGTTGTCCCTGCTGCGCGCGGTCCGTCGGCATGTGGCACCGAGCCGGCGGCTGGCCGTTCTCGATCCCGAGGTGGCGGGCGAAGACCTGCTGGCCGAGGCGCGGGCGGAGCTGGAGTCCGGAGCCGACCTGATCATCCGGCGGGCGCATCTGGTGAGCGGCGAGGTCCTCGACGGGCTCACCGAGTTGCTGCAGAACGTCCGCGACGGCGCGATCGCCGGGGACGCCTGGGTCGCATTGACCCGTCCGGCGGACCGGTCCGAGATCGCCGGCCGGCTGCTGGCCTTCTTCCCGCGCACGATCGAGGTGCCGCCGCTGCGGCACCACCTGGAAGACATTCCGGCCCTGGTTCGATCGCTGCTGGCGAAGGCCGGGATCAGCGGTCTGACGTTCTCCACCACGACGATGAACCAGCTGATGCGACTGCCGTGGTCGGGCAACATCACCCACCTTCGCGCAGTCCTCACCGCGGTCGCCCGCCGACGCCGCTCCGGCGTGGTCGAGCTCGCCGACCTCCCACCCGAGTGCCGCGCCACCACCCGCCGCCAACTGACCCCGATCGAAGCCCTCGAACGGGACGCGATCGTCGACGCCTTGTCCATGTACGACGGCGACAAACAGGCCGCGGCGGCCGCACTGGGGATGTCGCGGGCGACCATCTACCGCAAGATCCGCGAGTACGGAATCGTCACCTGACGGGTCGCTGTTGACCGGTTAATATCAGCCGGTAATACAGATGAACGGCCTGTGAGGATTCGATCACAGGCCGCCCCATATATTGCAGATCGTTACCACCGTGGAACCACTCAGCGCTGCGACCGAACCCTAGGCTCCGCTAGGTTCTGGCCATGAGCGATTCCGGTACCTTGACGAAAACCGGTCTGGTTGCGCTGACCGACGTCAACAAACATTTCGGCGAGTTGCACGTCCTGAAGGACATCAACCTGTCCATCGCCAAGGGCGAGGTCGTCGTGGTGATCGGTCCGTCCGGGTCCGGAAAGTCCACGCTCTGCCGCGCGATCAACCGGCTGGAACCGATCGACAACGGCAGCATCACGCTGGACGGCCAGCCGCTGCCCAGCGAGGGCAAGGCCTTGGCCAAGCTGCGCGCCGACGTCGGCATGGTGTTCCAGTCGTTCAATCTGTTCGCGCACAAGACGATCCTGCAGAACGTCACCCTCGGTCCCACGAAGGTGCGCGGTCTGTCCAAGGCGGAAGCGGACGAGAAGGCCCGCGCGTTGCTGGACCGGGTCGGGGTGAGTGCCCAGGCCGACAAGTACCCGGCGCAACTGTCCGGTGGTCAGCAGCAGCGGGTTGCGATCGCCCGCGCCTTGGCGATGGATCCCAAGGTGATGCTGTTCGACGAGCCGACCTCGGCTCTGGACCCGGAGATGATCAAAGAGGTCCTCGACGTGATGGTCGACCTGGCCGGTCAGAGCATGACCATGGTCGTGGTCACCCACGAGATGGGCTTCGCCCGCCGGGCGGCCAACCGAGTCGTCTTCATGGCCGACGGGCAGATCGTCGAGGAAGCCGAGCCGGAGAAGTTCTTCACCGATCCGCAGACCAAGCGGGCCCAGGACTTCCTGTCGAAGATCCTCACCCACTGACCGCTCTGGCCGTTCCCAGCGCAGTACCGAACCAACGGAGGAAATGACAATGCGACAGCGAATCATCGCTGCCCTCGGGATCGCGGGTCTGGCTGCGACCGGACTGGCGGCCTGCGGCGACGACTCGAGCTCCGGCTCCGGATCCAGCGGTGGCGAGAAGGTCACCATCGGCATCAAGTTCGACCAGCCCGGTATCGGCCTGAAGGAAGGCGCGAACTACACCGGGATGGACGTCGACGTCGCCAACTACGTCGCCAAGGAGCTCGGCTACGGCGACATCACCTTCAAGGAATCGCCGTCGGCACAGCGCGAGACGCTGCTGCAGAACGGCCAGGTGAAGATGATCTTCGCGAGCTACTCGATCACCGACGCCCGCAAGGAGAAGGTCTCGTTCGCCGGTCCGTACCTGACGGCCGGCCAGGACCTGCTGGTCAAGGCCGACAACACCGATATCACTGGTCCGGAGACGCTGAACGGCAAGAAGCTGTGCTCGGTGACCGGCTCCACGTCGGCGCAGAAGGTCAAGGACAAGTTCGCCAAGACCGTGCAGCTGCAGGAGTACGACACCTACTCCAAGTGCGTGGAGGCCCTCGGCGCCGGCGCGATCGACGCGGTCACCACCGACAACACCATCCTGGCCGGCTACGCCTCCCAGGAAGCCAACAAGGGCAAGTTCAAGGTGGTCGGCAAGACGTTCTCGACCGAGCGGTACGGCGTCGGCCTGAAGAAGGGCGACACCGAGACCTGCACCAAGGTCAACGACGCGCTGAAGAAGATGGTCGACTCCGGTGAGTGGCAGAAGGCCTTCGACAAGAACCTCGGCCCGTCCGGTCTGAAGCTCGACCCGGCGACGAACCCGCCGAAGACCTTCGACGCCTGCGCCTGATCTGACATCGCCGGGGAGGGGCCGCTCGCGCGGTCTCTCCCCGGCGTGCTGATCTCCACCTCGTTCCCAGCTGGAGAAACATGGACGTGATTTCGGAGTTCTTCGTCGAGTACGACGGTCTGCAAGCCTTCCGGACGACCATCTACCTCACGCTGCTGTCGGCGTTCTTCGCGCTGCTGATCGGCACCGGGGTGGCGGTGATGCGGGTCTCCCCGGTTCGGGTGCTGCAGGTGATCGGCACCGCCTACGTCAATATCGTCCGGAACACCCCGCTGACCCTGGTCATCGTGTTCTGCAACCTCGGGCTGTTCCTGCAGCTCGGCGTCTCGCTGGCGAACAAGGACTCGAACACGTTCATCACCGACAACAACTTCCGGCTCGCCGTCCTCGGCCTGTCGGTGTACCACGCGTCGTTCGTGGCCGAGGCGATCCGCAGCGGTGTCAACACCGTGCCGCTGGGCCAGGCCGAGGCGGCGCGCGCGATCGGCCTGCCGTTCCTGAAGACGCTGCGGTACGTCGTGCTCCCGCAAGCCTTCCGGGGTGCGATCGCGCCACTGGGCAACGTGCTGATCGCGCTGACCAAGAACTCGACGGTTGCCTCCGTCATCGGTGTCACGGAGGCGTCCGCGGTGATGAAGGTGATGATGGAGAACCGGCCCGACGTGATCTTCGTGGTGTTCGGCATCTTCGCGATCGGCTTCGTCATCCTCACCCTGCCGGTCGGCATCCTGTTCACCTCGATGTCCAAGCGACTGGCGGTGAAGCGATGAGCGGCAGCGTTCTGTTCGACGCGCCCGGCCCGCGCGCCAAGCGCCTGTACGCCGCCGTCGGCGTGGGCAGCGTCATCGTCCTGATCCTGGTGCTGTGGTTCGTCATCGACAAGTTCGACGAGAAGGGGCAGCTCACCGCGGCGAAGTGGACGCCGTTCCTGACCGGTGAGATCTGGACCCAGTACCTGATCCCCGGCCTGATCGGCACGCTCACCGCCGCCGCCATCTCGGTCGTTCTGGCGCTGGTCTTCGGGACGCTGCTGGGGGTCGGGCGCCTGTCTGTCGCGGCCTGGATCCGGTGGCCCTGCAGCGTGATCGTCGAGTTCTTCCGCGCGGTGCCCGTGCTGCTGATGATGCTGTTCACCTACGCCCTGTACGCGCACTACGAGGTCGTCCCGCCGGAGCGGCTCGCGCTCGCCGCCGTCGTCACCGGCCTCACGCTGTACAACGGCGCGGTGGTCGCCGAACTCGTCCGCTCCGGCGTGTACTCGTTGCCGAAGGGGCAGAGCGAGGCGGCGATGGCGATCGGCCTGACCAACGCGAAGACGATGCGGCTGATCCTGTTGCCCCAGGCAATCACCGCGATGCTGCCGGCCATCGTCGGCCAGCTCGTGGTCATCCTCAAGGACACCGCGCTCGGCTACATCATCACGTACGAGGAACTGCTCCGGAAGGCGGAGCAGATCGGCAACTACAAGTCGAACCTGCTCCCGGCCCTGATCGTCGTCGGCGCGATCTTCGTCATCCTGAACTACCTGCTCGGCCTGCTCGCCCAGCGGGTGGAAGCGCTGACGCGCCGCCGCGGCCGCTCGGCCGGCGGCCCCATCCCGCCCGACCAGATCGACCAGACCGCCGTCGCCACCGCAGCCGCCGGAGCCATCCCCCCGGTCTGACACACGAAGAGCCCCTCCTTCCCGGAGGGGCTCTTCTCTGGTCAGCGGAGGGTGTTGAAGGAGTCTCGGATGATGTCGAGGGCTTCGGCGGCTTCTTCTTCGGTCAGGGTCATCGGCGGGGCCATCCGGAGGACGTTGCCGTAGAGACCGCCCTTGCCGATCAGGAGGCCGCGGTTCTTGGTCTCCTGCTGGAGTTTGGCGGTGCTGGCCGCGTCGGGTGCCCGGTCCTCCGGCTTGACGATCTCGGCGGCCAGCATCAGGCCCTTGCCGCGAACGTCGCCGAGCTCGGGGAACTCCTCGGAGATCCCGCGCAGCCCGTCGGCCAGCTGGGCGCCGCGCTTGGCCGCGTTCGCCTGCAGGTCGTGGTCGAGCAGGTAGTCGATCGTCGCCTTCGCCGCGCTGGTCGAGATCGGGTTGCCGCCGAAGGTGGACAGCGAGTTCGCCTTGATGCTGTCCATCAGGTCGGCCCGGGCGACCACTCCGCCGATCGCGAACCCGTTGCCGAGTCCCTTCGCGAACGTCATCGCATCGGGTACGACGTCGTGCGCCTGGATCCCCCAGAAGTGCTCACCGGTCCGCCCCCACCCGGTCTGCACCTCGTCGGAGATGAGCAGGATCCCGTACTCGTCGAGCACCTCCTTGAAGGCGCCGTACAGGCCGTCGGGCGGTGACGAGAACCCGCCGACACCCTGGATCGGCTCGGCGATCAGGCAGGCGACATCGCCGGCGGTGGTGGTCTCGATGACGTTGCGCAGGTCGTCGACGCAGGCCTTGACGTAGTCCGCGTCGGGCAGGTCGCGGAACGGGCTGCGGTACCGGTACGCGCCCTGCACGTACTGCACGTTCACCGGCGACAGACTGCTCGCGGACCAACCGCGGTTGCCGGTGATGGCGACCGTACCGAAGGCGCGGCCGTGGTAGGAGTTGCGCATCGCCAGCACCTGGTTGGAGCGGCGGTTCTGGGTGGCGAGCAGGAGTGCCGTCTCGTTCGCCTCGGTGCCGGAGTTCGCGAAGAACACCTTGGCGTTCGGGATGCCCGACAGCTCGGCGATCTGCTCGGCCAGCTCGATCTGCTTGCGGATCAGGTACACCGTCGAGGTGTGCGCGATCCCGGTCCCGAGCTGCTCGCGCACCGCCTCGGAGATCTCCGCGATGTCGTAGCCGATCGCGTTGGTCAGGATGCCGGCGAAGAAGTCGAGATAGGTGTTGCCCTCACCGTCGGTGACCCGGCGGCCGGACCCCTGCACGATCTCGATCGGCTCCTCGTAGTACAACGCGAGCCAGTCCGGCATGACGGCCTTGTGACGCTCCCAGAGCTCCGCATGTGTCATGTCTAAGCATTACCTCATCGCGCCGTTCGCTCATAGTGGGCATCTATCGCGGTTAGGGTGCTCTGCGTGACAATGCCGAGCATTCCGCACGTGGACATCGAGTCGCTGGAGCACTTCGACCGGATCGTGGCCGCCGGGGCCACCTCGATGGCCGGATGGCGGGTGCAGTCGGTCGATCTGACCGGGCGGACGGCGGAGCTGCTGCAGCTGCGTCCCATGGGCGGCCTGTTCCTCGGCTGCGCGCTGGAGGAGAAGGCCGAGACCTGGATCCGCGACGGCGGCGGTCTGGTGTTCCCCGCGATCCCGTCCCTGCCCTTCGACTCCTACCGCGGCACGCTGTACGACGCGGAGGAGCTGTACGCCGGCCTCCACCAGGGGTACGACGCCACACCGGACGCCCGGATCTACGCCTGGTCCCGGCAGCACGACGAGAAGGGTGACACCAGCCGGACCCTCGCTGCCGCGCTGCACGACCACGCGATCGCCGATGCGCTCGACGATCTACCCGGTGACAAGCCCTGGGTGGGTGTGATGGGCGGTCACGGCGTACTGCGGGACGACGACAACTACCGAGCCGCGGTGCTGCTCGGTCGTACGCTCGCCCGCCGGAAGAGGATGGTGGTCACCGGCGGCGGCCCCGGCGCGATGGAGGCCGCCAACCTCGGCGCGTCACTCTCCGGGTACGACGACGCCGCCGTCGACCGTGCACTCACCGGGCTGGCGCGCGTACCGTCGTTCCGGCCCTCCGTGGCCGCGTGGGCCGCCGCGGGTCTCGCCGTACGGCGTGAGCTCCCCGGGGACGGCGGTGTGTCGATCCCCACCTGGTTCTACGGCCACGAGCCGCCGAACGTGTTCGCCTCGGCCATCGCGAAGTACTTCTCCAACGCCCAGCGCGAAGACGTCCTCCTCAGCCGCGCCCGCGCCGGCATCATCTACCTCCCCGGCGCCGCCGGCACCGTCCAAGAGGTCTTCCAAGCCGCAACCCCCAACTACTACGGCGACGCAGCCACGCAGATCCCCCTCATCCTCGTCGGCATCACCCACTGGACCACCACCCTCCCCGTCTGGCCCCTCCTCCACTCCCTGGCCACCGACAGCCCAATGACCCACTCCATCCACCTGGTCAACACCATCGAAGAAGCCACCGACCTCGTCCGGTGAGGATTGTCGGTGGGGTGGTTTACGGTGCGGCGCATGACGAACTTTGTGTTGGTGCCGGGGGCTTGGCTGGGGGCTTGGGCGTGGGACGAGGTGGCTTCGGCGCTGCGGGCTGAGGGGCATGAGGTGTATCCGGTGACGTTGAGCGGGCTCGCGGAGCGGCAGGGGCCGGACGCGGGTCAGCAGCAGCACGTGGACGACATCGTGGCGATGATCGAGGAGCACGACCTGCAGGACGTCGTGCTCGCGGGCCACAGCTACTCCGGGATCCCGACGGGCCAGGCAGCGGGGCGGATCGGGGACCGGCTGCGGCGGGTCGTGTACGTCGACTCGAACATCCCCACCGACGGCAAGTCGTTCGTCGACGGCTGGTCCGAGGAGGGGCAGGCGTGGGTGCGGGGGCAGATGGAGGAGTCCGGCGGCTACTGGCCGCCCCTGACGCCCGAGGACTACGTCGGCCAGGACCTCTCCGACGAAACCATCACCCTGATCGTCTCCCGCAGTACGCCGCACCCCGGCCGGTCCATCACCGAGCCGGCCCAACTGGTCCGGCCGATCGGCGAGCTCCCCACCACCTACATCAAGTGCCTGATGGACGGCGCCACGCCGTCGTCCGACGTGGCCGAGCAACTCACGTCGCCGTCCTGGGAGCTCGCGGAGCTACCCACCGGCCACTGGCCGATGTTCTCCCAACCCGCAGCGCTGGCGAAGGTCCTCAGCAACCTCGCGTGATCACTTGTTGGCGGCGGCGAGCTGTCCGCAGGCGCCGTCGATCTCCTGGCCGCGGGTGTCGCGGACGGTCGTCGGGATGCCACCGGCCTCGAGGCGGCGGACGAACTCGCGCTCGTCGGCCGGGTCGGAGGCGGTCCACTTCGAGCCGGGCGTCGGGTTCAGCGGGATCAGGTTGACGTGCACCCAGCCCCAGTCGCCGCGGGCGGACAGCTTCTCCGCGAGCAGGTCGGCCCGCCACGCGTGGTCGTTGATGTCGCGGATCATCGCGTACTCGATCGACACGCGACGCTTGGTCTGCCGCGCGTACCCCCAGGCCGCGTCGAGCACCTCGTCGACCTTCCAGCGGTTGTTGATCGGCACGAGCTCGTCGCGCAGCTCGTCGTCCGGCGCGTGCAGCGACAGCGCGAGCGTGACCGGGATCCCCTCGGTCGCGAGCTGGTTGATCCGCGGCACCAGGCCGACGGTCGACACCGTCACACCGCGCGCCGAGATCCCGAGACCCTCGGGCGACGGATCGGTGAACCGCCGGACCGCGCCGATCACGGCCTTGTAGTTGGCCATCGGCTCGCCCATGCCCATGAAGACGATGTTGCTGACCCGCCCGGGCCCGCCGGCGATCTCACCGCGCGCGAGCGCCCGCGCACCGTCGACGACCTGCTCGACAATCTCGGCCGTGGTCATGTTGCGGGTCAGCCCGGCCTGACCGGTCGCGCAGAACGGGCACGCCATCCCGCAACCGGCCTGCGACGAGACGCACATCGTGGCGCGGTCCGGATACCGCATCAGGACGGACTCGACGAGCGAACCGTCGTGCAGCTTCCACAGCGTCTTGCGGGTCTGCCCGTTGTCGCACTCCAGGTCGCGGACCCGGTTCAGCAGCGGCGGCATCAGGTCGGCGACCAGCTTGTCGCGGGTCGCGGCCGGCAGATCGGTCATCTCGGCGGGGTCGGACACCAGCCGGGAGAAGTAGTGGTTCGACAGCTGCTTGGCCCGGAACGCGGGCTCCCCCAGCGCGGCGACCGCCGTACGCCGCTCCTCCCCGGTGAGGTCGGCCAGGTGCCGCGGCGGCTTCTTGGCACGGCGCGGCTCATCGAAGACAAGAGGAAGGGAGGTAGTCATAACCGACCTATTGTCGCTTGCCGCGGCGATGGTTCACAAATTCACATCCGCCACGTGCCGAGGATCACAGGCCTACTCGCCGGCCGGCTCCTTGCGATCCGAGTGCCCGAGCTTGCGGCCGGGGGCGATCCGATCACGCACCATCTGCTTCAGCAGTGGAATCTCGGCGAACCCGCCTTCGGTCTTCCGCGACCACAGCAGCTCCCCGTCCAGGCTGACGTCGAACACCCCACCACTGCCCGGAACCAGCGCGACCTCCCCCAGTTCCTGCGGGAACGTGGTCAGCAGTTCCTGCGCCGTCCACGCCGCCCTGAGCAACCACCTGCACTGCGTGCAGTACTCGATCTCCAACCGCGGCTCTCTCGTCACGGCGACAAAGGTATCGCCGTGACGAGAGCTGACCTCAGGCCGAGTAGCCCTTCGGCGGGATGAGGGTGGCGAGCTGGTTGAAGGTGAGCCAGTACGTCGCCGTGGGGGCGAAGCCGGCCGGGTCGGCGATCAGGACGGTCATGTCGCTGGAGTCGTACCCGATCACCGTGAAGTAGTGGTAGATCGTGTAGTTCGGGTAGCCCGGCGGGTGGTTGCTCGCCGGGGCGACGATGTTGGCGACGATCGGGTAGTTGTTGTCGATGTCCAGTACGACGTCCCGCCAGAGCAGGTCGCGCTGCGCCTGGGCGGGCGGGTCGTTCGGCATCTCCTTGGTCTCGTACCAACCGGTGCCGAGGTGGTTGTTGAGCACCCGGGTCACCTGCCCGATCCAGTCGGTGCCGTTCGTGGTGGTCGGGAGCTCGTTGGCCAGCTGCTGCTGGCTCGGCGGCGAGATCCGGGCCGACAGCGCGATCCGGGTTGCGGCAGGACCGCACCAGTAGCCGGTCTGCTGGTACTGGAAGTCGATGTTCAGCGTCTTGAGGGTCTGCGTCGAAGACCCGAGCGTCGGCACCGCCTTCGCGGCCGCGACCGACTCGGCCGAAATCGAGGTCGGTACGGCGATCGCCGGTGTGGACGCCAGCGGCATGGCTGCTGCCGCGACCAGGGTCAGACCGCCGAGTGCGGCCTTGAACTTCGTGCTGCTCCTCCTCATGTCAGCTCCTCAGCCTCGCGTGGGGACGACCGGGGCGGATCATCCCTCGTTTGATGTTTACACATCAGGGCGATGCATGGTGAAAATCTGACAACCTTTCCATCGAGGTCGAAACAGATCAGGCGGCGGCCTCCTCGACCGGCTCGATGATCTCCCGGACCAGCCAGTGCACGGCTCGCTCCGGATACGGCCGAGGCAGCGACAGCACGATGTGATCGAACCCCAGTCGCACGGCCCGCTGGACGATCGCGCGCGTCGCGGCCGGATCGTCGTACGAGACGATCTGCTGCAGCGACCGGCCGATCGCGCCCGGGTCGCGGCCGATCCGCGCGCACTCGGCGTCCAGTCGCCGTACCCGGTCTTCCAGGACGGCGAAGTCGGTGTGTGGCGGTCCGCTGATGTTCCAGATGTCGGCGTGCTCCGCGATCAGCCGCATCATCCGGTTGCCCCATCCACCGATCAGCAACGGCGGACCGGGGCGCTGGATCGGCTTCGGCTCGTTCCGGTTCTGCTCCAGCGTGTAGTACCGCCCGTGGTAGTCGAAGACGTCCTGCGTCCACATCCCGCGCAGGATCTCGATCGTCTCGCGCAGCCGATCCACGCCCTCTCCCGGCGGAACCAGCGTCAGTCCGTACGCCGCGTACTCCGCGACCGCCGGGTTCGGTCCGGGGATGCCGCCCGTACCGGCCGGCTGATGCGTACCGCCCGCGCCCAGCCCCATGACGAGCCGTCCGCCGGAGATCACGTCGAGCGTGCTGGCGATCTTGCCGAGCACCGCCGGCGGCCGGATCCGATTGCTGGTGACGAGCAGACCGAGGCGGAGCCGGATCGTCTGCGCGGCGAGCGCGGTGAGTAGCGTCCAGCCCTCCAGTACGTCCCCGTCCTTGGGGCCGACGAGCGGGAGCAAGTGGTCCCAGAGCCAGGCGTCGCGGATCTGCGGGATCTCGTCGGCCTCCCGCCAGACGCGCTGGATGTCGGCGTACGGGACGTGCATCGGGGTGGTCTTCAGACCGAAGGTCAGTTCCATAATCGTCAGGGTAACTGATGATCAGCTCTCCTGACGATCAGCTTCCCGGTAGATTTGCCCGTATGGCGTCGGACCGGCTGGGGTATCTGCTCAAACACGTCCTCGCGCGGCTGACCGAAGCGCAGACCAAGGCGCTGGCGCCGTACGGGCTGAACGGCCGCGATCTGGCCGTGCTGTCCGCGGTCGCGGCCGGGGATCCGCTGTCGCAGCTCGAGGTGGCCGCCCGGTTGCGGGTCGACCGGACCTCGATCGGTGATCTGCTCGACGGCCTGGAGGAGCGCGGATTCGTCGAACGCCGGCGCAGTCCGGAGGACCGGCGCCGCAACGTGGTGGTGCTGACCGCACTCGGAGAGTCCACCTTCGAAACGGCGGAGCGGATCCGGCTGGAGGTCGAACGCGAGTTCCTCGCTCCCCTGCGCGACGGCGACCGCTTCCGCTCCGATCTACGGGACCTGTTGGGGGAATGAGGGCCCGGACACGGCCGTTGGACTGTGCATCATGGCTTCCCTGTCCGGCGTTCCCCTGTCCGTCCTGGACCGCTCGCGAACGCGGGTGGGCGAGACGGAAGCCGAGACACTGCGGGCGACCGTCGAGTTGGCGCAACAGGTCGAAGCGCTTGGCTACAAGCGTTTCTGGGTGTCAGAGCACCACAGCGTCCCCGGAGTGGTCGGCTCCGCTCCCACAGTGCTGGCGGCCGCGGTCGCTGCCCGCACACAACAGATCCGGGTAGGCACGGGCGGCGTGATGCTGCCGAACCACCGGCCACTCGTGGTGGCCGAGCAGTTCGGGGTGCTGGAGTCGCTGTACCCGGGCCGTATCGACATGGGTCTCGGCCGCTCGGTCGGCTTCACGAACGGCATCCGTCGCGCTCTCGGCGTCGAGAAGGACGCGACCGAAGACTTCGCGCAGCAGGTCCGCGAGCTCCTTGGTTTCCTCGCCGGCACGCAGCAGAACCAGGTCCACGCGCGTCCCGGCGAAGGTCTGCACATCCCGCCGTTCATCCTCGCGGTCGGCGAAGGCGCTGCGATCGCAGCATCGCTGGGCCTGCCGGTGGTCCTCGCCGCTCGCTCCGAGGCTGAGGTGCTTGCGACCCTCGACCAGTACCGCACGACCTTCCAAGCATCGGCCTGGGCGCCGGAACCCTACGTCATCCTCGCCGTCACCGCGGCGGTCGCGGACACCACCGAAGCTGCCCGGCAGATCCTGTTGCCCGAGGCATGGGCCAGCGCGTACTCACGCACCCGCGGTGTGTTCCCGCCACTGCAGCCGACCGTGCCGTCTGACCTGACCGCTCGCGAGCAAGAGTTCTTCGACCAGTCGCTCCGCGGTCAGATCTACGGCACACCTGACGAGGTGGATGCGGCACTCGGCGGTCTGGTAGGTCGTACCGGCGCTGACGAGGTGCTGATCACCACGAACACGTACGAGCGCGCCGACCTGCTGGCGTCGTACGCAGCTCTTGCGGAACTCGCGCTACCGGTTGATGCGCGCCTCTAGGCGCTTGCGGACCTCGGGCCACTCATCGGCCAGGATCGAGAACACCACGGTGTCGCGGAACGATCCGTCCGCCAGTCGCTTGTGCCGGCGCAGCACTCCCTCACGCGTCGCACCGAGCTTGGCGATAGCCGCCTGCGACCGGGTGTTCTTGGACCCGGTCTGGATCTTCACCCGGCCGAATCCGCAGTCCTCGAAGGCGTGCCCGAGCAGCAGGAGCTTGGTCGCCGGATTGACCGCCGTCCCCCACACCGCCGGCGCGTAGCCGGTCCAGCCGAGGTGGATGCTCTCGTTGGGTACGTCGACATCGCCGAGACTCGACGTACCCACGACCGTGCCATCGGCAACCAACCGGACCGCGTAGGCGAACCGCTTCTCCGCGGCCGGGATCCACTCGGCCCGCATCGCCTCCGCGCTCTCCGGCACACCACCGCCGCCGAATCCCCCGGCATACACCTGCTCGTTGCCGATCGCGGCGTACAACTCCTCGATATCGCCGTCCTGCAAGCGATCCAGCCGTACGACGTCGCCCACCAAGGACCGTCCGTCCGGCGCGACCGTCACGACTTCACCAGCACGTGCAGCAGCAGCCAGACCGCGGGGGCCGTGGCCAGCAACGAATCCAGACGATCCATCACACCGCCGTGCCCCGGCAGCAGGTTCGACATGTCCTTGATGCCGAGGTCGCGCTTGATCATCGACTCACCGAGATCGCCGACCGTGGCGGTCAGTACGGCGACCGCGCCGACGATCGCACCGGCCCACCAGTCCCCGTCGAGCAGCCAGACGACGGACCCGATGCCGGCCCCGATACAGAAGAGGGCCGAGCCGGCGAAGCCCTCCCAGGACTTCTTCGGGCTGATCGTCGGAGCCATCGGGTGCTTGCCGAACAGCACACCGGCCGCGTAACCGCCGACGTCACTGGCGACCACGACCAGGAAGAACGTGACCACCCGCTCGGGACCGTCCGTCTCCGGCTGGACCAGCAGGATCGCGAACCCGGCCAGCAGCGGCACGTAGCCGATCAGGAACACCCCGGCGCTGGTGTCGCGGACGAAGCCGACCGATCCTCCCGGCATCCGCCAGAAGATCGTCGCCAGCACCGTGATCGCGAGTGCGACCAAGAGTGCCATCGGTCCACCGAAGTAGGCCGACACCAGCATCGCCGCCGTACCGGCGAACACCGGGACCCGCGGGATGACCGCACCGCCGGTGCGCAGGGCCTTGATCATCTCGTCGACAGCGATCAGGACGACGGCCAGCACCAGGACGGTGAACAGGACCTTCTGCCAGAACAGCGATCCGAGGATCAGAGCGCCGAGGCCGACACCCACCGCGATGGCCGCGGGCAGGTTCCGCCCGGCGCGGCTCGGGCTCGGCGCGGGCGTGCTCTCGACGCCCATCACACCTCGAGCAGTTCGGCTTCCTTGTGCTTGAGCAGCTCGTCGATCGAGTCGACGTACTTCTTCGTCAACCCGTCGAGCCGCTTCTCAGCACTCTTGCCCTCGTCCTCGCCCGCGTCGCCGTCCTTGACCGTCTTGTGCACCTGGTCCATGGCGTGCCGGCGGATGTTGCGCACCGAGACCTTGGCCTCCTCGGCCTTGGTCTTGGCGACCTTGATGTACTCCTTGCGCCGCTCCTCGGTCAGCTGCGGCATCACGACCCGGATCACCGCGCCGTCGTTGCCCGGGTTCACCCCGAGGTCGGAGTCGCGGATCGCCTTCTCGATCGCCGCCATCGCACCCTTGTCGTACGGCGAGATCAGCACGGTCCGGGGTTCGGGCACCTGGAAACCGGCCAGCTGCTGCAGCGGCGTCGGGCTGCCGTAGTAGTCGGCCAGGATGCCGGCGAACATCTGCGGGTGCGCACGGCCGGTGCGGATCGCGGCGAAGTCGTCCTTCGCGACCTCCACGGCCTTCGCCATCTTCTGCTCGGCTTCGCGGAGAGCTTGGTCGATCACGACATTCCTCGCTTCCTCAGGGCCGCCTCGGCGCGGCCACTCCAACCCTACGGACGCAGGTTTACCAGATAACGGACATCAACCTGTGTCGAACGATCCTAGTCGTACGGGCGCGTACGCCGTACCAGGGGTTACTGACCGGGGGAAACGACTGTGCCGATCTTCTCGCCGTGCACGACCCGGGCGATATTGCCCTCCTCGAGGCCGAAGATCACGATCGGCAGCGCGTTGTCGCGGGCCAGGCTGATCGCGGTCGCGTCGGCCACCCGCAGGCCGCGGGCGAGGAAGTCGTCGTACGACAGCTGGTCGAACTTCACCGCGTCCGGGTTCTTCTTCGGGTCGGAGTCGTAGACCCCGTCCACACCCTGCTTGCCCATCAGCAGGGCCTCGGCACCGATCTCCAGCGCGCGCTGGGCGGCGACCGTGTCGGTGGAGAAGTACGGCATGCCGGAACCGGCGCCGAAGATGACCACGCGGCCCTTCTCCAGGTGCCGCTCGGCCTTGCGCGGGATGTACGGCTCGGCGACCTGGCCCATCGTGATCGCGGTCTGGACCCGGGTCTCGATCCCGAGCTTCTCCAGGAAGTCCTGCAGGGCCAGGCAGTTCATCACCGTGCCGAGCATGCCCATGTAGTCGGCCCGGTTGCGCTCCATTCCGCGCTGCTGCAACTCGGCGCCGCGGAAGAAGTTACCGCCGCCGACCACCACGGCGACCTGGACACCGGCCCGGGCCACCTCGGCGATCTGCTTGGCGATCGAGTTCACCACGTCGGGGTCGACGCCGAGCTTGCCGCCGCCGAACACCTCACCCGACAGCTTGAGCAGCACCCGGTGATAGGCCGGGGCGAACGGCGAAGAGGCCGGACTCGTCTCGGTACCCAGGGCTTCCGTCACGATTCCGGCCTCCTCGTCGATGATGCTTGCTGTCGGTGCTCGCGTCCTGCGATCAGGCGCCGACCTCGAAGCGGGCGAACCGCTTGACGGTCACACCGGCCTCGTCGAGCACGGCCTTCACGGTCTTCTTGTTCTCGGTGACCGACGGCTGCTCGAGCAGCACGACCTCCTTGAAGAAGCCGTTCACCCGGCCCTCGACGATCTTCGGCAGCGCCTGCTCGGGCTTGCCCTCCTCGCGGGCGGTCGCCTCGGCGATCCGCTTCTCGTTCTCGACCGTCTCGGCCGGGACCTCGTCGCGGGCGGTGTAGAGCGGGCGCATCGCGGCGGCCTGCATGGCAGCGCCACGGGCGGCCTCGACGTTGTCGCCCTCGAACTCGACCAGCACGCCGACCTGGGCCGGCAGGTCCGCGGCGCGCTTGTGCATGTACGCCGTCACCTGGCCGTCGAACACGGCGACCTTGCCCAGCTCGAGCTTCTCGCCGATCACCGCGGCCAGGGCCTCGATGTTCTCGGCGACGCTCTTGCCGTCGGCCAGCTTCTCGCTCAGCAGGCCCTCGACGTCGCCGACCTTGCTGGCGGCGGCGTGCGCGACGATGTCGGCGGCGAGCTGCTGGAACTGCTCGTTCTTGGCGACGAAGTCGGTCTCGCAGTTCAGCTGGACCAGCGCGTTCTCCGCCGCGGCCACCAGGCCGTTGGTGGCGGACCGCTCGGCGCCACGCTTCTGGGCCTTGGCCGCGCCCTTGATGCGCAGCTCCTCGATCGCCTTCTCGAAGTCGCCGTCGGTCGCCTCGAGCGCCTTCTTCGCGTCCATCATGCCCGCGCCGGTGGTGTCGCGGAGCTTCTTCACGTCAGCGGCGGTGTAGTTCGCCATTCCTCGTTCTCTCGTCTTGTCGATGCGGCTGGATGGGCGGGCTCGAGTGCCGCCCGGTCAGGACCGGGCGGCGACTCAGGGCTGTCAGGCCTCGTCGGCCTTCGGGGCCTCGGCGGCCGGGGTCTCCTCGGCCTTCTCCTCGACCTTCGCCTCGGCGGCAGCCTCCGGCGCGGCCTCGGCCACCGCGGCCTCGGTCGCGACCGGCGCGGCCTCGGCGGCGGCAGCCTCCGGCGCGGCGTCGGCGGCCGGCTTGGCCTCTGTGGTGCCGTTCTGGCTCTCCAGCAGCTCCCGCTCCCAGGCAGCCAGCGGCTCCTCGGCACCCAGCTCCTCACCGGCCGCGGCGGCGCCCTGGCCCGAGCGGGCCATCAGGCCGTCGGCGACGGCGTCGGCGACCACGCGGGTCAGCAGGCCGACCGAACGGATCGCGTCGTCGTTGCCCGGGATCGGGAAGTCGACCTCGTCCGGGTCGCAGTTGGTGTCCAGGATGCCGATGATCGGCAGCTTCAGCTTACGCGCCTCGTCGACCGCGAGGTGCTCCTTCTTGGTGTCCACGATCCACACGGCGGCCGGAACCCGGGCCATGTCGCGGATACCGCCGAGGGTCTTCAGCAGCTTGTCGTGCTCGCGCCGCTTCTGCAGCAGCTCCTTCTTGGTGACGCCGGAGGCGGCCACGTCGTCGAAGTCGATGAGCTCGAGCTCCTTGAGCCGCTGGAGCCGCTTGTTCACGGTCTGGAAGTTGGTGAGCATGCCACCCAGCCAGCGCTGGTTCACGTACGGCATGCCGACCCGGGTCGCCTGCTCGGCGATCGCTTCCTGGGCCTGCTTCTTGGTACCGACGAACAGGATCGCCCCGCCCGACGCGACCGTGCTGCGCACGAACTCGTAGGCGCGGTCGATGTAGGACAGCGACTGCTGCAGGTCGATGATGTAGATGCCGTTGCGCTCGGTCAGGATGTAGCGCTTCATCTTCGGGTTCCAGCGCCGGGTCTGGTGCCCGAAGTGCACGCCGCTCTCGAGCAGCTGCTTCATGGTCACGACGGCCATGAGGTGTTCCTCCTACGGACCCGGTCAGCCGGGTCACTTCTCGGTTGTCTCGCCGCGGACCGGGTGGTCCGCCGCACCTGATGCCCGTCGTGCGCAACCACCCGAGAGGTCCCGGGACCGAAGGAAACGCGCTGTTGTGCGGGCATGCGTAGTCGTCCCACTCACATGGGACGCCACCGGAAGTGTACGGGACCACCCCCGCCGAACGCGAACCGGCCACCGGTTGTCCACAGCCTCGAACTCACCGTCCGCGACCACCCCGTCACGACGGCATCTTCCAGGGTATGAACCTCATCCTCCTGGCCGCCTCCCTGGCCCTCAGCCCCTCGCCACCCACCACCCCAGCCCCGCCACCCGCGGCGCCGCCACCCGTGCGGCCGGCGGCGGTCTGGCCGCTCCAGCCGCGGCCGCAGGTCGTCCGCGGCTTCGAGCTCCCGGCCAAACCGTGGCTCCCCGGCCACCGCGGCGTCGACCTGGCCGGCTCCCCCGGCCAGCCCGTCCTCGCGGCCACCGCCGGCACGATCACGTACGCCGGTCCCCTCGCGGGCCGCGGCGTGATCACGGTCGCCACCGGCCCCAGGCGTACGACGTATGAGCCGGTGGTGCCGGCCGTCACGGTCGGCACCGCGGTGACGGCGGGATCAGTCATCGGCCGCCTCTCCGCCGCCGGCTCTCACTGCCGACCCGCGACATGCCTCCACTGGGGTCTGATCCAGGGCCGGCAGTACCTCAACCCGCTCAGCCTGGTTCCCAACCGCCCGGTCCGCCTGCTCCCACTCAGCACCGACTCGCCACCCCGGGCAGAACCACCGCCTCAACCGTCGCCGCAAGCCGTGCGCGTTAGCGCGCCATCACGGGCCAGCTCGTCCGCCGGCTCACCGGCCGGGCAGCGAACAGCCACGGCCATTGTCGGCGCCACCGCAGCCCTGATGCTGACCGCCGGACTGATGATCAGGCGCCACTAGGCAGCCAGATTGAGCTGCCACGACACCCCGTACCGGTCATTGACCCACCCGAACTTCCGGCTGAACCCGTACTCCCCGAGCGGCATCAGCGTCGCACCCTTCTCGGACAGCGCGGCGTACAGCCGCTCGAGCTCGGCCTCGTCCGCACAGTCGACGAACAGCGACACCGACGGCGTGAAGGAGAACTGATGGTGCACATAGCTGTCGCTGCACATGAACTGCTGGCCCGCCACCGCGAAGGTGGCATGCATGACCGATCCCTCGGCACCCGGCCCTTCCGCGCCGTACCGAGTGATCGCGAGGACCTCGGCGTCGTCGAAGAGCGACAGGTAGAAGTTCATCGCCTCCTCGGCTCCGCCCTCGAACATCAGGAACGTAGTGATCTTCTGACCGGCCATCGACATCCTCCTTTAGTCACGACTTATATAAGTCGCCACTGTAGCAACGGTCGCAGCCGAGCGCGAGACTCAGCTGCCGGGGACGCGCGCCTGCCAGGCGTCCTCGTCGCGGGAGCGGCGCTCGACGCCGGCCGGGAGCTTGTTCTTGGCGAGGTCGACGAGCGTGGTGTGCTCGAGCACGTCGCGCAGGCTGGCGCGGGCGGCGATCCAGACGCGCTGCAGGACGACGGCCCGCTCGTTGTACGCGACGCTCTCGGGCCGGACGCCGGAGATACTCACGATCGGTCCGTCCACGGCGCGCATCACGTCGGCGACCGTGATCTCGTTCGGGTCCACGGCCAGTCGCCACCCGCCCGACTGCCCGCGCTGACTCACCAGCACACCGGCCCGACGGAGGTCGGCGAGGATCCCCTGCAGGAAGCCGTGCGGAATCCCCTGCGCGCGGCTGAGTTCCTCGGCCGACACCACCGACGGGTCGCTCGCCACCCACCGCTGGGTGATCTCGATCAGAGCTCGCAACGCATAGTCAGACTTCGCCGAAACCCGCATGCTCCGCAGTCTGCCCCATCGCCCTACCACCGCGCCGCATCCACACTCGATCGCGGCCCGGGATCAGGCCCGAGGATGCGCCTGTTCGTAGGCCCGGCGGAGCCGGTCGGTCGAGATGTGGGTGTAGATCTGCGTCGTCGCCAGCGATGCGTGCCCGAGCAGTTCCTGGACACTCCGGAGGTCGGCTCCGCCTTCGAGCAGATGGGTAGCAGCCGTGTGCCGGAGGCCGTGCGGCGACAGATCCGGCGCGTCGACTACCGCGATCCGTTCGTGGACGAGGCGTCGTACCGCTCGCTGATCGATGCGGCCGCCACGAGCACCCAGGAAGACCGCCGGACCGCTGCCCTGCCGGACCAGCTGCGGGCGGGCCTCGGCCAGCCACCGGCGGATGGCCTCGGCGGCCGGAACGCCGTACGGGACCGAGCGTTCCTTGCGTCCCTTGCCGAAGACCCGGACGACGCGGCGCGAGGTGTCGATGTCGTCGATGTCGAGGGCGCAGAGCTCGCCGACGCGGATACCGGTCGCGTAGAGAAGCTCCATGATCGCGAGATCGCGGAGCCCGACCGGGCTGCCGTCGTCCGCGGCGACGGCGGCCGCATCCAGCACGGCTCGTGTGTCGGCCTGCCCCAGGACGCCGGGCAGGGTCTTGTGCGGCCGCGGACTGGCCAGCAGCGCGCCCGGATCCGTGCTGATCCGGCCGGTGCGCTGGGCCCACGCGGTGAAGACCCGCGCGGCCGTCGCCCGGCGCGACATCGTGCTCCGGGACTTCCCGAGACTCTGCTGCTTGGCCAGCCAGGATCGCAGCCCGCGGATGTCGAGATCTTCGAGATCATCGTGACCAAGCCGAATCAAATGTTCGAGTAAATCCGCGACATCTCCACGGTAGGCTCTGACCGAGTGAGTGCTGAGGTCTCTTTCCGCCGTCAGATGCCGTTCGTAGTCAGCCAGTAACGTAGCGAAACCCTCCGGCCAGGAGCGGTTCCCACTGACATCGTCCGGCGTCATGCCTTGACGATGCGCGAGCAGACCTCGCATCGCAAGCCACCGCGCGGGGGTCGAAGAGAGGAGGTCTGGTCGATAGCCCGACGGTCGACTACTGTTCGGCCCGATTGCCCTAGTAGCAACGGAGGCACCCCTGACCATGGCCCCCTCAGCGAACGGACAGACCGTAGGCCGGCGATTGCCGGTCGAGTCGGCGTTCACTCGAGTCGAGGACGCGCGGCACCGTCTGCCGCGCTTGTTCGGTCGTCGCGACCTGGTTGTACTTGGCCTGGGCGTGATGATCGGGTCCGGCATCTTCAGCATCAGCGGCGTCCAGGCGGCCAACGTCGCCGGACCGGCCGTCATCGTGTCGTTCGTGATCGCCGCGATCGTCTGTGTGCTGGCCGCGGCCTGTTACGCCGAGTTGTCGTCCACGATTCCGGTCTCCGGTAGCGCGTACACGTTCAGCTATGTGACCTTCGGCGAGATGTGGGCCTGGCTGGTCGGCTGGGCGCTCGTGCTCGAGCTCGTCACCGCGGCCGCCATCGTCGCCCGCGTCTGGTCGGCGTACTTCCTGGCCACCTTGGACGGGTTCGGCGTGACGCTGCCCGACGGCGTGGCGAAGTACTTCGGCCCCGCAGCCGAGATCAACCTCGTCGCTCCACTGCTGTTGCTGATCCTGACCGCCATGATCGTGACCGGGACCAAGCTGTCGTCCCGGGTGCTGACGGTCGTGGTGATCGCGAAGGTCGCCGTGATCCTGCTGGTCGTGATCGTCGGCGCCGCGCACGTCAGCGCGGACAACTACCACCCGTTCGTGCCGATGGCCCGGGCCGCGCCCGCGACCGCCAGCCCGACCTTGCTCGGCTGGATCCTGGACTCGTCGTTCGGCTCGTTCGGCGTGATGGGCATCTTCACCGCGGCCAGCTCGATCGTGTTCGCCTACATCGGCTTCGACCTGATCGCGACCGCGTCCGAGGACGCGCGCAGCCCGCGCAAGACGGTTCCGCAGGGCATGCTGCTCGGTGTCGGCGCCGTCACGATCCTCTACATCGCGATGGCCGTCGTCCTGGTCGGCATGCGCCCGTACGGCAAGCTGGGCGGCAGCGCGCCGGTCTCCGAAGCGCTAGCGGCAGTCGGCGTCGGCTGGGCCGCGAAAGTGGTCAATCTAGGCGCTCTACTGGCGTTGATGACCGTGATCATGGTGGTCCTCATCGCGCAGAGTCGCGTGCTGTTCAACATGGGCCGTGACGGCCTGCTGCCGAAGAGCCTCGGCCGAGTCAGCCGGGTGTACTCCTCCCCCGCCCGCGCCGCGGCTGCCGCCGGCTTCGCCGCCCTGCTGCTGACGCTCTATCCGAAGGTGCTCGACCTGGAGGAGTTGCTGGTCATCGGCGCCCTGTTCTGTTTCGCGTTCTGTGCGGTCGGCGTGCTCACCCTGCGCCGCTCCGAGCCGAACCTGGAGCGCGGTTTCCGGGTGCCGATGGTGCCGCTGATCCCACTGCTGTCGCTGGCCGCGACGCTGTGGCTGATGCTCAACCTCAAAACGAGCACCTGGACCAAGTTCGGCATCTGGATGGCGATCGGCCTGGCGATCTACGGCCTGTACGGGCGCTGGCACAGCCGCCTCGCGAACGAGGACAGCTGGGACTTCGACATCGGCGACACGGACCCGGGGACCGGCGGCCTGCAGGCGATCCGGCACGACCAGGACACCCGGCCGAACGAACTGCGCGCGGTCCGCACGCCGCCCCAGCAACAGCAGAAGCCGACGCGCGGCAAGCACATGCGGAACTGACCCTCGTACTTGACTGCCTAGGGCATCCATCTCCGGATCGTTGTCCACAGGCGAAAAGTGAGGTCCGAAATCGTGGCCTGATCCCGGCATGTTCTGTGTCGGAGGTGGTCATCGATGCGGACCAGGAACGTAGTCGGGCGGTACGGCGAAGATCTCGCCGCGAGGTATCTCACCGCGCACGGTTTCGCCGTGCTCGAGCGCAACTGGCGCTGCGAGCTGGGCGAGATCGACATCGTCGCGCGGGAAGGCGACACGCTCGTCATCTGTGAGGTGAAGACCCGCCGCGGGCTGAACTACGGCAGCCCCTTGGAGTCGATCACCTACCGGAAGCTCACCACGCTCCGGAAGCTGGCCGGCCGCTGGCTGCAGGCCCACCAGCTCAGACCCGCGGCGATCCGGATCGACATCATCTCGGTCCTCTTCGACCAGAACACGCCGCCGACCGTCGACCACGTGCGTGGTGCGGCCTGATGGCGCTCGCACAGACGTGGTCGGTGGCGCTGGTCGGCCTGGAAGGGCATCTGGTCGAGGTCGAAGCAGACATCGCGCAGGGCCTGCCGAAGACGACTCTGATTGGCCTCCCGGACGCGTCACTGTCCGAGGCTCGTGATCGAGTCCGTGCCGCGGTCGTGAACAGCGGCGAGCGATTCCCGGACCGCAAGGTCACCATCGGACTCTCGCCGGCGACCTTGCCCAAGACCGGTTCTCACTACGACGTCGCGATCGCGCTCGCCTTGCTCACGGCAGCTGGTGTGATCGAGCCCGGCGTGCTCCGGCAGACGGCGATCATCGGCGAGCTGGGGCTCGACGGCCGGATCCGTGAGGTCCGTGGCGCCCTGGCGATGACGCTGGCCGCCGCCCGCGCGAACTTCGACCGCATCGTCGTCCCCGAGCTCAACTCGGGCGAGGCCCGCCTGGTCCCCGGCATCGAGGTGTACGGCGTGCGGTCGCTGCGGCAGGTCCTCGCGCTGTTGCGCGGGATCGAGATCCCGGACGAGGCCCCGCCACGCGCCGAGCCGCGACTGTTGTCCGAGTCGCTGACCCGGGTTCCCGAGGTCGATCTCGACGACGTCATCGGCCAGCGCGAGGGACGGCGAGCGATCGAGGCCGCGGCCGCCGGCGGGCATCATCTGTTCCTGCACGGGCCACCGGGATCCGGCAAGACGATGCTGGCGGAGCGGCTCGCCGGACTGATGCCCGACCTGAGCACAGACGACTCTCTGGAAGTGTCGGCGGTGCATTCGCTGGCCGGGCTGCTGACCGGCGAGGCCGAGCTCGTCGTCCGTCCGCCGTTCATCGCGCCGCACCACACGGCGTCGCTGTCGAGCCTGGTCGGCGGCGGCTCGGGGATGCCGCGTCCCGGAGCCATCAGCTGCGCGCACCGCGGGATCCTCTTCATCGACGAGGCCCCCGAGATGCACCCACTCACCCTCGACACGCTCCGCCAGCCACTCGAGTCGGGCTACATCGAGGTGCACCGATCGGCCGCGGTGGCCAAGTTCCCCGCCCGCTTCATGCTCGTCCTCGCGGCCAATCCCTGTCCCTGCGGCCTCTCCGGGACGAACCAAGGGATCTGCAACTGCACTCCTCAGGTGCTCGCACGCTACCGGCAACGCATCAGCGGCCCGATCAAGGACCGCCTCGACATCCAACGCCAGATCCTGCCCGCCGCCCGCGGCATCAGCGACGACGAGAAGCCGGAGTCCACCGCGGTCGTCGCCGCTCGGGTGGGGGCGGCCCGCGACCGCCAGGCACACCGCTACCGCGACACCTCCTGGATCCTCAACAGCGAAGTCCCCGGCCCGGTCCTACGCCGCGACTATCCCCTCGACACCCCGAGCCACAAACTCCTCGAAGACCTCTACTCCGCCGGCCGCATCACCGCCCGCGGCTTTGACCGCGTAGTCCGCCTCGCCTGGACCCTGGCGGACCTCGAAGGCATCCCCCAACCCACCGTCGACCTAACCCACCAAGCCTTCCAACTCCGCACCGGCGAACCCCTGACACCCCGAACCGACACCCGCCCCCTCAAAGGAACCCCAAAATGACCCCCACCTGCACCACCACCCCCGACCACCTCGCAACCACCCCACGCCCCCGCCCCACAACCACCGCAGCCCTCACCCCCACCACTCCTCCACCACCCGACAAGACTTCCGCAGCCAACACACGAGGCGTCCGTGAAACCCCAGCTCTTGCAGAAGGTGTGCTGGAGCAGAGCGCTTGGTTGGGCGGGGAGAGCGGCGCTGGGGACGTGGAGGTTGAGGTGGAGGAGGTGGGTGGGGAAGGCGGATCGGGTGGCATGTGGCTGGGGGCGGTGGGTGGCGGGGATGACGGGGAGAGGTTGGCTCGGGTGGGGTTGTCTCGGGTGGTGGAGCCTGGGGATCTGGCTGCGTTGAAGGCGTTCGACGGGTTGGGAGTGCTGGAGATCTGGGAGTTGCTGCGGCAGCGGGCTCTTGGGACGGAGCGGTGGTCTACTCGGCTGGCGGAGGCTGACCCCGAGCGGGACTTGGAGCGTGCGGCCGCGGCCGGGGCACGGTTTGTGATTCCCGGGGACGACGAGTGGCCGGAGCAGGTGGAGATCCTCGCGGACGCCGGCCAGCTGAGTCGCCGAGCCGGTGTGCCGTTCGGCCTGTGGGTCCGGGGGCCGGCACATCTCGGGCGGGCGCTCGCCCGGTCCGTCGCGATGGTCGGCGCTCGTGCGTGTTCGTCGTACGGCGAACATGTCGCGGCGGAGCTGTCCGCGGGACTCACGGAGAACGGCGTCACCGTCGTGTCCGGCGGCGCCTTCGGGATCGACGCGGCGGCCCACCGAGGCGCTCTCGCGGCCGGAGGGCCGACCATTGCGGTGCTGGCGTGCGGGGTCGACGTCAGCTATCCGAAGCGGAACTCCGCGCTGTTCAGCCGGATCGTCGAGGACGGGTTGGTGGTGAGCGAACTGCCACCGGGATGTTCACCGACCAGGCTCCGGTTCCTGGCCCGCAACCGACTCATCGCGGCCGGCACACTCGGCACAGTCGTGATCGAAGCCGCCGTACGCAGCGGTGCCCTCAACAGCGCCGGCTGGGCCGAGCAATGCGGTCGCGCCGTCCTCGCCGTACCAGGCCCGGTCACCTCACGCATGTCCGAAGGCAGTCACCTGCTGGTCCGTGAACGAGACGCCGTACTCGTCACCAACGTTGCCGACATCATCGAAGCGATCTCCCCGCTGGGCACCCGCCTCACGTCGTACCCGCAAGCCCCCAGAACCATCACCGACGACCTCGACCACGACCTCCGCCGCACCCTGGACGCCGTCCCCGTCATCCACCCCGCCCCCGCCACCCGAATCGCCACCACCGCGGGCCTGGACCTCCCCACCACCCAAGCCTGCCTCGAAACCCTCGCAGACCTAGACCTCATCCACCCCACCGACTCCGGCTGGCGCCTCCCCCCATCCTCAACCCCCTAGCCTCAAGCACCCGCCGTACCTCTGGCACGCAGGCACGCAACAGCCTCTGAGGCCCATCCAGAACCAACCGCCACCAACCCGCGCAGAGCCGACCCGG